>NZ_JBVJRT010000003.1:0-787807 GCF_055607425.1 Lentzea sp. NPDC037011 | reverse complement strand
CGCCGCACCGCCATGAAGATCCGCGGCATCAACGGGAAGTGGAACGCCATGTGGCACTCGTCCCCGCCCACCGCCGGGTCACCGAAGTACTCCACGACGTCGGACGGCCACTGGTTCGCCTCGGCGAGCAGGATGCGGCCGGGGTACTCGTCGTCGACGACCTTGCGGCACTTGCGGAGGAAGTCGTGCGTCTCCGCCAGGTTCTCGCAGTTGGTGCCCTCGCGCTCGAACAGGTACGGCACCGCGTCCAGGCGGAACCCGTCGATGCCGAGGTCCAGCCAGAACCGCAGGGTGTCGATCATCGCGTCCTGGACGGCGGGGTTGTCGTAGTTGAGGTCCGGCTGGTGGCTGAAGAAGCGGTGCCAGAAGAACTGCCCGCGCACCGGGTCGAAGGTCCAGTTGGACGACTCGGTGTCGACGAAGATGATCCGCGCGTCGGAGTAGCGCGAGTCGTCGTCGCTCCACACGTAGTAGTCGCCGTACGGGCCGTCCGGGTTCTGCCGCGACTCCTGGAACCACGGGTGCGCGTCACTGGTGTGGTTGAGCACCAGGTCCGTGATCACCCGGATGCCCCGCCGGTGCGCCTCCTCCAGCAGGTAGACGAAGTCCTCCACCGTGCCGAACTCCGGCAGCACCGCGCGGAAGTCGCTGATGTCGTACCCGCCGTCACGCAACGGCGAAGCGTAGAACGGCGGCAACCACAGGCAGTCGACACCGAGCCACTCCAGGTAGTCCAGTTTGGACGCGAGGCCGCGCAGATCGCCGGTGCCGTCGCCGTTGGAGTCGCTGAAGGCCCTGACCAGGACCTCGTAGAAGACAGCGCCCCTGAACCAGTTCGCCTCGTGCTCCATGGCACCTCTCGCTCGCAACGTCGTCGGATTGCGGCAGAGTGGGGCACGAGGGGCGCCAAGATCAAATCCTTCACACGGTCGTGTGAACCTGCCGGCACGCACTTCGCCTGAACCGGCGGAAACGACGACCTTTCAGGCAGAGGTGAGCGGGAAGCGCACCAGCACGTCGCCGAGCCCGGCGAGCGGCCACGCGACCACCAGGTCGAGCCACCCGTCCTCCGGGCGCCGCAGGACGAGCTGCTGGAGGCAGGAGAACGTCTGGTCGCCACCGGAGGCGACCAGCTCCCCCCGCCGCACCCAGAACGCCCCGCTCCCCTGGACGACCGCCACGGCGGCGCCGGGGCCACTCGTCCGGACCCGGGCCGGGTCGTCCGGCGCTGCGTCCTGCCGATCGGAGAAGGCGTGCTCGTTGACCACGTCAGCGGCGTGGCCCCTGGCGACGCAGAGCAGCTCCGCGGACAGCACCGGACCCACGACGGTCAACCGGGTGAGCACCACGGCGGCGCGGTGGACGCGGCGGTGCAGCACGAGCGGTGGCGCGGCGATCGTGCCCGTTTCGAGAGCCGGTGCGTCGTGGTGCGGTGCGACGTGGTGGGTCAGGCCCTGCGGCAGGGGCCGGACGTCCACCGGCGCCCGCCAGATCGAGGTGGTGGTCCGCTCGACGGTGGCCCGGTCCGGCAGCGGCAGGCGAACGACCGTCTCGGGGAAGCCGATCTCCGGCCACGCGAGGACGAGCGACATCTCGTCGAACACCGGCGGGAAGCGGAACACGACCCGATGGCCGGAGGTGCCGCCCACGTGGTCGCCGCTGTCGGACCACGACGAGAGGGCGTACTCCCAGTGCGCGTGCCCGGTCTCGTCGAGCCGGCCCACGCGCAGGTCCACGCCCTCGTCGTGTGCGGGCAGCAACCGGCGGGGTGCGACTTCGGCCGCGCCGCGGTGGTCGAGCGAACGGCGGGCCTGCAGCTCGATCTCCAGGGCCCAGGGCGTGGAGATCGCGCGCACGACGCCCACGACGAGTTCCGGGTGGTGCACCAGCAGGCCGCCCGGATGTGCCACGGCACCGAGAACCTCGGTCGTGTCCACGGGTCCACCGTCCCACGCCGTCACCGCCCGATGTCCTCGACGCCGAGCCGCGACCACTCGTCCCCGGCGAACACGTGCAGGTCGGAGCCCCGGCCGACGACCTCGGCCGTCCTGGGCAGCGACCGGCCGTCGGGCAGGACCAGCCGGAACTTCCCGGTCACCTCGACCCGGCCGTTCGCCAGCACCCCCACGACGAGCCGGTGGCGGTCCGGTCCGTACCCGCCGTACAGGGCGATGCGGTCACCGGCCACGGCGAGCGCCTTCGCGCCGCGCACCTCGTTGTGCCACCCGGACACGGCGTCGTCGTCGATCCGCACCACCGGGAAGTCGGTGTAGTAGCAGGCCCACGCCGCGCTGTCGCCGACGTTGAGCGCGTAGCAGTCGCTGATGGCACCCCACTCGTCTTCCCAGTGCGACGGGTACCGCCACTGCCGGGTGAGGTCGGCGGAGAACCGGATCAGCCCGCAGGACCCGACGGGCGCCGGGGAGTCCGCTTCGCCCCAGCCGAAGTTGCCGTAGACGCCTTCGTCGAAGTACGCCACCCACACCTCGCCGTCGCGCGTGGCCTGCACGTGCTCGATTCCGTCGCCGAAGGTGTGCGCGGCCTCCACCGCGCCGGTGGCGTCGTACACGAACGCGTTGCGCTCCGGGTCGTTCTTCCGCCACCGGCACCGCGCACCCACCACCAGGAAGCGGCCGCCGGGCAACGGCTGCACCGACGGGAAGTCCACCTTCAGGCCGGCGAGCCGGACGGTGAGCACCTGGTCCGGCTGGTGCACGGTCACGTGGGCCGGCACCGAGGGCTTCACCCTGCTGGCGGGTCCTGCGCCCTCCGGCAGGTCACCGGCCGCCACCCACAGCGCCACGGCCTCGCCCGACGGGCCCGCGGACACCGACTTCAGCACGTCGCCGGGTCGTGGCGCGGTGAGGTGCGCGTGGTGCCGGGTCCGGACGGTGGTCGAGGAGCGCTTGCTGGTCACCGGCGCATTCGACCACGCCACCGCTCCCCGTTCCCACCGATTTCCCGTGGTCAGCTCTTCAGGAACCGCAGCAGCTCCGCGGTCACGAACTCCGGGTTCTCCTCCACCAGCCAGTGCCCGGCCCGCGGAACGTCCACCGCCCGCACGATGTTCGTCATCCGGGTCGCCGCAGTGCCGCGGATGGCCTCGACCTGCCCCTGCGCGGCGAGCACCAGTGCGGGCGTGGCGACGGGGGCGGCTGCCGTGGTGTCGCGGACGTCGCGGTCGAGGGTGCGGTACAGGTCGAAGCCGCCGGACAGGGCCGAGGGCCTGCGGTAGGTGCGGGCGTACTCGTCGATCTCGGCGGCGGTGAACGGCGAGCGGTCCGCGGTGCCGCCGAACGCGCTGCCGCCGAAGGAGACCTGCGGGTAGAACAGGGCGAGGTAGTCGCGGACGTCGTTGCCCACCACGGCCTCCGGCACGCGGGGCTGCATGTGGAACGCGATGTGCCAGCTCAGGGAGCGGTAGGCGGCGGCGTCGACGGCGGGACCGGGCAGGGGCAGGTCGAGGTAGCCGAGGCGGGCGGTGTCGGCGGGGAACTGCGCGGCGTACTGGAAGGCGACGGCGGCACCGAGGTCGTGGCCCACGACGGTGGCGTCGCGGACGCCGAGCCGGGTCATCAGGGTGTGGACGTAACGCGCGAGGGTGGCCTTGTCGTAGCTCGCCGGCGTGCCGGTGCTGTCGCCGAGGCCGGGCAGGTCGACGGCGTAGACGGTGTGGTGCCCGGCGAGCGCGGGCATGACCTCCCACCACCCGTACCAGGTCTGCGGCCAGCCGTGCAGCAGGACGACCGGGGTGCCCTCACCGCCGGTCACGTAGTGCATGCGGATGCCGTCGACGTCGGCGAACCCGTGCTGGAACGTGCGGGAGAAGACCGGGTCGTCGTGGGTGACAGCAGCGTGCTCGGGGACTTCGGCGGGTGGTGAGGCGCAGGCGGTGACGAGGGCCAGGACGAGGACGAGAGCGCGGATCATGCCGGGGAGTCTTGTGGCGGACCGGCCGTTCTGGCACGAGAACTTGCTGTATCGGCAAGACCTGCGACGCAAGTACACGATCGAGGAATGTTCGGGCTCAACCCACCGACCGCACAATCGTGCGATGCCGGAGAGAGCCAGCGTGGTCGTGGTCGGAGCGGGTATGGCGGGGCTGGCCGCGGCGCGCGCGTTGCACGACCGGGGGCACCGGGTCACGGTGCTGGAGGCGCGCGACCGGGTCGGCGGGCGGATCTGGACCGATGGGCACGGCGTCGACCTGGGTGCGCACTGGATCCACGGCACCGACGGCAACCCGGTCACCGAGCTGGTCGAGGACCTGGGCATCCCGTACAGCTACGTCGGCGGCGACAGCGCCTACACCGGCGGCTTCGACAGCCTCGACCTGTTCGGCGCGGACAACCGGGTCGTGGGCCACCGCTACAAGAGCCGCACGCTGGAACTGGCCGACGACGTGCTGCACGAGCTCGAACAGCGCGCCGCGCTCGCCCGCAGGGACGAGCTGCCCGACGTCGCGCTCGGCCAGGCGTTGCGCGAGGTCCTCGCCGGGAGGGCGTTGTCCGCCGAGGACGAGCAGGCGGTCCGCTACCACCTCAACGTGCTGCTGCGCGAGGACGCGGCGGAGGACCCGGACCGGCTGTCGCTCCAGCACTGGGAGGAGGGCTACCTGGTGTACGGCTACGGCGACAGCACGTTGCACCGGGGTTACCAGTCCGTTGTGGACGCTCTGGCCGAGGGGCTGGACGTGCGGCTCGGCCACGTGGTCTCGCTGGTCGAACCGGGCCGCGTCACGACGGGGCAGGGGGTGTTCGAGGCGGACAGGGTCCTGGTGACGCTGCCGCTGGGCGTCCTCAAGGCGCGGGCGGTGCGGTTCGACCCGCCGCTGCCCCGCGACAAGCGGACGGCGATCGACAAGCTCGGCTTCGGCACGCTCAACAAGATCGCGCTGCACTACCCGGAGCCGTTCTGGCCGCGCGACCAGTACGTGTTCGGCTACCTGTGCCGCGACACCGACCGCTACCCCACCGTCGTCATCAGCATGTGGAAGTCGCACGGCAAGCCGATCCTGGTGATGCTGCTCGGTGCGTCGCTGGGCCGGGAGCTGGAGACGTGGACCGACGAGCACGTCGAGGCGTACGCGACCACGGTGGTGCGGGACGTCTTCGGCCCGGACGTGCCCGCACCGCAGCACATCTCGCGCACGGCGTGGACGGCCGACCCGTTCGCCCGCGGCTCCTACACGTGCATCGGCGTCGGCTCGTCGTCGAAGGACGTCGCCGCGCTCGCCGAACCGGTCGGCGACTGGCTGCACTTCGCCGGCGAGGGCACGAACCCCTACCACTGGGGCTGCGTGCACAGCGCCTACGAGTCCGGGCGGCGCGAGGCAGCCAGGATCAGCGGTGACGCGACGCTGTTCGCACCGCCGAGCGCCGGCACGCCGCGCCGCCAGACGCGCAACGTCGACCGGATGCTGCGGTTCGTGCGGATGCGGATGACGCACCTGAGCGAGCCCGAGCTGACCGAACGGGTGGCGTGCCTGCGCGACAGCACCGACCCGCACGGCGTCCGCCTGTTCACCGCGCTGGCCGACGCCGAACTGGAGACGCTGGCGTCGATGTTCGACGAGATCCCGTTCAGCGCCGGTGACCGGTTGTTCCGCGAGGACGACCCGGCCCACGGCGTGTTCCTGGTGCGCGCCGGTGAGGTCGAGGTCGACTTCGGCGGCATCTACGAGCGCGCGCGGCTGGGCAGGGGCGCGCTGCTCGGCCACCACGACCTGTTCTTCAACGCCCGCACCACGTCCGCGACGGCGCTGACCGACGACGTGGTCGTGTACTACCTGGACCACTACCGGTACCAGAGCTTCCTGTACGCGTTCCCCGACGTGCTCATGGTGATGATGTCGGACCTGGTGACGCGCTGGGAGCAGCTGGAGACGGCACTCGGCGCCGCTCCGCTGATCAGGCGCTGAACGGTGGTAAGGTCAGGCCCTTGCCCGCCACGGCCAATCAGAGCAGTGCGCGCAGCCCGTCGCGGTCGGCGGGCAGACCGGCCCTGCGCAGCCACAGCACCCGGTTCGCGATCGAGCCCCAGCAGCGGTCGTTGTCCACCACCGCGCCGAGAAAGCGCCGCTGCGCCTCGGAGAGCCGATCACCTGGACCGCCGCGGAACGCCCTGAGCAGCAGCGGTCCCCAGTCCGCGTCCACCGTGTACTCGTTGGTCATCCGGGCGACCGCCACGGCCTCGTCGGCGATCTCGTCGAACTCGGTCGTGCGCCGCAACAGCGCCGCGACCAGCTGGAACCGCAGCTTTCCCTCCAGCTGGGGCGGGTGCTCGCCGAGCAGGTCGTCGGCTGCCTCAGGGTCGCGCAACGCCGCCCGGACCTCCGCGAGCGCCGCGGGATCGCCGTCGTGCACGGTGGTGACGGCCGCGCACGCCCGCACGCCGGGGTGGTCGTCGGTCAGCAGGGCCGGGATGCCCCAGCCGCCCAGGCTCAGCGCGATGCCCGCGCGCTCCGCCGGGGACGCGTCCTGCGCCGCGCGCAGCAACCGGTCGGCCACGGCGCCCCGCCGGTCGGCGAGCTCGTCGGCCTGGAGCAGGTGCGCCACGGCACCGGTGGCCGCCTGGCGCACGGCGGGGTCGGTGTCGTCCAGGAACGGCGCGACCCGGTCGAAGAGGTCCGGCAGGAGGAGCCGGCCGGCCACCCACGGGTCGTCCTCGGCCTCTTCGTCGTCCTCGTCCTCGTCGTCCCACGTCACCGACTCCGCGAACGCGCCGAGCCACTCCAGCAGAGCGGCGCGCAGCGGGCGTTCCCTTTCATCCCACGGCAGAGCGCTCTCACACGGGACACCCACGCGCGGGTCGTCGAGGACCGCGGCCACGAGCTCGGCGGCCGGGAGGGTCGCCGAGCAGACCGAACCCTGGTGCAGCAGCGCCGAGTCGAGGAAGCCGAGGGCGTCTCCGCAGGCCTCCGGGTCCTCGCTGAGCAGGGCCGCCAGCCGACCGAGGGCGTCGGAGGCGGGACCGCAGGCGTGTTCCAGGTCGTCCCAGCCGGTGTCCCGCAAGATCGCTTCCGCTGTGCGCACGGCGGCATCATGTCAGGCCGAATTCCCTCTTGATCGGTCCACCCGGGCAGGCCAGGGTGTGTGCAAGAACCTGAACGACCCTCGCACGCCAACGTTGTCAACGAGGAGACCCGATGCGGAAACGCACGACAGCACTACCTCTGCTGGCACTACTGGGCCTGGTCCTGCCGATTCCGGCGACCGCACAGCCGACGGACACGGTCGTGTCCGGGCAGGCCAGGTTCCAGGTCCTCTCCCCCACCCTGGTGCGCACCGAGTACGCCGGTGACCGCCGCTTCGAGAACGCGGCCACTTACAACGTTGTAAACCGCGCCGGCTTCCCCCGCACTGCCTACCGCTCGCGCACCGAGAACGGCTGGCTGGTCATCACCACCTCGGCGATGACGCTGCGCTACCGGGTCGACTCCGGGCCGTTCCGCGCGGACAACCTGGAGGTCAAGACGGCGAGCACGACCGCGTCCCCGTGGCGGCGGGTCGTGTGCGCGACCGGGCAGCTCTGCGAGGTCGAGGACCAGCAGCGCGAGGGCCTGCTGATCGCGGCCGACCACCCCGGTCACACCGGCAGCGGGTTCGCAGCCGGGTTCCAGTACCTCAACAACGGCGTCACGGCGACCGTCCGCGCCACCGCGGCGGGCAAGCACCGGATCGTCGTGCGCTACGCCAACGGGCAAGGCGGTGACGGCAAGCACGAAAGCCGCACGCTCGGGATCGGCGTCGACGGCAAGGCGCCGAAGCAGGTCACGCTGCCCAGGACCGCGGACTGGCGGGACTGGCAGCTGGCCGAGACCGAGGTCGACCTCACCGCCGGCGAGCACCGCGTCGCACTGACGCGAGGAGCGGGCGACTCCGGCAATGTCAACGTTGACAGCCTCGCGGTCCTCACAGCCGGCCAGGCGTTCCCGACGCAGCGGGCGACCGACGAGTGCCGGTTCGGCACCACCTGCGAGGCCGAGAACAGCGTGACCGACGCCGACATCGCCGACGAGCACGCCGGGTACGCGGGCACCGGGTTCGTCGCCGAGCTGGTCGGCGGCAGGAGCGTGAGGCAGCGGGTCAGCGGGGTCCCGGCGGCGGGCACCCACGCGGTCCAGCTGCGCTACGCCAACGGCGTCGGCGGCGACGGCAAGCACGAGGCGCGCACGGTGTTCGTCAACGGCACGGCGGTCTCGTTGCCGGCCACGGCGAACTGGGCGACCTGGGGCACGGTGACGGCGCAGGTGCCGTTGCCGGCAGGCAGCTCGGAGCTCGCCGTCACGTGCCCGGCGACCGGCTGCCACGTCAACCTCGACACCATCGGGATCGCCTCGACGTCGCAGCACCTCCAGCTCGGCGGCTACCGGCGTTCGCTCGACGGCTACTCCGGCGACGACGGCCCGCCGAGGCTGTACGCCGGTCTGCTGCACCGCGACGGCTGGTACCTGCTCGACGACACGACCTCCGCTCTCGCCACCAGGGCCGTGCGGCCGGACCGGGGCGCACAGCCCTACCAGGACGGGTACGTCTTCGGTTACGGCCAGGACTACAAGGCCGCGCTGGGTGACCTGGCGACGCTGACCGGTGGCCCGAAGCTGCTGCCGAGCTGGGCCTACGGCGTCTGGTACTCGGAGTACATCGACCGGACCGCGGCCGACTTCCGCGACCGGATCGTGCCCGCGTTCCGCGCGAACGGCGTGCCGCTGGACGTCCTCGTGATCGACACGGACTTCAAGGCGCACAACGCGTGGAACGGCTGGCGGGTCGACCCGGCGAAGTTCCCGGCCGACTTCCAGGACTGGGTGCACGGGCAGGGCCTGCACAGCACGCTGAACATCCACCCGAGCATCCAGGCCGACGACCCCGACTTCGCGCAGGCCCAGGCCACCGCGAAGGGCAAGCTGGCGAAGAACGGCAGCCGCGGCGGTGTCGACAGCTACGCGTTCGACTGGGCGGACCCCGACCAGCTGCGCGCGTACCTGGACCTGCACCGGCCGATGAAGACGGACTTCTGGTGGCTCGACTGGTGCTGCGACGGCTCCGGCTCGTCGGCACGCGGCGTCACGCCGGACACGTTGATCAACGAGGAGTACGCGAAGCTGTCCACCCTGGACCGCGGGTTCGCGTTCTCCCGCGGCTACGGCTCGCTGCAGGCGGGCGGCTACAGCGGGTCCGGCCCGCTGCCGACCGGTCCGTGGGCGGAGAAGCGGCACACCCTGCACTTCACCGGCGACACCTCGTCGACGTGGGGTGCGATGAAGGGCACCATCGGCCTCACCTCAGCGGAGGGCGTGGCGACCGGCATGTCGAACATCAGCCACGACATCGGCGGTCACAACGACACCACCGGGCTGCGCGGCTCGGAGACCTACCTCGACAACGGCCAGCTCCGCCACACCACCAAGCTGCCGGACGACCTGTACGCGCGGTGGGTGCAGCTGGGCGCGTTCCAGCCGATCACCCGCTTGCACAGCAACCACGGCGACCGGTTGCCGTGGCAGTACGGGCCGGCGGCGCAGGCCTCGGCGACGAAGTTCCTGAACCTGCGCGAACGGCTCGTGCCCTACCTCTACACGCTGGCGGAGCAGGCCAACCGGACCGGTGTGCCGATGGTGCGTCCCGCGTACCTGGAGTACCCGAGCAGCCCGGAGGCGTACTCCACCGTGGACACGCAGTTCCTGCTGGGGTCTGACATGCTGGTCGCACCGATCACCACCCCGGGTGAGGTCGGCGAGACGCGGGTGTGGTTCCCGCCGGGCCAGTGGACCGACTACTTCACCGGCCGGGTGTACCAGGGCAACACCTGGGCGACGGTGAGCGCGGGCCTCGACACCATGCCGGTGTTCCTGCGCTCGGGCGGCCTGCTGGTGGAGCGCACCGGGAACGTCGCCAACCACGTGCAGAACAAGGCCGACGCGCTGACCGTGCACGTCACGGAAGGCGCTCGCGGTGAGTTCTCGCTCTACGAGGACGACGACCGCAAGCTGTCCGCGCGCACGCGCATCAAGCACGAGGACGGGAAGGTGACGATCGACCCGGCGCGCGGCTGGTTCCCCGGCAAGGTGTCCCAGCGGGACTGGACCGTCGTCGTGCACAGGGCCGACGGCACCACGCGCACCGTGCAGGCGATGGCGAAGTCGGCGCACCGGCGGGTGGTGGTCGACCTCCGCTGACGGTCAGTCCTCCGGGACCCAGTCCAGGAGCCTGACCTTCGCGACCGTCCGCACGTGCCTGCGCATGGCCATCGCCGCCTTCTTCGGTTCACCGGCGGCGATGGCCTCGTAGATCGCGGTGTGCTGGGCCAGCGACCGCGACGGGCGGCCGGGCTGGCGCAGCGACTCGGTGCGGCTCTCGGTGATCTGCGTGGCGATGGTCCGCATGAACTCGGCCAGCAGCGCGCTGTGCGCCGCGGCGGTGACGGCGGCGTGGAACCGGCGGTCGCCCTCCACGCCGGCCCCGCCGTCCGCGATCTCGTCGCGCATGAAGTCCAGTGCCAGCCGGATGTCCTCCAGCTCGGCGGCGGTGCGGCGTTCGGCGGCGAGCTCGGCCAGCTTGGTCTCCATGGCCTCGCGGGCCTCCAGCACGTCCGGGAGGCGCTTGCGGCGTTCGACGAGCTGCTCGACCGGCTCCACGTCGAGGGTGTCGCGCACGAGGTAGGTGCCGCCGCCGTGGCGGGCCTCGACCAGGCCCTGTACCTCCAGCACCACGATCGCCTGCTTGACCGACGCGCGGCTCACCCCGAGGCCGGCGGCGAGGTCGCGTTCGGGCGGCAGCCTGTCCCCCGCCTTCAGACCCGCCTCGGCGACGTGGGCGCGCAGGCGTTCGAGCACCTGCTCGTACAGGCGGGACTTCACCACCGGCCGCAGCGCCTCGGACATCTGCCCAGGGTAACCGGTCAAGTGGCTCAGCCACTAGGCCACCTCTTGACAGCCGGTGGACCGCGGGCGGAAAGTGGCTGAGCCACTCGGCCACTGACCCGGACCACCGGCCCAGCTCGGACAGCACCGACGACGGGAGCCCCGCATGTCCGCCGAACTGATCTCGATCCTCGTGCTGGTCGTGGTGTTCGTGATCGCCACGACCCGGTCGGTCAACATGGGCGCGCTCGCGTTCGCCGCGGCCTTCGGGGTCGGCACGCTGGTCGCCGGCATGAAGGCCGACGACATCTTCAAGGGCTTCCCCGGTTCCCTGTTCGTCGTGCTGGTGGGCGTGACGTTCCTGTTCGCCATCGCGCGCGCCAACGGCACCACGGACTGGCTGGTGCACCAGGCGATCCGGGTGGTCGGCGGGCGGATCGCGCTGATGCCGTGGGTGATGTTCGCGATCACCGGCGTGCTGACGGCGATCGGTGCCGTGAGCCCGGCGGCGGTGGCGATCATCGCGCCGATCGCCATGGGCTTCGCGGCCAAGTACCGGATCAGCCCGCTGCTCATGGGCGTGATGGTCGTGCACGGCGCGCAGGCCGGTGGCTTCTCCCCCATCAGCATCTACGGCACGATCGTCAACGGCATCGTGGCCAAGGAAGGCCTGCCGGGCAACGAGGTCGTGCTGTTCCTGGCCAGTCTCGTGGTGAACCTGCTCATCGCGGCCGTGGTGTTCGTGGTGTGCGGCGGCCTGAAGCTCGCCCGCCAGCCGCTGGAGACACCCGCGCTGGTGCGGACCGGCAGTGGTGGCGACGTCCCCGGCGACAGCGGTGGGACCGAGGAGCGGACCACCCTCACCGCGCCGCGGATCGCCACCCTCGCCGGCCTGGTCGCGCTCGTCGTGGCCGCGCTGGTGTTCGACCTCGACGTCGGCCTGGCCGCGATCACCGTGGCGGTGCTGCTGAGCGTGGTGTGGCCGGAGCAGAGCAAACAGGCGATCAACCAGATCACCTGGCCGACCGTGCTGCTGATCTGCGGCATCCTCACCTACGTCGCCGTGCTGCAGACGATGGGCACGATCAAGTGGGCCGGCGACTCGGTGGCCGGTGTCGGCGCACCGCTGGTCGCCGCGCTGCTGATCTGCTACATCGGCGCGATCGTGTCGGCGTTCGCCTCGTCGGTCGGCATCATGGGCGCGCTCATCCCGCTCGCCGTGCCGTTCCTGCTCCAGGGCGAGGTCAGCGCGGTCGGGCTGATCGCGGCACTCGCGGTGTCGGCGACCGTGGTCGACGTCAGCCCGTTCTCCACCAACGGCGCGCTGGTGCTCGCCGGCGCGCAGGACGTGGACCGCGACAAGTTCTTCAAGCAGCTCATGGTCTACGGCGGGATCATGGTCGCGGCGGCGCCGCCGCTGGTCTGGCTCGCCCTCGTCGTCCCCGGAATCTGGTGAGTGCCTTGTTCTCGTCGCCCTCGAACCGCGTCGCCCTCCGCTTCGGCGACCAAGCCCTGACCCACGCCGAGCTCGCGTCCTGCGCGGGCGCCCTGGCACAGCGGCTCACCGGCCTGCCGCGGGTGGCGGTGTGGGCCACCTCAACGATCGAGACGTGCGTGGCCGTCGTCGCGGCGCTGCTCGCCGGGGTGCCCGCCGTGCCGCTCAACCCGAAGGTCGGCGAACGGGAGCTGGCGCACATCGTCTCGGACAGCGCACCGGCCGCGGTGCTCGCGGCGCCGGGTGTCGAGCTGCCGCCGGGCCTGCGGTCGGTGCCGCGGCTCGACGTGACCCTCGGCGGTGCTTCCGCCGAGACGTTCGCGGAGCCGGGTGACGACGCGCCCGCGCTGATCGTCTACACCTCGGGCACGACCGGGTCCCCCAAGGGCGTGGTGCTGCCCCGCCGCGCCATCACGTCCACGTTGGACGCGGTGGCCGACGCGTGGCAGTGGACGGGGGACGACGTGCTGGTGCACGCGTTGCCGTTGTTCCACGTGCACGGCCTGATCCTCGGCGTGCTCGGGCCGCTGCGGCGCGGCGGGACCGTCGTGCACCTGGGCAAGTTCTCGACCGCCGCGCTCACCGAGGCGTTGTCCGGTGACGGCACGATGATGTTCGGCGTCCCGACCATGTACCACCGCATCGCCGAAGAGGTCGGTGACAACCCGGCGCTGGCGGCGGCGCTGCGGGGTGCGCGGGTGCTGGTGTCGGGTTCGGCGGCGTTGCCGGTGCGCGACCACGAACGCATCGCGGCGGCGACCGGGCAGCGGGTCGTGGAGCGCTACGGGATGACCGAGACGCTGATGAACACCAGCGTCCGCGCCGACGGCGACCGCAAACCCGGCGCGGTCGGCCTGCCGCTGGCCGGTGTGGAGGTCCGGCTGGTCGACGACGGCGGTGCCGTGCTGGACGAGACCGGTGCCATCGGCGAGATCCAGGTGCGCGGCCCGAACCTGTTCACCGAGTACCTCAACCGCCCGGACGCGACGGCGGAGGCGTTCGCGGACGGCTGGTTCCGCACCGGTGACGTCGGCACCCGCGACCCGGACGGCTACTACCGGATCGTCGGCCGCAAGGCCACGGACATCATCAAGAGCGGCGGCTACAAGATCGGCGCCGGCGAGATCGAGAACGCGCTGCTCGAACACCCGGCGGTGAAGGAGGTGGCGGTGACCGGCGAGCCCGACGACGACCTGGGCGAGCGGATCGTCGCCTGGGTCGTGCCGGCCGGTGCCGCGCCGTCCGAACGCGAGCTGGCCGACCACGTCGCCCGGCTGCTCACCCCGCACAAGCGCCCGCGGCGGGTGCGGTTCGTGGAGTCGTTGCCGCGCAACGACATGGGCAAGGTGATGAAGCGTGCCCTCCGGCCGTGAACCGGCCAGGGCGCTGATCGCGGCGCTCACCACGTCGTTCACCGAGCTGCCCGGCGACCTGCCCGGGGTGTCGGACGGTCCGCTGGGGTGGCCCGGCTACGGCTCCTCGCTGACCGCCGCCGCGGACCGCACCGGCGAACGGGAGTCCGTCGTGTGCGGCGTCGCGTCGATCGGTGCCGTCCGCGCGGTGGTCGTGGCGTTCGAGTTCGGCTTCCTCGGCGGCTCGCTGGGCACCCATACCGGCACGCGCATCGAGCAGGCGTTCTCCCACGCCCGCTCGTCGGGCCTGCCGGTCGTGTCCCTGGTCGCCACCGGCGGCAGCCGCATGCAGGAGGGCACCGTCGCGCTCACCCAGCTGCACCGCATCGCGCGCCAGCTCGTCCTGACCCGCGCCGCCGGCCTGCCGCACCTCTCGGTCCTGCGCGACCCGTCGACCGGCGGTGGCTGGGCGACGCTCGGCGCGGGCGCGGACGTCGTGCTGGGCCTGGAGGACGCGCAGGTGGGGTTCGCGGGCTCGCGGGTGCGGCCGCCGGGGTACGCGGTGGCCCAGCAGTTCGCAGCGGGTTCGGTCGACCAGCTGGTGCCGCCGGGCGAGCTCCGGCCGCGCCTGGAGCGGTGGCTGCGCCTGCTGACCACCCCGTCGCCCGTTCCCGCCGCGGTGCCGCCGGCGTTGGGTTCGGCGACGCTGCCGCGGACCGGCTGGGAGGCGGTGGAGAACGCCCGCGCGCCGGGCCGTCCCCGTGCCGCCGAGTACCTCGTAGCGTACTTCGACTGGTACGAGCCGATCAGCGGCGACCGCTGCGGTGGCGTCGATCCGGGTGTGCTGTGCGGCTTCGGGTTCCGCGAGGGCGCTGCCGTCGCGTTCGCGGCCCAGTGCGGCACGGCCACCCGTCCCGCGGGCTTCCGCACGGCGGCACGGCTGGTGCGGCTGGCCGACCGGCTCGCGATCCCGGTGCTGACGCTGGTGGACACACCGGGCGCGGCCAACGACCTGGCCGCGGAGGAGGCCGGGGCCGGGCCGGCGATAGCGGACATGTTCACGGCGGTGGCGTCGGCGTCCGCCCCGGTCACGACGCTGCTGATCGGCGAGGGCGGATCGGGCGGTGCACTGGCGTTCGCGGCACCGGACCGGACGTGGGTGACGCCGGACAGCTACCTCGCCGTGATCTCGCCGGAGCTGGCGGCGGCGATCCTGAAGCGCGACCGGGACCAGGCGCGGGAGACGGCGGACCAGCTGCGGTTGCGGCCGCAGGACCTGGTGGAGCTGAAGATCGCGCGGGGGATCGCGGACCGCTCCTGACTCACCGGCGACAACGTGCGGCACGGGCTCAGCTCCGCCCTCGGGTTCAGCGCCGCCGACCGGGCCGAGAACGTCCGGCGGATCGCCGAGGTCGCCGCGCTGATGGTCGACGCGGGCCTGATCGTGCCGGTCTGGTTCATCTCGCCGTTCCGCACCGAATGCGCGCGCTGGCACGGGACCTCATCGTCGAGAACGAGTTCTACGAGGTCTCCGTCGACACCCCGCCGGCGGTGGCGGAGCAGCGCGACCCGAAGGGCCTGTACCGCAAGGCCCGACGCGGTGAGCTGCCGAACTTCACCGGCATCGACTCCCCTTACGAGGAACCGGAACGACCGGAGGTCCGGATCGACACCGCGGCGCTGACGCCGGAGGCCGCCGCGGCGGAGGCGCTGGCGGGACTGCGTGCGCTCGGCGTCTGTTGAACGTTGTCCAGAATCGGGTATCTTCGACTAGAACACGTTCTAATCGGGAGGTCGGTGTGCCGGATCAGGCGTGGTCGAGGTTCTGCCGGGCGCTGGAGGAGGCAGGCCGGGTGGTGCTGTCGGAGCACGCGCCGGACACCCCGCTCGACCGCGCGGAGGGCTACCGCTACCTCGCCCGGCTGACCCGCGAGATGCTGTACTCCTGCCTGGACAACGCCGACCCCGACTTCCCGCGGTTCCACGAGCTCGACTTGGTGAAGATCGGCGCCGACAACCCGGACAACGTCTACCTGTCCGCGAACATCCGCGGCGACCGCACCTACCGCATCACCGGGACGCGCGGCAGCATCGCGTACTTCAGCATCGGCTCGAAGGCCAACCGCTATGCCAAGGACGGCACGATGGCCTCCACCGGTGAGCTGTCCGACGCCGACCTCGTGACCGCGCCGGACGGCACCGTCGAGATCATCGCGAGCACACAGGAGCAGGGGCCGAACTGGCTGCCGCTGGCCCCCGACTCGACCGGTCTCGTGGTTCGGCAGACCTACCTCGACCGCACGACCGAGGTACCCGGCCGGTGGCACGTCGAACAGGTCGGCGGGCCTGCCGAGCCGGCCCCGCTGACGCCCGAGTTCCTCGCCAAGGCCCTGCACCGGGCGGCCCTGTCGGTGCACGGCACCGCGGCCACGTTCGCGCACTGGACCCGGACGTTCATGGCCCGCCCCAACGAGCTGCCCGACTTCGGCCAGGAGGTGTTCCAGCGCGCGGGCGGCGACCCGGAGATCTTCTACCTGCACGGCTACTGGACGCTGCGGCCCGGCGAGGCCTGGGTGGTCGAGACCGACGTGCCCGACTGCCCGTACTGGAACTTCCAGCTGGGCAACTGGTGGATGGAGTCGCTCGACCACCGCCGCAAGATCACCGTCAACAAGCACACGGCCGTGCTCGACCGCACCGGCCGCCTCACGATCGTGGTGGCCGAGCGCGATCCCGGCGTGGGCAACTGGATCGACACCTGCGGTCACACCTCCGGCACCGCGCTGCTGCGCTGGCTCGGCGCCACCGAACACCCGATCCCGAAGTGCCGTGTCGTCGCCCTGGAGGAGCTCCGATGACGGTCACCACCGCGCTCGACGTCGACGAGCTGCTGACCGGGGCCGCCGCCAAGACCGGCCTGGACGACTTCGGCGACGACTGGTTCCGCGAACCGCTCGGCGTGCTCGTCGCGAGCCTCAACGCGGAGGCCTCCCTGTCAGCGCCGGGGGTGCGGCTCACCCGGCACCGGCTCACCGCGCTGCTGGCCGACCGGTTGCGGCTGCGCGCCCTGCAGCGCGAGCACCCCGAGGTCCTCGACGTCGAGGTGCGGGTCGCCGCGGAGATCTGCGGCCTGCCGCGCACCGGTTCCACGCTGCTGCACCGGCTGCTGGCCGCGTCGCCGCAGCTCACCTCGACGCTGTCGTGGGAGGTCGCCTACCCGGTGCCGTTCCCCGGTGAGGGCTCCGATGCCGCCGAGCGCAAACGCCGTGCCCAGGAACGCATGCGGGCCTTCGCCCAGCTCTCCCCCGAGTTCGGCGACCTGCACACGGTCGTGTGGGACGGGCCGGAGGAGGACGTGCTGCTGCTGGACCGGACGTTCGTGTCCATGAGCTTCGACTCGTTCTACCGGGTGCCGTCCTACGGCGACTGGCTGCGCACCGCCGATCAGACGCCGGCCTACCGCGAGCTGCGCGAGTGGCTGCAGGTGTTGCAGTGGCAGCAGGAGGGGCGCACCCGGCCGTGGGTGCTCAAGTCGCCGCACCACCTCACCGCGGTCGACACCGTGCTGGACACCTTCCCCGGCTGCAAGGTCGTGATGACCCACCGCTCACCCGCGCGGGCCGTGCCGTCGTACGCCTCGATGGTGCGCACGATGTCGTCGCAGTACAGCGAGAACGTCGACCCGCTGTGGATCGGCCCGTACTGGTCCGGCCGGTTCGCGCAGACGCTGCGGGGTTTCGCCGCGGCCCGGCAGGCCCGCCCCGAGCGGTTCGTGGACGTCCGGTTCGCCGACACCGTGGCCAAACCGCTCGTCGTCGCCCACGACGTGCTCGGCGAGCTCGGCCTGCCCGCGGGCCCGGCCGACGACCAGGCGTTCGCCGCCTACCTGCGGCAGAACCGCGCCGAACGGCACGGCGCGCACTCCTACGCCCCGGAGGACTTCGGCCTGACCGAGGACCGCCTCGAACGGGACTTCGCCTTCTACACGGAGGTCTACCCGTGATGCTCCAGGACGAGGTGGTCGTGATCACCGGCGTCGGACCGGGCCTCGGCTCGAAGCTCGCACTCCGCGCCGCCGCCGAGGGCGCCAAGGTCGTGATGGCCGCTCGCTCCACCGACGTGATGGACCGGGTGGCCGAGGACGTGGCGGCTGCCGGCGGCGAGGCCGTCGGGGTGTCCTGCGACGTCCGCAGACCCGACCAGGTGGCGCGGCTGGTCGAGACCGCCGTCGACCGGTTCGGCACGATCACCGGCCTGGTCAACTCGGCGTTCGGCCACCCCGGTTTCGCCGACCTGCTGGACACGCCGGAGAAGGCGGTCCGGCGGTCGATGGACATCATCCTGCACGGCGCGCTGAACGTGACCCGCGAGGTCGTGCCGCACATGAAGGCCGTGGGACGCGGCTCGATCGTGAACATCGGCACGATGACCACCCGCAAGCCGATGCGCGGCGAAGGCGGCTACGCGGTCGCGAAGGCCGCGATGGCCACCGCGACCCAGTTCCTGGCGCTGGAGCTCGGCGAGCACGGCATCCGCGCCAACCAGGCCGTCATGGGCTGGCTGGACGGCCCCGGCGTGCGGTTCTACCTGAAGTTCACCGCCGACGCTCGCGGCGTGAGCGAGCAGGACGTCTACGACGAGATCGCCGCCCGCAACCCGCTGGGCCGCATCCCCACCGACGAGGCGTGCGCGGGTGCGGTGCTGTTCCTGTTGTCCCGCTTGGCCTCCGAGGTCACCGGTGCGACGCTCGACGTCAACGGCGGGGAGCACATGCCGGCATGACCCACCTGATCGAGTCCGTCGTCGTGGAGATCGGCGCACCCGCCGAGTTCGTCTGGCAGGTGCTGGTCGACTACGCCGGCTACCCGCAGTGGAACCCGTACACGCTGAGCGTGGCCACGACGCTGGAGGTGGACTCGCCGATCGACCTCACCCTGCCGCGGCCGGACGGCTCGCCGGGCACGTTCGTGAGCCGGGAGTTCGTGCGTTCCGTCGTGCCACCGAGGTTGTTGCGCTACGACACCGGGGACACGTTCCCGGGACTGCTCGGGGTGCGGGACCAGTGGATCACGCCGCTGGGTCCTGCCCGGTGCAGCTATCACACCTGTGAGACGTTCAACGGCAAGTACGCCGACGCCGTGGTGGCCGCTCAGGGTGCCTACGTGAAGCAGGGTTTCGACGCCGTGGCGCACGCGTTGCGCGACCGGGTGGCCGCACTGGTCAAGGCCTGATGCCCACGAGCCACGCTGCGAGGGAAACCTGACTCAGCACGGTGTGCTCGCCTGTGGCGACGTCCAAGAGGGTGACCTGGAACGGGCGGCCCGACGTCCAGATGATTCGATTGCCTGCCTTGGACCAGCCGACGAGGCTCACATCTCGGCGGCCGATCATCTCATCGTCTTGCCCGTGCGCGGCGCTGGTGAGCACTTTCCCGTGCGGCACCGACAAGGCGCGGATTTCGTCCCTGTTCGTGACCGCGAGGCTCGCACTGTCGGAGGACCACACGAGTGACGCACCGTCAGACGCCACAGGCACCAGAGTGAACGGTGAGATCGGCTGGCCGTCATCGGCTCTCCACAACTGCACGACCTCTTTAGTTGTGTCCGCCACCGCCAACCAGGTGCTGTCCGGTGACCACTGGAGATCGTCGACGGAGTTCGAATCGCGTGTGAAGCCAAAGTCGGTGCTGGACGTGAAATGGCCGTCCTCGACCTTGTGGAACACCAGGTTCTCGTTCCAGGTGATCGAGGCGAGCCGACTCCCGTCCGGAGACCAGACGACCTTGCGGACGGCGTTGCGGTGGCCGGTGAAGGAATCCACGACCGACAGGTTCGTCGACTCAAGGCGCAGCAAACCGACCGTGCGGCCACCACCCACGGCGATCGTGTCGGAGTCGTGTGGCGCCCATGCCAGTAAGCCGACCCCAGCTCGTTCCCCCAAGACGACGGTCTGACTCACGACCGGGTTCTCCTCATCGGTTCGCCAGATCCGAACAGCACCGAAGCGGTCGCTGGTGGCGATCCTCGAACTGTCGGCGGACCAGGAGATGTCGTTGAGCGATCCCTGGTGCCCTGACAGCGACCGGACGAACTGCAGGCTCGCCGCCTCCCAGAGGTACATCACTCCGTCGGAAGTGTTGGCGGTCACCAGCCAGCGCCCGTTCGGAGACCACCGGATCAGCTCGGCGGCTCCTTCCGCGTGAACGCCCAGATCACCCGCGCTATCGCCCCACACGCCGCGCTCGACGTCCCAGGTCCGCAGCTGACCGCAGAACACGGTGGCGATGAACCGCCCGTCCGGTGACATCTCCGCTCCGCTGATCGCGCGCTGGGGATAGGTGGTCTCCGTCAGATGGCTCCACCCGAACGGGGCCAGCAAGGCCAGCACGAACGCGATGGCTCCAAGACGGTTGGCTCGGCGCGCCCGCGGATCTCTTCTCACGGAGTCGCGCAGGTGTTGTCTCTGCAGGTCCTCCACCTGCAGAGACAACTGGTGGCAGTCGTCGGCGAAGTGCTTGTCGCTTCCGAGTTTGACCGACTGCTGGTACGGCAACACGCCGATGCTCTTGGGCAGGTCGGCAACCGATGGGAGGTCGGCCCCGTCAACCAGAACCGGGGCGACGGGTATGGCGGCGGAGAGCGCCTCCTCGATTTCGATCAGAACGTAGTCCTCTTCGCGCCCTTCACGGTCTCGTAGCAGTTCCAACCACCTGGGTCCGATCACCACCAGCATCACGTCACACCGTTTGATCACGTCCACGAGGTGGGGTCGGAAGTCGCGGCCCAACGGTAGTGCGTGCCGATCCAGGAAGACCCGATGAGTGCCGTAGTAGTCGTTCACCAGGCAGGCGTACAACCGCGTGGCGATGGATTCACTGTCCGCACGCCGATAGCTGATGAAGACCTTGGGCTTCCGCCGCAGCAGAGCGTCATCGCCGAACCACACCACGACGAACGCGCTGATCAGACCGAACACGATGCCGAGGACCGGGCTGTACGCCCATCCGCCTTCGCTGATCACGAACAGGAAGACTCCGGTGGCACCGGGGACCAACAGGTTGAACGAGAACGCGGCGATCGGACCGAACGTGCCCCTGAACCAGGTCAACTGCACAGCCGTGAACAGACCTGCTACCACCAGCACGATTGTCGACACACTTCTCGAATCACCGAATTCGACGCTGTCGAAGTGGAAGAACCACACGGCCGCCAGGTACGGGACGAGCACCACGGCCAGCCGCACGCGCAGGGTGCTGCGGACAGGTCCAGAAACCCGCTTCACACCGGATCTTCGCAACACGGGGACGACATCGGTCCTGAGATGTCGTCCGTTATCAAAATTCGTCGTCGCATGGATTCGGCAGCGGTTCACACGGCGGTCACACGGACGCGCGACCGCACGAAACGCGGAGTTCCTAGCGTCAACCGGTGTGACAGCTGACGTGGTGGAGCGCAGCCAGACTTCCGGTACCTCCGGGGAAACCCTGGAGGACTACACCCTGCGGTTCGCGCCGCGCACCTACCGCCGCTGGACGCCAGGGGTGGTGGGCGCGTCGGCGCTGGGTGGCATCGCCTACATGGCGGACTTCTCGATCGGCGCGGGCATCGGGCTGACCCACGGCACCGCCAACGCGTTGCTGGCCATCGGGTTCGCGGCACTCGTGATCTTCGTGACCGGCTTCCCGCTGGCGTACTACGCCGCGCGGTACAACATCGACCTCGACCTGATCACGCGCGGGTCCGGGTTCGGCTACTACGGGTCCGTGCTCACGAGCGTGATCTTCGCGAGCTTCACGTTCATCTTCTTCGCGCTCGAAGGCTCGATCATGGCGCAGGGCCTGCGGTACGCGCTCGGGCTGCCGCTGTGGCTGGGCTACCTGCTGTCGACGCTGGTGATCATCCCGTTGGTGGTCTACGGGATGAAGGTGCTGGCGAAGCTGCAGAGCTGGACGAACCCGCTGTGGCTGCTGCTGATGGTGGCGCCGCTGCTGTTCCTGGTCGTCACCGAGCCGGAGTCGGTGCGGCGGTTCCTCTCCTACGACGGCGGCGGCAACGGGGTCGGCACCGCCGCGGTGGTGCTGGGGGCCGGTGTCTGCCTGTCGTTGATGGGCCAGATCGGTGAGCAGATCGACTACCTGCGGTTCATGCCGCCGCGCACCGCGGCGAACAAGCGGGTGTGGTGGACGTCGGTGGTGCTCGCCGGACCGGGCTGGGTGGTCTTCGGCGCGCTCAAGCAGGCCATCGGCGTGTTCATGGCGGTCTACGTGCTGGACGCGGTCGGCGCGGTGGCGGCCGTCGAGCCGATCGAGCAGTTCACCGGCGTGTTCAAGCAGTTCATGCCGGCGTGGCTGGTGGTGCCGCTGGCGCTGGTGCTCGTGGTGCTCAGCCAGGTGAAGATCAACGTCACGAACGCCTACTCGGGGTCGCTGGCGTGGACGAACTCGTTCACGCGCGTCACCAAGCGGTATCCGGGACGGCTGGTGTTCGTGTGCGTGAACCTGGCGATCGCGCTGGTGCTGATGGAAGCGGACATGTTCAGCTTCCTCAACAAGATCCTGAGCTTCTACTCCAACTGCGCCATGGCGTGGGTCGTCACCGTCGCCACCGACATCGCGGTCAACAAGTACCTGCTGAAGCTGTCGCCGAAGCAGCCGGAGTTCCGGCGCGGCATGCTCCACGCGGTCAACCCGGTGGGCGTGGTGTCGTTCCTGGCGTCCTCGGGGCTGTCGATCGGCGTCTACTTCGGACTGTTCGGGCCGGCGGTCCAGCCGTACTCGCCGGTCGTGGCCGTGGTGGTTCCGATCGTCGTGACACCGCTGATGGCGGTGCTCACGCGAGGCCGGTTCTACCTGCGCCGCACCGACGACGGGATCGCGGAGCCGCTGCTGGACGCGGACGGCAACCCGAGCGGCAGCAGGTACGACTGCGTGGTCTGCGGTGAGTCCTACGAACGGCCGGACATGACCGCGAGTGCGCAGGGCGGTGAGGTCTGCTCGCTGTGCCTGAGCACGGACCGCACGGGCGCACACGTACTGCCCGCCACTACCAACGTATAGCGCACGGGGGGTCTTGCCGCAAGACCCCCGGTGTGCAGCACACTCTCCCGTCGAAGGTCACGACCTGCGGAAATCCGGCGTCGGCAGGATGCTGGATCCCCGCAGGCGAAACGGGGGAACCGAAGTTGACGTACAGCAGTTTCGTGCTCGGGCTCGACGAGGTCGACCAGGCACAGGTCGCGGTCGTCGGCGGCAAGGGCGCGCACCTCGGCGCCCTCACGCGCATCGACGGGGTGCGCGTGCCGGCCGGCTTCTGCGTGACGACGGAGGCGTTCGAACGCGTCGTGCGGGACGCGGCGGTCGGTGACCTGCTGGACCGGCTGGCCCGCCTCTCACCGGACGACCGGGAGGAGATCCGCCGGGGCAGCGCCGAGGTGCGACGGGTGCTGGAGGGCGTCGCCGTCCCGGACGAGGTGACCGCGGCGATCACCGGCGCGGTCACCCGGCTCGGCGCCGAGCACGCCTACGCCGTGCGGTCGAGCGCCACGGCCGAGGACCTGCCGACGGCGTCGTTCGCGGGCCAGCAGGACACCTACCTGAACGTGGTGGGTGCGGAGGAGGTGGTCCGGCACGTCAGCCGGTGCTGGGCGTCGTTGTTCACCGAGCGGGCCGTGACGTACCGGCTGCGCGGCGGTTTCAACCACCACCGGGTGCGCATGGCCGTGGTGGTGCAGCGGATGGTGTTCCCGCGGGCGGCGGGCGTGCTGTTCACCGCCGACCCCACGACCTCGAACCGCAAGGTCGCGTGCGTGGAGGCCACCTTCGGCCTCGGTGAGGCGCTGGTCTCCGGCCTGGTCAACACCGACGTGTACCGGGTCCGCGACGGCGAGGTGCTCAGCCGGTCGATCGCCGCCAAGGACGTGGCCGTCGAGGCCCTGCCGTCCGGCGGCACCCGCGAGCAGCCGGTGGACCCGGCGCGGCGCGAGCTGCCGGCGCTGACCGACGCGCAGGTCGTGGAGCTCGTGCGGCTCGGCCGGCGGATCGAGGCGCACTTCGGCCGCCCGCAGGACGTCGAGTGGTGCCTGGCCGACGACGGGTTCCAGGTGGTGCAGAGCCGCCCGATCACCACGCTGTTCCCGGTGCCCGGCGGCGACGGCGACGGCGACGGCGACGGCAACCGCGTCTTCGTGTCCGTCGGCCACCAGCAGATGATGACCGACGCCATGAAGCCGCTGGGCCTGTCGGTGTGGCAGCTGACGACACCACGCCCGATGGTCGTCGCGGGCGGCCGGTTGTTCGTCGACGTCACGCCGATCGTCGCCGCACCGGCGAGCCGTGCCGCGTTCCTGGGCGTGGCGGGCAAGTCCGACCCGCTGATGGGTGACGCGCTGCAGACCGTCGTCAACCGCGAAGGCTTCCTGCCCGCACCGGACGACACGCCGGTGCCACCGATCCCCGGCGCGACCCCGGCCACGATCGAGACGGACCCGGCGGTCGTCACCGAGCTGATCACCGCCGCCGAGGCCTCTGTCACCGCACTGGAACGCGACATCGCGCCGCTGTCCGGTGTGGACCTGGTCGACTTCGTCCTCGCGGACTTCCAGGAGCTGCGCCGCGTCCTGTTCGACGCGCGCAGCACCCAGGTGATCATGGCCGGCATGCAGGCGAGCTGGTGGCTCAACGGCCACCTGCACGAGTGGCTGGGCGAGACGAACGCCGCCGACGCACTGAGCCTGTCCGCGCCGCACAACGTGACCTCGGAGATGGGCCTGGCCCTGCTCGACGTGGCCGACGCGATCCGCCCGCACCCCGAGGTCGTGGCGTTCCTGGAGAAGAGCCCCGACTCGCTCGACGGCCTGGCCGAGGTGCCCGGTGGTGCCGAGGCCCTCGCCGCGTTGAACGGGTACCTGGACCGGTACGGCATGCGCTGTGTCGCCGAGATCGACATCACCCGGCCGCGGTGGAGCGAGCGTCCGTCCACTCTGGTGCCGATCATCCTGACCAACGTCCGCAACTTCGCGCCCGGTGCCGGTGAGCAGCGCTTCGAGCAGGGCCGCCAGGAGGCGTGGGCGAAGGAGCAGGAGCTGCTGGAGCGGTTGCGCGCGCTGCCGGACGGCGAGGCCAAGGCCGCGGAGACCAAGCGGATGATCGACCGCGTGCGGACGTTCATCGGCTACCGGGAGTACCCGAAGTACTTCATGGTGAGCCGGTACTTCGTGTACAAGAAGGCGTTGCTGGCGGAGGCCCGCCGCCTCACCGGCGTGCTGGAGTCCGAAGAGGACATCTTCTTCCTGACGCTGCCGGAGTTCCGCGACGTCGTGCTGACCGGCCAGGCCGACCTCGCGCTGATCCGCAGGCGCCGCGAGGAGTTCCGCTCGTTCGAGGCGCTGACGCCACCGCGGGTGCTGACGTCGGACGGCGAGGCCGTCACCGGCACCTACCGGCGGTCGGACCTGCCCGCGGGCGCGCTGGTCGGCCTGGCGGTGTCCGGCGGCACGGTCGAGGGGCGGGCGCGCGTCCTGCTGGACCTCGCGGAGGCCGACCTCGAACCGGGCGACGTCCTGGTCACCGCCCACACCGATCCCAGCTGGTCACCGCTGTTCGTGGCCATCGCCGGACTGGTGACGGAGGTCGGCGGGCTGATGACGCACGGCGCGGTGGTGGCACGGGAGTACGGGCTGCCGGCCGTGGTGGGGCTGGAGAACGCCACCCGGCTGATCCGGGACGGCCAGCGGATCCGGGTGAACGGGACCGACGGGTACGTCGAACTGCTCGACTGACCCCCGGCATGATGTCCACGTGACGAACGACGCCAACCTGTGTCCCGCCCGCATCCCGGGATACGACGGCGGCCCTCTGACGCACCAGCCGGAACTGCTCGGCGAGCCGCTGTTCTGGCTGGGGCACCTCTACTCCTGCGTGCACAGCGAGGAGGCCGATGAGCTGCTGTTCGGGGCGGACGACGACGCTGCCGGCGAATACCAGCGGCGGTTGTGGGAGCGGGCGGAGTGGCCGGCGTTCACGATCCCGCTCGCCGCCGGTCACCGCCTGCACGTCGTCTACCGCACGTTCGAGGACGACCCCGGCGTCGACTACCTGCTGCACCACCGCGACTGGGACCGCGCCGAGCTGCTCGCCCAGGCCGACGGCCACTTCACGGGTCCGGCCCTGTCCTGGCCCGAGCTCGTCGCCGCGGTGGACACCACGCCCGGCGGCAGCACGTCCGATCCCGGTGAGCGCCTGCTGCTCCTGCTGCCGGCGTTCGGCGACGACGCGGTGCCGGCCGACGCCACCGACCGGCTGGCGGACGCGTTGCGCGCCCTCACCGCCGTCGAGGACGCGGAGACCCTTGCCGCTCTTCTCCTGGAGGGGCAGGGGGCTTCGGGCCCCGTGCGCTGGACGACGGGCTTCTCCGCGAACAACGGCAGGTACTCGTTCCGCAACCCCGCCAACCACTTCGCGCTGCCGGCCGACCGCTCGGCACGGGTGGCCGCCGCGCTGGCACCGTGAGGGCGTGCCGGGTCAGGAGTGGTGGTGCCGCGCCGGCCTGTTCTCCCCCACCCACCGGTAGCCCCGCATTGCGGCGGTTGGGGTACGCGCCGCGTGGTGTGCTGCGGTGGAGCTCCAGAGGCGGTGCCGGGGGTGGGCTGAAGCGCTGGCCGTGCACGGCTTCGCCGACGCCGCGGGACGGTCAGCGCTTCGGGCGGCGGTCCACGATGCGCTTCATCTTCCCCACCGACCGCTCGATCCCGCCCGGCGCCACGACCTCGACGGCCACCGTCACGCCGATCGAGCTCTTCACCAGCTGCCGCAACGTCTCGCCCGCCGCACCGGGGCCGGTGTCCTCGCGGTGCTCGACCACCACGGTCAGGTCGTCGAGGTTGCCGGTGCGGTTCAGCACGCACTGGAAGTGCGGTGACAGCGCGGGGACGCGCAGGATGAGCTCCTCGATCTGGGTCGGGAACAGGTTCACGCCGCGCAGGATGATCATGTCGTCGGTGCGGCCGGTGATCTTCTCGATGCGGCGCATCGTGCGGGCCGTGCCGGGCAGCAGGCGGGTCAGGTCGCGGGTGCGGTAGCGCAGGACCGGCATGGCCTGCTTGGTCAGGGAGGTGAACACGAGCTCGCCCTCCTCGCCGTCGGGCAGCACCTCGCCGGTGACCGGGTCGATGACCTCCGGGTAGAAGTGGTCCTCCCACACGTGCAGGCCGTCCTTGGTCTCCACGCACTCGCTGGCGACGCCGGGGCCGATGACCTCGGAGAGGCCGTAGATGTCGACGGCGTGCATGTCGAGGCGGCGTTCCATCTCGGCGCGCATGTCGTTCGTCCACGGCTCGGCGCCGAAGATGCCGACCTTCAGCGAGGTGCCGCGCGGGTCGATGCCCTGGCGCTCCATCTCGTCGATGATCGAGAGCATGTACGACGGGGTGACCATGATGACGTCCGGCTCGAAGTCGCGAATGAGCTGCACCTGGCGTTCGGTCATGCCGCCGGAGACCGGGACGACGGTGCAGCCCAGCAGCTCGGCGCCGGCGTGGGCGCCGAGGCCGCCGGTGAACAGGCCGTAGCCGTAGGCGTTGTGCAGCACGTGACCGGCGCGGCCGCCGGCGGCGCGGATGCTGCGGGCCACGACCGAGGCCCAGGTGTCGAGGTCGGCCCTGGTGTAGCCGACGACGGTGGGGCGGCCGGTGGTGCCGGAGGAGGCGTGAACGCGCAGGACGTCGGTGCGCGGGACGGCGAACATGCCGAACGGGTAGTTGTCGCGCAGGTCGGCCTTGGTCGTGAACGGCAGGCGGGCCAGGTCCTCCAGCGACTTCACGTCGTCGGGGTGCACGCCGGCCGCGTCGAGGGAGGCGCGGTAGTGCGGCACGTTGTCGTAGGCGTGCCGGACCGACCACCGCAGCCGTTCGAGCTGCACCGCGCGCAGCTCGTCGACCGAGGCGGTCTCGATCGGCTCCAGGTCACCGGGCCGCGGGCTCAGGTCCAGCATCAGGTCCTCCTCCAACCGTTGCCCGCACGGTAGTTGATCGCCGGAAGTACCGGTCTTTTGCACATCTCAGTCAACATCTTGCGGACTTCTGATTCAGAGTTGCACCCTGATGTCGGATCGCCGACAAAGGAGTTCGCGATGTCCCTGTCTCGTCGCACCCTGCTCAGCTCCGCCCTCGCCGTGCCCGCGCTCGGTCTCCTGCCCACTGCGGCGCGTGCCGCCAGCCCGCCGGGCGACGTGGTCGGCAAGATCACCGTCGGCTACCAGGGCTGGTTCGCCTGCCGCGGTGACGGTTCGCCGATCGACGGCTGGTGGCACTGGAACGACGACTGGAGCCGGCCGCCCGCCCCGGCGACCAGCTCGGTCAAGGTGTGGCCGGACGTGCGCGACTACGCCCGCACCTACCCGACCGCGTTCGCGAACCTCGGTGACGGCCGGCCCGCCGCGGTGTTCTCCAACCACGACCGGCAGACCGTGGACGTGCACTTCGCCTGGATGCGCGACAACGGCTGCGACACCGCCGCCCTGCAACGGTTCAACCCCACCGGCGGTGAGGGTCCGGTCCGCGACGCCGTCACGGCGCACGTGCGGGCCGCCGCCGAAGCCACCGGCCGCAAGTTCTACATCATGTACGACGTCACGAACTGGCAGAACATGCAGTCGGAGATCAAGACCGACTGGCAGGCCAAGATGGCGGCGCACACCTCGTCGCCGGCCTACGCGCGGCAGAACGGCAAGCCCGTCGTCGGCATCTGGGGCTTCGGCTTCAACGACCCCGGCCGCCCGTGGGGACCCGAGCCCTGCCAGGACGTGGTGAACTGGTTCAAGGCGCGCGGCTGCTACGTCATGGGCGGCGTCCCTACGCACTGGCGCACCGAGGTCGAGGACTCCCGGCAGGGGTTCGGGAACGTCTACCGCTCGTTCGACATGATCTCGCCGTGGATGGTCGGCCGGATCGGCACCGCCGCGGACTCGGACCGCTTCCACACCAACGTGAACCTGCCCGACCAGGCCGAGTGCAACGCGCGGGGCATCGACTACCAGCCGTGCGTGCTGCCCGGTGACCTCAACGCGCGGCAACGGGTCCACGGCGACTTCATGTGGCGGCAGTTCTACAACATGGTCCGCCTTGGCGCACAGGGCATCTACATCTCGATGTTCGACGAGTACAACGAGGGCAACCAGATCGCGAAGACCGCCGAGTCGCAGGCCGACGTGCCGGTGGGGTCGGGTTTCCTGGCACTGGACGAGGACGGGACCCGCTGCTCGGCCGACTACTACCTGCGGCTCACCGGTGACGGCGGCCGGATGCTCAAGGGGCAGCTCGCGTTGACCGCCACCCGCCCGACCGTGCCGTGGGTCGGCGGACCGCCGGCGCCGGACGTGGACCTGGCGGCGGGCCGGCCGACCGCGCAAAGTTCGCAGAACAAGCACTACGGCAGCGGCAACGTGGTCGACGGCGACCCGAGGTCCTACTGGGAGAGTGCGAACCACGCGTTCCCGCAGTGGGTGCAGGTCGACCTCGGGTCCGCGGTGGCGGTGCGGCGGGCGGTGCTGACGTTGCCGCCCGACCCGGCCTGGGGACGGCGCACGCAGGTGGTCGCGGTCGAGGGCAGCGTGAACGGGCAGGCGTTCGGTCCGCTGGCCGGGGCGAGCGGGCGCGTGTTCGACCCAGCGAGCGGCAACAGCGCCACGATCACGTTGCCCGGCAGCCAGGTCCGGTACGTGCGGCTGGTGTTCAGCGGCAACACCGGCTGGCCCGCGGGACAGCTGTCGGGGTTGCGCCTCTACGCGTGACGCAGGTGGCGTCGCGCCAGCTCGACGAACGCCGCGGTGGACGGGTGCGCGGGCAGTGCGGGCCAGGCGAGGTGGACGGTGACCGGGTCGGCGTCGGTCAGCGGCAGGTACGTGACGCCTGCGTGCGGGTGGTGGTGGATCGTGCCCGCGGCCGTGACGCCGACCGTCGCCCCGGTCGCGATCGAGGTCAGCCACTCCTCCACGCCCGGCACGTCCACCGTGCGCGGGCGGGCACCGGACGGCCACAGGTCGGCGGTGGTCGTCGCCGCGGTCTCGCACACGGCCACCGCCTCCCCCACCAGGTCGTCGAGGGTGAGGGCGGTTCGGGCGGCGAGCGGGTGGTCGTCCGCCACGGCGGCCACGCGCGGTTCCTCGATCAACGCCGCGTGCTCCACGTCGGGTGACACCGGGTGGGTGCGCAGCACGGCGATGTCCGCCTCACCGCGCCGCAGCGCCGCCTCGGGGTCGTCGGCGCGGCGGATGCGCACCAGCACGTCCGGGTGCCGGGCCCGCCACTCGCGCAGGAACGGGATCGTGAACCGGCCGAGCGCCGCCCACGCGAACGTCAGCCGCAACGGCTGCGGCCGGACGGCCTCGGCGAGCGCGCTGTCGAGCTGGGTGAGGATGCGGTGGCTGTGCTCCCACAGCCGCTGCCCGCTGCCGGTGAGCGCCACGTGGCGGGTGGTGCGGTCGACGAGGCGCACCCCCAGCCGCCGTTCGAGCTGGTCGAGCGTGCGGGACAGCGCGGGCTGGGTGACGTGCAGCGACCGGGCTGCGGCGGTGATCGACCGGTGGTCGCCGATAGCGGCGAGTGCCCGCAGGTGGCGCAGCTCGACATTCATGACTGCCGATCATAAGTGCTGCACGATCGGCATTTCACCGGCGCGCGGAACGGGCCTAGCGTCGTCGGCATGAGGATTTTGCTCGTGGGAGCCACCGGACTGCTGGGCACCGCCGTGCACGAGGAGCTCGTCGCACGCAAGCACGACGTCGTCACCGTGTCCCGCACCGGCGGTGACCTGCGGTACGACGTGACCGACCCGGACCGGGTGGCCGACCTGTACGCGGCCGTCGGACAGGTCGACGCCGTCGCCTCGGCGGCGGGCTCGGTGCCGTTCAAGCCGCTGACCGACCTGACCACCGCCGACTACCAGGCCGGGATCACCGGCAAGGTGCTGTCGCAGGTGTCACTCGTGCGGGAGGGCCTCTCGCACGTCACCGCCGACGGCTCGTTCACGCTGATCACCGGCGTGCTCGCGCGCGAGCCGATCGTGACCGGGGCGGCGGCGTCGCTGGTCAACGGCGCGGTGGAGGCGTTCGTGCGGGCCGCCGCCATCGAGATCGCACCGCGGCGGATCAACGCGGTGAGCCCCACCGTGTTCACCGAGGCGCTCGACACCTACGGCGACTTCTTCCCCGGCATGAGGCCGGTACCGCTGGCCGAGGTGGTGCGGGCGTACGTGCGGTCGATCGAGGGGCGGCAGACCGGCCAGGTCTACGTCCCCTGACCGGACCGGCCGGAGTGGCCGGGCCCGTGGACGTGGGTGCGCAGCCCCTGCGGGTCGAACAGGATCAGCAGCTCGACCGCGTTCCCGTCCGCGCTGCCCAGCCAGTGCGGCTGAGAGGTGTCGAACTCGGCGGCCTCACCGGGCGGCAACGTCAGGTCGAGGTCGCCGAGGAGCAGCCGCAACCGCCCGTTGAGGACGTAGAGCCACTCGAACCCGTCGTGCGTCTGCGGGGTCGGCTCGACGAGCCCGCTCGGGATGAGCATCTTGAACGACTGCACACCACCGGGGCGCCGGGACAGCGGGATGAACGTCATCCCGAACCGGTGGATCGGGGTCAGGTGGATGCGCGGGTCACCGGTGCGCGGGGCGCCGACGAGGTCGTCCAGCGGCACGTTGTACGTGCGCGCCAACGGCAGCAGCAGCTCCAGCGTGGCCTTGCGCTGCCCGCTCTCCAGCCGCGACAGGGTGCTCTCCGAGACGCCGGTGGTCGTGGAGAGCTCGGCGAGGGTGATGCCGCGGTGCCGGCGCAGGGCACGCAGCCGCGGCCCCACGCCGGTGAGCACGTCGTCGGTGTCCACGACCGGCATCTTGCCAGGGCAGGCCGCGGTGGCTGCCGCGCCGGGCGCTAGGCCGGGTCCTCGCTGAACGGACCACCCGGCGCGAAGGCGTGCTCCGCGAACCGCTCCCCGATCCGCCGGTGTGCCGCGGTGTCCGGGTGCAGCGCGTCCGGCAACGGCAGCTCGGCCGCGTCCTGCTCGCCGTACAGCCGCAGACCGTCCAGGTAGGACAGGTTCGGGTCGTCGTCCCTGCGCTCCACGACGGACTCCAGCGCCTCCCTGACCACCCGCAGCGTCAACCGGCCCGGCTCCGGCACCCCGGTCGCGGTGAACAGCCGCCGCCCGGACGCCAGCGCGTCGAGGTCGATCGCACCCGGACCCGGCGTGTCCTCGTGGATGCCGCAGAAGATCGGCGAGATCAGCACCAGCGGCGTGTCCGGGTGGCCGTCGCGGATCGTGTCGAGGAACCCGTGCACCGCGGGCACGAACGCGCGCAGCCGCATGGCGTCGAAGTTCACGACGTTGATGCCGAGCTTCACGCTGATCAGGTCGGCCGGTCGGTCGCGCAGGACCCGCGCGGTGAACGGGTCGACCAGCGCGCTGCCGCCCAGGCCCAGGTTGTGCAGCTCGACACCACCGTGGCGGGCGGCGACGGCGGGCCAGATCGCGGTCGGCGTGGCGGCGTTCGAGCCGTGGCTGATGGAGCTGCCGTGGTGCAGCCAGATCCGCCGGCCCGGGTCGTGCGGGCGCAGCGGGGCGTCGGCGCGCACCGCGACCAGGTCGACGACCTCGTTGTGCGGCAACCAGAACTCGATGACCTTGGTGCCCTCGGGGAGCTCGTGGCGCTCGGTGTGCGGCCGGCCGGGGACCAACCGGACCTCACCGGTGCGCAGGTCGACCTCCTTGACGTCGCCGGCGGCGAGCACGGTGCTCGCCGCCGGCACCCCGTCCACCACGAGGTCGACGCTGCCGCGCGGCCGGTCGAGTCCGGCGTAGGCGGTGCAGGTCGGGTGCAGGACCAGCTCGACGGTGCGCGCCTCGGTCTCCGCGACCAGGCGCACACCGGACGGGTGGCTCTCCACCGACAGCAGCTGCGGGTCCGGGTACCGCTCGCGCACCCACGCGGGCAGGCGGTGCGGGCGCAGGCCGCGGTCGGTCTGCTCCAGTTCGGCGGCACCGCGCACGAGCGGCGCGACGGGTTCAGATCGGAGCGACACGGTCACCCCACGGCAGCGCCTGTTCGAGCTGGGCGGCGAGCCTGATCAGCAGCGACTCGCCGGCCAGCGGTGCGACGAACTGGACGCCCAGCGGCAGGCCGTCGGCGGTCCAGTGCAGCGGCAGCGAGATGGCGGGCCTGCCGGTGAGGTTCGCGAGCTGGGTGTAGGGCACCCAGCCGAGGTTGTCGCGGATCATGTTCTCCACGATGCCGGTGTTGCGCAGGAACCGCGCGGTGCCGGTCTTGAGCAGCACGTCGGTGGCGCGCTGCAGGTTCACCGGCAGGTCGAACGCACCGATCTTGGGTGGCGGGGTGGCCAGCGACGGCGTGAGCAGCAGGTCGTAGGTGTCGAAGAACGTGCTGAGGCGGCGGGTGTGCTCGTGCCGGCGCTGCACCGCGTCCACGTAGTCGACGCTGCTGGTCGCCCGGCCCAGCGCGGCCATCAGCAGCGTGTCGCGTTCGAACGCGATGTCCGGCGCACCGGTCTGCCGCTTCGCGTCGCCGACCTTCCAGGCCAGGTTCACGAACCAGGTCAGCAGGAAGTCGCGGGCCAGCGCGGCGTCGTCGAACGGCGCCTCCGGCAGCTCCTCGACCTCATGACCCAGCGACGTCAGCACCTCGATCGCGCCGTCGACCGCGGCGCGTGCCTCGGGGTGCGGGTTCGGGTTGATCGCCGACGGCACGCGCACGCCGATGCGCAGCTTGCCGGGTTCCTCGGTGACGCACGACGCGTAGGACGCCTCGGGCATGCCGGGGGTGAACGGCCCGTACGGCTCACCGCCGCAGATCACGTCGAGCATCGCCGCCGTGTCGCGGACCGTGCGCGAGACGACGCCCTGCACCGCCGCGCCGTGCATCATCTCGGCGGTGCCCGGTCCGAACGGCGTGAGCCCGCGCCCCGGCTTCAGCCCGACCAGGCCGCAGCACGCCGCGGGGATGCGGGTGGAGCCGCCGCCGTCGTTCGCACCGGCGCACGGCACGATGCCCGCCGCCACCGCGGCCGCCGAACCGCCGGAGGAGCCGCCGGGCGTGTGGTCGAGGTTCCACGGGTTGCGCGCGGGACCCCACACGGCCGACTCGCTGATGGCCTTGGCGCCGAACTCGGGCAGGTTCGTCTTGCCGAAGATCACCAGGCCGGCGTCGAGCCAGCGCTGCACGACCGTGGAGTGCTCGGTGACCGGGAACGACCGCAGTGACCGCGACCCGTTCGAGGTCGGCAGGCCCGCGTAGTCCTGGCCGAGGTCCTTGATCAGGAACGGCACGCCGGCGAACGGACCGGTGAGGTCGTCGGAGGGCGTCGCGGGGACGTCCCTGACGATCGCGTTGAGCCGCGGGTTCACCGCGGCGGCGCGTTCCCGCGCCACGGTCAGCAGCTCGGCCGCCGACACCTGCCTGGAAGCGACCAGCTGCGCCAGCCCGGTGGCGTCGTGTTCGCGGTACTCGTCGAAGTCCACGCGATCAAGGTAACCGCTCGTCGCGCCGCTTTCTGCCGAGCGGAGCAACGCCGGGAGCTGCTACCGTTGACCGGGTAGAGATCAACCTCCTCGAAGGAGCTCGACGTGCTGGTGGGTGAAGACGACATCTCCGGGTGAGCCCGGGGTGTGACAGGCCATCGCCTCCGATGGCCGTTTCGTCGTCCCCTCTTCCACCCGCGCGGGTGGCCCGCGCGTTCGCACCTCCCGAGGTCTCACCATGTCTTCCGACGCCTACGTCGTCGTGTCCGGCCTGTCCTTCTCGTGGCCGGACGACACCGTCGTCTTCGACGATCTGTCCGTCTCCTTCCCCGGCGGCCGCACCGGTCTGGTCGCCCCGAACGGTGCCGGCAAGTCGACGCTGCTCAAGCTCATCGCGGGTGCGTTGCCCCCGGCCGGCGGCAGCGTGACCGTCGACGGCGTGCTCGGCTACCTGCCGCAGGACCTGCCGCTCACCGCGGACGTGACCGTGGCCGAGGTGCTCGGCGTCGCGGCGGTGCTGCGCGCCATCAGTGCCGTCGAGTCCGGTGACGTCGACGAGGAGCACTTCACCGTCATCGGCAACGACTGGGACCTGGAGGAACGCACCCGCGCCCAGCTCGACCGGCTGGGTCTGGGCGACCTGGCGCTGGACCGGAAGCTGGGCACGCTGAGCGGCGGCCAGATCGTGTCGCTGGGGCTGGCGGCCCAGCTGCTGAAGCAGCCGGACGTGCTGCTGCTCGACGAACCGACCAACAACCTCGACCTGGACGCCCGGCACCGGCTCTACTCGGTGCTCGACGACTGGCGCGGCTGCCTGCTCGTGGTGAGCCACGACCGGGCGTTGCTCGACCGGGTGGACCGCGTCGCCGAGCTCGACGCCGGCGAGATCCGGTTCCACGGCGGGAACTTCAGCGCCTACGAGGAGGCCGTCGCCGCCGAGCGCGAGGTCGCGGAGAAGAACATCCGCAGCGCCGAGCAGGAGGTCAAACGCGAGAAGCGGGAGATGCAGCAGGCCCGCGAACGCGCGGCCCGGCGTGCCTCGAACGCCCAGCGCACCCTCTCCAGCGCCGGACTGCCGAAGATCTTCGCGGGCACCATGAAGCGCAACGCCGAGGTGTCCGCCGCCAAAGCCGACGGCACGCACGCCGCGCGGCTCAGCGCCGCGAAGACCCGCCTCGACCAGGCGGAGCGGTCGCTCAAGGACGAGCAGCGGATCAGCCTGGAGCTGCCGCAGACCGCCGTGCCCGCCGGGCGCACGCTGTTCCTGGGCACCGGCATCCGGGTGCGGGACCTGTTCGACGACGCCGACCTCGCGATCCGCGGCCCTGAGCGGATCGCCCTGTCCGCACCGAACGGCGCGGGCAAGTCGACGCTGCTGCGGGTGGTCGAGGGCTCGCTCACGCCCGAGGCCGGTGAGGTGAAGCGCGCGGACGGCCGGATCGCGTACCTGTCGCAGCGGCTGGACCTGCTCGACGACAGCCGCACGGTGGCGGAGAACCTGGCCGCGGCCGCACCGGCGATGCCGCAGGCCGACCGGATGAACCTGTTGGCGCGCTTCCTGTTCCGCGGCGCGCGGGCCCACCTGCCGGTCGGGGTGCTGTCCGGTGGCGAACGGCTGCGCGCCACGCTGGCGTGCGTCCTGTTCGCCGAGCCGGCACCGCAGTTGCTGCTGCTCGACGAACCGACGAACAACCTCGACCTGGTCAGCGCCGCGCAGCTGGAGAGCGCGTTGAACGCCTACCAGGGCGCGTTCGTCGTCGTGAGCCACGACGAGCGGTTCCTGGGCGAGGTGCGGATCGACCGCTGGTTGCGCCTGGAGGGCGGCAAGCTGCTGGAGGCCGCTCGTGGCTGAGGCGGTGCCGGCGCAGGCGTTGGTGGCGCACGAGCTGGTGCGCGGGTTCGGTGGGCGCCGGGTCCTCGACGGGGTGTCGCTCACCGCGGCACCCGGCCGGCGGATCGGCCTGATCGGGGAGAACGGTGCGGGCAAGTCGACGTTGCTGCGGCTGCTCGCCGGGGTCGACGAGCCCGACGGCGGCCGGGTGGACCGGCCGCGGGACCTGGGTTTCCTGCACCAGGAGATGCCGTTCCCGGCGTCGGCGACGGTGGCCGAGGTGGTCGGCGACGCGCTGGCCGACGCACGCGAGGACCTCGCTTCGCTGGACCGGCTCGGTGCGCTGCTGGCCGCCGCGCCCGACGACGTGGAGCTGCTCGCGGCGTACGCCGACCAGCTGGAGGTGGCGCAGCGGCACGAGGCGTGGGACGCGGACCGCAGGGCCGAGATCGTCCTGAGCGGACTCGGGCTGGGCGGTGTGCCGTGGGAGCGCACGCTGGGTTCGCTGTCGGGCGGGCAGCGCCGGCGGCTCGCGCTGGCGGCGCTGGTGGTGCGGCGGCCGGCGGCGTTGCTGCTGGACGAGCCGACGAACCACCTCAACGACGCGGCGGCGGCGTTCCTGGAGGAGCAGCTGCGCGCGTTGCCCGGCGCAGTGGTGCTCGCAAGCCACGACCGGGCGTTCCTCGACGCGGTGTGCACGGACCTGGTCGACCTCGACCCGGCCGTGGAGGGCCCGGTCCGGTTCGGCGGCACGTACAGCGAGTACGTCGGGCAGAAGCGGGCCGACCGCGAGCGCTGGGAACGGCGGTACGCCGAGGAGCAGGAGGAGCTGACCGGGCTGCGCACCGACCTGGAGCTGACCGCGCACCGGGTCGCGCCGAACCGGGCGATGCGCGACAGCGACAAGATGGGCTACGGCGTGCGCGCGAACCGCGTGCAGAGCCAGATCTCCCGCCGCGTCCGCACCACCGCGCGGCGGCTGGAGGAGCTGGAACGCCGGGCCGTGCCCGCTCCCCCGCCCCCGCTGCGGTTCCACGCCGAGCCGACGTCGGCGGCCGAAGAGGTCCTCGTGTCGCTGCGGGAGGTCCACGTGCCCGGCCGGCTCGACCTCGACCGGCTCGACGTGCGCGAGGGCGACCGGGTGCTCGTGAGCGGTCCCAACGGTTCCGGCAAGTCCACGCTGCTGCTCGCCCTGGCCGGCCGCCTGGCGGTCACGGGGGTGCGGCGCCGTCCCGATCTGCGGGTCGGACTGCTCGACCAGGACACGGTGTTCGAGCACCCGCGGCGCACCGCCCGTGCCACCTACGGGCGGGCGCTCGGGGCGGAGCGGGCGGCGCGGGTCCCGCTGGAGTCGCTGGGGTTGCTGCACCGGCGGGACCTGGGCAAGGCGGTCGGCACGTTGTCGGTCGGTCAGCGCCGCCGGCTCGCCCTGGCGTTGCTGGTGGCCGACCCGCCGCAGCTGTTGCTGCTCGACGAGCCGACCAACCACCTGTCGCCGACGCTGTGCGACGAGCTGGAGGACGCGCTGGGGCCGGGTCCGGGGGCGGTCGTGGTCGCGAGCCACGACCGGTGGCTGCGCAGGCGGTGGGAGGGCGAGGAGCTGGTCGTGGCCGCCCGGGGCTGACGCGGCCCTAGTGCAGCAACTGCACGAGCTCGTCGACGACCGGTTCGGGACCGCCGTTCGCGACGTGGGCGACGACGGAGAACGGGGCGAACGTGCGCGCCCAGGCGAACAGCCGGTCGCCGTCGAGCCCGCAGGCACCCGCGACCGCAGCGCACCGGGCAGTGACGCCCTCCCGGCCGGCGCCGGCGAGCACGAGGTCGACGGCGTCGAAGCAGGGATCTCCCAGGCACGCCTTGGGATCGACCGCCACGAGGCCGCGTGCGGGACCGCCGTCGAGGGCGTTGCCGGGGTGCAGGTCGCCGTGCAGCACCACGGTCGTGCCGGTCGTGTCGAGCAGGCGCGCGCACTGCTGCATCGCCCGCGCCCACTCCATCGGCCCGATGCGCGCGGCCACGACGGGGTCGTGCAGCCGGCGCCCGATGCGGGCGAAGGCCTCCTCGCACCGCGCCCGCAGCGTGCCGAGCGGGTGTGCGGGCGGCTCGGTGGCGTGCAGCCCCGCCAGCAGGTCCGCCCACAGCGCGGGCAGCGCGTAGGCGGGCAGATCCTCCGCGAGCGTGCCGGGGAGCACCTCCTCCAGCACGAGGGCACCGGCCTCCTCGTCGGCCGCCAGCACGGCGGGCACCTTGCCCGACGGGGCGAACAGGGCGAGGGCGGCGGCCTGGGCGGCGATCAGCGAGCGGTCCTCGCTGACCTTGAGCACGGCGGGTGTGCCGTCGGACCAGCGGCAGCGCACGACGGTGGCCGACGAGCCGCCGTCGAACGGGGGGCCGAGGGTGAGGTTCCAGCGGGTGGCGAGGTGGGCGGTCGTGCGGTCCAGGTCCACCTTGATCACCTTGCCGCCTTCCCGGTCAGGGCCGGGTGAAGGCGCGCAGGAAGGTGTCCAGCAGCTCCTCGCGGCCCTCGACCGCCACCTGCCCGGACCGCGCGGCGCGGACGACGGCGCGGTAGGAGGGCAGCTCGTCCTCGGCGATCAGGGCGGTGGGCCTGCTCCAAGGCCCATGACAGCCTGAGCCGTCTCCTCTGCCTCTGATGGCATCTGCAAGTACCACCAACTCAACATCAACAAGCACTTTTCTACTACCAACAGCGCCTCCACCCGCCCGAAGGACTCAGGACTGGTTCGGCGAGTGGCGAACAGGTTGGTGGTAGTCAGCGGCGATTTGATCATGTGTTGGTGGTGCTTGCAGATGCCATGGGCGACAGCAGGGGCGGCGGTCAGCCCCGGTCGAACTCCGGGATCAGCTCCCCCACCAACCGGATGCTGGTCATCACCTCGTCCGCCCCGATCGGCCCGATCTGCTGCAGGCACATCAACCGGTCGATCCCGAGGTCGGCGTACGCGCGCAGCTTCTTGCGGCACGTGTCCGGGCTGCCCACGATGAGCGACTGCTGCGCGGAGAGCACCTCGAACAGCTCGTCGTCGGGCACGTCCTCGCCCTGGAGGATCCGGCCGATCACGAGCTGCGCGTCGGTGGGAGCGGCGTCGGCCTCGGCGCGCAGGAACTCGCCGGTGAGGCCGGTGCCGCCGGCGGCGAGGATGTCCTGGTGGCGTTGCATGGTGGCGGCGAACTCGGCGGCGGCGTTGAAGAAGCGCAGCGCGGTGACGGTGTACCAGGCGGCGGCCGCGGCGGCGCCGTTGCGCATGGCCTGCTCGTCGGTTTCGGCGCAGTGCACGAAGGTGAAGTAGGCGACCTGGTTGTTGACGAACTCGCCGACGGGTGCGGTGCACTGCGCGGCGGCGGCGCGGTAGAGGTCGATCATGCGGGCCACCCGGTCGAGTGACTCCCAGATGGTGGTGCCGAGCACGCCCACACCGCGGCGGCCGGCCTCCTCGAACGACGTCGGGGACGCGGCGGCCTGCCACAGCGGCGGGTGCGGGCGCTGCAGGGGCTTGGGGACGATCGAGACGTCGGAGATGTCGTAGTGCTCACCGGTGTGCGAGAAGCGGTCGGTGGTCCACATCTTCGGGATCATCTCGAACGCCTCCGCGGTCTGCGTGCGGGCGTCGGCGGGCTCGATGCCGAACAGGTTCCACTCGGGGATCGTTGACCGGGTCAGGCCGAGCTCGACACGGCCACCGCTGAGGTGGTCGAGGGTGGCGGCGCGTTCGGCGACGCGGATCGGGTGGTTGAACCGGCCCGGCGCGAGGACGGCGGCGTGGCCGAGGCGCATGCGGGAGGTCTGCTGGGACAGCGCGGCGAGCATCAGCTCGGGAGCCGACGAGAGGCTGAACTCGCCGGCGCCGTGGTGCTCCACCTGCCACCAGCAGCCGTAGCCGAGCTCGTCGGCGAGACGGGCCTGGTCGAGGGCCTGGCGGAAGCGGAACTGCTCGGGAGCGGCACCGGGGTTCTGGATCTCGTTGAACAGGTCGATCTTCATCGGCACACCTCACGTCGCGCGGACACCACGGCTGATGTCTCCCCCGGCGGCCAGGTCGTTACCGTCCCGATGCACATTCGCGCGAACGGACGGGTGCCGGTCAGCCCACCGGTGGGTTCACGTTCTGGTTCGCGTTTTCGAAAACCATTGGACGTCAACACGAATCGAGACGAAAGGACCGGGAAAACCGGCATCACCGTTGACCGTCCACCCACGAGCGCAGGTCACGCCGCTGCCGCCGTTCACCGTGAATATGCCGGTGAACACAGTTCGCAGAAGCGGGCACGGGCGCTCACGTGGTCGAATGCCCGCGCCGCCGCGATCGGTCGCGGAGATCGACAGCTCGGCACCGGGTCGGTGATCTGTCCGTCTCCCCCGCTGCGTGCGATTCTGGCGAAATGCGGGGGAACTCCAGGTCCTGGCAGGCACATCCGTTCCGGCTGCTGCTCGTCGAGGACGACCGGGAGCTGGCCGAGCTGCTCGCCGCCGTGCTGCGCGGTGAAGGGTACTCCGTGGACATCGCGCGGGACGGGCATCGGGGGCTGCACCTCGCGCTCACCCAGGCCTACGACGTGGTGGTCGTCGACCGCGGGCTGCCCGTGATCGACGGGCTGGACCTGGTGGTGCGGATGCGGTCCCGGTCCGTGCGCACGCCGGCGCTGGTGCTGACCGCGATGGGCGGGGTGGACGACCGGATCGACGGGCTCGACGCCGGTGCGGACGACTACCTGGTGAAGCCGTTCGACCTGGGCGAGCTGAGCGCGCGGCTGCGGGCGCTGTGCCGGCGGGCGGTGGAGCTGGCCGCCGTGCTGCGGATCGGGTCCGGTCAGCTCGACCTGCAGCAGCACGAGGTGGTGCTGCCCGACGGGGAACGGGTGCCGCTGACCACCAGGGAGTTCGCGCTGCTGCGGGCGCTCGCGAGCCACCCGGAGACGGTGCACACGCGGGCGGCGTTGCGCCGCACGGTTTTCCAGGACGCCCCCTCACCCTCCATTGTGGACACCTACGTGCACTACCTGCGCAGCAAGGTCGGGCGCTCGGTCGTCCGAACGGTCCAGGGCGTCGGCTACCGGTTGGGGGCCCTGTGAGGGCGTGGGCCGAGGCGGAGCGCGCGGAGCTGAGGCGGGCGCGGTTGCGGATCAGCCTGCTGGTGGGCGTGGCGATCTCGCTGATGATCGCGTTCGTCGGCGGCATCGCGTACGTCGTCATGGAGCAGGGCCAGAAGTCGCTGGTGGCCAGGGAACTGCGGTACAACGCCGAGTTCGGCGTGCCCGGCACCGCACCGCGGTGCGCCTGGGTGTTCACGCTGCGCGGCGGTGAGCTCGACCTCGGCGTGCTCGACGTGCCGAGCGGCTTCCCGCTGCACGACGACCTGGCGGCGGTGCGGGCGTCCGGCGCACCGGTCGAACGCGCGGTCGCCGCCAACGGCACCGAGTACCTCGTGCTCACCCGGTCCGGCCGCGACGGCGCGGCGGTGCAAGCGGTGTTCGACACCCGGTACCAGCTCGCCGACCGGCGACACCTGTTGCAGGCGCTGGGGATCGCGCAGCTGGCCGGTCTCGTCGCCGCGGCGCTGGTCGGCCTGGGCGTGAGCCGCCGGACGGTCGCGCCGCTGGCCGAGGCGCTGGCGCGGCAACGGCGGTTCGTCACCGACGCGAGCCACGAGCTGCGCACGCCGATCGCGCGGGCGTACACGCGGGCGCAGGTGCTCGTCCGGCTGGCCGCGGCGCACGACCTGCCCGACGACCACCGCGACAGCCTCGGCAAGCTGGCCGAGTCGATCCGCGGTCTCGGCGACGTGGTCGACGACCTGCTGCTGTCGGCGCGGCTGCGCCGTGAGCTCGACGGACGGCAGGTGGACCTCGCCGCCGTGGCGGACGCGGCGGTGGCCGGCGAGGGCGACCGCGCCGCGGAACGGCGGATCAGGCTCGCGGTCGACCGCCCCGCCGAGCCGGTGGTCGTGACCGGTGTGGAGACGGCGTTGCGCCGGGCCGTGGACGAGCTGCTGGCCAACGCGGTGCGGCACACGCCGGAGGGCGGGCGGATCGACGTGCGGGTCGGGTCGGGTGCCGGGTACGCCGTGGTGGAGGTCGCCGACACCGGCGAGGGGTTCGCCCCCGCCGACGCGGACCGGATCTTCGAGCGGTTCCGGCACGGCGCGGGCGAGCAGCGGTTCGGCGTGGGGCTCGCGCTGGTGCGGGAGATCGTCACGAGCCACGGCGGCGCGGTCGAGGCCGCCGGGAACCCGGGACGGGGTGCACGGTTCACACTGTTCCTCCCGATGGCGGGTGCGTCTCCGCGCTCGGTCCCGCCGCGGGTCGCGACCGCGTGCCCGTGACGAGGTCGGCGGCCACCCGCACGTCCTCGTCCAGCGGGCGGTCCGGGTCGACCGGCTCGACCGCCCCGGCCAGCGCGTCCAGCAGGTCGGCGCAGCCGGGCGCCGTCGGCCGCCGCCCGCCCACGTGCACCGCCTGCCGCAACCCCAGTGCCAGCGACCCGCACAGCAACCGCAGCAGCTCCGCGAGGTCGTAAGCGCGCAGCGCGGCCTGCGTCCCGAACGGCACCACGTCTTGGTTGTGCAAGTTCGTCGGCAGGCTCTGAGTGGACGCGGGCACGGTGCCGCGCCGCATCTCCGCGACGAACGCGGTGGTCGCCAGCTGCACGCCCTGCAACCCGTGCTGCTGACCGGGTCCCGCCGCGAGCATCGGAGGCAGGCCGGTGTTGCGCACGGGGTCGACGAGCAGGTCGAGCTGGCGTTCCGCGAGGTTGCCCAGCGACGTCGTCACCATGGCGAGCACGTCACCGGCGAACGCGGCCGGCTGGCCGAAGAAGTTGCCGCCGTGCGCCACGAGGTCGTCGTCCGGGAAGAACAGCGGGTTGTCGCTCACCCCGGCCAGGTCCGAGCGGACCACGCCGTCCACGTACCGCAGGGCGTCCTCGCACGCGCCCAGCAGCTGCGGTGAGCAGCGCAGGCTGTACGGCTCCTGCAACGGGCGGTCGCCGCTGGGCCGGATGCCGTCCAGCAGAGCACGCATGCGCGTGGCAACAACCCGAGCGCCGTCGTGTCCGTAGGCGTCGATCAGCCGCGGGTTCACGAAACCGGGGTCGGCACCGAGGACGTCCGCGAGCAGACAGGTCAGGTCCTGCACGGCGATGTGCGACGCGCGCACGGACGACAACGCGAGCGAGAGCGCGGCAGTGGTGACCGAGGTGCCGTTCACCAACGCCAGCGCATCGCGTCCGTCCAACGACAACGGCGTCAGCCCGGCCTCGGCCAGCGCCTCGGCCGCGGGCACCCGCACGCCGTCCAGGTAGGCGAACCCCCTGCCGCGCAACGCCTGCGCCGCGTACGCCAACGGGATCAGGTCCCCGCTGGCACCGACCGACCCGTAGCGCGGCACGGCGGGCACGAAGGACGTGCCGAACATCGCGGCGAGCCCGTCCACCACGTGCGCCGAGACACCGGACAGGCCCTGCGCCAGCGACCAGGTCCGCACCAGCAGGGCCGCGCGCACGACGTCCGGCGGGAGGTCGGGACCCTGGCCCGCACCGAGGTGCGCCAGGGTGTTGTCGCACTGGTCCGCCTCGGACGCACGACCGGCGAAGCCCACGAGAGCACCGAAACCGGTCTTGGCGCCGTAGACGGGGCGTTCGTCGTCGGCCAGGACCCCGCGCAGGTGGTCGCGGCCGCGGTGCAGGCGCTGCGCGACGGTCGGCCCGACGAGCACCTCCACGGGTGCGGCCGCGCGGAGGAGGTGCTCGCCGGTCAGCGGCGAGGCGAGGTCCACGGTGGTGCGGGAAGCGGTCGTGGTCACGGCGTCGAAGGTAGGGAGTCGATCTCAGAGAGTTCTGAGATCGCGTGGGTAGCTTCCTCGGCCATGGCGCACGACTACCTGATCATCGGGGCCGGACCGGCCGGGTTGCAGCTCGCGGCACTGCTGGAGCGCGACGGTCGCGACTACGCCGTCCTCGAACGCGGCAACAGGGCGGGCGCGTTCTTCACCCGCTACCCGCGGCACCGCAAGCTCATCTCCATCAACAAGGTCCACTCGGGGTACGCGGACCCGGAGCAGCGGATGCGGATGGACTGGAACTCGCTGCTGCTCGACGATCCGGACCTGCTGTTCACCCGGTACAGCCCCCGGTACTTCCCCGCGGCCGACGACATGGTCCGCTACCTCGAAGACGTCGCCACCGGCCTGCGTGTGCACTATGACGTCGAGGTCGCCCGGATCGCCAAGCAGGGCAACGCGTTCGTCGTCACCGACCACAGCGGACGGACGTGGCAGGCCGCGCACCTGGTCGTGGCCACCGGTGTGTCGCAGCTGCACGTGCCGGACATCCCCGGCATCGAGCACGTCGAGCGCTACGACACCTTCGACACCGACCCGGAGGGGTTCACCGGCCAGCGGGTGCTGGTGATCGGCAAGGGCAACTCCGGGTTCGAGACCGCCGACGCGCTCGTCGAGCACGCCGCCGTCATCCACGTCGCCGGGCCGCACTCGGTGAAGCTGGCCTGGCAGACGCACTACGTCGGGCACCTGCGGGCGGTGAACAACAACTTCCTCGACACCTACCAGCTCAAGTCGGAGAACGCCGTCCTCGACGGCACGATCGAGCAGATCGACCGCAGGCCGGAAGGCGGTTTCCGGATCCGGTTCCGGTACGCGCGCACGCAGGAGCAGCTGCGTGAGCTGGACTACGACCGGATCATCGCCTGCACCGGGTTCCGGTTCGACAGCTCGATCTTCGCCGGCAGCGCACGGCCGCGGCTGGTGGTCGACGACCGGTTCCCGGAGCTCACCTCGGCGTTCGAGTCGACCACCGTGCCCGGCCTGTACTTCGCCGGCACCATCACGCAGTCGCGCGACTTCAAGAAGTCGACCAGCGGGTTCATCCACGGCTTCCGCTACGGCGCCCGCGCACTGCACCGCATCCTCTCCGCCCGCAACCACGGCACGCCGTGGCCGGGGCGGGAGGTCGACGCCTCTCCGGAGTCGATCAGCGACGCGCTCATCGCCCGGCTGAACCGCTCGTCGTGCCTGTGGCAGCAGTTCGCGGTGATCGGCGACGTCGTCACGGTCGACGGTGGCACGGCGCGGTACGAGGAGGAGGTGCCGGTCGCCTACGTCCACGACGGCGGTCTCGACGCGGCCGAGCACCGGTTCGTCGCGACGCTGGATTACGGCCCGCACCACGACACCGTCGACCCGTTCGACATCGACGTCCCCCGCGTCGCCGAGAACGACGCCGCGCACGCCGCCGACGCGAGCTACCTGCACCCGGTGGTCCGCTACCACCGCAACGGCGAGCTGGCCGCGACCCACCACCTGGCGGAGAACCTGGAGAACCACTGGGACCTGCCGGGCGTGCACCAGCAGCCGCTGGCCGTGTTCGTGAAGGAATGCCTTGCCGGCGCGTGAGGCCAGGCCGTTCCCGCGGGCGGTGCTCGACGTGCTCGCCGTCGCCGCGGACCGGCCGGTCTTCGAGCACGGCACCCGCGTGGTGACCGGCGACGAGCTGCTGGACCTCACCGCGCGGATCGCGCACGGACTGCGCTCCCGCGGCATCGGTCCCGGTGACGGGCTGGCGCTGCTGCTCGGCGTCACCCCGGAGGCGTTCGCCACGATCCTCGCCGGGCACGCGGTGGGCGCGCGGGTCGTGGGCGTGCGGCCGGGCCTGACCGACGCCCAGGTCCGGCACCTGCTCGGCCTCGACATCGCGCTCGTCCTCGAAGACGCCGACGTGGACGCGTTGCGGCGGCACGGGAGCGCCGAGCTCACCTGCGCCGGCCGCCCGGACGACGTCGCCCGGCTCATCCACACCAGCGGCAGCACGGGTGCGCCCAAGGCCTGTGCCCAGACCTACGCCGCGATGACCCGCGCGTGGACCGCACGGCCCGAGGCGTGGCCACCGGCGATCCGCGACCTGGCCGGCCGCCTCGACCGCTACCTCGTGTTCGGGTCGCTGTCGAGCCAGGTCATGTTCGAGTACACGGTCCTCACGCTCACCGCGGGCGGCACGGTCGTCGTCGCCGACACCCCCGCGCCGGTCGAGTCGATCACCCGCCACCGCGCCACCGCGCGGGTGATCACCGTGCCCGGACTGGCGAAGCTGGTGCGCGGCCAGCGCGAGCGGCCCGCTGACCTGTCGGCGTTGCGCGCGCTGCTCGTCTCCGGGTCACCGCTGACGGCCGAACGCCACCGCGAGGCACTGGAGGTCCTGGGACCGGTGCTGTTCCACGGCTACGGCCAGACCGAGACCGGCATGATCTCGATGGCCACGCCCGCCGACCCGCCCGGCACGGTCGGCCGGCCACCGGTCGACGTCGAGGTCCGCGACGGCGAGCTGTTCGTGCGGACACCCGGCCAGGCCGGCTCCTACTGGGCGAACCCGGCCGAGTCGGCCGAGGTGTTCGTCGACGGCTGGGTCCGCACCCGCGACCTCGGCCACCTCGACGCCGATGGCTTCCTGCACCTCACCGGGCGGGCCCGCGACGTCGTGATCGTCAACGCCAACCTGCACCACATCGGCCCCATAGAACAGGTGCTCGCCGAACACCCGGACGTCGCCGAGGCCTACGTGGTCGCCGTGCCGGACGAGGACACCGGCGAGGCCGTGCACGCGTTCGTCGTCCCCCGCGCCGACCGCGTGCCCGCCCTCGCCGAGCTGCGGCACCTGGTGACCGAACGGCTGGGCGCCGCCTGCGCTCCGGTGCGGGTCACCGCCATCGCCGAACCCCCCGTCGCCCCGAGCGGCAAACCCGACAAGCGCCGGTTGGTCGAACCGGTCGGCACCGCGTGAAGGAGAAACCCTTGTCCAGCGAGGTTTCCACCGACTGTCTCGTCATCGGCGCCGGTCCTGCCGGGCTGCAGGCGTCCGCCCTGCTCAAGCAGGCGGGACGCGACCACCTGGTGCTCGAGTCCGGTGCGGCGGCCGGGACGTTCTTCACCCGCTTCCCGCGCCACCGGATGCTGATCTCCATCAACAAGGTGCACACCGGCTGGGACGACCCAGAGCTGAACCTGCGCACCGACTGGAACTCGCTGCTCACCGACGACCCGGACCTGCTGTTCACCGCCTACACCCCGCGCTACTTCCCCGGTGCCGACGACATGGTCCGCTACCTCGGCGACTTCGCCGTGAAGAACGACCTGCCGATCCGCTACGACACCACGGTCGTCTCGGTGACCCGGCCGGACGACTTCGTGGTGCACGACCAGCACGGCGGCACGTACCGGGCGAAGCGGCTCATCGTCGCCACCGGCGTCTCGAAGCAGTACGTCCCCGACATCGAGGGCGTCGAGCACGCAGAGCCCTACTACGACGTGTCGGTGGACCCGGCCGACTTCACCGGCAAGAAGGTCCTCATCATCGGGCGCGGCAACTCGGCGTTCGAGACCGCGGACAACCTGGTCGAGACCGCTGCGGTCATCCACGTCGCCGGCCCCGGTTCGCTGAAGCTCGCCTGGCAGACGCACTTCGTCGGCCACCTGCGGGCGGTGAACAACAACTTCCTCGACACCTACCAGCTCAAGTCGCAGAACGCGGTGCTGGACGGGCACATCGCGGGCATCCGGCGCGACGGCGACGACTACTGGGTGAAGGTCAGCTTCCAGCGGGTGAACGAGGTGGTGAAGGAGATCCGGTACGACCGGGTGATCCTCGCGACCGGGTTCCGGTTCGACGCCTCGATCTTCGCGCCGGAGTGCCGCCCGCAGCTCACGATCAAGGACCGCTTCCCCGACCAGACCGCGGCGTGGGAGTCGGTGAACGTGCCCGACCTGTTCTTCGCCGGCACGATCACGCAGGCCAGGGACTTCAAGAAGTCCACAAGCGGGTTCATCCACGGCTTCCGCTACGGCGTGCGCGCGTTGCACCGCATCATCGAGCACCGCTACCACGGCGTGGACTGGCCCAGCCGGGAGATCGCGGCCGACGGCGTGACCGACGCGATCATCGAGCGGGTCAACCGGACCTCGGCGCTGTGGCAGCTGTTCGCGTTCATGTCCGACGTCGTGCTGTTCGGCGCCGACGGCACGGTGCGCTACGTCGAGGAGGTGCCGGTCGCGCACCTGCACGAGGCGGTGGCCCGCGGCGAGTTCGGCGACGTGGAGTCGTACCTGGTGGTGACGCTGGAGTACGGCGCAGACCACGACAAGGTCAACCCGTTCGACATCTCCGCAGGCCGCACCTCGCAGGACGACACCAGCGGGCTCGACGGCCGCTACCTGCACCCGGTCGTGCGCCGATTCCGCGCCGGCGAGCTGGTCGACGAGCACCACCTCACCGAGAACCTCGAGAACGAGTGGGACAGCGAGACGGTGCACAGGGCGCCGCTGCGGGAGTACCTGCGGTGAACCCGGTGCTCGCGGAGCTGCACGACAAGGCACGCGCGGTGCTCGACCCCGTCCACTACGACTTCTTCGCGGGCGGGGTCGGGGACGAGGTCGTGCTCGCGGAGAACGAGGCCGCGTTCGCCCGGCGCGCCCTGCTGCCCAGGGTGCTGCGGGGCGGCGCGGTGCGCACCGGTTTCCCGGTGGTGGTAGCGCCGACGGCGTTCCACCGGCTCGCCCACCCCGACGGCGAGCTGGCGACGGCGCGTGCCGCCGGGGAGGCGGTGCTGGTGTCCAGCATGGCCTCGACGGTGCCGATCGCCGAGGTCGTGGCGGCGGCGAGCGGGCCGGTGTGGTTCCAGCTCTACCTCCAGCCCACCCCCGGTGTGACCGAGGCGCTGGTGGAACGGGCGGAACGGGCCGGCTGCGCCGCGCTGGTCGTCACCGTCGACTCGCCGGTGTTCGGCCGGCACCGCAGGGACATCGCGCACGGGTTCCACGACCTGCCACCGGGGCTGGCGGCGGAGAACATGCGCGACCTCGCCGGTGCCACCGGTCTGCGCGACATCGAGATGGCGGCGTTCACGTGGGAGGACGTCGACCGGCTGCGTGCGCGGACCTCGCTCCCGGTGTGGTTGAAGGGGGTTCTGCACCCGGCGGACGCGGTGCTCGCGGTGGAGCACGGGGTGGCGGGGATCTTCGTGTCCAACCACGGCGGCCGTCAGCTCGACGTCGTGCCGGCGGCGCTGGACGCGTTGCCCGCGGTGGTCGAGGCGGTCGCCGGGCGGGTGCCCGTGGTGCTCGACGGTGGAGTGCGCGGCGGCGGGGACATCGCGGTGGCGCTGGCGCTCGGAGCGTCCGCGGTCGGCATCGGCCGGCCGGTGCTGTGGGGGCTCGCCGCCGACGGCGAAGCAGGGGTGCGGCGGGTGCTCGACGTGCTGCGCGACGAGTACCTGCACGTGCTGGCGCTGTGCGGGGGCGAGCTGAGCGGCGACATGGTGGTGACCCGGTGCTGAGGTGGTTGCCGGGGCGGGTGGTCGCGTTGCGCGCCAAGGTGTTCGAGAAGGTCAACGGCGACAACGCCATCACGTTCCCGAACGACGTGGTGGGCCCCGACCGGTTCCAGGAGCTCTACGGCCACCCCGCCGTGAACGGCCGCAGCAGGGGCGCCGGGTTGTCGGACCTGTTCTGGTACTGGCTCTCCCCCGGTCCCGAGGTGCACCAGGAACACCTGGAGGACGGGCCGCGCTACGACGACGTGGCCCGCGTGACGCGGACGTTCCTCGCCGGGCCGAGCGCCGATCTCGCGGACCTCGCCACCCGCTGCACGGCGAAGGTCCTCGGCGAGGTGCTGACCGGACCGGTCACGCACGTGCGGTTGCGCGACCTGATGATGCCGGTGTGGGCCGAGTACTTCTACGAGCTGGTGTTCGGCGAACCCTGCCCTCGGTACGCGCGTGACCTGGTCGTCGAGCACGCCGACGACGTCGTGAGCGCGTTGAAGTGCACGGGGCTGCGCCACCCCGCCCGCCGGGAGCGGCTGAGCCGGTACCTGCGGGTGCGGCTCGCGGACGTCCGCCACCCGCTGCCGGAGACGTTGTCGGAGACCGAGCAGGTGCACTACCTGCAGGGCACCTACTTCAACACCGCGGTCGTGCAGATGTCCGAGGCGATGGCGCACCTCCTGCTCGCACTGGCCCAGCACCCCGAGGCGGCCCGGCGGGCGGACGACGACCGGTACTTCGGCCACGTGCTGGACGAGACGTTCCGGCTCTACCCGCTGTTCGGCATCGCCCACCGCATCACGACCGCCGACGTCGTGCTCGACGAGCACACGTCGTTCCCCGCCGGTTCGGTGCTGTGCTTCGACTACCCCGCCTACCACGCCACCGGCTACGACGACCCGCACGCGTTCGACCCGTCCCGCTGGGAGCGCACCAACGCCCGCCGCGAGCACCACATCCCGTTCGGCGTCGCCGCCAACCGGCCGTGCCCGGCGTGGCGGCTCTCCCCCATCGCGATGCGCGCGGCCGCCAGGGAGGTCCTGCGGCAGGTCACCCCGCATTCGCCGGTGGCGCACACCCGCTCGTTGCCCAGCCGCGGCCCGTGCCTGCTCGTCCGCACCGGCCCGGTGCCACGGCGGCGGCTCGCCCTGATGCGCGTGCGCGACCGCTGGGGTGACGTCTGGCGCAGCGTCGTCCAGCTCGTGCTCGGCACCGTGATGGTGGTGCACGCCCGCCGGCTGCGGCTGGCGGGGCGCTACTTCGAGACGAACGACCCGCAGGGTTGCCCGGTCCGCCACTGACCCCAGGAGATCCCCGGTGAACCAGATCCACTTCGCGTTGCAGGTCTTCGCAGCGCTCGCCGTCGTGCTGGTCGCGACCACGGTGTGCGGGCGGCTGGCCATGCTGGTCAAGCAACCCAGGGTCGTCGGCGAGATGGTCGCGGGCGTGCTGCTCGGACCGGCGCTGCTCGGTGCCGTCGCCCCCGGTCTGCAGGCCCAGCTGTTCCCGGCCGACGTGAAGAGCACGCTGTACGTGCTGAGCACGATCGGGCTGACGTTCTACATGTTCCTGGTCGGGTCCTCTTTGGACCACGGCCTGACCACGGGTGCCAACGCGCGCAGGGCGTCGGTGCTCGCGGTGTCGGGCATCGTGCCGACGTTCCTGCTCGGCGCGGGCGCGGCGATGCTGTTCTTCGACTCCCTCAGCCCGCAGGGGTCGAGCCTGTGGGTGTTCATGCTGTTCGTCGGTGGCGCGCTGTCGATCACCGCGTTCCCGATGCTGGCGCGCATCCTGCAGGAGCGCGGCATCGCGAACACCCCGATCGGCGGCCTGACCCTGGTGGCCGCGGCGATCGACGACGCGGTGGCGTGGGCGTTCCTCGCGCTGATCATCGCGGTCGGCGCGTCGGGCAGCCCCGGCGGTGCGCTGCGCACGATCATCGGCGCGGCGGTGTTCGCGGTCGTCATGCTCACGATCGGCCGCAGGTGGCTCGCGAAGCTGGGCGAGCAGACCGAGCGCACCGGCGAGCTCAGCCGCGACGCCATGGCGGTCATCCTGCTGGTCGTGCTGGTGGCCGGCTGGTTCACCGACTTCATCGGGGTGTTCTCGGTGTTCGGCGGGTTCATCACCGGGCTCGCGATGCCCAAGTCGCCGGTGTTGCGCCGGGAGCTGGAGACGAAGCTGACCGACCTGAACTCGATCCTGCTGCTGCCGGTGTTCTTCGCGTTCAGCGGTCTCAACACCCAGGTGTCCGGGTTCGGGTCGGGTGGGGCGCTGTGGTGGCAGCTCGCCGTGGTCATGCTGGCCGCTTTTGTCGGCAAGTACCTCGGCTGCGGGCTGGTCGTGCGGGCGCAGGGCTACTCGTGGCGCTACGCCTCCGCGGTGGGCGGCCTGATGAACGCGCGCGGGCTGATGATCCTGATCTTCATCAACATCGGCCTGGCCTACAACCTGGTGACGCCGGAGATGTTCGCGATCCTGGTGGCGGTCGCCATCCTGACGACCGCCGCCGCGATGCCGATCTACCGCGCCTCGCTGCCCGCGGGCATGGACCTGCAACCGGAGGTGGAGCCCGCCCCCAGGACGCCGGCGCGGCCGGCTGCCTGACCACCGCCGCCGGATCGGGCATCGCCGCGCTCTTCCGCGCCACCTCCCCGGCGACCTCCCGCGTGGCGGGGTCGTCGAGGAGGTGGCGCGCCCGTTCGGTGATCACGGCCGCGGACAGCGCGTCGCCGTTGACGAACTGGTCGGCGCCCTGCGGCAGCACCAGCTGGGGCAGGCCCGCCGCGAGCGCGCCGAGCACGGTGCTGGTGCCGCCCTGGCGAGCGGCACCAGCGGGTGGAGGTGGCCGTGGGCCGGGCGGCACGAGAAGAGGATGCGCACCCGGCCGAGGCCACTGATCATCACTCGCGCATGCCGATGGTGTCGATCGGCTTGGCGCGCAACGACAACCGGGTCGCGACCGCGATGGACGCGGTGCCCAGCAGCACCGCACCGGCGAGCACGGCCGGGAACACCCACCCCGGCCCGGCCGGCAGCGGTGTGCCGGTGGCGCCGAGCGCGAGCAACGCCAGCGGCAACGCCGCCACCAGCGTGCCGAGCACCACGGCGATCCCGACGGTGAGCAGCGCCTCCGCCCGCATCATCCGCACGACCTGCCGGCGACCGGTGCCGACCAGGCGCAGCAACGCGAACTCGCGGCGGCGCTGGGCGGTCGACATCACCAGGGTGTTGGACACCGAGATGGCGACGTAGCCGAGGATCACGCCGACGGCGACCAGGTTGAGCAGGAACTGCGCCCGCTGGTCGCTGCGGTCCGGTCCGTCGAGCGCACCGGTGAGCGCGAGGCCGGGGTAGCGGCCGACCAGGTCGGTCAGCTGTGCGGCGTCGTCGGTGCGCACCAGCAGAGCGCTGTCCATGCCCGCGTTGGTGTGCGCGCGAGCGTCGGCGGCGGACATGACGTGGTCGCCGAACGCGAGGTCGTGCTTGAACGTCGCCACGACCTTGAGCCGCGCGGGCTGGCCGTCGGCGTACCAGAACTCGGCGGTGTCACCGATCTTCTTGTCGTTCCAGTACGCGTAGGAGTCGCTCAGCGCGACCGTGCCGGTGGTGAGGTCCCCGATGGTCCCGCTCGTGACACCGAGGTCGACGGCGGCGTCGGAGTCGATGCCGTGGGCGGGACCGCGGTTGACCTCCGTGCTGTCACCGGTCCTGCGCGCGGTGATGACCTCGGTGCGCACGAGCGGCGTCACCCCGGTCACGCCGGGCAGGTCCCGGACGGCACCGGCGAGCTCCGCGGGCACCCCGGCGACGCCGGTGACGACGTGGTCGGCGGTGATGGAGCTGGTCGTCTCCTGCTGCACCGCGGCGGTGAACGTCGTCTGGCTGTAGAAGTTCACGACGGCGAACCCGATCGCGAGCATCAGCGGCGTGACGGCGGCGGCCATGCGGCGGGAGTTCTTGAGCGCGTTGGCGGCGGCCAGGTGCCCGCTGACCCGGGAGAGCCGGCCGAGCCCCGGTGCAACGAGCCGCACCAGCCCGCCCACGACGCGCGGCCCGACCAGGGACAGACCGATGATGATCACCAGGGCGGCCATCACCGACATCGCGGCGCCGAGCTGGCCGCGGACGAACAGCGGCACCGCGGTGGCGCCGACGCCGACGGCCAGGGTGACCCAGCCGACGACCAGCCGCACCCGGCCGAGGTCGCGCTTCTGCAGGGAGGCCTCGCCGAGCGCCTCGACCGGGTTGATCGAGGACGGCCGTCGCGCCGCGCTCCAGGCGGCGACGCGGGCCGCGCCCAGTCCGATCAGGAGTGCGGCGGCGAGCGGGATCGGGCTGATCGTCAGCTCGAAGTCCGCCGGCACCACACCGATCTGCGCGAACGCGCTGCGCAGCCCCTGGCTGACCGCGATGCCGAGCACGCTGCCCAGCACACCGGCGACCGCCGCGACCACCAGCGTCTCGACGCCGATGAGCTTGCGGACCTGGCGCGGGGTCGCACCGACGGCGCGCAGCAGGGCGAACTCGCGGCGGCGCTGCTCGACGGCCAGCGCGAGCGTGCTGGCGACGACGAAGATCGCGACGAGGACGGCGTAGCCGCCGAAGGAACCGGCGATGATGGCGAGGATCGACTTGGTCTGGCTGACGTCGTCGAACTCGGCTGCGCTGCGGTCGGCACCGGAGGCCACGGAGACGTGGTCAGCGGCGAGGGCGTCCTCGATCCGGTCGGCGAGCCCGGTGGCGTCCCCGCCGCTGCCGAGCACGCCGATGGCGCTGACCTTGCCGGGATGGGCGGCGAGCTCGTCGGCCTCGGCGTCGGTGAAGAACACCGACGCCTGCCGCGACCCGGCGCCCTCCGCGACACCGACGACCCGGTAGGTCACCGGCACGGACCGGGTCGCGATCCGCACCTCGTCCCCGACCCGTGCCGCGAGCCCGGCGTCGAGCACCACCTCGTCGCCCGCCGCCGGGGCCCGCCCGGACTTCAACGTGAACGGCGAGAGCACCGCCGAACCCCAGTTGTGGCCGAACGACGGCTTGTCCGCGAGCACCTGCCCGTCCGCGGTGACCACCGTGGCCGGGAAGGTCTGCTCGGCGACCGCGGCGCGCACACCCGGCACCGCGCGGACCTTGTCGACCAGCCCCGCCGCGACCGGCGGCTGTTCGCTGACGTGCTCGAACGCGAGGACGTCCCCGCCCTCCGGTCGCACGATCCGGTCACCGCTGACGACGACGTCCGCCGCCGCGTACCGCTGGGTCGGCACGCCACCGCGCAACCCGGACTCCATGAGCACGCCGCACGCCGCGACGAGCGCCGTGCCGCACAGGATCGCCACGAAGGCGCCGATGAACCCGCCGGTGCGGGCCTTGACGGTCTGCCAGGCCAGGATCAGCACGGCTCACCACTCCCCGAGGTGCGTCATGCGCTCGGCGACCTTCTCCGGCGTCGGCGCGACGAGCTCGCCGGCCAGCCGTCCGTCGGCCAGGAACAGCACGCTGTGGGCGGCCGAGGCGGCCACCGGGTCGTGCGTGACCATCAGCACCGTCTGCCCCATCGAGTCCACAATGGACCTCAGCAGGGTCAGCACCTGGTGCGCGGTGCGCGAGTCCAGCGCACCGGTCGGCTCGTCGGCCAGCACGACCTCGGGCCGGGCGATCAGCGCCCGCGCTATCGCGACCCGCTGCTGCTGCCCGCCGGACAGCTCCGCGGGGTGGTGCCCCAGCCGGTCGCCCAGCCCGACCCGCTCGACGACCTCGTGCAGCCACCTGCGGTCCGTGGACCGGCCGGCCAGCCGCAGCGGCAGGGTGATGTTCTGCTCGACGGTCAGCGACGGCAGCAGGTTGTAGGCCTGGAAGACGAACCCGATCCGGTCGCGGCGCACCTTCGTGAGCGCGGCCTCCTTCAGCGCGCCCAGGTCGGTGTCGCCGAGCAGCACCCGTCCCGAGGTCGGCTTGTCCATACCGGACGCGCAGTGCAGGAACGTGCTCTTGCCCGATCCCGACGGCCCCATCACGGCGGTGAAGGTGCCCCGGCCGATGCCGACCGTCACCTCGTGCAGCGCGGTGACCGCACCACCCCCGGTGCCGTACACCTTGCGCACCGCCTGCAGCGACAGCGCGTCTGCCCTCATCACGTTCTCCTCGGTAGGTCCTGCTTGCAGGAGAAACGTAGGTTCGGCGACCCCTTCGAAACGATCACGCAGACTGCCCGGCCGGAGGTGGAGCCTGCTCCACCACGTCAGGGCGTTCGTCGGAGCGGACGAACCCGGGGTGTCAGATTCGTCGGCCCGCACGAGGTGTCCGCGGGGCCGCCGAACCTAGCGTTGCCCGCGACCGGAGTCACGTCGAGGTGAACGGGGCACGTGCATGTCGAGGCTGAACGAGATCAACGACTGGTTGCAGCAGAACCTGCCCGAGCTGGTCGCACGGCACGGCGTGCCGGGAGCCACCGCCGCCGTGCTCGCCGGCGACGAGCTGGTCGAGGCCGCGGCCGGGGTGCTCAACAAGAAGACCGGTGTGGAGACCACCACCGACTCGCTGTTCCAGATCGGGTCGATCACCAAGGTCTGGACGACGACGCTCGTGATGCAGCTGGTCGACGAGGGCCTGGTCGACCTCGACGCCCCGCTGCGCACCTACCTGCCCGAGTTCCGCATCGCCGACGAGGACGCCGCGCAGCGGATCACCGTGCGGCAGCTGCTGAACCACACGGCGGGCTTCGAGGGCGATCTGTTCACCGACACCGGCCGCGGCGACGACTCCGTGGAGAAGTACATCGCGACGTTGCACGACACGCCCCAGCTCTTCGCACCCGGCGGGATGTTCAGCTACAACAACGCCGGCTACACCGTGCTCGGCCGGGTCGTGGAGGTGGTGCGCGGCAAGCACTACGACCGCTGCCTGCACGAGCACCTGTTCGCACCGCTCGGCCTGACCCACGCGGCCACCGACGCCTACGAGGCGATCCTGTTCCGCGCCGCGGCCGGGCACCTCACGCACGACCCCGGGCAGGGTCCGCAGCTCGCACCGGTCTGGGCGCTCGTGCGCTCGAACGCCCCCGCCGGGTCGATGCTCGCGATGAGCGCCCGCGACCTGCTCGCGTTCGCGCGGATGCACCTCGACGGCGGCCTCGCGCAGGACGGCACGAGGGTGCTGTCGCCGGAGAGCGTCGCCGCCATGCAGCAGGTGCAGGTCGAGGTGCCGAAGCTCGCGGTCATGGGCGACACCTGGGGCCTGGGCTGGGAGCTGTTCCACCTGCCCGGTGCGACGGTCGTCGGCCACGACGGCGGCACCATCGGGCAGAACGCCTTCCTGCGCCTGGTCCCCGAGCAGGGCGTCGCCGTCAGCCTGCTGACCAACGGCGGCAACACGCTGGAGCTGTACCGCGAGGTCGTCGGGCACGTCCTGCGCGAGCTCGCCGGCGTCGACCTGCCCGCCATGCCCGAACCGGCGCAGGCCGCCGAACGCCCCGACGGCGCGCGGTTCGTCGGCACCTACACGTCCTCGGTCGGCGAACGGGTCGTGACGCAGGACGACGACGGCCGAATCTGGATGGAGCTCGTGCCCAAGGGGATCATGGCCGAGCTCAGCCCGGAACGCGCCGGCCGCACCGAGCTGTTCCCGTGGGAGGGCGACACGCTCGTGGCCGCGGAGCCGACGCTCGGCATCTACCTGCCGCACGCGTTCGTCGGTGACGACGGCCAGGGCCGGGCCCTGTACCTGCACACCGGCCGCGCGGACCGCCGGGTGGCCCCGTGACGGACAGCGCGGTGGCGGACGGCGCGGTGACCGGCAGCGCGATCTCCGACCGCATCCGGGCCGCGTTCGCCGAGGCCGGTGCCGAGGGGTTCGTCCACGCCCGCGAGGTCGGCGTGACCGGCGGGCCCGAGGTGTGCGTCGGCGCGGACGACCAGGTCGTGCTCGCGTCGGTGTTCAAGATCCCGGTGGCGGTCGCCTACGCCGCGGAGGTGGCCGCCGGGCGCCTCGACGAGACCGAGCGCACGCGGGTCACGTCCCGCTACCGGATCGGCGGCATCGGCACCGCGGGGTGTGCCGACGACGTCGAGATGAGCTGGCGGGACCTGGCGCTGTTCATGATGACCATGAGCGACAACGCCGCCACCGACGTGCTGTTCCACCGGATCGGACAGGCCGCGGTCGACGGGGTGCTCGACCGCCTCGGCCTGCACCGCACGCGGATCATCGGCTGCTGCGAGGACCTGTTCGCCTCGATGACCGCGGACCTCGCCATGGGCGTGGAGCAGGCGGAGGAGGTGCTGGGGGCACCGACGTGGGAGGTCGTGCGGAACCTGTCCATAGTGGACCCGCAGCGGACCACCTCCTCGACGCCGCGGGAGGTCACCGCGCTGCTGGACGCCATCTGGACCGACCGCGCCGCCGTCGCGCAGGCGTGCGAACGGGTTCGGTCGATCATGGCCAGGCAGGTCTGGCCGCACCGGCTCAGCTCCGGCTTCCCCTCCGACGTCCGGGTCGCGGCCAAGACCGGCACGCTGCCCGGTGTCCGCAACGAGGCCGGCGTCGTCACGTACCCCGACGGCCGCGACTACGCGGTCGCCGTGTTCACCCGCGCGGACTCCGCGGTCCTGCGCCAGCCCGCCGTCGACGCGGTCATCGGCCGCGCCGGACGCCTCGCCGTCGACCACCTCCGGAGCACCTCATGAAGCGCACGATCGCTCTGCTAGCGGGAATCACCCTGGTGGCCGGCTGCGGCTCCGGCGGCACCTCGTCCGGCGCGCTGGCGCAGGGCGGGACGTTCACCCTGTCCGTCGGCGCCGATCCGGGCACGCTCGACCCGGCGCTCACGGTGCTGTCCGTCGCGCGCCAGGTCGGCCGGTTCCTCTACGGCCGCCTCGTCGAACCCACGCGCTCGGGTGAGGTCGTTTCCGGGCTGGCGGAGAAGTGGGACGCCGACGTCAGCAAGGCGACCTTCACGCTGCGCTCCGGTGTCACGTGCGCCGACGGCGCCCCGCTCACCGCTGCCGACGTCGCCGCGAACATCAACTTCGTCGGCGACCCGCAGAACAAGTCACCGCTGGCCGGCCTCCAGGTCGCCCCCGGCACCACGGCCACCGCCGACGAGGCCACCCGCACGGTCACCGTCACCAGCGGCGCGCCGGACGCGTTCCTGCTGACCAACGTCGGCACGCTGCCGATCGTCTGCGCGAAGGGCATGGCCGACCGGTCGCTGCTCGCGAAGGGCGAGCAGGGCACCGGGATGTTCACGATCTCCGAGGTCGTGCCGAACGACCACTACACGCTGACCCGCCGCAAGGACTACGCGTGGGGTCCCGGCGACTGGCAGCAGGAGCAGCAGGGCCTGCCGGACAAGGTGGTCCTGCGGGTCATCCCGAACGAGACGACGGCGGTCAACCTGCTGCTGTCCGGTCAGCTCACCGCGGCCACGGTCGCCGGTCCCGACCAGGAACGCCTGCTGGCGCAGAAGGTCGACCACGTCGACTACGCGACCCCGCTGGGCATGTTCGCGTTCAACCACGCGCAGGGGCTGCCCGGCAGCGACCCGGCCGTGCGCAGGGCGTTGCTGCAGGCGCTCGACCTGGGGCAGGTCGGCAAGGTGCTCACGAGCGGCAAGGGCAAGCCGTCGCAGAGCTTCGTGACCGTCGAACCCCGGCCGTGCACCGGCGACAACGTGAGCGCGCACCTGCCGAAGTTCGACAAGGCCGCCGCCGAGAACGCGCTGAAGGCCGCCGGGTGGACGAAGGACACCAAGCCGCTGACGATCCGGCTGATGCAGCCGACCATCCTCGGGCCGACGCTGACCGCGACTGCCGAGCTCATCCAGAAGGCCTGGCAGGAGATCGGGGTGCGGGTGACCATCCAGCCGGTCGACTCCGCCGGGCTCAACCAGGCGTTGTTCAGCACCGGCGCGTGGGACGTCTCGATGGCGCCGATCACGCTCGGGCTGCCCAGCCAGCTGGTGCCGTTCGCGGCCGGCCCGGTGCCGCCGCAGGGCGTGAACTTCGGTGCCATCACCAACCCCGAGTACGCCGAGCAGACGAAGCTCGCCGCGACGAAGGCGGGCAGCGCCGGCTGCGAGAACTGGAACAGGGCCGAGTCCGCGCTGGTGAAGAACGCCGACCTCCTGCCGTACTTCGACGCCGTGGTGCCGACGTTCGTCAAGGGCGCCAAGTTCACCATGAGCGACGGCCTCGACCCGGCCTCGATCCGGATGCTCGCCTCGTGACCACCGCCACGACCTCGACGGCTTCGAGCGGCACCTCGTGGCTGCCGTTCGCGCGGCGGCGGGCGGTGCGGTTCGCGACCTCGCTGTGGGCGCTGGTGACGGCCGCGTTCCTGATGATCCACCTGATCCCCGGTGACCCGGTGCGGGAGGCGCTCGGCCTGACCGCGCAGCCCGACGTGGTCGCCGCGCGGCGGGAGGCGCTGGGGCTGGACGACCCGCTGCTCGTGCAGTACTGGAACTACCTGGGTGACCTGGTCCGCGGCGACTTCGGCGTGTCGCTGGTCAGCGGCACGCCGGTCGCGGACCTGATCGGCGACCGGCTGCCCGCCACCGTGCAGCTCGCGGTGCTGGCGTTCCTGGTCGTGGTCGTGGTGGCGGTTCCGGTGGGCGTCGGCATGGCGGTGCTCACGAAGGGCGGTCGCCGGCGCGGCGGCGAGCTCGGGTTCACCTCGGTGAGCGTGGTGGTCGCGGCCATCCCCGAGTTCCTGCTCGCGGTCGCGCTGGTCAGCCTGTTCGCCGTCACGCTCGGCTGGTTCCCGGTGGCGGGCAACGACGCCGCCGGCTCGTGGGTGCTGCCGGTGCTGGCGCTCGCGCTGGGCCCGGCGGCGGTGCTCGCGCGGATGGTGCGGGTGGAGCTGCTGTCCGTGCTGGGCAACGACTTCGTGCGCACGGCCAGGGCGAAGCGGCTGCCCGCGCGGCTGGTCTACCTGCGGCACGCGCTGCCCAACGCGCTGACCGCGACGCTCACGCTCGGCGCGATGATGCTCGCCGCGCTGGTGGCGGGGACCGTGCTGGTGGAGAACGTGTTCGCCTGGCCGGGTCTGGGTTCCACGATCGTCGGGTCGATCCAGCAGAAGGACTACCCGGCGGTGCAGGGCATCGTCCTCGTCTACGGCACCGGTGTGCTGCTGGTGAACCTGGCCGTGGACGTGGTCCTCGCCCTGCTCGACCCCCGTTCGACGATCCGGGAGGCGTGATGCGCCGTTGGCTCGCAGTCGCCCGCACACCGGTCGGTGCCGCGTCCGCCGTCTTGCTGCTCCTGCTCGCGGGACTGGCCCTGTTCGCCCCGCTGCTCTGGGGTGAGCAGGCCGGCGCGATCGACACGGACGCGCTGCAGCAGGGTTCGTCCGCGGCGCACCCGCTCGGCACGGACGCGTTGGGGCGCGACATCCTCCACCGGGTGCTGGTGGCGACCCGGCTGACCATCGGCCTGGCGCTGCTGGCGACCGTGGTCGGCGTGGGCACGGGTGTGGTGCTCGGCGCGCTGCCCGCGGTGCTGCCGCGCTGGGCCGGGCGCGTGGTGACGGCGGCGGTCAACATCGCGGTGGCGTTCCCCGGTCTGCTGCTGGCGCTGTTCTTCGCGGTCGTCTTCGGCACCGGGACGACGGGTGCGGTGCTCGCCATCGCGTTCGCCCTCGCGCCGTCGTTCGCCCGCCTCACCCAGACGCTGACGGCGTCGGTGAGCGGCCGGTCCTACATCGCGGCGGCACGGGTGAGCGGCGTCGGCCGGTTCCGCGTCCTGGTGCGGCACGTGCTGCCGAACGTCGCAGAGCCGCTGGTGATCAACGCGACGCTGGCGGCGGGGTCGGCGCTGACCGCGTTCGCGGGACTGTCGTTCCTGGGCATCGGCGTGCAGGCACCGTCCTACGACTGGGGCCGGCTGCTCGGCGAGGGCCTGAACCGGATCTACGTCTCCCCCGCGCCCGCGCTGGGACCGGCGGTCGCCGTGGTCGTCGCCGGGCTGGCGTTCAACCTGTTCGGCGAGGCGGCCGCGGCCGTGCTGGGCCACCGGCCACCGCCGGTGCGGCGCGGCCGGCCGGCGCCTGCTCCGTCCACTGTGGACGACGTGGCGGACGAGGGCGTGCTGACCGTGCGGAACCTGCGGGTGTCGTTCCCCGGCCCGGACGGCTGGGTCACGCCGGTGCGCGGGGTGTCGTTCGCCGTGCGCGAGGCCGAGGTGGTCGGGGTGGTCGGCGAGTCGGGGTCGGGCAAGAGCTTGACCGCGCTCGCGGTGTCCCGGCTGGTCGAGCACCCCGGTGTGGTGACCGCGGACCGCCTGGAGTTCCTGGGGAAACCGGTGGCGGACACGCCGGACCGCGAGCTGGGCACGTCGCTCGCCATGGTGTTCCAGGACCCGATGACGTCGTTCAACCCGACCCGGCGCATCGGCAGCCAGCTCGCCGAGGTTTCCCAGCAGCACCAGGGGATGTCGCGCAAGGACGCGTGGCAGCGGGCGGCGGACCGGCTGGAGTCGGTGCGGGTGCCGGGGCAACGCGCCAAGCAGTACCCGCACGAGTTCTCCGGCGGCATGCGGCAACGCGCCATGATCGCGATGGGCCTGATGGGCGATCCCCGGCTGGTGATCGCCGACGAACCGACGACCGCGCTGGACGTCACGGTGCAGCGCGAGGTGCTGCGGCTGCTCGGCCGCATCCGCGACGAGCGCTCGACGGCGGTCCTGCTGATCAGCCACGACATCAGCGTCGTGCAGCGGACCTGCGACCGGGTGCTCGTGATGTACGCGGGGCGGATCGTCGAGGAGCTGCCCACGGCGGAGCTGTTCACCGCGGCACGGCACCCGTACACGACGGCGTTGCTGGCGGCGGTGCCGACGCTGGAGACCGACCGCGACCAGCCGCTCGCGGTCATCCCCGGACGGCCGCCGGAGCCGGCCGAGGTGGTGGCGGGCTGCCCGTTCGCTCCGCGCTGCCCGCTGGCGGACGACCGCTGCCGCGCGGAGGAGCCGGTGCTGACCGCGGTCGAGGCGGGACACCGGGTGTCGTGCTGGCGGGTGGAGGAGCAGCAGCGGTCGGCACTGGCCGAGTCTGCCGGGAGCCGAGGGGGAACCACGTGAGCGAGCTGCGCTTCGAGTCCGTGTCCGTCCACTACGGACACCGCAGGACCGGGCACCTGGCCGTGGACGACGTCAGCCTGACCGTGCCGTCCGGGAAGGTCGTCGGCCTCGTCGGCGAGTCGGGCTCCGGCAAGTCCACCCTGGCGAGCACCGCCGTCGGCCTCGTCGACGCCACCTCCGGCACGATCTCGCTCGACGGCGTGGACGTCCGCAGGCTCCGCCGGCGTGACCGCGGGTTGCAGATGGTGTTCCAGGACCCGTACTCCAGTCTCGACCCGCGGATGAGCATCGGCGAGTCGATCGCGGAGGCGATGCCGAGGGGCACCGACCGCCGCGCCGAGGTCGCCCGGTTGCTGGAGCTCGTGCACCTCGACCCCGACCGCGCGACCGCGCTGCCCGCCCGGCTCTCCGGCGGGCAACGGCAACGGGTCGCGCTCGCCAGGGCGCTCGCCGGGCGGCCGGAGGTGGTCATCGCCGACGAGATCACCTCCGCGCTCGACGTGTCCGTCCAGGGCGCCGTGCTCAACCTGGTGCGCGACCTGCAACGACGGCTCGGCCTGTCGATGCTGTTCATCTCCCACGACCTGGCCGTCGTGCGGTACGTGAGCGACCGGATCGCGGTGATGCGCGGCGGCCGGATCGTCGAGGAGGGCGAGGCGGACCAGGTCCTCGCGCGGCCCCGGCACGACTACACCCGTGAACTGCTGGAGGCGTACTGATGGACCTGCACGACCGCTGCGTCGTCGCCGACACGCACAACGACCTGCTCGACGCGATCGCGCACCGGCCCGTCGAGCGCTGGGTGCCGCACTTCCGCGAGCGCTGGCTGCCGCAACTGCGGGCGGGCGGGGTGAACCTGCAGGTGCTGCCGGTGTTCGTGGACGACGTGTTCCGGCCGGAGGGGGCGCTGCGGCAGACGTTGCGGATGATCGAGGCCGCACACCGCATCGCCGAGGCGAACCCGGACGCCGTCGCGCTCTGCCACGACGGCACCACCGTCGACGCCGCTCTCGCGGACGACCGCATCGCGCTCGTGCTCGCACTCGAGAGCGCACCGGGTGTCGGTGAGGACGTCGAGCTGCTGGAGACGTTGTTCCGGCTCGGCGTGCGGATCGCGTCGCTCGCGCACTTCGGCCGCACCGCGCTGGCCGACGGCAGCGGTGAGGACGCCACCGGCGGCAGGCTGACCAGGGCGGGCGTCGCGGCGGTGGCCGAGATGGAACGGCTCGGGATGATGTTCGACGTCAGCCACCTGGGCGTGGCCGGTGTCGAGCACGTGCTGGAGCTCGCCACCCGGCCGGTGATCGCCACGCACTCGTCGGCACGGGCGTTGCGCGACCACCACCGCAACCTGAGCGACGACCAGCTCAGGGCCATCGCGGCGAACGGCGGCGTGGTGTGCGTGAACTTCTTCGCGCCGTTCCTGCACGAGACCGACTTCCGCATCGAGCGGCTGGTCGACCACATCGAGCACATCGCGGGCGTGATGGGCATCCGGCACGTGGGCCTGGGACCGGACTTCGTGAAGGAGGTCCTGGAGGACGTCACTCCCCCGTGCTGCGAGGCGCAGTTCATCGAGGGCGTGCCGACCGACCGGTTCCTCCCCGGGCTCGAAGGGCCGGCGGGGCTGCCGCTGGTCACCGAGGCGCTGCAGGAGCGCGGGTGGCCCGACGACGACATCGCGCTGGTGCTCGGCGCGAACGTGCTCGACCTGTTCCGCGCCGAGCTCGGCAAGCCGAACCACTGACGAGGGGATCTGCACCGTGACCACCATCGAGGACCTGTACGGTTTCGCGCTGCCCGAGCAGCCCGCGATCTCCCCCGACGGCAGCGAGGTCGTGTACGTCCTGCGCACCACCGACCGCGAGCGGGACCGCGACCTGCGGTCGCTGTGGCGCGTAGCGGACGGCGAGCCGAGCCGGCTCACCAGGGGCGAGGCCGACGTCGCACCGGCGTTCTCACCCGACGGCGCGCGCATCGCGTTCCTGCGCGCCCAGGACGGTCCCGCCCAGCTGTGGCTGCTGCCCGCGAACGGCGGCGAGCCCGAGCAGCTCACGACCCTGCCGCTCGGTGCGGGGGCACCGGTGTGGAGCCCGGACGGCACGGCGGTCGCGTTCAGCGCACCGGTCGACGAGGGCGACGCGAAGGCACCCGTCGTGGCCGACCGGCTCGACTACAAGGCCGACGGGGCCGGGTTCCTGCGCACGGTCCGCAGCCACCTGCACGTGCTCACGCTCGCCGGCCGCGAGGTCAGGCAGCTCACCAGCGGCGACTGGCACGCAGGCCCGCCCGCGTGGTCACCGGACGGCACGCGGCTCGCCTTCGCGGCGGCCACGGACCGCGACGCCGACCTGACCTTCCGCGCGCCGGTGCACGTCGTGAGCGCCGCCGGTGGTGAGCCGAGGCTCGTCGGGCTCGCCGACGGCCAGGCCGCGACGATCACGTGGTCGCGCGACGGGTCGGCGTTGCTCGTCACCGGCCGCACCACCACCGACACCGGCCACCTCGGCCTGCTGGAGCTGCCGCTGGACGGCGGCGAGCCGCGCGACCTCGCCGCGCCGCTGGACCGCAACGTCATGCCGGGCATGGCCGGCTACCCCGGCGGTCAGCCCGCGCTCACGCCGACCGGTGTGGTGTTCTGCGCCCGCGACCGCGGCTGCACGCAGCTGTACGCGGTCGACGGTGACGACGCGCCCAGACTGCTCGTCGGCGGTGACTCCCGGGTCGTGTCCGGGCTGTCGGTCAGCGGCACCACCGCGGCGGTCGTGCTGAGCAGCGGCACCTCCTACGGCGAGATCGCCACGGTCGACCTGACCACCGGCGAGGTGACCGTCCGCACCGGGCACGACAGCGGCGCCGACCGGTTCGTGCCGCGGGAGCGCGAGTTCACGATCTCCGACGGCACCGTCGTGCACGGCTGGCTCGTCCGCGACCCGGAGCGCACCGGCCCCTCCCCGCTGCTGCTGGACATCCACGGCGGCCCGCACAACGCGTGGAACGGCTCCGCGGACCCGGTGCACCTGTACCACCAGGTGCTGGCCCGGCGCGGGTGGACGGTGCTGCTGCTCAACCCGCGCGGCAGCGACGGCTACGGCGAGGCGTTCTACCAGGCTGCGCTCGGCGCGTGGGGCAAGGCCGACGCGCGCGACTTCCTGGAGCCGCTCGACCAGCTGGTCGCCGACGGCACCGCCGACCCGGCCCGGCTCGCCGTCACCGGCTACAGCTACGGCGGCTACATGACCTGCTACCTGACCAGCCGCGACCACCGCTTCGCCGCCGCGGTCGCCGGTGGCGTGGTCAGCGACCTGACGAGCATGGCGGGCACGTCCGACGCCGGTCACGCGCTCACCGCGCTGGAGCTGGGCGGTGCGGGCGACCACCTCGCCGAGCTGTCCCCGCTGACCCGCGTCGACGACGTCCGCACGCCGACGTTGATCTACCAGGGCGCGAGCGACGACCGGTGCCCGGCCGGGCAGGCCGAGCAGTGGTTCACCGCGTTGCGCCAGAACGACGTCCCGGCCCGGCTGGTGCTCTACCCCGGTGCCTCGCACCTATTCATCCTCAACGGCACGCCGTCGCACCGCGAGGACTTCAACCGGCGCGTGGTCGATTGGGTGTGCGAGCACACCGGTGAGGGCCGGGCCCTGGACGCGGCGCACTGGCAGCGCAGGCTGTCCGTGCTCGCGAAGAAGCACGGTGTGCCCGGTGCGGCGCTCGGCATCCTGCGCGGCGACGACGTCGCCGAGGCCTGCCACGGCGTGCTGAACACGGCCACCGGGGTCGAGGTCACCCAGGACTCGGTGTTCCAGATCGGCTCGATCGGCAAGGTGTGGACGGCGACCGTGGTGATGCGGCTGGTCGACGAGGGCCTGCTCGACCTCGACACGCCGATCGCCAACGTGCTGCCCGAGCTGAAGCTGGCCGACCCGGTGGTCGCGCAGAAGGTGACCATGCGGCACCTGCTCACGCACACCAGCGGCATCGACGGCGACGTGTTCACCGACACCGGCCGCGGCGACGACTGCCTGCGGCGCTATGTCGAGCAGCTGGTGGAGGCGGGCCAGAACCACCCGCTCGGCGCCACGTTCTCCTACTGCAACAGCGGGTTCTCCCTCGCCGGCCGGGTGGTCGAGAAGCTCACCGGGCAGACGTGGGACGCGGCCATGCGGGAGAAGCTCTTCGGCCCGCTCGGCCTGGACCGCACCGGCACGCTGCCGGAGGAGGCGCTGATGCACCGCGCCGCCGTCGGCCACATCGACGCCGACGGCGAGGCGAAGCCGGCCCCGGTGTGGCAGCTGCCGCGCTCGCTCGGCCCCGCCGGGACGATCTTCTCGACGACCGCGGACGTGCTGGAGTTCGCGAAGATGCACCTCACCGGCGGCGGGTCCGTGCTGGCGGAGGCCACCGCGGCGGCGATGACCGAGAAGCAGACCGACGTGCCCGACCCGAACGCGCTCGGCGACTCGTGGGGCCTGGGCTGGATCCGGTTCGGCTGGGACGGTCACCGGCTCATCGGCCACGACGGCAACACCATCGGCCAGTCGGCGTTCCTGCGCCTGCTGCCCGAGCAGGGCCTCGCCGTCACGCTGCTCACCAACGGCGGCAAGGCCCGCGAGCTCTACCTGGAGCTGTACCGGGAGATCTTCGCCGAGCTGGCCGGTGTCGCGATGCCGCGCCCGCTGGAGCCCGGCGACCCGGTCGAGGTGGACACCGCGCGGTACGTCGGCCGGTACGAACGGGCCTCGGCGCGCCTGGAGGTGTCCGAGGGCGAGAAGGGCCTGCGGCTGGCGATGACGGTCACCGGATCGCTGGCGGGGCTCGTGCCGGACCCGCCGGAGGTCGACCTCGTGCCGATCACCGACGAGCTGTTCGTGTGCCGGGACTCCGAGCAGGACAGCTGGACCTCGGTCGTGTTCTACACGCTGCCCACCGGCGAGCAGTACCTGCACATGGGCGTCCGCGCCACGCCTAAGGTGTCCTGACGTGCTCAAAGACATCGAACGCCTCATCAACTGCGAGTCCCCGTCCACCGACCTCGCCGCCGTCGCCCGCAGCGCGGACGTCACCGCCGAGGTGGGCACGGCCCTGCTCGGCAGCGCCCCCGACCGGATCGTGCTCGACGGCCGCACCCACCTGCGGTGGCGGCTGGGCGGTGGTCCGCGCAAGGTGCTGCTGCTGGGCCACCACGACACGGTGTGGCCCATCGGCACGCTCGACCGCATCCCGTTCTCGGTGCGGGACGGCGTGCTGCGCGGTCCCGGCTGCTTCGACATGAAGACCGGCGTGGTGATGATCTTCCACGCCGTGGCCGCGCTCGACTCCCCCGACGGCGTCACGGTGCTCATCACCGGCGACGAGGAGATCGGCTCGCCGTCCTCCCGCGGCCTCATCGAGACCGAGGCGCGCGAGCACCGGGCCGTGCTCGTCACCGAGGGGTCGGCGGACGGCGGCGCGCTCAAGACCGAGCGCAAGGGCACGTCGATGTACGAGGTGGTGCTGCACGGCCGCGCCGCGCACGCCGGGCTCGAACCCGAGCGCGGTGTCAGCGCGACGATCGAGGCGGCCCACCAGATCCTCGCCGTGGCCGCACTGTCCGATGTAGACTCGGGTACGACCGTGACGCCGACCGTGCTGTCGGCGGGGACGACCACGAACACCGTTGCCGCGCACGGCAGCTTCATGGTGGACGTGCGCGTGCGCGACCTCGACGAGCAGCTGCGCGTGGACGAGGCGATGCGGGCGCTGGAACCGGTGCTCGACGGGGCGGAGGTCGAGGTGACCGGCGGCCCGAACCGCGCGCCGCTGGAGGCCGCGATGTCCGCCGAGCTGTTCGCGCTCGCGTCCCGGTTGGGCGGACCGCTGACCCGGGCCGCGGTCGGCGGTGCCTCCGACGGCAACTTCACCGCGGGCGCAGGCGTGCCGACGCTCGACGGGCTCGGCGCCGTCGGCGGTGGCGCACACGCCGAGAACGAGCACGTGCTGGTGTCCGAGCTGGCGCCGCGCACCGCGTTGCTCTCGGCACTGGTGAGGGAGCTGACCACATGACCGAACCGCTGCTGGCCCAGGACGTCGTGGTCCGCCAGCTCACCGAGCAGTCCGAGCTCGTCGCCACCGAACGGCTCTACGCCGAGATCTGGCGGTCGAGCGGGAACACTCCCCCGGTCACCGCCGAGCTGCTGCGGGCGATGGCCAAGGCGGGCAGCTACGTGGCGGGCGCGTTCGACGGTGACGAGCTCGTCGGCGCGTGCATCGGGTTCTGCTCGCCACCGGCGGCCGGCACGCTGCACAGCCACATCGCCGGTGTCTCGGCCCGGATGCGCGGCCGCAACGTCGGCTACGCGCTCAAGCTCGACCAGCGGGCGTGGGCGCTGGCCCGCGGGCTGACCGCCGTCACCTGGACGTTCGACCCGCTGGTGCGCCGCAACGCCTACTTCAACCTGGGCAAGCTCGGTGCCGACGCGGCCGAGTACCTGCCGGACTTCTACGGCGACATGCGCGACAGCATCAACGGCGGCGTGGAGAGCGACCGGCTGCTGGTGCACTGGCGGGTGACGTCACCGGAGGTCGCCGCGGTGTGCGCGGGCACGCCGCGGGTCGTGGAGGCCAGGGGCGTGGTCGGGCTGGGCATCTCCGCCGACGGCCTGCCGGTGCCCGGCACCACCGGCGGTTCCACCGTGCTGGTCGCGGTGCCGCCGGACGTCGAGGCGCTGCGGGTGGCGAACCCGGCCGCGGCGCGGCAGTGGCGGCACGCCGTGCGGGAGGTCCTCGGCGGGCTGCTCGCGGGAGGTGCCCGCGTCACCGGGTTCGACCGGGCCGGGTGGTACGTCGTCGAGAGGAACGAGTCGTCATGAGGCTGTCCGGGGTCGAGCTCCGCTGGGTCGAGATGCCGTTGAAGAGCCCGTTCCGCACGTCGTTCGGCACGCAGACCGTGCGCACGCTGATGCTGCTGCGCGCCGTCACCGACGTGGGCGAGGGCTGGGGCGAGTGCGTGGCGATGGTGGACCCGGTCTACTCGCCCGAGTACACCGAGGGCTGCGCGGACGTGCTGCGGCGGTTCCTGGTGCCGGCGCTGACCGGTGAGGTCGACGCCGTGTCCGTCGGGCCGCGGCTCGCGAAGTTCCGCGGCCACCGGATGGCCAAGGGCGCGCTGGAGATGGCCGTGCTGGACGCCGAGCTGCGCGCGGCCGGCCGGTCGTTCGCCCGCGAGCTGGGGGCGACGCGCGAGTCCGTGCCGTGCGGCGTGTCGGTGGGGATCATGAACTCGATCCCCGAGCTGCTCGACGCCGTCACCGGGTACGTCGAACAGGGGTACGTCCGGATCAAGCTGAAGATCGAGCCGGGCTGGGACGTCGAGCCGGTGCGCGCGGTGCGGGAGCGGTTCGGCGACGTGCTGCTGCAGGTCGACGCGAACACCGCCTACACCCTGGCCGACGCCCGCCACCTCGCGAAGCTCGACCCGTTCGAGCTGCTGCTGATCGAGCAACCGCTGGACGAGGAGGAGATCCTCGCCCACGCCGAGCTCGCGAAGGTGGTGCGGACCCCGATCTGCCTGGACGAGTCGATCACCTCCGCCCGGTCGGCCGCCGACGCGATCACGCTGGGCGCGTGCCAGGTCGTGAACATCAAGCCGGGCCGGGTCGGCGGGTACCTGGAGGCGCGGCGCATCCACGACGTGTGCGCGGCGCACGGCATCGCGGTGTGGTGCGGCGGGATGCTGGAGACCGGCATCGGGCGGGCGGCGAACGTGGCGCTCGCGGCGTTGCCGGGGTGCACGCTGCCCGGTGACACCTCGGCGTCGGACCGGTACTACGCGCTGGACGTCACCGAGCCGTTCGTGCTGCGGGACGGGCACCTGCGGGTGCCCACCGGGCCAGGGCTCGGGGTCGAGCCGCTCCAGGAGGTGCTCGACGAGGTGACGGTGAAGACCGAGTGGGTTCCTCTGGCGTGAGCGCCGCGCTGACCTGCTCTCCGGTTCCGGGACCGACGTTCCGGAACCGGTGAGCTCTGGTCATTCCGGTTTTCCGGAACAGTAGGTAGCGTCGTGGTCACACAGCGCGAACTCCTGAAGGAGCGGAATGCGACGCGACGACCACACCAGCGGCGATGGCACCGATCCGACAACACGGACGGGCCGCGGCTTCAGCCGTGCGACGTTCCTGAAGGGGGCCGCCGGCGCACTGCTCGGCGGCGGGCTCGGCGGGCTCGGCGCCGGGACGGCCGGCGCAGCCGGCACCCCGCGTGCCGGCTACCTCAAGGACCTCACGGGCAACGAGACGGCCCGGTTCGGCTTCCGGGGCACCGACCTCGGGTTCACGGCACGGACCAACCACGGTTACTGCATCTCGATCTTCGGCGACACCTTCGACCAGCCGGTGCCGGTCAACGTCACCGGCTGGCGTTCGCCCGTCGGGCTGCGCCAGTCGAACACCGACCTGCAGAACGGCATCCGCTGGGACAACGCCATCGGCGGCTCACGGGCCAAGGAGTTGATCCCCTATCGGCACAACGACCCCAACTACGCCAGGAACACGCCGGGGCAGGTCGTCACCGAGATCCCCAACGACCTGATCCACCTGCCCGACGGCCGCTACATCATGAGCACGTTCGGCGTGCGGGACTGGGCGATCCCCGAGCAGGGCGGCATCCCGAGCGCCGGTGGCAGCTGGCGCACCTGGTACTCCCGGCTGTGGACGTCCACCGACACCCACGCGGAGAACTGGACCACCACGTGGAACCTGGAGACCAACCGGGAGAACATGGACTACTGGAACAGCGGCGACATGAGCCTGTTCCAGAACAACACCATGATCATGTGGCCGGGTGAGAACTTCGTCTACATCTACGGGACCAACGAGGGCCGCTGGAACGGCGGTGGCATCCACCTCATGCGGGTGCCGTGGGACAAGATGTGGAACTACAGCCAGTACCGGTTCTGGGGCGTCGACGGCTCCGGTCGCTGGGACTGGCGCCAGTACGGGCCGATCACGCCGATCATCAACGCACCGAGTCGCACCGAGGCCATCGGCGAGTTGTCGGCACAGGTCATCGAGGGGCGGGTCGTGTTGTCGTTCCTCAACGGCGGCCGCGGCGCGGTCACCCAGACGGCGACGTACCCGACAGGCCTGTGGACCGCCCCGAAGACCCAGGTGACCTACGCGCAGGCCCAGAACATCTACGCGCCGATCGTGCATCCGTACTCGACGCTGGCGAACTCCCACATCCTGTTGTCGCAATGGGTCGGATCGGAGTACTACGGCGTCCGCCAGTGGACCGGCAACATGTACGGCACCGTCGCGGCGCGTGGCTCGGTCGGTGACACGCTGGCGGTGACGAAGGACGAGCCCGCCCTTCCCGGGCACGTCGGGCCGGTGTCGCCGCAGTGGCAGGAGCTGCCGCTGGCCGAGCAGATCGCGGTACTCGGTGACAACACCGACGACCGCGTGAGCAGGGCCGACATCGCGGCGGTGACCAGGTCTGCGGCGAGCGCCAACACCGGGGTGTCGGCGGCACGCCACCGAGCGGGGGCGATGGCGCCGACCGACTAGAACACCGGGCCGGCCACGGGCGACACCCGGTTCAACCCTGTCCGGTGCCGGTGCTGGCCGTCATGTCGAGCGTGGCGGCAGGTCGCCTTCACAGGCCGGCCTTGGCCAAGGCAGCCAGCAGCGCCGGCTGGTGGTGCGCGGCGGTGAACTGGTCCAGGCAGTCAGCGAAGTCCAACCCGGCCCGGTGGTGCAGCACCTCGATCTCGGCCAGCACCTCACCGGCCCGCGCGTACCTGGCCTTGTCCGTGCGACGGTCGATCGTGAGCTCGGCCGCCCGCACCAGGACCGGGATCGCGGCGGCCGGATGCCGGTGTGCGAGCGCACGTGCGATGTGCGCGAGCTGACGGTCGTCGAGGTCGTGTTCCCGCGCCACTCGCCACGCCTGCTCTTCGTCGCCGGCGACGAAGAGCAGGTGGGCCAGTGACGTGGCGGCGTCAGCTCCGGACCGCGCCACCTGTTCGCGCAGATGCGCGAAGGCGCGGTTCTTGGCGTACTCCACCGCGTTCAGCGGTTCGGCGGCAGCCAGCAGCGACCGGTACGCTCGTTCCCGGTTCCGGTCGAAGTGGCCGTGGGGCACGCGTTCGAAGATGTTCCAGCGAATCCTGGCCGCGTCCCGGTGCCGGCCGCGCGTCCCGTACAGCTCGGCGAGCAGGTCGTCGGCGTTCTCGTCCCTTTGCCGCAGGCCTTCCAGGCAGGAGATGGCGCGGTCCGTCGCGTACTCCACGGCGTCCAGCGGTTCGGCGACGGCCAGCAGCGCGCGGTAGTGACCCGAATGGGGCAAGCGCTCGAAGATGTCCCAGCGGACCCTGGCCGCGTCCCGGTACCGGCCGCGCAGCTCGTACAGCCGCGCGAGTTCGTCGTCGCCTTCGTGGCTCCTCCGTGGCACGTCTTCGAGCCAGGCGAGGGCTGCGTCGACCCGGCCGGCGGAACGCAACGCCTTGGCGATCGACACGGCACTGCCGGGGCGTGGGTTCTCGGCGTAGAAAGCGTTCAGGACCTCGACATCCGGTTCGAACGCCAGCAGGAACTGTTCGCGGATGTAGGCGATCACACCGTGCTGGTGCACCGAGTGGTGGTCGTAGGGGTCCTCAGGGGCCAGGTTCCGGTGCGCCTGGTCCAACCGCCGCCGGTAGGTGGCCAGCCCGCGCGGACCGAGCGCCTCCACCAGATCGGCGACGTCGAGGAAGTGCGCAGGTTCCTCCGCCTGCAGGTCGAAAGCCCAGACGGCCAGCTCGTCGGGGTCCGCCGGTTCGCGCACGCACGCCTGGACGAGACCCGTGGTCGCCTGCTCCACCGCGTCCGACCACAGGTGGTGGGCCTCGTGGGAGCCGAGGTTCGACCCGTTGCGCGCCAAGCGCCGCACCAGCCGTTGGTACAGCGGCCTGGTGACCGCCGGGTGGCCGATGGTGGCCTCCTCCAAGGTGAGCAGGAGCTTCTCGGCGTCATCGGCCCAGCGGTCCGGGTGCGTGGCGTCCGGACGTGTCCTGCTGACCGAGTCCACCGCGGTGAGCAGCGCCTTGGCATCCAGTGGACGTACGACGTCGACAGCCAGCACCGCGACGGCCACGCAGTGCTCGCAGAAGACACCGCCGAGCCCCGCCGGGCAGGAACACTCGCCGGTCAACCGGCCATCGGCGCCGGTCAACCGCACCTGACGGTCACGCACGACAGCGACAACCTGACCCGCCAGCACCTGGAACGGGCCGACCTGCTCGCAGAGCTCCTGACCCAACTCGTAGCGGCCGGTGTCCGCATGTGCGAACACGTCATCTTCGGTGAACCAGACCGTGCCGATGGTGCACCAGATCGCGTCTACGGGAAGCCAGACCACTCGCACATCCAACCAGCACGGAGAGCGGCGGGACGTGGATCGGCGGCATCTCCTCACGAGGTTCGGACCGCCTCGCGGGTGGACTTCACCGAGGACTTCTCCCTGGCAGAGCGTGACAGGGGCAAGGTCCGGCACCACGTCCACCTCGGTCACTCGACCGCGGCACTTGCTCGTCGGTGGACACCGCCCGCTCAACGGGCCCCAACTGTTACCAGACCAGAATTCGCAAAGCGTTCATGCAGTCGATCATCACGAGCACGCGAAGATCCTGAATGCTTTCCCCACCTGTTTCAGTATCGCCGCGCGCCTGTTCCACGCTTGCGCTTGACGACCTCATAAATCGTGCAGCCCACAGCGACGAACGGGATGAAGAAAATGCGCCTCGGGAAGTAGTAGGTTCCGCTCGTTTGAGCCGCTACGTAGAATCCGAGGACGATGCAGAAGAGGCCGCTGAACACAGCCAGAGCCCGACTCCTGCCATTCATTCCACGAGCCACCAGCGCGAGGATCAGCACCGTGACCCCGCTCAGAACCGAGAAGACCTCGTACGCGCTCCAGTGCATGACGCCCTCCACGACATCCGTGCAGAAGCCGGCCGACGGAGATGGCTGGCCCCTGTGTGAACCGAGACGATCTCGGGAGCCCGGCGATCACCTGGTGGTGGCCGATGTGACCTCCGCTTCCACCACCTCAGTCTGGGCAGGGCGCCTTGGGCAACGCGTCGGTCGTTCACCCGACAGCCACGACTGCGGGAACTTGTTGCACGGGCGACGGCGACGCCTGACATCGCCCTGCTCGAATGTCACCCGTTCAGGGGGTAGTGCTGTTCCAGGAGTAACACGCCCGCCTCGTTGTCGAAATCAACAATGACGTTGATGGGCGGTCGGGATGCTTGACGGCGAGTTCCAGCGAAGACTTTCGCGTCTCGGGGCCCGGTACGCCGTGCTCGGGAAAGCGGCCTTCATCCTCGTCGTCGCCGGGTTCGGGATGCCTGTGGCGCCTGTCCCCCTGGTGCTGCTGGTCGCCGTCGCGGGCGTCGTGCTGCTGAACGCGGTCCTGCTCCGATGGCCGTGGGCGTGGTGGCCACCGGCCCTCGAAGTCCTGCTGGCGGCACTGGCCTGCCTGACACAGCGGTGGACGGTGCCGGTGGAGGCGTTGACGAACGGTCACAGCTGGGCGCTGGTGTTCGCCTCGTTCGTCGCGGTCGCGATCCAGTGGACCTCACGTCCCGTCGCCGGAATGGTGGTCGCAGCGGGTTTGTCGGCGACGCACGTCATCGGAGCCGCAGTCCTCGGCCCCGCGGCCGTCACCGCCACGCTTCCCCTCGCCGGCTGGATCTGTGTCGAGGCCGCGTTGTCACGACTGCTCTGGTCGCTCGTGAACCGCAGCGCCGCCCAGGCTGACAACGCCGCAGCCCTGGCAGAGCGGGAGCGAACGGAGTCGGCGATCGCCCAGGCCGTCCGTGCCGACGAGCGCCGGGCAGCCGCACTGCTCCACGACACGGCCGCCACCACCTTGCTGATGGTCGCACTCGGCCAGGTCGGCCGGCACGACGAGTGGTTGAGACCCCAACTGCGCGTCGACATCGACGCCATCGATGAACACCCTCCGCACGCGGGCGGCGTCGTGGAACTGGACGACGTCCTGTGCCGCGCCGGATCGGCGTCCAGGCTGCACGTCGAGTTCCACATCGCCCCGGGCCTGGCAGTGCCCGCGGCGTTGGGAGCGACGTTCGCCCACTGCGTCCGCGAGGCGTTGACGAACGTGTCCCGGCACTCCGGAGCTGCTTCCGCCACGGTGCTGGCGCACAAGCGCGGAACAGCGGTGACCGTGGAGGTGATCGATCACGGGCGTGGTTTCGACCCGGCGACGGTCCCGGCGTCGCGCCGGGGCATCACGAGCTCGATCATCGGCCGGATGCGGGAGGCGGGCGGCCAGGCATCGGTCATCTCACACCCCGGCCACGGGTCGATCGTGCGGTTGGTTCACGGCCATGGTTGACCTGCCCTCGCCCGCCTTCGCGGCACACGAGGTCCAAGACGAGTTCCTCCGCAAGCTGCGGCTGTCGACCGCGGTGATCGCCAGCGCCGTCCTGCTGCTGCTCAACGCGCCGTCGCTGTTCCCCGCCCTGCGGGACTTCGCCGTCCCCGCTGTCCAGATCGCCGCCTACCTGTACGTGTTCCTCCTCCTCGTCGTCGAATGGCTGCTCGTGCGACGGGGGCGCTCGTGGGCCGAGGCCGGCTGGCCGGTCGCCGCCACCCTCGTCCTCACACACATCGCCGCCACCGCCACCCTCGCCCCGAGCCAGGTGCTCGAACAGGCCGACTGGAGCACCGGAGTGGTCGGGTGGGTCACGCTGTGCGTGCTGTTCGGCCACCCCCTGTCCACACTGCTCCCGGTCCTGCTGGTGGAGCTGGGCATCAGCGCCGCGAGCCTGGTCACCGTGGCTCACGCCGACGAGGACAGGCTTTTCGGCGGCCTGGTGGCGCTCACGGCAATCCTGGCGTTCCAGCTCTGCGTCGGCGCGACGGCCGCAGCCCTGGTCCGCCTCGCCGCAGCCGCCGGCGCTGCCCGCAGGGCACTCGAGGAGACGACAACCGCTCATCGCGTGGCCGTCGGCCTCCACGAGGCGAGGAAGGTCAGGTGCGCGGAGCTGTCCACGTCGGCGCTGCCCCTGCTCGAAGGGCTGCTGAGCCGCGCCCTCGATCCCGCCGATCCCGACGTGCGACGACGATGCGGGATCGAGGCGGCCCGGATGCGGCGGCTGTTCGCGGAGGCCGACGACGCCGAAAACCCGTTGTTGCACGAACTGGACGCGTGCATCGACCTGGCGCAACGACGGGGCATCGAGGTCCACCTGGAGGTCAACGGACCGATTCCCCCGTTGCCACGTTCGGTGCGCCACCTGTTGACCGAGGCACCACTCGTCGTCGTCACCACGGCACGCTCCACCCTCCGCCTGGTGGTGCTCGGGACTCCGGACGCCGTGTCGGTCAGCGCCGTGGGCGACTGCCCTCCCGTCACACCACAGGAGACCAGCGACGACTCACAGGTCGTCGTGACGCACCTGGCGACTGCGGAACTGTGCTGGGTGCGCGCGGAGCACAGGATCGTCACGGCAGGTCGTCGAAGCTGACCAGCCCGTCCTCCAGCGCCCGCTTCACCAGCGTCTGCTTGGTCGTCGCGGGACGCCCCAACTCGGCGTACTTGGCCCGGACCCGTTCGATGTAGGTCTCCACCGTCTTGCGCGTGATGTGCAGCCTGGCCGCGACGAGGTCCTTGGAGGCGCATTCGAACCAGGCGGTGAGCACTTCGACCTCCCTCGGCGTGAGCCGCGCGCGACCGTCCGGCACCGCGCACACAGCGCCGCTCAGCGACGGCGAGAGGTAAAGGACGCCCTCCGCCGCGGCTCGGAGAGCGGGAACGAGGTGCTCCGGCCCCTCGGCCTTCGTCACGTAGGCCAAGGCGCCGAGGTCCAGGCAACGCATCACCGTGGCCGACGCCAAGTGCTGCGAGTAGACGACCACGCGGCGTCCAGCCTTCACCAGCGCCTCCAGCTCGGCGAACGCGGGCGGCTTGCCACCCAGCTGCAGGTCGAACACCACCACATCGGCTTCGGCGCCGCGCCCGGTCCACACCAGCGACAGGTGGTCACCCGCATCCACGACGTCGATCGGCGGATCAGCGGCTTCGCACCACACCGTCACACCCGCCACCACCGCGGGGTGGTCGTCCAGCACGACCACCCGCATGCGCCTGCCGTCCACAACGCCCTCCTCCCGCGAGCCACCACCCACTGTGTCGGACCAGCCGAGCCGAACGTGTCGGGTGAACGACCCACGCGTCACCCACAACGCCTTCCACACCATGGGGGAACGACAAAGGAGGCGCACGATGAAGACGACATTGGCCGTCGTGACGCTTGTGCTCACCGCGGCCTGCAGTCCTACGAACAACGCGACGTCGAAGTTCCACGACTTGCTCGCGCACAAGGGCATCGCACCCCACGACATGACCGAGGCCGAAACGCTGGCCAAGTCCCTCTGCGCCAAGCTCGACCAGGGATACGGGGCCGGCGACCTCATGGCCATGTACGGCGACTTCGGCAACAACATCAACGCAAAACGAGCATTCCTGAACGTCTCGGTGGCCGCGTTCTGCCCGGAGTACGGCAGCCGGTGAAGCTCACGCACCGGACAAGTTCACGCACGAAATCGCGAGTCGATTCCGGCTCCATTCCAAGGAGGAATTCACCATGCAAGCACGACGAGTGGCAGCAATAGCGGCAGGCGCGTTGATCAGCATCACGGGCGCCGTCGTGTCGACATCACCGGCGTCTGCGGCGACCGGCTCGGTGAGCATGCAGGCGGCGTGCGACAACCAGTACCCCGGGCAGGGCCGGGTGGCGAAGATCAGGACCTGGAACGTGCTCGGCTGGAGGTGCGTGACAGGCGTCGTCCCGGTCGCGGACGGGCAGATCGACGTGACGCGACAGTGCCGCACGCAGTACCGCAACCCATACGCCTACAGCGACTTCCGCAACTACAGCGACCCTTACAGCTGGTACTGCGTCTACTGACGCGCTGCTGCTCGCGCCACCTGAACAAGGCCCGACGAGATGTGGCAGTGGGCGGCGGTCATGAATCCCGCCGCCCACTGCCGCCTGTTCTGCTAGCTCGCCCTGAGCGGCACCGACCACCGCTGCTGCGGCGTGCCGACGCAGTCGTAGATCTGGATCTTCGTGCCGTTGTCGACGAGTCCCGCGTACACGTCCAGGCAGCGCGAGGCCTCGACGTTGACGAACGTGGCGTCCGGGCGGGTGGTCCACTGCTGGCTCAAGCCGTTGTGACAGGTGGCCACCACGGTCGGGGTGCCGTTGGGCAGTGCGCCGATGTCGAGGCACGCGCCCATGGACCGGATGGCGCCGTCGCCGATCGCCGCCCAGGTCTCGCCCTGCGGGCCGAAGCACTGCCACAGCCACACCGTGCCGTTGGCCGGGTTCTCCCCCTTGATGTCGGCGCACTTGCCCATGCCGACGAGGTTGCCGACCCACTGCGTCTGCGCGCTGAGCCGCCAGACCTGCGCCGGTGCCCCGGTGCAGTCCTGGATGGACTGTCCGGCGCCGTTGGCGGTGCCGGCCGCGGTCAGGCAGCGGCCGGACGCCGGGTTGACGATGGTGCCGTCCGGCCGTGACTGCCACTGCTGGTTGGGCTGGCCGTTGCAGTCGAACGGGTTCACCGCGCTGCCGGCGGTCGTGGCGGCGTTGACGATGTCGAGGCACTTGCCGCTGCTGGTGATCCGGCCGTCACCGGTGATCGCCCACTGCTGCGCGGCGTTGCCGTAGCAGTCCCACGACTGGGCCTTGTTGGTGCGCGGGTCGCCGCTCGCGATGTCCAGGCACCGACCGGACGCGGCGTTGACGAGTGCACCCTGCTGGCCGTGCTGGTCGGGCAGCCGCCAGACCTGGTCCGACCGCGCCGCGCAGTCCTGCAGCCGCAACGCAGCCGAACGGTCGGTGGTCGCCGGCGTCAGGCACCGTCCGGATCGGACGTTGACCAGTGCGCCGTCCGGGCGCACCACCCACTGCTGGGAGTACTCGCCCGGTGCGCACGCCACCAGCACGACGGCGGTTCCGGCGGCGGTGCCGTTGTTCTGCGCGCCGAGGCACTTGCCGACGTTGGTGACCAGGCCGTCGACGGTGGTGGTCCAGCGCTGGTTGGGGAAGTTGTTGCAGTCCCACATCTGCAGCTCGGCGACGTTGGGGTCGTAGCCGGGCACGTCGAGGCAGCGGTCGTTGACGCCCCTGATCTCGCCGTTGCGCACCGCGGTGTTGTTCTTGACGCGGAGGTTGCGCAGGTACGTGGTGCGGTACTCACCGTCGTTCTTGAAGCCGATGAAGCTGTTGACGTACGCCCGTCCGGCGTCGGTGACGGTGTGGCGGTTGACCTCCGCGCCGTCGATCTTGACGATGACCGTGTTCCAGGCGACCGTCACCTCGGCGGTGTGCCAGTTGCCCGGTGACGGGGCCTCGCCGCTGCGCGCCTTGCCCGGTGTGATCGAGCCGGCGCTGCCGTCGGTGCCGATCTCGACCTCCACGCCGTTGCCGCGCGGCACGGACGGGTTGGTACCGGGGTCGGGGAACATCACGAACAGGCCGGTCCGCGCCAGCGACTGGTTGCCGCGGAAGTCGAACTTCACCGTGTAGTCGTTGCCGAACGAGTGCGCGGCGTACCAGGACACGTCGTTGCCCTCGGTGGTCTGCAGCTCACACCCGTTGACGGACAACGGGGTCGTGCCCGCGACCCGCCACGCCGACAGGTTCGTCTCCGCCCTGCCGTCGAACATGCTGGTGTACCCGGCCTCACCGACCGGCAGCGCGCACGCGCCGTCGTCGGTGAACTGCGTGCCGCCGAGGAAGTAGCCCTGGGCGTCCAGCGCGAACTGGGCGTTGCCGCGTTCGTTGCGCACGGCCACCTTGCCGCTCGCGCCCAGCGGCGTCAGCACGGTCGAGGACGACCGGCCGCGCTGCTTCACGGCCAGGTTCGTCACCGGCGACCAGCCGATCTCGGCCGGTGCCACCGACACCTCGGTGCCGAGCAGGTTCTCGGCGGCCGACGGCATCAGCACAGCGGCGGTGGCGGTGGCCGGGACTCCGGCGAGGCCGGTGACCTGGAACCGCGCGGTCTCGCCCTCGCCGAGCGGGCCGGTGCGCTGGCTGCCCGTCGCGGTGTCGGCGATGCGGGCCGGCTCGTCGAGCGGGACGTACTTGCCACCGGCACCGGCGGCGAACCAGCCGACGACGTCGAGCACGGCATGCGCGCGGCCGGTGCTGTTGCGCAGCCGGATGTTGCCGTCCTCGCCGATGGCGACGATGGAGGCGTTGGAGCGGCGTTCGGTGCGGTTGGCGCTCAGCGCCGTGCCGCCGTTCTCCGTGCCGAACAGGCCCATCGCGGTGCCCAGGGTCGACTCGACGGCGGTGAGGTTGACCGCGACCGCCGTGGCGTTGTCCGGGACACCGTTGGCGCCACGGGCTTTCACGGTCACGACCTCGCCGGGACCGAGCGGGGTGGTGCGCGGGCCGCCGTTCAGGCCGCGGGTGTCGAGCACCCGGACCGGGCTGTGCTGCGGGAAGTAGGTCGAGGCGCTGTTCGGGCTGAAGTAGCCGAGCAGGTCGACGTTGTCGAACACCGGTCCCGCACCGGCACGCAGCCGCACGGCGCGGTCGGCGCCGAGCTTGGCGATCACCAGGGCGTTGACCCAGCCGTCACCGGGCTGCACGCGCAGCGTCGTGGCCTTGCTGGTCGAGGAGTTCTCCGGGAACACGTCAAGCCCGCTGGGCACGTCGACCGCACCCGACGCCGGGTTGGTGCGCAGTGAGATGTTGAGCGCCACCGCGGTGGTGTCGGTGGGGATGTCCGGGATCGGCAGGGTGAAGACCTCGCCGGCCGCGAACGCCCTGCCCTGGATCACCGAGACCTTCGGGAACGGCGTGTACCCGGACCCGGTCACGACCGGAACGGTGTCCGGTGTGCCCATCGCGAGAACTCCGGTGCCCCACTGGTTGTCGGACTTGCGCGGGTTGGTGCGCGTCTGCAGCGCCGTCTGGATCTGCGCGGCGTCGAGCTGAGGGTTGGCGGACTTCAGCAACGCCGCCGCACCCGCGACGTGCGCCGCTGCCGCGGAGGTGCCGCTGAGGTTCTGGCCGCCGTAGGTGGAGGTGCTGACGCCGGCGAACCCGGTGAGGTCGGGCTTGAGCCGGCCGTCGATCGTCGGGCCCTGGCCGCTGTAGTTCTCCAGGGTGCCGCTGCCGGGCCGGGTCGCGCCGACCGCCATGACGTACGGCGAGGTGGCGGGCTCGGTGACGCTGCCGGCCGGGGTGTTGTACTGCAACGGGTCGCTCGGCCCCGACACGAACAGGTCGAGCCGGGTGGTGAACTTCGCGTTGTGGTTGCGCACGTACAGGTAGTAGAACTGCGCCGCCCCGGAGGAGTTGGTGAACGTCACCTCCTCGGTCGGCCGTGCACCACCCGAGACGTCGCGCTGGTTGGTCGTCGACGCCGCCACGACCGCGGAGTCGGTGGGACCGGTCGGCGCCTTGGGCTGCGACATGACGTAGAGGTCGAGGTCCTCGTTCGTCCTGGGCCAGCCGTCCCACCGCAACGCCACGGTGGTCGTGACACCGGCCGCGACGTTGAACCCGTTGTTCTGCGCGGTGCCGTCGAACTCGACGAACCCGTTGCCGTTGGCGTCCACCGCGTTGCCGGCGAAGTGGTCGCGCGCCAGGTTGCCGGCCGCCACGGACCACGTGACACCCGCCTCGCGGGCCTTGCGGACCACGTCGGCGGGACTGCCGGCCTCGCCGGTGCCGTCACCGCGCCCGGAGCTGAGGAACCCGATGGCGGCGGTGATCACCTGCACACCCTGCTGCCGCAACCAGTTCGTGGCGTTCTCGAAGTCGAGCGGCCCGTCGACGCACGCCCCGAACAGCTGCGCGTCGGGTGCCATGTCGTGCACCACCTCGGCCACGGCGGTGCCGTGGCTCGACGACCTGGTGGCGTCGTGGCAGCCGGAGTTGTCGACGGCGACGTTCGCCGGCAGCTCACCCTCCTGCTGCGCGTCGCCGAGTCCGGCGAAGCCGACGTCGATGACGCCGACCTTGACGCCCTGCCCCTTCTTGCCCGCGTTGATCCAGCCGTCGACCCCCGACGCCTGCACGCCTTCGGAGGTGACGGCCATCGGGATCGCCCGCTCCGGCCGCTTCACCTCCACGATGGACTGCTCCTTGCCCAGCGCCGCCACCTTGTCCTGCGGGACGGCGACCTGCGCGCGTGAACCCTGGGTGGCGGTGACCTCGCCGCCGAGCTTGGTGACCGCCGTGCGGACGGCCTTCTGGTCGCGGCCGTCGACGTAGAGCAGGACCTTGCCGTCGCGGTCCTTCGGGACCGCCTCACCGGGCCGTGGAGCGCTGATCGACTGCGGGACGTCGGCTGTGGCGGCCGTCGGAACCGTTGCCACGCCCGCCGTCCCCAGCAGCAGCGCGACACCTCCCACGACCACGCGTCTCATGCGGTTCATGCGTTTCCTTCTCGTTGTTCGGGCTCGAAGTCGGGTTCGACGCCCTGCAGGCAGGGGTCGAAGAACTCGTGGGTGAACCGGCCGGTGAGCACATCGCGCAGGAACTCCGACGCCGTACCGGGGTACTCGCCCCAGCCGGTGAGCTCGTCGTCGCAGAACACCGTCGGCCAGCGCGCCGGGTCCTCGTCCCCGGTGCGCCAGAAGAAGACGTGCCCCTCGGTGCTGCTGGCCCACGGCAGCAGGCCGCCGGGCGCCGGGTACGCCGGATGCGCGGTGTCCGCCGCCTCGCGCAGGACGGCCAGTGCGTCCTGCGCCTCCCACAGGAACGGCGAGTTCCCGTTGGCCAGCCGCACCGGCGAGGGCACCGTGACGAACGAGCTGAAGTACCCGGTCGGGAACCGGTTCACCAGCGCGTGGAAGTCCGGCGGCAGGCCGATGCCGAGCGTGCGTTCCACGTCCCGCACCGCCTCGTCCGCGTCGACGGTGCCCTGCCAACCGACCAGTGCGGCCAGTTCGTCAACACGTGGGTCGTGTGCCATTGAGCTTTCCCCTTGGGTAGCCGGACGCCGGGTGCGGGTTGAAGATCCTTTGGCCACAGGCGAAGCCCTTGTCCCCGACGGCGTAGATGTCGATGGCGGAGGGCACCGCGTCCTCCGGCCGGGCGTAGATCGCCTCGACGCGGTAGAAGACCCGCTGGCCGCTCCTGACCGCGTCCGCGATCTCGTTCTCCACGCCGAGCATGTCCGTCTGGTTCACGTCGGCGTCCAGCGGCACGATGTTCTCGCGTCCGCCCTTGCCGAAGAACTGGTAGCCGATCAGGTGGCTCTTGTTGTGCTGCCCGTGCACGTAGCCGACCGGCTTCTGCTCGTAGCGCGGCCCCTTGGGCTTGAGGTCGGTCAGGCACACCGTGCCCGCGGTCGCGCGCTGAGCGGGCCAGCCGCGGCTCTTGCCCGCGTAGGGTCCGGTCCAGTTCTTGATGTCCTCCATCTCGTCGTTGAACACCTCGTTGACCGCGACTCCCGGATCGCCTTCGAGACAGCCCTCCTCGTCGGGCTTGCGCTTCTCGTCGGCGCCGATCACCGCGTCGTACGGCTGGCCGATCAGGTCACCGACGATGTCGACCACGGTCGGCGTCACCTTGGTCGCGATGTCGATCAGGGTGTTCGCCAGGTCGGTGATGACGGTCAGCGGGCTGGTCGGGTCGTACGAGGTCGGCGGCCGCACGACGGTGCCGCCGGGTGGTGGCCGGAACGCGGGCTTGTGCAGGTCGGTCCACCAGCGCGGCGGGGGCGGCGGTGCGGGCCTGGAGATCGGCTTCGGCTTGCGCGCGCCGGGTCCCTTGTACCCACCGGGACCGGCCACGCACGTCTTCTTCTGCCGGCAGTTGGGTGGCGGAGGCGGCGCGACCTTCTGCCCACCCCGGTTGCACCCGCCGATGTAGTACCTGCAGTTGCGGCCCACCGGGATCGGGTCCTCGTCACCACCGGCCTTGGCGTTGTAGCAGCCGTACCGGGGGCATTCCCCGTTTGCCAGCCGCCCGGCGCAGTCGGAGTCGAAGAGCGTGTGCTTGATCGGTTCCCAGAACGCGTCCCACGGGGTCTTCACGTCCTTGCCCACGTTGTACAGGCACTGCGCCATGTCGTGGCCCGATTCGTCCACTCCGGACAGCGGGCTGCTGTTGCCGTAGGCGTACCGGTTGGCAGCCGAGGACGGCGTCGGGTCGAGCGTCCAGTCGTCCCTGCTGGCGAACCGGCCGGTCTCCGGCAGGTACCAGCGCGCCGACATGTTCACCGCGCCGGTGCCGGAGTCGGTCCAGTCGCCCTGGAAGCCGACGGAGGCCGTGTCACCCGACGACGAGGTCACCGCACCGAACGGGTCGAAGGACCGCCTGCCGTCCACGGTGTTGCTCAGGTACCGGCCCACCACGTCGCCGTGGCTGTCGGCGTAGAGCATCCGCGCGGTACCGGTGCCCTTGTCGGAGAACGCCGACCCGTCCGGCAACCGGCTGATCGTCCGCGCACCGTCGGACACCACCTCGTTGGTCTGTCCGAGGTAGCGGAACCCGGTGCCGTTGCGCGCGGCCACCCGGTCCAGCGAGTCGTAGGTGTAGCGGGCCGCACCCATCGCGGTGAGCCGGTCGAAGGCGTCGAACGACGAGCTGTTCACCACGCCGTCACGGGTCTGCGAGGACAGCGTGCCGCGCGCCGTGTAGTCGTAGGTGACCCCGTCGCCGGAGGTCAGCCGGTTCTGGGCGTCGAAGGCGAACGTCCGGTCGCCCGCGGACGTCCGGTTGCCGGCGTCGTCCCAGCCGTAGGCGGTGGCCTTGCCGGCCTGGTCGGTCCACGACGTCAGGCGGCCGGCGCCGTCGTAGCCGTAGGTGTCGGCGTTCTTGGCCGTCACCTGGTTGTCGCGGTCGTAGCCGTACGTGGTGCCGAGCAGCACCCGCGGCGGCACCCCGACGTCGATGGTCTGCTGCACCTGGTCGGAGACGAGCCGGCCGAGCTCGTCGTAGGCCATGCGCCGCACGGTGTAGCCGCCGAGCGCGCGGTCCGCGACCGAGGCGGTGCGGCCTGCCTTGTCGTAGCCGTAGTCGGCGGTGCGGCCGGTCAGGGCATCGGCCGCCGACGTCAGCCGGCCGGCCTTGTCGTAACCGAACGCGGCCGTGCCGGAGGCGTCGGTGCGGCTCGCGACCGTGCCGTCGCCGTTGTAGGTGTAGGTGGTGTCACCGCCGGGGCCGCGCGCGGTCAGCAGGTTGCCGCGGTCGTCGTAGCGGTAGAGGTCTGATCCGGCCGAGGCGAGCCTGCCCGCGGCGTCGTAGCCGAAGGTGCGGTCGGCGGTCTCGGACTCGGCACCGGAGCCCTTCTCCAGCGTCACCCTGCCCTGCGCGTCGAACGTGCGGGTCACCTCGACGCCACCGGGTTTCGCCAGCCGGACCGCCTGTCCCCCGGCGTCGTAGGACGACGTCCAGGTGGCACCACCGGGTTCGACGACCGACTCGGGCAGGCCCCACGGCGTGAAGGTGTAGGTGGTGGCGTTGCCGCGGCCGTCGACGAACCGGCTGCGGTTGCCCAGCGCGTCGTACCCGGTGGTCGTGACGACCTGCTTGGTCGCGGAGACGTGTTCGGTCTGCCGGACGACGCGGTCGAGCGCGTCGTAGCCGTAGGTGACGAGCCGGTCCTCGGCACTGCGGGTCGCGGTCACGTTGCCGTTGGGGTCGTAGTCGGTGACCGAGGCGCGCTTCTCCTGCCCGGCGACGGACTGCGCGGTCCGCACCGCCCGGCCCAGCAGGTCGAACGACGTCGTGGTGGTGAGCCCGGTCGCGTCGGTGACGGAGCTCCGCCGGCCGGCGATGTCGTAGCCGTAGCTGATCGCACGGGACGTGGCGTCGGTGCTGGAGGTCACCTCGCCCGCCGCGTTGTGGGCCGCCGTGGAGACGTTGCCCTGCGGCGTCTCCACGGACACCGCGTTGCCGGCGTCGTCGTAGCCCGTGCGGGTCGTGTAGTAGAGGGTTCCCGACTGCGTGCGGTCCGCCTGCGTCACGGTGACCCGGCGGCCGAGCTCGTCGTAGGTGAACGACGTCTGCGCACCGCCGGCGTCCGTGCTGAGCAGCAGCTCGCCGTTCTTGGAGTACCGCGACGACAGCACGCTCGGCGAGGAGCCGACCTGCGGCAGCGTCACGGTCGACACGCGGCCGTACGGGTCGAACGTCCGCGAGGTGGTGCGCTGCAACGCATCGGTCGTCTTGACCGGGTTGCCGGCGTGGTCGTACTCGGTGCGCGTGCCGGCACCCTTGATCGGCTGCTCGCCCGCCGGTGTGTAGTCCGGCAGCGCACCGGACACCGCACGCCCCATCAGGTCGCGCACGGTCGTGGTCACGTTCCCGGAGCCGTCCCGCGTTTGCGTGACCTCACCGAAGGCGTTGTGGCCCAGCACCTCCGCACGGCTGAAGCCGGTCGTGCGGACACCCGCGACCCACGCGTCGGCCGCGGGGTGCGTCGTGCGCACCAGCTGACCGGCGAGGTCGTAGTCGTAGAACGTGGTGATGCCGCGCCGGTCCGTCGAGCTGCGGACCAGACCGCGCTCGTCGCGGTCCACCGACGCCGAGACGGTGGTGGAACCGTCGAGGAACGCGTCCTCGCGCACCTGCAGACCCGCGGCGTCGTAACCGAAGACCGTCGTCTCGACCCGCGTGGGGTCTGCCGCGCCCCGCAGCTCGGTGCGCGTGACGTTGCCGCCGAGGTCGTACTGGTTGGTGGTGACGCGGTTCAGCCCGGCCGGGTCGAACGCGGCCGTCACGACGTTGCCCGCCGCGTCGTGGGTGAACGTCGTCCTGCGCCCGCCCGCCGTGGTCTGCTCGGTCAGCTGGCCGGCCGGGTCGTAGGCCCGTTCGTCGAGGGTGACGCTGCGGCCCTGGACGGTGCGGCGCACGTTCGCGAGGAGGTCGTCGTCGTAGTAGCTGTAGGAGGTCAGCCGGCCCATGGCGTCCGTGACCGAGGCCAGCCGGCCGGCCGGGTCGTAGGCCCGCGCCTCCAGTGTCATCGAGGTGGCGGCCGGGTCCTCCGGGTTCACACCGGGACCGGAGGCGGCGCGGGACAGCAGCCGGCCGCGTTCGTCGTAGCGGTCGGACCACGACGTTCCGCGCACGTCCTTCACGACCTGGGTCAGGCCGTTGTCGGGGTACGACCGCTCCTCGACCCCACCGTCGGCGAACTCGATGCGGGACAGGCGGTCCGCCGCATCGTAGCCGTACTTCGTCGACCGCGCCGGATCACCGCCGGTGCTGTCGGACAGGGTGGTCTCGACCAGATTCCCGTTGCCGTCGAAGCGGTGCGCCGTCACCGCGGTGTGCGTGACGCCGGTGACCTCGTTGCGAACGCCCGGTGCGGTCACCTTCACGACCTCGGAGCGCGGCGAGTACTCGTAGGTGGTCGTGCCCAGGGCACCGTCGCCGCTGTTGACCAGCGACTCGGTGGTCTGGCGGCCGAACTGGTCGTAGCCGTAGCGCGTGCGCAGCCCGGTCGGTCCGGTCAGCTCGTCGAGGTCGCCGTTGGCGCGGTAGACCCGCCTGGTCAGCTCGCCGCGCGGCCCGGTGCTGGTCAGCAGCAGGCCGGCGGGCACCTTGCCGCCGCCCGCGGCGTCCTCCGCGCCGGTCGTGTACGTCGTCGACTCGGTCGGCGCGGTCGTGTGCCCGGCCGGGAGCGGGCGGGTGACCCGCAGTGGCCGACCGGCGGTGTCATAGGTGTAGGAGGTCCGGTACCGGATGTCGGCCGGTCCGGACGAGCGGGCGTCCGAAGAGGACTCCAGCTTGTCGCGGCGCGGGTCCAGCACCACGTCGGACTTGACGTAGGTGAAGTACTCCGTGTTGCACGAACCGGCGGTGCGGCAGGTCTTGCGGCTCAGCACGTTGCCGCGTTCGTCGGTGGTCTGCTCGGTGCGGAACCCGTTCTCGTCGACGGACGCGGACGGGAACCCGGCGGTGTTGTACTCGTAGCGCGAGACTTCCCCGTCGTGGGTCCGCGAGGTGAGCCGGCCGCCGTTGTCGACGTCGAACGCGTAGGTCCAGTCGCCGTAGCCGGACGGGCCGCGCGTCGTGACGGTCCGGACGGCGTCGAGCACCACCGGGGTGTCGAGCGTCCACAGGCGGCCGCCGTGGTCGGTGAGCGTGCGCACCCGGTCGAAGACGTCGTCGTAGGTCAGGGCCGCGAACCGGCGTTGGTCCTGCGGCAGCTCGACCTTGCTCAGCTGCTCGGCCGGCCCGCCCGCGCGGAAGTGCGTGGCGGCCGCGAGCGAGCCGATGGTGTGCTGGTAGAGCGCCACCTCGTCGATGGCACCGGAGAAGTAGAAGTCGCCGCCGTTGGTGGCGGGCCAGCCCTTGGCGTTACCCGCGCCGAGCGTCAACCGGCCCTGTCCGCGGTGGTCGACGAACCCGAGCAGCTCCTGGCCCACCGCGACGCCGTCGACGTACATGACCTGCCGGTCGATCGCCGCGGACAGCACCACGTGGTGCCACCTGTCGTCGTCGACCTGCCGCGTGCTCACGATCTGACGCGGCCCGCCGGTGTCGCGCAACGAGAAACCGCCGTACAGCAGGCCGTCCGTGCCCACGTACAGGATGGGCGTCGACTTGCCGCCGGCGGGGAACGCCTGGTCGGAGTAGCTCAGCAGGGTGCCCTGGCCGCCGGTCTTGAACCACAGCTCGACCGCGAGCGACATGGTCGAGGTGGTGAGCTGCTCGGGCAGCGTGACGTAGCTGCTGTTGCCGTCGAACGTGCCGGCCTTGTCCGCCGTGCCGCCGAGCGCTCCGGTACCGCCGAACAGCACACCGTGCTGCTTGCCCGCGTCCGCGCCGTCGCGGCGGGCCACGGCGTTGCCGACGGTGTCACCGCCGGTCTCGCCCAGCCGCCAGTACGCGCGGGGCTTGTTGTCGAGCACGGTGCTGCGGTAGTGCGAACCCTGCTGGTAGCCGTAGGTGGTGCAGTTCGGCGCCGCTCCCGGCGCGCACGCCTTGGTCAGCTTGTCGCCGTCGTAGGTGTAGGTCCAGGTCTGGTCGCCGCCCGCGGTGACGGCCGTGACGTGCGTGCCCTGCCAGGTCATGCGCAGAGCGCGTTTGCTGACGTCGTTGGTGATCACCGAGACCCGGTCGGAGGTGTCGTAGGACAGCGTCTCGGTGAGCCCGGCCGGGTCGGTGATGGTGATCAGCCGGCCGAGCTGGTCGAACGTCCAGCGGCTGCCGGAGACGTCGCGCATCGTGTAGGTGCCGGTGTCCGTGCGGTGCACCAGATCCACGTTCTGGCCGAGCGGGGAGGCGTAGCCGCCGTCGGGGTTGCGGCCGAAGCGCACCTGCCGCCCGGTCGGGAACGTCAGCACCTCGTTGCCGGACCGGTCGTCGTCGTGGCGCAGCCGCATGTCGAGCCGTGACGCCCACCCGGCGCCGAACGCGGTGTCACGGCGCGGGTCGAGGCTGTTGTAGGTGCGGGTGATCGTCAGGTCGGGGCCGACCGTGGCCACGGACGCGTCGGTGACGACGGTCGAGTAGTTGCCGATCTGCGGGTCCAGGCCCGGTCCCTCGTTGCCGTCCGGACTGCCCGCGAGGTGCGAGGTGATCTCCGGCTGGTGCACGCGGGTGGTGAACGACAGCCGCACGCCGTCCTTGACGCTCACCCAGAACGGCGTCTCGTTGACGGTGTCGAAGACCTTGACGCCCCAGAAGTAGGTGCGGCCCCAGAACAGGTTCGGCGGCGCCCACGACTGGGCGGTCCAGCCCGACTCCTGGCAGTCGCGCGTGAGATCGGGATCGGAGCAGACGCGGTACCGGTAGGTGAGCCCCTTGCCCGGCCAGCCGTCCGGGTCGGTGCCTTCCGCGTACAGCGTCGGGGTGAGCGTCTCCACGACGGCGCCGGCGCCGGGCTGCTGCAGGTTCGACGTGGGCGCGACGTTGTTCACCTTCAGCGCGAACTCGCCGTACGGGACCTCGTGGGCGACGAAGAAGTCGTTGCCCTGCGGGGTGAACATCGTGAGGAAGACCCGGTAGTCACCGGGGGTCAGCGGGTCGATCGGCACCTCGAAGGTGTTCGTCTGCCCCGGCGCGACGGTGGCCTTCCAGCCGCGCGCGGTCCGGATCTTCGCGCCGTTCTGCTGGATGATGTAGCCGAACTCGAAACCGTTGGTGGGCGTCCACGTCGTGGTGCCCAGGTTCGTGACCTTCGCGGTGAGCTTGCCCGCGGTCGCGGCGGTGGGCAGCGTGATCGCGGGAACCTCGAACCCGGCGCCCTCCGGTGAGTAGCGCACGTCCAGGAACGGTTTCTTCGGCGAGTTGGCCGAGCCGAAGCGCATGCCGTTGGGGTCCGCCTCGTCGGACGCCCGCAGCCCGAACCCGTGCGGCACCGCCGTGCCGTGGGTCCACCTCGTCATCAGCTCGTAGTTGAGGGGGAACGCCTCCCAGGCCGACCCGCCGCACGCGGCACCGTGGGCGAACGACCTGGTGGACAGCACCTCACCGACGTCGGCGCCCGGCCAGGTCGTGCTCGCGTCCCACGGCCTCGTCACCTCGAACACCGAGACCGACCGCGGCGCACAGGTGGTGGACTCGACGGCGAAGACGTTCAGCGAGGCGCCGAGGACGAACTGGTTGCGCAGCGTGCCCAGGGCGTCGGAAAAACGCAGGTAGGACCGTGCCGGACCACCGGAAAGGCGGCCCGTGCGCAGCTCCTCCGCCCCGGCACCGGGGTTCAGGCCCTTCTGGACGTACAGGTCGTCCGCGTTGGCGTTGAACTGCGCGGCCGACGGGTCGACGACGACCGGGTAGGCGCGGGCCGGGTCGTGCAGCCAGGCCTGGTCCAGGCCGACCTCCAGCCGCCAGCCCTTGTCCACTGTGGACAGGCGGTAGCGGACGCCGGTCGAGCGCGCGCCCGCGGCGTCGTCCATGAAGCCGGCCGGGATGACACCGATGACCTGGTCACCGTCGCGCAGCTCGATGGCGCCGCTGCCGGTCAGGCGGGGTTCGAGGTTGGTGAGGCGCAACGTGAACGTGTAGGTGGTGGCGGCGTCGGCGCGGTCGAGGACCAGTTCTTCCTTCAGGCCGGTGTGCTGGGCGGTCAGGCGCAGGCCGACGCCGGGGCGGACCTGCGGGTAGGTGATCGACGCGCCGGTGACCTGGCCGGGTGAGGCCGCGGCGTCGTCGAGGGTGAACTCCATGCGGTGGCGCTCGTCGAACGCGATGGCCGTGGCGCCGGTGGCGGTGCGGGCGAAGGCGGTGCCGACCGCGCTGGCCTTGGGCTCCCACCGGTCGCCGCGCGGGGTGAGCGTGAGGTCGACGGGCTGCCAGGTGCCGTCGGGCTGCCGGACGTTGGCCGGTGTGCCGTGCAGGCGCAGCGTGCGGGTGCCGTCGGGGTTGTCGAACGTCTCGGTGGTGGCGGTGCGGTCACCGGGGCGTTCCTTCGCGGCGGGGTCGATGCCCGGTAGGGCTGGACCACGGGTCAGCTGTGGTGTGACCTGCTGCGGCGCGGCCACGTCGGGGTGAGCGTCGCCTTTGGACAGTTCTGTCCGGTCCGCCACGGCGCCCGGCGGTCGTGGTTGTTCGCGTCGGGGGCCGGTCAGCGCGGCCGCGGCGCTGGGGGCCTCGTGCGCCACGCCGTCCGCTGTCCCGCTGACCTGCTGCGGCGCCTCGGTCGACGCGCCCGCGGGCAATGCTCCGGACAAAATGGACACTGGAATCGAACCGGTCGAACCGGATGCGATGAGCAACAACACGACCACAACAGCGAGAAAACGGCGCGCGACAACGACACGTCTGTGCATGACAAAGCCCCCAGTGCCACCGGATGCCTCCCTCTGACACCCGAGCCGGGGCGAACATTGCTCGGTCGACCTTGCACGGACCTGTCACGGGTCTGATAGACACGAACTCACTGGGGGGAGGGCATCGGTGGGAGCACGGTTTCAACTGCTGGGGGAAGTCGGCGTCACGGTGGCCGGTGAGCCGGTACCGATCAAGCACGCACGTGTGCGGTGCGTCCTCGCGGCGCTGCTCGTGGACGCGAACCGGACGGTGTCGGCCGACGCGCTGGTCGAACGGGTGTGGAGCGAGCGGTTGCCGCGGCAGCCCCGCGACGCCGTCTACAGCTACCTGTCACGGCTGCGCGTCGTGCTGGCCGGGGCGCGGGACGTGGAGCTCGCGCGGCGTTCGGGCGGGTACGTGCTGCGGACCGATCCGGCGTGCATCGACCTGCACCGGTTCCGCGCGCTGGTGGCGGACTCGGCCGGGCAGCCGGACCAGGTGCGGGCCGATCTGCTGGCGCAGGCACTCGGGCTGTGGAGCGGTGAGGCGCTGACCGGCGTGGACTCGGCGTGGGCGGCGGCGGTGCGCGAGGCGCTGGAGGGGGAACGGCTGGCGGTGCGGCTGGACGACCACGACGTCCGGTTGCGGCTCGGGCGGCACGCCGAGCTGGTGGCGCCGTTGAGCACGCTCGCCGCGGCCAGGCCGCTGGACGAACGGGTCGCACACCAGCTGATCGAGGCGCTCGCCAGCGGCGGACGGCAGGCACAGGCGCTGGCTCATTACGAGACCCTGCGCCGGCACCTGGTCGACGAGCTCGGCGTGGACCCGAGCCAGGAGCTGCGGGAGCTGCACCGGCGGCTGCTGTCACCGGCGGAGGCACCGTCGCGGGACGTGCCGCGGCAGCTCCCGCTGGCACCGGCGCACTTCCAGGGCCGGGTGCACGAGCTGGACGCGTTGTCGGCCGGGCACACCGTGCTGATCACGGCGATCCGGGGCGCTGGCGGGATCGGCAAGACGTGGCTGGCGCTGCACTGGGCGCACGGGCACGCCGGCGAGTTCCCCGACGGGCAGCTCTACGTGAACCTGCGCGGTTTCGACCCGACGGCGGCGCCGACCGCGCCCGCCGTGGTGCTGCGCGGGTTCCTCACGTCGCTGGGCACCGCGCCGGACAGCCTGCCCGACGACGTGGACACACTCGCCGCGATGTACCGCAGCGCGGTCGCGGACCGCAGGATGCTGGTGGTGCTGGACAACGCGGCCGACACCGCCCAGGTCGAGCCGCTGCTGCCGGGCACGACGTCGTGCCGCACGCTGGTCACGAGCCGGCAGCCGTTGACCGGGCTGGTGGCCACGCACGGCGCGGTGCCGATGCCGCTGGACGTGCTGACCGACGACGAGGCGTTCGAGCTGCTCATGGCCCGGCTGGGCGCGCGTGAGCCGGAGGCGATGGCCGACATCGTGCGGCACTGCGGTGGTCTGCCGCTGGCGCTGGGCATCGTGGCCGCGCGTGCCGCCGTGCGCACGAACCTCCGCTTGGCCGAGATCGCCGCCGAGCTGCGGTCGGCCCGGCTGGACGCGCTGGACACCGGTGACCTGAGCCTGCGGGCCACGATCTCCTGGTCGCACCGGGAGTTGAGCACGCAGGCGTCCGTCCTCTTCGGACTGGTGGGGCTGGCGCCCGCCGTGGACCTGAGCGTCGCCGCGCTGGACGCGCTGGCCGCGGCGGACTCCTCGGCCGCGGTGGCGGAGCTGGAGGCCGCGCACCTGGTCGTGCGCACCGGTCCCGGCCACTACCGCATGCACGACCTGATCCACCTCTACGCCAGCGAACAGCCCGTGTCCGGCGGGGAGGCCGCGCTGACCCGGTTGGTCGACCTCTACCTGCACACCGCGCACATCGGCGAACGGCTGCTGGAACCCGACCGGCCGCCCTACGACCTGCCCGACCCGGCACCCGGTGTGGTGCCGGTCCCGCTGGCGGACAAGCAGTCCGCGCTCGCGTGGTTCGACGCCGAGCACGCCATGGTCCTCGCGGTGCAGCGCATCGCCGCCGACCACGGCTGGCACCGCCGGGTGTGGGCGCTGGCCTCCACCACCACGTCCTACCACTGGCAGCAGGGCCACCGCGCCGAGCCGCTGCAGGTGCTGCGCCTCGCCGTCGCCGCCGCGAAGAGCGCCGGGGAGCAGTCGATCACGGCCCGCCTGCTGCACACCCTCGGTCACATGTGCGCCCGCGCCGGCCTGAACACCGAGGCCCTCGCCCACCTGGAGGAGTCGGCGGCGACCAGCGCCGCCCTCGGCGACCCCCTCTCCGAGGGCCACGCCCAGCTGGTGCTCGCCCGCGTCTGGGGCCAGCAGGGCGACTACCGGCGGGCCAAGCAGCACGCGCGCACCGGCCTGGAGCTCTACCGGGCCTCCGGCGAGCCGGGCGTGGAGGCCTTGGCGTTGAACAACCTCGGCTGGATCTGCGCCAACCTCGGCGAGTACGGGGAGGCGCTCGCCCACTGCGCGGCTGCCGTGCCGATCCACCGCGCGGCCGGCCGCTGGGCGGGCGTCGGCGAGACCCTCGACAGCATCGGCTACATCCACGAGCAGCGCGGCGCACCCGCCGAGGCCGCCGTCGCCTACCGGGAGTCCGCGGACATGTTCTGGAAGGTCGGCCACCACTTCGAGGCGGCGGTCACGCTGGAACGCCTCGGCGGCGTGCTCGCCGCCGAGGGCGACCGGACGGGGGCGCGGCAGGCGTGGACGCAGGCGCTGGAGGTGTTCCGCGGGCGCGGGCTCGCGGAGGCCGACGCGCTGGAGCAGCGGCTCGCGTCGCTGTGACCGCACCGGGCACGTGCAGCGGCTTGCCCTGGTGCGCAGCGGGTTCGAGCAGTTCCCGGCGGCGGACCGTGTCGGCGTCGGTGCCGGTTGCGGGACCTCGACAACGAAAAGGACGAAACCGCGGATCGCGGTCCGGCCCCATCGGCGATCCGAGCAAGAAGGGCAACGGAACGAGCACAGAGGGGTAGCAAGACAAGACTTCGCTGGCGACCGCCCGGAACTTTGAAATAGTCGAAAGACGGACACCGGGCAGCAGCCTGGACTCCCGCAAGCACGGAGTCATGATTGAACACCGCAGCACGCGAGCCGGCAGCAGTACGCAGGATCATGGAGACTTACGGGTCATCAAGTTCACCGGGACCGGAGCCGCATTGCCGTGTGCCGGACCAGCGGGGCCGATCGGGCGCGGACATCGCACCGGAACTCCAAGACCAGGTGATCAAGTACGGTCCGCCGAACACCGCGCTCGGCAGCCGTGTTGTCGCTCAAGGCGAGTGGATTTTACGACACAGCAATCAAGCCCTGCCGAAGGTTCACGGTGTTTTCCGGAACAACGCGCGGTGGGGGTACACCATGGAGCGGCTCGACACGGTCCCCCTTGAGCTGCTCGACGGCCGGAAGCTTGCGACGTCCATCGTCCAGCTGCTGCAAACCAGTCTTTGGCACCGGACACCAGAGGCTGAGTTCGACGAGGCGGCACATGCCGATCGCCTGTCCCCTATCACGGCACCGCTGACCGGGCGCAGGAGAGACGTGTTCGACCAGCTTCGCGACCGAATAGAATGGGATCGACTTTCCCGGGGTCTCACCCATGGTGATCCGATCTTCGACAACGTTCTTTTCGCTCGCGACGGTTCGATGGTCTTGACCGATCCGATCCCGTCGACCCCGGGCCTTCCCGACGTGGTCGCCCTGGACGTCGGCCGGATTTTCCAGTCCTGCGTGGGATACGAGCGGGTGACCTACGAACTGCCGGCGCCCGACGACGTCCCGCTCGACGTGGTCATTTCGATGGCGGAACTGTCGCACGACGACCTGACCGCCGCTCTGTACTTCGGAATCGTGCACCTCCTCCGTTCGATGGTGTACGTCTCGGCCCGGAAGGCGAAGCACCTCCTGGAGGAATGCGTGGACAGCTTGATCGGAGCGGCGACATGTCGGCTGTAGCGGTGTTCGACATCGACGGGGTGCTGGTCGACACCCGGGAGATCGTGCGGCGAGCCTATGCCGAGGTCGGCATCGAGCTGCCCGACCGGCTCTGGGGCAGTTCATGGCGCATTTGGCTTCCCGAGCTCTGCGGAGGAGACCTCCTGCGCGCCCAGGCTGTCCACGACCAGAAAACCCAGGCCCACCTCGATCTGCTCAGCAAGAGCAGGGTCGCCACACTCGCGGGCGCTGAAGCCGCCCGCGCGTTGCACTCCCGCGGATGGACCGTCAAGTTCATCACCTCCGGCACCCGCGAAGTCGTGCGGAGGACGCTCGACTCCGCCGATCCGTCGTTGAGCGGGTTCCTGGCCGGAACCGATCTGGACAGCACGGGCAAACGAAGAGCGCTCGACGGGATTTCCCCTGCGGGTGGCGTGTACGTCGACGACAACCACGACCTGGGCGTCAAGGTCACCGGAGGAAGCACGTGGAAACTGGTGCACTTCCGCGACCAGACCGAGGCAGAGTTGATCAAGGAGATCAGCACGGCATGGATGTCGTGATCCTCGCCGCCGGACGCGGCAGCAGACTCAAGGACATCACACCGCCTTATTTCAAGCCGTTGGTCATCGTTGATGGCGAACCCCTCATCCGCCGGCTCGTCCGGACGGCGTTGCGCATCTCGAGTGGGCGGATCGTGATCGTCGCCGCCCCGGAGAACGCGCTGCTCCTCTGCCAGGTGCTGGGCGACCTCCCGGCGGAGATCGTCCTCCAGCGTCAGCCGAACGGACCAGGAGACGCGCTCCTCACGGGTCTTCGACTTGTCACCTCGCCCGAGGTCCAGGTCCTCCTCGGCGACAACGTGGTGTCCGTCCGGGACACGGAGAAGATCGCGCAGGCCGCCGCTCCGGCAGTCGGTGTCGTGCTGATGCGTCCTGCCGAAGCCGAGCGGTTCACGTACCTGACCCCGAGCGGCAGCTGGGTCGAAAAACTCCCTTGCGACGAAGCCGAGCCCGAGCAGCTCCTGCCCTGCTGGGTCGGCCCGTTGAAGCTGAGGACCGACGAGATCAAGGCCGCCATCGAGCGCCGGATCCGGAGCACGCGAACCGAGGCGGACGCGGCGGAGCAGGAAGTCCCCATCGGGCCACTGCTCAACGAGCAGGGTCCGGCCACTCTCGTTCCAGTGTCCTCTGTGGACATCGGCGTTCCCGCCGCATGGCTTCCGGCAAGCACACCCATCGAGGAATGACGTCATGAGCAGCAGTTCTTCCGCCAAGGGAAAGTGGATTCCCGAGGCCGAGTACGACGAGATCACCAAGAAGATCCCGATCCTGTGCGTCGACGTGCTGCCGATCCACCCCGGGCCGGAGCGCTTGGTGGGGTTGATGCTCCGCGACACCTTCTGGGGCCGCCGTCGGTGGTGCCTCGTGGGCGGCGGGGTCCAGCACGGCGAACCACTGCCGAACGCCGTCGAGAGGGTCTTCGACTGGGCGCTGGGTGACCGGGTCTCACTCGACCTCGACACCCTGGAGCTGAAGGAAGTGGTGGAGTACTTCCCCGATCCGGACACCGGCGAGTTCTTCGACCCCCGCAAGCACGCCGTCGCCCTCACCTACACCTGTGTCATGTCGGGTGACCCGCGTCCTCGCGGGAAGGCCATCGACTTCCGCTGGTTCTCGCCCGACGCGATCCCCGATCGTGACTCCCTCGGTTTCGGGCAAGAACTCCTCGTACCGCGCCTCCTGGCTGCTCACCCGTCGTAACGACGCGTGGAGCGATCACCTCATCGCAGCGATGACCTGGGCGAGCAGGTCCGAGTCGTCCGTGGTGACGGTGAGGTGGGTGGCTCCTGCCTCTTTCCAGGAACGTGCCTGCGTTCTCCAGTCCGGGGTCCGTTCGGGGAGGAGGCGGGCTTCCACGCCGAAGGCCGACGGATCGCGACCCACCGCGCTGAGTGCTGCGCGGAGGGCTTCGACCACTCGTGAGCCGCATTCGACCCTGTTGGCCAGGAGCCGCGACATCGTGAAGCCGTCAGCGTGCCTTGCTGTTCGGAGGAGCACCTCCTGGCCGGGTCGTCCTGCCGTGCGAAGAGAGCCTCCGCCCAGCCACAGCGGGATGTGGTGGGTCGGGCGAGGGGTGAGGGTGACCGGACCGAAGGTCACGTGGGCACCTTCGGCACTCACCTCGTCACCGGTCCACAAACGGCGCAGGGCCGCCAGTTGTTCGCCGAACAGGGCAGCGCGGGTGGCGGGGGCGAGACCCAGCGCGGCTGACTCCGCGGGGTCGCCGCCCGCGGCCACGCCCAGGCGGAGCCGGCCCTCGGCCAGGTCCGAGAGCTGGGCGGCCTGTTTGGCCGCCAGGACCACCGGCCGGTGGGGCAGGATCAGCATGCACGTGCACAGTTCGATCCTGGTGGTCACCGCGGCGAGGTGGGCCACGAGGGTCGCCGACTCGTACGCCGGTGTGTGCGACGACAGGTGTTCCGCCACCGACAGGTGGTCGTACCCCAACGACTCCGCTCTCCGCGCGAACTCGCGCAGCTCCCTGCCGGAAAGCCCTTCCGGGACGGTGACGCCCAGGCGGAGGCTCATTTTCGGAGAGCGGAGGGGTCGGCGGGCCGCACGTGGACCGAACGGGGACGTTCGGCCGGCAGGAGGAGTGAGTTGAGGGTTCGGAGGGCTGTGCGTTCCGCACCGGGCGCGGGGTCGGTCATCCCCAGGTGCACGTCGAGGACCGGGGTGCCGTCGTCGCCCTGGATCACCGACGGGGTGCAGCTGACCACGCCGGGGATGGCGAAGGCCGCTTGGCGAACCGTCGCCAGGGAGACCTTCTCGCCCTTGAGCACCACGAAGTCCGACAGCCTGCCCTTGAACCTGAGGTAGCCGTCGACGACGGAGAAGGCGTCCCCGGTGGCTATCACACCCGGCGCCACCAGGCCCCTGGCCGCTCGCGGGCCGACTCGGCGGATCAGCGCGGTGTCCGAGGTGACCAGCAGTTCGCCCACCCCGTCCCGCACGTCGCGCAACGACACCTGGACGCCCGGCAGCGGCAGGCCGACCGAGTCGTGGCGGTGCGCCGGTTCCGCGTGTGCGGCGAGCGTGGACACCCTGGGGCCTGCCTCGGTCAGACCGTAGGTCAGGTACAGCTCCCCGTGAGGTCTGGCGGCCAGCAGGGAGGCCACCTCCGCCGGGGCCAGCCGATCCCCGCCGACGGCCAGTGCCCTGACCGGCGGCAGACCCGCTCCGTCCGCGAGGAGCTGCCGGACCACGGTCGGGGTGAGCGCCGAGTGGGTGACCCCGTGCTTCGACACCGCGTCGCGGTAGCCGGCGGGAGAGAAGGGCGGACCCGAGATCACCAGCCGTGCTCCCGCGCAGTACGCCGCGAGGACTTGGGCGACCATCGCGTAGGAGTAGTAGAGCGGCAAGTTCGCCAGCACCGCGTCCGATGAGGTGAGTCCCGTCGCCCCGGCGTGACGGACGGCGTTGCGCAACAGGGAGGGGACGCGGTGGACGCACGCGCTGAACATGCCCGAGGTGCCGGAGGTCGAGAGCAGCACCTCGCCCGGCTCGTACCGGATGCCCGCCGCCCCGGTGGACAGCGCGGTGGCTCCGCCGACCGGCCTGCCCTCGCCGGAGCCCACCAGCCGGGTCGTCACGGCGACCCGCGCGCCCACGTGTCCGGCCAGCGCTTGCACGCGTTCCCACGGGGTTCCCGGCGACACCGCCAGCGGAACCAGGCCCAGCAGCAGTGTCGCCAGGTGGACCCGCACCAGGTCGACACCGTTGGTCATCGCCAGCAGGACGGCGTCACCCGGCGCCAGGCCGAGGCCGTCGAGGTCCCCGAGCACCTCGGCCAGTCCCGGGCCGGAGCGACCGCCGACGTCCCGGGTGCGGTCGATGAACTCCGCGACGCCCTCGAACGTCAACTCGGGCACGGTGGCACCTCCTCGGTGCTGAGCACCAGGCACCGGCAGAGGTGGCCGCCCGGTTCGGTTTGCAGTCCTATCAGCAGCACGTGCCGCGCCTGGCCGGTGCGCAGCCAGCTGTCGGCCACGGTGAACGCCACGCCCGCTGCCGCGTCCGGGTGTGCGGCCAGCAGCAGCGACGGGCCGCGCAGGCCCCAGCGCAGGCACGACAGGCCCGCCAGCACACCGGGGTTGGCACCCGCGAAGCGCAGCGGTGAGACCCTCGGCAGCGAACGGGCGATGGCGCGCAGCGTGTCGCGGCTGCCGTTCGCGCTCATGACCAGCACACCGGTGTCCTCGGCTCCGGCCAGGACGTCGGCGGGCGAGTCCGTCAGCGCCCGGTGCGCCGTGGCGGCGACCAGCCAGGCCGCGGGGTCGGCGTAGAACGAGGGCTTGTTGGCGGTGTGCTCGGCGAGGTCACCGGTGGTGATGGTGGCCGAGCCGACCACCGTCGTCCCGGCGGGAAGCGTGGTCACACCGCCTCCCCGGTGAAGAGCAGGCACGTGTCGAAGCCCCCGAAGCCGAGGGTGGTGCTCACCGCCGCGCCCGCGGTGACGGGTGCCGCCGACCCCACCGGGAAGGTCAGCGAGGAGGCGGGCTCGCGGAGGCCGAAGATCGGGGGAACCACCCGCTCGCGCAGGGCCAGGATCGTCGCCACCGCCTCGATCGCCCCGCTGGCGCCGAGGCTGTGGCCCAGTGCTCCCTTGGTGGCGAAGATCGTCGGGCTGCGCTCGCCGAAGACCTCGCGCAGACCGGTCACCTCCACCTCGTCGTTGAGGGCGGTGCCGGTGCCGTGCGCGTTCACCACCGCCACCTCGGCGGGGCCGAGGCCGGCCGAGGCCAGGCAGCGACGCAGGGCCAGGACCACGCTGCGGCCCGTCGGGTCCGGAGCGGTGAGGCCGGTGGCGTCGTTCGCCGCTCCCACGCCGGCCAGGGTCGCGCGCACCCGCACGCCGCGTTCCCGTGCGGAGTCCGGGTGTTCCAGGACGAGGAACGCGGCGCCCTCGCCGAGGACCATGCCGTCACGGGTCTTGTCGAAGGCGCGGGAACCGGTGGGGCTCATCGTGCCCAACGCGCTGTGGCCCAGGCGTTTCGCCTCCGTCACCACGTCCACCCCGCCCGCGACGCAGATCCGCCGCGCACCTGACGACACCAGCGCGTGCGCCACGGCGATCGCGTCCGATCCCGCCGAGCACGCCGTGGCCACGCACACCGGGGCGACCGGGTGCCCGATCGCCGCGACGGCGTCGTCGGCCCAGGCGTGCAGCGACTCCTCCTCCTCGTCGAGGGCCGCGCCGAAGCTCGTGCCCAGCACGAGGCCCACCCCGGAGTCCGCCGGGGACAGGCCGGCGTCGGCGAACGCGGCCAGGAGCACTCGTGCGGCCAATGCGCGCTGCCGTTCGCCGGGTGTGCCGTCGTAGGGCAGGTCGTCGACCAGAGCCGCCTCGGCGTTGCGCAGCGGGTGCGCGGAGGGCACCGGTGCCACTCCCGACTCCCCCGCGCACAGACGCGTCCACACCCCGTCCAGCGAGTCGCCCAGCGGTGTGTCCCAGGCCATGCCGGTGACGACCGGGTTCACCACAGGTGCCCGCCGGACGAGTCGACCTTCGCCCTGCTCATCGCACCGCGGAAGCCCGCCACCGACCGCCCCTGCACCTTCGCGGTGGCGGAGAAGGTGAACGTGGACCCGGACAGGCGGTCGGCGCGCACGTCCAGCACCACCTGGTCACCCGGCACCACCGGGGCGAGGAAGCGGGACTTGACCGTGCCGACCAGGGTGACCTCGTCCTCCTGCAGGGGTGAGCTGCTGAGCTGGTAGAGCAGCACCCCCGACTGTGCGAACGCCTGCATCGTGTGGCTGCCCGGCAGGATCACCCCCGGGACCAGGCCGCGCTCGGGCAGATGTCCTGAGAGGGCACCCATCTCCGCCGACACGGCGAACATGCTGTGCAGGAACTCACCCGGTTCGTGGTCGAGGACCCGGTCGATGAACAGCCTCGGGTGCCGTCCGCGCACCAGGCGGCTGATCTCGGAGATGCCCAGCGGTCGCGCCGTGCGCGCCAGTGCCGGGAGCTGCGTGGAGTTGCGCATCCGCGTGCAGTCCTTTCAGGATGGCTCGGATCGGGGGTGGAAGCGGGACGGGGTGGCGGGTCGCGGGATCGACCGCGCCGAAGGTCAGCTCGCCGGACACCAGCGGGGTGCGGGCGCCGCCGGGCTCCTCGCGCGACAGGGTCACCGCCAGGCGCAGCCGGGCCGCGCCGGCCTGCGCCACCCTGGCCTCACCGACGATCCGGTCCCGGTGGACGGCACTGGCGAGGTAGCGCACCCGCAGGTCGGTGAGGACCACGTCGATCCCCGTCGCGGTGAACGCGGTCAGCCCGGCGCCGTGCTCCTCCAGGTACTCGGTGCCCGCGGTCTCCATGAGCGAGGTGTAGCGGGAGAAGTGCACGATCCCGGTCGCGTCGGTGTCGACGTGCTCGATGCGGGTCCGCAGCGACGGGTTCACCACGCCGCCAGCAGCGCCTCGGTGCCCGCGGCCAGCCGGGCGGCGATCTCGTCGGCGTCGGCGCGACCGGTGATCAGCGGTGGCGCGACCCGCATCGTCGGGTGCACGTACCGCAGTCCGCCGGACCGCCTGCCCGCTCCCGCCATGAACTCCACGTAGACGCCGGCGTCCAGCAGCGCCCGGCGCAGCGCGCCGATCCGGGTGCCCGCTTCCGCGGTGAGCTCCACGCCCAGCATCACGCCCGTGCCGCGCACCTCGGTGAACACGCGGGGGAACCGTTCGACCAGGTCCCGGTGCAGCCGTTCCGCCAGGTGCGCGCCCACCTCCGCCGAAGCCGGCAGCAGGCCCTCCGCCACCACGTGCTCGACCCCGTCGCGGATCACCGCGCAGGTCAGCGGGCGCAGGTCGGACGTGGCCACCGCACCGGACGCGCGCACGGTCAGGTCGCGCCGGGCGATCACCATCGAGGTCGAGACCGCCCCCATGCCCAGGTACTTGCCGATCACCGTCACGTCGGTGGGCACCGGGCCCGCGTCGTCGCGCATGGCGAACCAGTCGCCGGTCTTGGCGAAGGTGAGCACCTCGTCGGCGACCAGCAGCACGCCCTCCGCCCGGCACAGCTCGGACAGCCCGCGCAGGTAGCCCGGCGGCGGCCGGAGCACGCCCGCGTCACCCTGCACCGGCTCGACCACCACGGCCAGCAACCGGTCGGCGTGGGCGGCGAAGTACCCGGTCAGTGCCTCGGTGGAGCCGAAGGGGAGGTGCTCGACGCGCACCCCGCCGTGCTCGGGCGGCACCTGTCCCGGCAGACCGGCCTGGTAGTGGCGGCGGTTGAGCAGTGGCACGAGCCCGTCGGTCCACCCGTGCCAGGCGCCTTCGAAGGCGAGGACGGTGTCCCGGTGCTCCTTGCCGGGGCGGCGGCGCAGCCGGCGTGGGTCGTACCGCGACTCCAGCACCAGCCGCAGCGCCAGCTCGTTGCCCTCCGACCCGGAGTTGCGCCCGCTGACGTGGTACTCGCCGGTGGGGAAGTGGCCGGTCCACAGCCCGCCAGGGCCGAACAGCCGGTCGAGCAGCTCCGCGCGTTCCAGCGAACCGAGCTCGTCGGTCGCACTGCCTGCTCCGGTCACCCCGCGCGCCAGCGCCCGGAGCACCACCTCGTGGCCGACGCCCAGCGCGGCGCTGGCGTACCCGCCGCTGGCGTCGAGCAACCGCATCCGCCTGCCCCGGTGTTCCGGGGTGAGGTCGATGACGTCGAGCTCGAGACCACGTCCGCCGGTGCAGGCGAACGGCAACCGGGGCGCACCGTAGTGGTTCAGGTGCAGCTCGGTGCCGCGCAGCAGACGCGCCGTGACCTCGTCGGTCCGGGGATGATCAACAGGTGCGGCCACTGGTCGCCCTTTCGTGTCGTGGTCCAGGGCGGGTCAGGCGCCCGCGGTCGAGTGCTGCGCCCTGGTCAGCCGCTCGACCAGGGCGAGGACGTCACCGAGCGTCATCAGCCCGGCGAGTGCCCCGTCCTCGATCTCCACGCCGAAGACCTCTTCGCAGCGCACGCGCAGCTCCACGAACCCGAGCGAGTCCATGCCGTAGCCCTCGCGGAGCTGGTCGTCGAGACCCATCCGGTCCTCGGGGATCTCGACCAGCACGTCGGCGGACAGGATGCGCTTGATCGTCTGCAACGAATTCATGAGCAGTTTCCCTACTTCTTCCGGGGGTTTCACCCAATTCCGGGAGGGGTTGTGTCGTCGTGCGTGCGAGTTGTCAGACCCCAGGCTCGATGAGGTGGAACAAGCCGGTAATGGTCGCGCGCAGCTCGATGTCCTGAAGCTACGCATCGACTTCGCCGACGGTCAACGCCCAGTGGGGTGTACTAGGAGTTTTCATAGTTCAATCGGTCTCATATATGATCCGAACGGGTGTTTTTCGGGTTTCGTACCTCCTTTGTGGACTCGATATTTGCGCACGTAGAAGCCCTGATTGCTGCTGAGCAGTGGATTCTGTTGCCGTTAAAAGTGTTCGTGGTTGATGTTGCGGCTATCGGCGACTCGTGCCAGCCTGATCGAGGCCGAGGCCTTGTGGACAACGAAGGCCGTGACAGGCGATCCGCAATTGCGGTCCCTGCGGCCACGCTCTCGCGCCTCACCCACCAATGCCCGAACGGGCAATTCAGTGCCCACATCTTCTGTCAACCGGATCGCGATACCCGCCGACTCCCGCGGCCCGGCATCGCGAAACCCGAAGGAGCTGCCGGAATGGTTCCCCCTTCGCGCCCGCTGACGGGCGCCACCGTGTTCGTCGGCGGTCCGATCCAGCACGCGCTGGTGCCGGGCGGCATGCTCGGCGCGGTCAGCGACCGGCTGCACGCGGCCATCGACCAGGTGGAGCGGGCGGGCGGCGCGGTGTTGTCCGCGCACGTCGCCGAGCGCTTCGGCGTCACCACCGCGGACTTCACCCCGGACCAGGTGTCCGAACGCGACTTCGGCTGGATGCGCGCGTGCGACGTGTTCGTACCGGTGCTGCCGGTGCTCGCCGACGGCACCCTGCTGCGCACCGACGGCACGCACATCGAGCTGGGCTGGGCCAGCGCTCTGGGCCGCCCGATCGTCGGGATCACCGAGCAGCCCTTCGCCGACTCGGCCAGCCACCTGCTCAAAGGCCTGGCACGGGTCGCCGACGCCGTCTTCCTGTCCGCGGCCGAGTTCGCGGAGGCGCCCGGCCTGCTGGTGGACGGCGTGCTCGCCGCCCTCGGCCGGGCCAGGACGGCGGCCTGAGGTGGGCACCACCGTGCTCGGCATCGACGTGACGTCGCCGGTGCTGGTCGGCTCGGGACTGCTCACCGACCAGGAACGCACCCTGCGCAGGATGCTGGACGCGGGCGCGGGCGCGGTGGTCACCAAGACCATCCACCCCAGCCCGCCGGCGGGCCTCGACGAGCGCATCATCCGGCTGCCCACCGGCATGATGAACAGCACCACCTACTCCAAGCGCCCTGTCGGGCACTGGCTTTCCGTGCTGCGCGGGATGGCGGCCGACGGCCTGCCGGTGATCGCCTCGCTGCACGCCAACAGCCCCGGGGAGCTCGCCGAGCTGGCCGCCGAGGTCGAGGGCACCGGCTGCCGCGCCCTGGAGCTGGGCATCTCGTGCCTCAACGAGGAGGACGGCCTGGAGGACACCCCGGAACGCGTCCACGCCTACACCGCGGCGGCCCGTGCCGCGACCACGATCCCGTTCGCCGTCAAGCTCGCCAGCGGCGAAGGGCTGCCGGCCAGGGCGGCGGCCGCCGAGGCCGCGGGCGCGGACGCGCTGACGCTCAGCGACACCCTGCCCGCCGCGGCCGTCGATCCCGACACCGGCCTGCTGCGCCTCGGTGGCACGTTCGGGTACTCCGGCCCCGGCATCAAACCGCTGGTGCTCGCCTCGATCTGGCGCCTGCGGCGTGCGGGTTTCACCCTGCCGGTGCTCGGTTCCGGCGGTGTCGAGTGCGGCCGGGACGTGCACGACTACCTGCGGGTCGGCGCGTGCGCCGCCCAGGTCTACACCGCGCTGCACACCGACCTCTACCCGACGCTGACCAGGATCGTCGCCGAGACCGAGGTGCTCGACCGGACCCGGCGGGTGCCGTCGTGACGCCCCGGTCGACCGGGCCCCGGCTCTGCGACGTCAGCAGCGCCGAGGTGGTCGAGGCCACCGCGGGGCGCACGGTCGTGTGGCCGATCGGCTCGATCGAGCAGCACGGGCCGCACCTGCCGCTGTCCGTCGACTTCGTGCTGGCAGAGGCGTTCGCCCAGCAGATCGCCTACGAGCTCACCGCGCTCACGCTGCCGGTGCAGTCCATCGCGGCCCGGTCGCTACCGCAGAGCGGTGGCGGGCTGTCCTTCCCCGGCACCGTCCACGTGCGCGGGCGGTCGTTGCTGGACTTCCTGGTGGACGCGCTGGAATCGCTGTGCGCGTTGCCGTTCAAGAGGTTGCTGGTCGTCAACGGGCACTTCGAGAACGAGCCCTTCGTGTTCGAGGCGCTCGACGACGTCGCCAGGCGCCCGGCCGCCCACGGCAAGGAGTTCATGGCGCTGAGCTGGTGGAGCCTGGTCGACGACAGCTGGCTGGCCGAGCGCTCCCCCGCCTTCCCCGGCTGGCACGCCGAGCACGCCGGGCTCACCGAGACCAGCCTGATGCTGTTCCTGCGCCCCGACCTCGTGTCCGGGCTGCGCCTGGACCACGACCACCCACCACGCGCAGGCGTCTACCTCCACCCCGCGGACGTGACCACCACGACCACCCGCGGCATCCTCTCCAGCACCTCCGGCGCCTCCGCGTCGTTCGGTGAGGAGCTGTTCTGGCACGTGGTGTCGTCCGCGGTCGACCTGGTGTCCCGAGGAGACGGACTGCTGCGCACAACGACCGAGGAGGAACCGTGACCGACCAGCACGTGCCCACCGTCTGCGTGTGCAACGCCGTGGACACCTTGCGCGACTTCGCGATCCGCGCGGACGACGTCGACGCGCTGCTCGCCGAGTGCTACGCCCAGCAGGACCAGGCACTGTTCTGGGGCCCGCTGGACAAGGTGCTCGTCACCTACGAACCGATCGGCGACCTGGCCTGGCACCAGGAGTTCCTGGAGCTCCCGGGGGTGGTGAACCTGTGGCCGTCGCGGTCGACGGGCTCGCTGTTCGCCGACATGATCGCCGACCCGGCGTTGATGGCCGCGCTCGCGGACCACGCCGGCCCCGGTCGCCGGATCCGGATCATCCCGCACACCACCACCGCCGACCTGTGGCTGTTCGCCGAGGTGCTGCGGGAACGGCACGGGGTCACCGCCGAGCTGCCGGAGAGCACTCCCGACCAGTCCCTGCGCGACCTGGCCGACACCAAGACCGGGCTGCGCGACCTCGCCGCGGACCTCGGCATGCTCGAAGGCCCGTTCCGCGTTCCGGCGGGTGAGCACCACGCCGGCCAGGAGGCGGTCACGGCCGCTGTGACGGCGATGCTCGCCGCGGGGACGCCGTGCATCGTGAAGGCCGACCGGGGCGAGGCGAGTCTCGGGCTGCTCATCTTCCAGCCGGGCGACACCGCCGAGCACGTGGCGCGCACGCTGGCCGGCAGCCAGTTCTACGCGGACGAACCGGTCGTGGTCGAGGAGTTCCTCGACGGCGACGTCGAGTTCCCGTCCGTGGAGTACGTGGTGCCCGAAACCGCGGAACCACGCCTTTGCTACACCACCGAGATGCTGTTCGAGGGTGCCACGCACCTGCGCGGCAACGTCACCTCGCGGGAGCTGCGCACGCGCTGGTGGTACCGGGCACTGGTCGACGGCGGGATGCGGCTGGCGCGGGAGCTCCAGCGGCGCGGTTACCGAGGCCACTTCGGCATCGACGCGATCGCCCGCGACGGCGTCGTGTACGCCCACGACCTCAACGCCCGCCGAACCGGGTCCACGCACGTGCACGAGTTCGGGTACGAGCTGATCGGGCCGGACTACCTGGAAACGACGACCATCGCGAACTACGACTTCTACGGTCTGCCGACCGGCTTGACGCTGCCGGAACTGCTGCGGCAGCTCGGAAATTTGGTCGCCTCGCCCAGGCACGCCGACCGCGGGGTGGTTCCGGCTGAGTTGACCGACCTCGGCTGCGGCAGACTGAGCTGCATGTTCTTCGCCCCCGGCATCGCCGAGCTGCACGACCTCATCGCGAAGACCAGGACGGCCCTGGGACTCTTCCGGTGACGTCGGCGACCGGTGTCGGCGCTGCCAGGCGGTGGCTGGTGCTCGCGGTGGTCCTGCTCTGCTTCCTCCCCGCCGCCGTCGACGTCACGATCCTGACCATCGCGGTGCCCACGCTCGCCGAGGCGCTCGACGCCTCCACCACCGAACTGCTGTGGGTGGTGGACGTCTACTCGTTGCTGATGATCGGCCTGGTCCTGGTCACCGGGCCGCTGGGAGACCGCATCGGTCATCGGCGGCTGCTGCTGATCGGGCTGGGTGTGTTCGGGGTGGCTTCCGCGTTCTCCTCACTGGCCGGCACGCCGCTCGCGCTCGTCGCCGGCCGGGCGTTGCTGGCGGTGGGAGCGGCGATGATCATCCCGGCGACGCTGGCGGTGATCCGGCAGACGTTCTCCGATCCGCGCGAGCACGCCGTCGCGATCGGCGGGTGGAGCGCGGTGGCGGCGGGGGCGTCGGCACTGGGGCCGGTGGCCGGCGGGTTCCTGCTGCACCACTTCTGGTGGGGCTCGACGTTCCTGGTCAACCTGCCGGTCGTGGCGGTGGCGGTACCGGCGGTGCTGCTGGTGCTGCGCAACAACCCGGAACCGGAGCCGCGGCCGTGGGAGGCGTTGTCGCCGGTGCTGGCGGTGATCGGTTCGGTGGGGACCGCCTACGCGGTCATCGCTCTCACCCACGACGGGGTGGGGGTGGCGGAGGTGGTCGTACCGGGCGCGGCCGGAGTCCTGGCGATCGTGGTGTTCCTGCGCCGGCAGCGCGTGCTGGAGCACCCTCTGCTCGACCTGTCGCTGTTCCGGCTGCCACCGTTGCGGGCCGGGGTCGTCATCTCGGTGCTGCCGGTGCTGGTGATGGTCGGGTTCGAGCTGCAACTGGTGCAGTACCTGCAACTGGCGCTCGGTCTGTCGCCGGCCGAGGCGGCGTGGCGGCTGCTGCCCATGCCGGTGGCGGCGGTGCTCGCGGGCCCGATCGGAGGATGGCTCCTGCCGCGGCTGGGCGCACGCCTGGCGGTACCGGGTGGCCTGGCCCTCGCCGCGGCGGGCTACGCGCTGGTGGCGTCGGACGTGGTGTTCGCGGGAGGACTCGTGCTTGTCGGGTTCGGCCACGGCCTGGTCCAGATGATCGCGTCCGACCTGGTCATGACGACCGCGCCGGAGCAGCAGGCCGGGGCGGCCGCGGGGATCGAGTCCGTGTCGTACGAGACCGGCGCGGCGGTGGGGATCGCCGTCCTCGGCACCGTGACCGCGGTGTTCTACCGCGAGCGGGCCGGAGGATCGGCCTCGTTGCTGGACGCCCGGAGCTCCACCGCCGCGGCCGAGGCGCTCACCGGGGCTTTTCGCGGCATCACCTGGGTCGCGGCCGCTCTGGTCCTGTCGACCACCGCCGTCGTCGCTCGCTGGAGTGCTGGGCGTGCCGTGCGGTGAGGCAGCGGACGTCGGGCGCGCAAGGGATTCCTCTGTAGACGGTTCCCGTGGCACGGTGGCGGGGTGAGCAACCGAACCGGCCTCGCCCGCGTGCTCGACGACCTCGGCACGACGCTGATCGACCTGGTCCGCGGCGACCCCGCGCGGGCCGGTGGCATCGGCGGCGTGGTGATCGACGACCCGCACGACGACCAGGTGCTGCCGCCGCGCGCGCTGGTGCTCGGCGTCGGCGTGCGGGAACCGGCGGACGTGCGGGCCCGCCTCGATGAGCTGGGCGCGCTCGGCGCGGCCGGGCTCGTCGTGCGCGGCCCGGTCGTGCTGACCGACGAGGTCGCCGCGGCGGCCGACCGCTCCGGTGTGGCGCTGCTCGGGCTCGCGCCGGGGGCGTCGTGGACGCAGCTGGCCGCGCTGCTGCGGTCGTTGCTGGCCGAGGGCGAGGTCACCGACTCGGAGACACTGGGCGGCACCCCGGCCGGTGACCTGTTCGCGCTGGCCAACGCCGTCGCGTCGCTGATCAGCGCGCCGGTGACGATCGAGGACCGCAGCTCGCGGGTGCTCGCGTTCTCCGGGCGGCAGGAGCAGGCGGACGCCTCGCGCGTGCAGACGATCCTGGGGCGGCAGGTGCCCGCGCGGTACTCGCAGCTGCTGGAGGCACGCGGGGTGTTCCGCCGGCTCTACCGCAGCGACCAGCCCGTCTACATCTCGGACCTGCCCGACGACGACGGGGGTGTGTGCCTGCCCAGGGTCGCGGTCGCGGTGCGGGCGGGCGACGAGGTGCTCGGCTCGATCTGGGCGGCCGTGCGGGCGCCGCTGCCCGCGGACCGCGAGCTGGCGTTCTGCGACGCGGCCAAGCTCGTGGCGCTGCACCTGATGCGGCAGCGTGCGGGTGCCGACGTCGAACGCCGGTTGCGCGCGGACCTGGTCAGCACCGCGGTCGAGGGCGGTGCGGGTGCGGCGGAGGCGGTGCGCCGGCTCGGGCTGACCGACCAGGAGTGCGTGGTGCTCGTCCTCGCGCTCGCCGACTCGCACGTGGACGACCCGGCGGAGCACGCCCGGCTGCTGGCCGAACGCCAGCAGGTCGCGGACGCGTTCGCCATGCACCTCACCGCCGTCCACCCGCGTGCGGCCGCCGCGCTCGTCGGTGACGTCGCCTACGCGATCCTGCCCACCGAGTCCGAGGACCGGGCGCTGCGGATCGCCACGGACTTCCGCACCCGCATCGGCGACCGGGTCGTCGTCGGCGTCGGGCCGGTGGCCGACGGGCTGACCCTCGCCCGGTCCAAGGCGGGCGCCGACCTGGCGTTGCGGGTGCTGCGCGCCGGCCGGTCGCAGCGCGCGGTCGCACGGGTGTCCGACGTGCACAGCGAGGGCCTGCTGCTGGAGCTGGCCGACCTGATCGCCGAACGCGGCGACACCCTCACCGGCCCGGTGGCGCGGCTGATCGACTACGACCTCCGGCACAACGGCAACCTCGTGGAGACGCTCAGCGCGTGGCTGGACGCCTTCGGCGACGTCGCCGCCGCCTCGGCCGCCGTCTTCGTGCACCCCAACACGTTCCGCTACCGGCTGCGGCGCCTGGCCGAGGTGGGCGAGCTCGACCTGACCGACCCGGACGCCCGGTTCGCGGCGATGCTGCAGCTGCGGCTGTGGCGTCCCGTGTGACGGACCGGGCCGGTCAGCACGCGTAGTGGAACGTCGTGACGATGCCGTGCCCGGTGAACTGGTGCAGTGCCATGCCCGGCGGGTGCTCGCGGTTCGCGGTCGGGTGGTCGCCGTCGAGGTTCGCCGCGGAGACGATGCCGGGCGCCACGAGCACGGGCACGCCCGCGAACTGCGCCACGCACGCGGTGTGGACGTGTCCGCAGAGGATCGCCGTGACGGTGCCGATGCGGTCGACGAGCGCTGCCAGCGCGTCCGCGTTCAGCAGCCGCATCGGGTCGACGTAGGTGTGGCCGATCTCCATCGGGGGCTGGTGGAACGCGAGCACCGTCCGCTCGGCGCCCGCGGCGAGCGCGGCCACCCGGTCGGCCTCCTCCTCGCGCAGCACGCCGTGGTTCTCCCCCGGCACGACCACGTCGACGCCGATCACCCGCAGCTCGCCCACGTCGAGCACCGGCACGGACGGCACCAGCGCGGGCACGTCGTGGTTGCCCGGCACCGCGAGCCACGGCAGCCGTCCCTCCATCACCGCGCTGAACTGCTCGTACTCGGGCTCGACGCCGTTGTCGGCGATGTCGCCGGTGAGCACGACCGCGTCCGGCTGCCGGTTCGCGGGCAGCAGGTCGAGCACCGCGCGGAGCCGGTCCGCCCGCTCCGGTGAACCGTCGAGGTGGCAGTCGCTGAGGTGCAGGAGAGTCGTCACCCGAGCTAGGCTAACGGTAAATCTGCATTTACCGTTAGCGGAGGCTTGGTGTTCACACTGCCGGACGGCACCGACGGCGTGACGGCGCTGGCGTTGGTCAGCACCATCGCCGACGACGGCAACAGCGGCGTGGCCGACCACCTCGCCACCGACGCGGAGGTGCACAACTGGGTCGCGAACCGCTTCCCCGGCGCACTCGTGGTGCCGGACCGCCTGCGCACCCTGCGGTTCGCCGCGCGTTCGGCGTTCGCCGCCTCCGTGTTCCCGCACCTGCCCAGCCGGGTCGAGCGGACGCGGCGGATGAGCGACACCGAGGCCGCCGTCGTCCTGCACAACGCCGTCAACGCGCTGCGAGCCGAGACCGTCGTGACGATCGAGGACGGCGTCCGGCGCCGGCTGCAGACCGCGGCACAGGGGCCCGCGCTCGTCGAGGGCGCACTGGCCCTCGCGGTCGTCGAGTTCCTCACCGGCCCGCTCGCACCCCGCCTGCGTTCGTGCCAGGCCCCCAGGTGCGTGCGGTACTTCGTGCAGCAGCACGGCCGCCAGCAGTGGTGCAAAGCGTCGTGCGGCAACCGTGCGCGCGTAGCGAGGTTCGCGAGCCAACAGCAAGATCGTGGTTGACTCGGTCGCATGCTTCCGTGGGAGGGCGAACTCGCCGGCCGGCTCGACCGGCACACCGTCGAATCCGAGCTGCTGCGCGGCAACCCGCTCGGCGACCCGCACGAGCGCCCGCTGTGGGTGTACGTGCCGCCGGGCTACGACTCGTCCGACGAGCGCTACCCGGCCGTGTACGTGATCCAGGGCTACACCGGCCACCTGGGCATGTGGGCCAACCGCACGCCGTTCCGCCAGCCGTTCGTCGAGACCGCGGACGCCGTGTTCGCGAACGGCGCCCCGCCGTGCGTCGTCGTCTACGTCGACGCCTGGACCACCTACGGCGGCTCGCAGTTCGTCGACTCCCCCGGCACCGGCCGTTACCACTCGTACCTGTGCGACGAGATCGTGCCGTGGGTCGACGCGCACTACCGCACGATCCCGGCCCCGCAGTCCCGTGCCATCGCCGGCAAGTCCTCCGGCGGCTTCGGCGCGATGATCACCCCGATGCTGCGCCCCGACCTGTTCGGCGCACTGGCCACGCACGCGGGCGACACGCTCTACGAGTACTGCTACCTGCCCGACTTCGCCAAGGCCGTGCGTTTCCTACGCGCCTATGACCACGACATCCGCGCGTGGTGGGCCGATTTCCAGGGTCGTCCGGCCTTCACCAAGCCCGCGGACGCCACCCTCCTGAGCACCCTCGGCGTCGCGGCCTGCTTCTCCGCCCTCGACGACGGCACCCCGGAGCTGCCGTTCGACCCGGTGACCGGCGTCCTGCGCCCCGACGTGTGGCAGCGCTGGCTCGACCGGGACCCGGTCCGCATGGTCGCGACCCACGCCGGCGCGGTGCGCTCGTTGCACGCGGTGTGGATCGACGCGGGCCGCAGCGACGAGTACCACCTCGACCTGGGCGCCGAGGCGTTCCGCGCCGAGCTGGCCGCGGTGGGCGTGCCGGACGAGCGCGTCCACTTCGAGCTGTTCGACGCCGGTCACGCCGCCATCGACTACCGCTACCCGCTCTCGCTGGCCTGGCTGGCTGACCGGCTGGCACGACTTTCGTAGGGTTTCTGAACTCCGCGCGTCCCTGACGCCTGCGATGCTCCTCTTCAGCTCGTGACGGGCCCCTGCGCCCCGCGCACACTGCGCGGGGACAGCCCGCGAGGAGTGTTGGAGGAATCGTGTTCGTGCGTACAAGAACACGCCTGCGTGCCGCGGTCATCGCTGCGGTCGTGGGCGCCGGGGTCCTGGCGGCGGCAACCCCGGCAGCGGCGGCACCCGCGGCGGGCAACCGGTCGTACCTGGTCATCACCGCACCCGGTGACACGGCGGGCGCCAAGTCCGCGGTCGCGAGCAACAGCGGCACGGTCTGGGCCTCCTACGACGCGATCGGCGTCGTCGTCGCCCACTCCGGTTCCGCGGACTTCGCGACCCGGATGCGGTCGGTGAGCGGCGTGCAGAAGGTCGGCGCGACCCGCACCTCCGACGTGCCCGCCGAGGCGGCGAACCCGGCCGTCCCGGCCGCCCCGGCGCAGGCCACACCCGCCGCCGGTGAGCCGGTGCGCACGGACATGAGCCAGATCGGCGCCGACCGCGCGTGGGCGGTCAACCAGGGCTCGCCCACCGTCACCGTCGGTGTGCTCGACACCGGTGTCGACGACCAGCACGCCGACCTCAAGGCCAACTTCGACGCGGCCAACTCGGCGTCGTGCGCCTACGGCAAGCTCGACACGCGCACGGGCTCGTGGCGTGACACGGACACGCACGGCACGCACGTCGCAGGCACGATCGCGGCCGCCAAGAATGGCGTGGGCATGGTCGGCGTGGCGCCGGGCGTGAAGATCGCGTCGGTGCGCATCGCGGAGAAGCCGAGCGGGTTGTTCTTCGCGGAGAACACCATCTGCGCCATGGTCTTCTCCGGTGACCGCGGCTTCGAGGTGACCAACAACAGCTACTACACCGATCCCTGGTTGTTCAACTGCCCGAGCAACGCCGACCAGGACGCGATCCTGGAGGGCGTGAAGCGCGCCGTCGCCTACGCCGAGGGCAAGGGCGTGCTCACCGTCGCCGCCGCCGGCAACGAGAACTACAACCTGGCGGCCAAGTCCACGGACACGACCAGCCCCAACGACTCCACGCCCGCGACCCGCACGATCAGCAACGCCTGCCTGAGCGTGCCCGGTGAGCTCTCCGGCGTCGTCAGCGTCTCGTCGATCACCTCCTCGAACGCCAAGTCGTCGTTCTCGAACTTCGGCACCGACAAGATCCACGTCGCCGCCCCCGGTGACAGCGTCTACTCGACCGTCCCCGGCGGCCGGTTCGGTTCGAAGTCCGGCACGTCGATGGCCTCCCCGCACGTCGCGGGCGTCGCCGCACTCCTGAAGTCGGTCAACCCGACGGCCACCCCCGCGCAGCTGCGCACGCTGCTCGCGACCCAGGCCGACGACCTGTCCTGCTCCGACACCCGGTGCAGCGGCACCACCGCCAAGAACAACTTCTTCGGCGAGGGCCGCGTCGACGCGTTCGCCGCGGTCGACACCGGCACCACCCCGCCCGGCCAGACCTTCGAGAACACCGCCGACGTCGCCATCCCCGACGCCGGCTCGGCCGTGACCAGCTCGATCACCGTCTCCGGCCTCACCGGCAACGCCCCGGCCACGCTCAAGGTCGGCGTCGACGTCGTGCACACCTACCGCGGCGACCTGGTGATCGACCTCATCGCCCCGGACGGCACGGCGTACCGCCTGAAGGACTCCAGCACCTCCGACTCCGCGGACAACGTGGTGGAGACCTACACGACCAACGCCTCCAGCGAGGTCGCGAACGGCGTGTGGAAGCTGCAGGTGCGGGACACGTACCGCAGCGACACCGGCTACATCAACGCCTGGAAGCTGACCTTCTAGGCACAGCCGGGGGTGGGCCCGCGGCCACGGGCCCACCTCTCGCCGTCAGAAGCAGCAGCTCGCCTGCCGCCAACCGACCGGGCCGTTGACCGGCTGGTAGGCGAGCCCCCCGTAGGCGCACACGACCTGGTTGGAGCTCCCGTTGAGCTGTCCGGAGAAGGCGGACGACGCGTAGTAGGGGCCGGGGTTGCAGGCGTGGCCCCACGTGCTGGTGCCGTCGCCGGGGCGCACCGCCCACACCCGGATGCCGAGCGAGGGCACGGCGTACGCGGCACCGGAGTTCATCCGCACCCTGGCCCAGTTGATCTGGCAGCCGGTGCTCCACCGCAGGTCCACCCAGCCGAGGACGTTGCCGCTGATCTCCGGGTGGAGGATCGGCACGGTGCTCGCCGTGCCGTTCGCGGGACCACCGCTGCCGGCACAGCCACACCGCGGACAAGACTTCTCATCGTCGGTCCTTTCCTCCGTCAGTGGAATCGCTGGCCCGTCCGGGTGTTGCGCGTAATGCGCCGTGCTGTCGGACATGTGGACCAGTGAAGGGAATCGCCATTCAGGTCTAAGCGCGGACCGGGTTGGCCAACACGCTGTCCAGGCGTGGACAACAGGTCCGGACAACCGGAGGGATGCGCATGCCTCGTCCCGAACGGCCGATCGACGGGTCCACCGGTCCGGCCCAGCTGTTCGCCGCCGAGCTCAGGAAGCTGAGGGACGCGGCCGGTGGCGAGTCCTACCGCTCCATGGCGGCCAGGGTCCACTTATCCAAAGCGACCCTGTCGTCCGCTGCCAGCGGTCACCGCCTCCCCACCTGGGACGTCACGAAGGCGTACGTCCAGGCGTGCGGCGGTGAGGTGGACGAGTGGCGGCGCCGCTGGGTCCAGGCCCGCGCGGACCTCGGCCTGCCGCCGGACGAACCGGCCCCGGCCGCTCCCCGCGAACCCGAGCGGGCCGCCGGGAAGGCCGGCGCCGGACCGGCCATCGTCGCGGTGGTCGCCGTCCTGGTCGCGGCGGCGTTCGGAACAGCCCGGTGGTGGGGCGCGAACCGCACTCCACCGGAGACCTCGCCCCCGTCGGCGGACACGACGCCGAGGTTCGCCGGAACCGCGGCTCCGGTCGCCGACGGCGCCGACCCGAAGGAGTCCGGGTGCGCCTACGACCCGGAGGTCACCACGCTGGACAGCGTCGAGATCAACACCGCCCAGCGCAACTTCCTGGGCACCGCCGAGCTGCGCTACTCCCCGCGCTGCCGGGTCGCGTGGGGCCGGTTCACGCCGAGCGACCGGGTCACGTTCCTGAGGAGCGCGACCGTCACGATCGCGGCCGAGCGTCCGCGGACGGCGACGAAGGGGCTTTCCTACAGCACCGAGTTCGACGGGCAGGCCGTGTTCGGCAACATCCTGCTGACCGCGGAGGGCTGCGTGCAGGTCACCGTCACCGTGGCCGCACCGTCCGGCGGTGGCACCAGCACGACCGGGTGCCGGCCTACCTGACGTCCTCGAACGTCTCGTGCCCCAGCACGCCCAGCAGCTGGATCTTGTCGAACGCCTCCGTGCGCGGCGGTGCGGTCAGCACCAGCAGCGCCTGCGACTGGTCCTCGGTGAACAGCGCCTGGCAGTCGACCTCGATCTCGCCCAGTTGCGGGTGCACCAGCACCTTGTGGTCCTCGAACCGCTTCGCGACCTCGTGGCGTTCCCACAGTTCCGCGAACTCGGCACTCTCTCGCGACAGCACACGCACCAGCTCGCCTGCACGTGAACGTGCGCCCATAGCGCCGTACGCAGCTCGTAGGTTCGCGACTTGGGCGCGGGACTGGCGGTCGCGGTCGTGCTCGGGGTAGATCAGGCGTTCGTCCGGGTCGGTGAACCAGCGGTAGATGCCGCTGCGCGCCAGGCCGGTGAACTTCGACGAGTCGCCGTAGAGCGCGGCCGCGTGCCGGTTCTGCAGCAGCACCTCGCCGAGGTTGGAGAGGATCAGCGCCGGGGTGTCGGTGAGGCGGTCCAGCACGCGTTGCAGCGCGGGGGCGACGTGGGTGCTGGTGACCGACGGGGACGGCGCGTTGCGGCCGGCGATGCGGAACAGGTAGTCGCGGGCGTCGTCGGTCAGGCGCAGCGCGCGGGCCAGTGCCGCCAGCATCTGCTCGCTCGGTTGCGGGCCGCGTTGTTGTTCAAGGCGCGTGTAGTAGTCCGTGGACATCGCAGCCAGCGCTGCGACCTCCTCGCGCCTGAGGCCTGCCGCTCGCCGACGTGCGCCCACGGGCAGACCGACGTCCTCCGGCCGGAGCTCTTCGCGTCGGCGGCGGAGGAAGGCTGCGAGTTCCACACGGTCCATGGCTTCAGTATCGGCGTGTGTGCGCCGTGAGCCAGGGATCGCCGATCCCCCGATAAGCGCTCTCTGCCGCGTGCGACGGCAACGGCAGAAGCTTTCACTCATGGACATCACCGGAAACACCGTCTTCATCCCCGGCGCCACCAGCGGCATCGGCCTGGCGCTCGCGCTGGCCCTGCACGAACGCGGCAACACCGTGGTCGTCGGTGGCCGCCGCACCGAGCTGCTGGAGCGCATCGCGGCCGAGCACCCCGGTGTCGAGACCGTGCGGATCGACACGGCCGACGCGGACAGCGTCAAGGACGCGGCCAAGGACGTGCTGGCGCGCTTCCCCGAGCTGAACGTCCTCATCACCATGGCGGGTGTCATGCGCGTGGAGGACTGGCGCCGGCCGGAGACCTTCCTGGAGTCGGCGGAGACGACCGTGACGACGAACCTCCTCGGGCCGATCCGCCTCATCGCGGCGTTCGTGGAGCACCTGCAGACGCGACCGGACGCCACCATCATGACCGTGTCGTCCGGGCTCGCGTTCGCGCCGCTCAAGGTGACGCCCAGCTACAACGCCACCAAGGCCGCGATCCACATGCTCAGCGAGACGCTGCGGCTGCAGCTGGCCGGCACCTCCGTGCAGGTGACCGAGCTGGAGCCGCCGTCGGTGCAGACGGACCTGCTGCCGGGCCAGGCCGACAACGACCACGCCATGCCGCTCGACGAGTACGTCGCCGAGGTCATGGGGATCATCGAGGCCCGGCCCGACGTGCGGGAGATCCAGGTGGAGCGGGTCAAGTTCCTGCGCTACGGCGAGGCCCGCGGCGACTACGACCAGGTCGTGGCCGCCCTCAACGCCGAGGACCCGCACGGCGACTGAACCAGGGGACTACCCGCGCAGGTAGGTGATGTAGGAGTCGGCGGCGGCGCGGGCCCGCTCGCGCAGTCCCTGCGGATCGGTCTTGGCCACCGCCTCGAACCCGTCGCAGGATTCCGAGAGCGTGGTCGCGCTCAGCGTCGCCGCCGCGATGTCGGGCAACTCGGACTTGATGCACCGCACGGCCCGGCCCACCGCGTCCGGGCTGCAGAAGTCCTGCGGCGAGTAGCACTTCTCCACCAGGCCGTCGAGGACCGGCTTGGACCGCTCGAAGATCAGCTTCATGCCGGCGAGGTTGTTGATCGCCTGCGGGATCACGACCTCCCGCAGCTGTGTCACGTCCTGGCGCTCTGCTCCCGGTTGCAGCTGCGCCTGGCAGACGGGCTTGATGAACTCGTCGCGCACGATCGTGGCCATGGTCCCGACCGAGCTGGAGAGGTTGTCGTAGCAGGCGATCGCACTCGACGCGGTGGGCGCGAGCATGAGGGGAACCGTCGCGAACACTGCGGCCAAAGCGGTCTTGTTCATCATCGCCGTCCTTTGTGGAGTGTGCAGACGGCCGTCAGGTACCCGTTTCTCAGGAGGGGACGCCGGTTTCCGGCAACGGCGACCTCATCGGGTGATCCTCGGTCACTCCGCGTCGACGACGGCGCTGCCACAGCCCGGCGAGACAGGCCACGAAAGCGGCACCGGTGAACACGACGTGCAACGCGCCGCCGAACCTGGTGGCGATCGTCAGGGACGAGCGCAACGGCACGGTGTCCACCATCAGGTCGTCGGTGAACATCCCGGTCGACCGCACGACGCTGCCGTCCGGGCGCACGACCGCGCTCACGCCGCTGATGGCCGCGACGACGACCGCGCGGCCGTGCTCGACCGCCCGCAGCCGGGCCATGCCGAGCTGCTGGTAGGTCATCTCGCCGCGGCCGTACCAGGCGTTGTTCGTCGGCACGACCAGCAGTTGCGCGCCCTCGGCCGCGGACTCGCGCAGCACGTAGTCGTAGGCCACCTCGTAGCAGATGCCGACGCCCACGCGGGTGCCCGCGACGTCCAGCAGTCCGGGTTCGCTGCCCGCCTTCAGGTCCTGCTGGTCGGCGAACGGCGTGACCAGCCGGGCGAGCGGGCGCAGCGGGATGTGCTCGGCGAACGGCACCAGCTCCTGCTTCGCGTAGGACTCCCCCTGCCCGCTGCCGGGACGCCACGCGATCACCGAGTTCTCGCCGTTCTTCAACGCGCTCACGAGCACCGGCACGCCGAGGTCGTCGACCATCCGGTCGAGCACCGGGTCGCGGTCGCCGGTGCGGGTCGCGCTCTCCGGCCACACCACCAGGTCGGGCTTCGGTCCCGGTCGTGCGGCCAGCTCCGCGGTCTTGCGCAGGTGGTTGGCGCGCAGCTCGGCGCCGGCGTCGAGCAGGCCGAGGCCGATGTCGGGTGCGTTGCCCTGCACGACGGCGACGGTGCGGGTGCCGTTCTCGGCGGCGACGGGCACGGTGACCAGCAGCGCGGCCAGCACCGGCAGCAGCGCCCACGACCGGCGCCACTCACGCGGCCGGCGCAGCCATGCGCCCAGCCCGAACCCGGTCACCACTACGGCGAACGTCACCAGCGGTGCGCCACCGAGGGACGCCAGCCGCCCGAACGGCCCGTCGACCTGCCCGAACGCGACCCGGCCCCACGGGAAGCCGTTGAACGGGATGAGCCCGCGCGCTGTCTCCTGGAGCACGAACAGCAGCGCCGCCCACACCGGTGCTCCCGGCAGCCGGGCGACCAGCGGGTACAGCGCGAACGCGGCCGAGACGAACAGCGCCATCAACGCCGAGAGCACGAGCCACGGCCACGGGCCGAACTCGGTGCCGAGGAAGTGCTGGATCCACCACAGGTGGGGCAGGAAGAACGCCAGCCCGAAGACGAAGCCCAGGCGGCCGGGACGCCCGTTCCGCAGGGTCAGCCACAGCACGAGGAACGCGGGCACCGCCAGCCACCACAGGGTGCGCGGCGGGAAGCTCGACGCCAGTGCGCCGCCGGCCAGTGCCGCGGCGCCGTACCGGCCCAGGTCAGCCCCGCGCACCGGGCACCCGGCTCGCGACGAGGCGGCGCAGGACGAGGAACGCGCAGGCCACGAGCGCGAGGCCGGCGCCGTAGCCGACCACCAGCTCGCCCACCCGGCCGGTGAAGTCCCCGGCCAGCGGCGGCACGAGCAGGGCGAACACCGTCACGGCCGCGGTGAGGCTGGTCCGCCACAACCCCGCGGCCGCGAGCGGCACCACCGCCCACAGCAGGTACCACGGCTGCACCACCGGGCCCAGCACCACGATCACGCCCATCACCAGCCCCAGCGCCCACACCTCGGAGATCCCGCCGCGCAGCTGGCGCGTCAGCACCACCGCGACGCCGCACAGGACCAGCACGAGCCCCGCGACCCGTCCCGCGGAGATCATCGCCTGACCACTCTCCGCACCGGACACCGCACCGGCCAGGAAGCCCGGCCAGTTGCTCGGCGCCATCCAGCTGGGCACCTTCGACGGCGTCCCGAGGGCCTGCACCCAGCCGAATCCGGCCCGACCGGCCAGTGAGGTCGCCACGGACACCAGGACGGCGGCGGCGACCATGGCGGCACCACTGAGCGTGAACCTCAGCAGCCCGCCGCCGAACCGGCGGGCCAGCGCCGTGCCGACGATCGCGAGTGCGGCCAGTGCCGGCAGCTTGACCTGCGCACCGAGCGCGATGAGCACGATCCCGGCCGTGACCGACCACCAGCGGGCGTCGTCAAGTGCGTCGAGCGCGACCACGGTGCCCGCGAGCATGAGACCGAGCATCAGGGCGTCGTTGTGCATGCCGCCGATGAGGTGCCACAGCACCAATGGGTTCAGCACGCCCAGCCACAACGCCGTGCGCTGCGACGCGCCCGCACGCGCGGCCAGCCGCGGCACCGCCCACACGACGAGCAGCAGGCCCAGCACCGCGGCGAGCCGGTGCAGGACGATGCCCGCGACCGGATCTCCGCCGGTGATCTCGGCGATGCCGCGCTCGACCGTGCCGAACAGCGGCCCGTACGGCGACGGCGTCTCCCGCCAGTGGCCGCTGACCCGTGCGACGGCCTCGGCGCTTGCACCGGCCGCGGGGCTGACGACGTTCGGGTCGAACCCGCGGGCAGCTACCTCACCCTGCGCGAGGTAGCTGTACACGTCGAGGCTGAACAGCGGCGGTGCCGGCACCAACGGGGCACACCACCACGCGAGCGTGCGGCGCAGCCACGTGGCCGGGCGCTTCGTGCGGCCGAGCAGCACCCACGCCAGCACGACCAGCCCCGCGCCCGCGATGGCGGCGGCCAGCCCGGCGGCGCCCGCTCCCGCCGTGACCGCCCACGCTCCGCCGGTCAGCAGCACCGCACCGCCGGCACCGGTCCAGCGCAGCAGCTCCGCCTCGGGAGCGGGTGCCAGTGAGCGGGGAAGGGCCGCCGTTGCCGTCTGCACGGAACAGACAGTGCTTTCCGGACAGATCGTCCCGCGTCACCCCGCGGTCGCTGCCGGGCGTACGACCTGAGGATGACGTTGATCATCCGGTGGTCGCGCAACCTCCTGCCGGGCCGCCGCCACCAGGGCCGACACCGGTTCACCCGGCGGCGCCTCGACGTCGACCCCGGAGATCAGTCAGCCCCCGCCGCTCAGGGGGCCGCCGAGCGGGTGATCTCGATCACCGACACCACCGTGGGCATCGCCGCGAGGGCCTGCCGTGCGCACACTGGAAGAGGTGCACCGCGGTTCCGTCGACGTGACCGCCGCACCTGGTCGAGGCACCACCGTGCGGCTGCCGGGTCACGTGGAACTCACCTGAGCCGTGCCGCGTTGAGCGGGTGCAGGCAGTCCGCCGGAGAGGAACGCGGTGATCGTCCCCATGCCCTCGAACGCACCCCGTCGCACGGGTGCGTTCGCACTGACCGAGGACGTCACGATCAGGGTGACCGGTCAGGCCCGCACGGCGGCCGCGCTGCTGCGCGAGCACATCTTCCGCCACACCGGCCACACGCTGGCCGAGTCGCCCGACGGCAGGCTCATGGTGACGCTCGACCCGGCCCTGCGCGGACTCGGTCCCGAGGGCTACGCGCTGCTGGTCAGCCCGAGCGCCGTGATGCTGCGGGCGCGGACCCAGGCCGGTCTGCGGCACGGCGTGCAGTCGTTCCGCCAGCTGATGACCCCGGACGGCACCGTGCGCGCCGCCGACGTGCAGGACTCCCCCGCGTTCGCGTGGCGCGGTGTGACCAGCCCGCTGCTGCCGGCCGCCGAGATGCGCGCGACCATCGACCGGATGGCCGCCTACAAGCTCAACGTCCTGCACCTGCGCCCGGACGGCGACCAGCACGAGCTGCGCGAGCTCGTGGAGTACGCGCTGGCCAACGGCGTGACGATCGTGCCCGAGATCGGCAGGTCGCTCGCCGAGGTGCTCGACGTGTTCCCCAGCCGCTGGGTGCACATCGGCCGGGCCAAGCTGACCAGCGGTCTTGCCGGTCTGCTGCAGAGCCACGACCGGGTGCCGGTGCGCTGGCACGAGGGTGACGCGCCCGCCGACGTCCTCGGCCCGCACGGCCAGCTCAGCGAGGGCGACGCAGGGCTGCGCGCCGTCGCGGTGGCCGGCTGGGTGGGCGGCCACGGGGTGCTGCAGCGGTCCGCCGCACTGGCCTCACCCGCACTGGGCTGACCGAACCAGGTTTAACCGGCCTTCTCCGGGGTACAGACGCGTCCCCGGGAAAGGAAGTTCCGACCATGCCCTCGTCCAGGCCCCTGCGCCGGATGGCCGCGCTGCCACTGGTCCTGCTCGTGGTGGCGGCCTGCCTCGACCTGCTGCACGTCCTGAGCGGCAGCACCACCGCGGCCGCGCTCGCGTGGCACCTGATCACCGCCGGTCTGCTGCTCGGCATCGCCGTCGCCGCCGCCCAGTGGCTCGACCGGATCTTCGCCGAGCCGGCCGAGCACACGTCCGCGCGCGACGTCGGGATCGCCTTCGTGCTCCTGCTCTTCGGCACCAGCTGGGCGTTGCGGCTCGGCGAGGTCGGCTGGCAGCCGAGCTGGGGCGCGACCCTCGCGGCGTGGGCGGGCGCGCTCGGGGTGCTCGCCGTGACCTACCGCGGCCCGCTCCGGCGGAACGCGGCTGTCAGCACGTCCTGAACACCTGCGCGGCGTACTGGCGATGACGTAGGGTTCGGGCACCTCGTCGGTTCTGATCCGAAAAGAAGTCGCCTGGATGTCCCAGGACCTCGTTCCCGCCGTCGCGTGGGACCGGCTGCACCACCACTACGGCACCGCGGAGGACGTTCCCGCCCTGCTGCGCGCCGCCGCCACCGACGCCCGCGCGTTCGGCGAGCTGGACAACAGGATCTCCCACCAGGGCGGCTGCGTCCTGTCCGCCGCGCCCCCGGTGCTGCCGGCACTTCTGCGCTGTGCCGCCGATCCGGCGGTCGGGCACCGTGCCGCCGTGGTCGACCTCGTCGGCCGGTTGGCGGAGGCCGGGCGGACGGCGGAACCCCGGTACGTCACACCGACCTGGCCGGCGGCGTGGGCGGCGGCCGTCCCGCGGTTGCTCGACCTGATCACCGACCCCGACCCGGTGGTCCGCCGGCGGGTCGCGTTCCCCCTCGCCCAGGCGCACGAGCACGCCTGCCTGGTGCTGCCCGCGCTGGTGAACGGCTGGCACCGCGACACCGACGAGGCCGCTCGGGTCGGGTTCGTGTGCGCGGCAGCGGAGTTGTTGCGCGACATGGCCACCGAGTGGCCGGCGCCGGTCGTCGACTGGCTCTCGGACCTCCGCTCGCACCCCGACGTGGTGCACCGCTTCGCCGGTGCGATGGCCCACCGCAGGTCCGGTCTCGGCGGACGCGACCCACGGCACGTCGATGAGGCCATCGCCTACCTGCCGACGGCCGATCCCTTGCTGTGGCACCACGTTTGGGCCGCGCGCCGACCGATCGCCCGGCTGGTGCGGTGGACCGCCGACGTGCTCGACGACGACCGGGACGGCCGGACCCGTCTGGCCGCGGCACTGCTGCGCCTCGGCCACGAGCAGGCTTTGACCGCGGCCTGGGACGTGCTGAGCCGCTGGCGCTCCCCGGCCGCCACCCTGCTGCCGCTCGTCGCGGAACGGCTGTCCGATCCGGACCCGGCTCGACGCGAGCAGGCCGCCGAGGTGCTCGGCGCCACCGGCCGCGCCGCCGAACCGTGGCATCCAGACCTCGTCGCCGCGGCCCGGGACGAGGTGCCCGCGGTGCGCAAGGCGGCCGTGCTGGCGCTGGCCGGAGCGCCGGAATCCGTTGCCCTGGTGGCAGATCTGCTCGACCACGGCCCGGTGGACCGCGACCTCCGCCGGTTGTTGCGCCCGCTGCGGCCCTTCGCCGCGACGCTGCTGCCGCTGCTGCGCCGCCGCCTTGCCGAGGCAGACGACTTCGCGGAACGGCGCGACTACCTCCTCGTGCTCGCACACTGGGGCCCCGACGCCGTGGAGGCGGCACCGGAGGTCACCGCCCAGATCGGCACGGACGTCGAGGAGTGGGCTCTCGACGCGCTGGTCTCGTTCGGGCTGAGCGACATCTGCGAACGGCCCGAACCAGACGCGCCGGTCAGGTCGGCCGTGCGGTACTGGCGCGCGACCGGCGACACCGAGCTCCTCCTCGACCGCCTCCGCGCCGACGACCCCACACTCGTCCGGCACCTCGACGTCCTGGCGGAGCTCGGCCCCGCGGCAGCCGATCTGGCCGCCGTGCTGCGCACCACCCGCACCTCCGGATGGGACGACGCACGCCGGCTGCGCACCCTGTGGCGCATCACCGGCGACCCGGCCGACGCCACCGGCGCGGCCATGGCGGTGTGGCGGGCGCTCACCACCGGCGGACCGTTCGGCCGGTACCTGATCGAGTGCATCGGCCGGCTGGCCGAACTCGGTCCGCTCGCGGAGCCCGCGGTGCCGGTGCTGCGCGAGCTGCTGGAGCAGGACACCCGGCCGGGACGACCCGACCGGCGGTGCGGCATCCGCGACGACGACCTGCTGTGCGACGCGATCAGGGCCGTGCTGGCCGGTGCGGCCTGAAGAAGTACCGTGCGCGCGTGGAGATCACCGACAGAACGTTCCCGCCCGCCCTCGTCGCCCTGTCGGGCATCGAGTTCCCCTGGAGCCACGACGAGGAGCCGGCGCCGACGAACATCGACTACGAGCCCTACGACGAGTTCGACCCCGCCGACGAGACCACCGACTGGATCCGCGCCTGGACGGGCAACGACGAGCTCGACGGCGCCGCATTCCGGGTGTTCGCGCAGGACGGCACCGGCGGCCTGGTCACCAGCTGGCTCGTGCGACCCGGCCGACCGCTGACCGAGCAACCGGTGGCGTTCTTCGGTTCCGAGGGCGAGGTCGGCGTGGTCGCCACGGACCTGGGCTCGTTCCTGTGGCTGCTGGCCGGCGGCGTCGGACCGCAGGAGGCGGTCGAGTTCGGCACGGACACCGGCGTGCCGCACCCGGAGCTGCGCGCGGTGGCCGAACAGCACTCCGGCACCGCACCGCGCACGCCCGCCGAGGTGCTGGCGGCGGCGCGGGCGGAGTTCCCGGACTTCGCCGAAACCGTCCAGTCCTGGTGCCGCTGAGCCCCTCCCCGACCGCCCACCCAGCGTGGTGATGTGCTCACCACCTGCAGGGTTGTGGTGATCGTCAGAAATTGTCAGTGGTCGTCGCTAACGTCTCCCCTGTCGGGCCGGACCGGTCGGATCGGGCCCCGGGGTGAGGAGATGACGCGTTGTCAGGTTGGGAAAGTTCGAGCACGGCGCGGGTGCTGTGGCCCGCGCGGCCGCGCAAGCTGGCCAAGGTCCCGTTCGTCGAACTGGCGGACGGGCGGCTGCAGGGCGTGGTCTCCAGCGGCTCGGACGTCGAGCGGGTGTACGTGTCGTCGGTCGCGGCCGGCTCGTACGACTTCTCCTGCAGCACCAACAACAATCGGCCGTGTGGTGGGGCGCGGGGCGGGTTCTGCAACCACGTCCTCGGGCTGATCGGCGAGGCCGTGCTGCAGTACGGAGCCGAGCGGGTCGCGCGGTACCTGCGCGTCGAGGGCGAGGACGGCCACCAGATCGCCGCGAACATGCGGGCGGCCGGACCGTCCCAGGGGGACAGTGCCGCGGCGGCCCAGGTGTTCAGCCGGTTCCTGCGTCATCTGGCCTATTTGGAGCTGTCGCCGACGACGGCGCCGTTGCCGGAGATGCAGTGGTTCCCGCCGACCAGGGCGGTGGTGTGATGCGCGCCGACCTGTTGGCGGACGAGGTCGAGGGCCTCGACGAGGCGCTGGCGGCCGTGGCCGGTGCCGACCAGGCGCTGGCGGCGGGGTTGCTGCGCCCGCAGGCCGCCCAGGTGGCCGGGGTGACCGCGCTGGCCGAGGCCGTGGCGGGGTCGCCGCTGGCGGAGCGGGTGGCGGAGGCGGCCGAGAAGGTCGCGGCCGGTGCGGCGGGCGAGGACCACTTCGTGTCCCTTGCCGCGGCACGGGTTGCGCTGTTCGGCTCGGTGCACGACGCGGTGGTGCACCGGCTCGACCAGGCGACCGGGCGGGCTCGTGCGGAGGAGTTGGTTCCCGCGGGCACCGCCGAGGTGCCGGTGAACCTGTTGCTGGCGGCGCGGTCCTGGCTGTCCGACCTCGCGCGGGCCGGGTGGCAGGGCATCGACCACGACCTCGTCGCCGGTGCCGCGCCGGTGGTGTCGGCGTTGCTGCCGGTGCCGGAGCTGCGCAGGCTGGCCGCGCTGCTGGACGGGTTCGCGGCGGAGCTGGCGGCGTCCTGCCCCGGCTCGGCGCTGGAGCGGGTTCCCGCGCGGCGCTGGGGAGACCTGTGGTCGCGGGCGATGCTGCTGACGTTGCCCGGCGCGCTGCGGACGGGGACGACGACGGTGAGCGGCCGCCTGCTGCCGCTCGGCGTGGACCTGCAGGAGCACGCCACGGCCGCGCAGGCGCAGGTGCACGCGGTGCTGGAGCCCGCGGACGGCGGCGCGCCGGTGCTGGTGCGGGCCAGCGTGTCCGCGCCGAAGCCGGACACCGTGGTGGGCGCGGGGATCTGGCAGCTGCTGCGGCCCCACCTGAGCCTGCTGAACGCCGTGAGCGAGGGCAGGGCGGTGGAGCTGACCGACATGCCGATGACCGGTGAGGGCGACCTGCTGTGGGTCGAGTCGTGCGCACGGCCGGCCGAGGCCGCAGACCCGTTCACGACCGCGCGGGTGGTCCTGCCGACCGCGGCCGCGCTGCCGACGGCGGCGCTGGACCGGCACCCGGCCCGCATCGCCGCGCCGGTGTTCCTGGAGGGGTACGGCGTGGAGCCCGACCCGTTGGCGTTCGTCGTGTCCGGGCAGCAGGTCGCGGTGGACGCCGACCGCATCCCGGCGGCCGGGCCGCTGACGCCGGAGGCGGTGGCCGCCTCCGCTGAGTGCATCGGCCTGGTGCGCTGGGACGACGGGGCGTTCCGCGTGCAGCCGCTGGCCGTGCTCACGGTGGCGCGCAAGAAGTCCGTGGCGCTGCACGCGGGTGCGTGGGCCGGTGGCGCGGGCACCGACAAGGCCGGGGTCAAGGCGGAGAAGGCCGCCACGGACGCCGTGGCCGTGTTGCGCGAGCGCGCTGGAAGGCTGCTGCGCAAATGACCGACGAGACCACGTCGGCGAACGACGAGAACCGCAGGCAGGTCCTGTACTGGCGGTTGCTGTCGCGCCTGTTCGACCACGAGGAGCAGTCCTCGCTGGAGGCCGCGAGCCTCGCCGTGCTGCAGGACGTCGGCCTGCCGCCCGCACTGCTGGACCCGCACACCGGTGTCGACAACGTGGTGCAGCGCCACCCCGGCCTGGAGGCGGAGTTCGACGGGCTGATGGCCCGCTCCCCCGACGAGGAAAGGGACTCCGCGGCCGAGGTGCGCCGCGCGGCCCTGGTGTCGAAGGTGCTGCTGAACGTCTTCGGCACCGGCTCCGGCACGGTCACGGCCGGGCAGCTGGCCCGCTGGCAGTCCGACGCCGGCTGGCTGGAACGCGCTCTGGGCTGCCGGCCTGGTGAGCTGCGCGGTGGCCGCAGCGGCCACGGCACCAGCGGCGGCGCGCCGACACCGGACCTGAGCACGCTGCTGCCCGGCATCGGGCCCGAGCTGGGTGCGCTCGAAGCGGACCTGGTGAAGCGCATGCACCTGCGCGAGGTGCTCGCCGACCCGGCGCTGGCCGCCCAGCTGACGCCGAGCATGTCGCTGATCGAGCAGCTGCTGCGGGACAAGAACAACCTGTCCGGGGTCGCGCTGGCCAACGCCAAGTCGCTGATCCGCCGGTACGTCGACGAGGTCGCCGAGGTGCTGCGCACCGAGGTCGAGAAGGCCTCGGTCGGCAGGATCGACCGGTCGGTGCCGCCCAAGCGGGTGTTCCGCAACCTCGACCTCGACCGCACCATCTGGAAGAACCTGACGAACTGGAGCCCGGAGGAGGAACGGCTCTACGTCGACCGCCTCTACTACCGGCAGACGGCGCGCAAGACCACGCCGCAGCGGTTGATCGCGGTGGTCGACCAGTCCGGTTCGATGGTCGACTCCATGGTCAACTGCGCGATCCTGGCGTCGATCTTCGCCGGGCTGCCCAAGGTGGACGTGCACCTCATCGCGTACGACACCCAGGCGCTGGACCTCACGCCGTGGGTGGGTGACCCGTTCGAGACGCTGCTGCGCACGAACCTGGGCGGCGGCAACGACGGCATGGTCGCCATGGCGCTGGCGCAGGCGAAGATCGCCGAGCCGGCGAACACCGTGGTGGTCTGGATCTCCGACTTCTACGAGACCCGCATCGAGCAGCTCTTCGACAACATGGCGGCCATCCACCGCTCCGGCGCGAAGTTCATCCCGGTCGGCTCCGTCACGAGCTCCGGGCGCGGCAGCGTGAACCCGTGGTTCCGCGAACGCTTCAAGGACCTCGGCACCCCGGTGATCTCGGGCCACGTCCGCAAGCTCGTCCACGAACTCAAGACCTTCCTGACCTTCTGAAAGGCACCACATCACCATGTCCGACCTGTTGCGCGCCCCCGCCGAGATCAAGTACGCCGAGGAGCTCGACTGGCTCGAGTCGATCGACGCGAACCCCAAGCCGTTCGCGTGGCGGTTGTCGCCCAAGATGATCCGGCTGTTCGTGCTCGGTGCCGAGCGGTCCGACGGCCTCGACCGCGAGGTGGTTCAGAAGTGGTTCGGCGACCGCAGCATCGTCGAGCGGGCCATCGTCACGCTCGCCTCCGACCGCGGTCTGCTGCTGATCGGCGACCCCGGCACCGGCAAGAGCTGGCTGGCCGAGCTGCTGGCCGCCGCGATCTCGCGCAACTCCACCCAGGTCGTGCAGGGCACGGCGGGCACGACCGAGGACCACATCAAGTACTCGTGGAACGTGTCGATGGTGATCGCGAAGGGGCAGTCGCGGCAGTCGATGATCCCGTCGCCGATCATGACGGCGATGGAGACCGGCACGATCGGCCGGTTCGAGGAGCTCACCCGCTCGACCAGCGACGTGCAGGACGCCCTCATCTCGATCCTGTCGGAGAAGTACATCTCGGTGCCGGAGCTCGACAGCGCCGGCGGCGAGAACATCGTGTTCGCCAAGCCCGGCTTCTCGATCATCGCCACCGCGAACAGCCGCGACCGGGGCGTCAACGACCTGTCGTCGGCGTTGAAGCGCCGGTTCAACTTCGTGCGCATCCCGGTGGTGACGAACAAGAAGAGCGAGACCGAGATCGTCCGCTTCCGCACCGAGGAGCTGCTGCACCGCCACCAGATCGAGCTGGACGTGCCGCCCACGCTGCTCGACGTGCTGCTGCGCAGCTTCGCCGACCTGCGCGCCGCCTCCGCCTCAGCAGCCAGCGAGGACGAGAAGCTCGAGTCCGCCCTGTCCACGGCCGAGCAGATCGGTGTGCTGGAGGACGCGATCCTGCACAGCAACTTCTTCGGCGAGCGCGCGCTCACCGCGCACACACTGGGGGCGTCGCTGGTCGGCTCGCTCTCCCGGCGGGCACCGGAGGACCTGGCGATCATGAACAAGTACCTGCACGGTGTCGTCGAGCCGCGCAGCAAGGACGAGGGCGGGCACTGGCCCGAGTTCCTGACCGGTGGCCGCGACACGATCGCCACCCTCTCGTGAGCGGCGCCCCCATGCCCGCGCCGGACACCCCGCCCGCGGCCCCTGCAATGGACAGCGCGCCCACCGGTCCCGCCGCGGCCAGCGCTCTCCCCCGCCCCGCACCGACGAGCGGCAGCCCGGAGGACCACGCACCCGTCAGCACTACCGCGGAGCGCACGCTCACCAGCCCCACCGCGGACAACGCCCCGACTACCGCCGGAGCGGCCCGCACGCCCGCCAACCCCGCCGGGGACAACGCGCCAGCGACCGTCAGGGCGGCCCGCACGTCCTCCAGCCCCACCCCGGCCAACGCGCTGGCCACCGCCGGAGCGGCCCACACGTCCGCCAGCCCCACCGCACACAACGCGCCAGCGACCGTCAGGGCGGAGCGCACGCTCACCAGTCCAACTGCGGACAATGCCCCGGCCACCGCCAGAGCGGCCCGCACGTCCGCGAGCCCCTCCACGACCAGCGCGCCCGCAAAGAGCGCCACCGCCGGCATCTTCGAAGCGCTGCGCACGCAGCTGCACGAGGCGGCGACGGAGTTCGCCGACGGGCCCGGCGCGTTGGAGGGCATCCTGCGCGGCATGGTCGACGACGTCGACCGCGCCGTGCGGGAGCCGCTGGAGATCTTCCCGGTGTGCCACCACTCCCCCGCCTCGGCCGTGGCGATGGCGCGGCGGCTGCGGGAGAAGCAGCCGAAGGTCGTGTACCTGGAGCTGTGCGAGGACATGGCGCCGTTGCTGACGGAGCTGCGCAACTGCCGCCTGCCCGTCGCGGTGCAGGCGTTCGCGAGCGAGGTCGATGGCTTCCCGGCGGAGTGGGCACCGCTGTCGGTGGTCGCGCCGATCACCGAGGCGTCCGCGGAGTACCAGGCGATCTCGTACGCGCTCGACACCCCCGGCGTCGAGCTGGTGCTGGTCGACCGGTCGTCCGACCACGTGTTCCAGTGGCAGGCACCGGTAGCGGGGCCGGCCGACGAGGAAGCGCTGCACGGCGACGCCGTGGGCGTGGAGATCGGCGACCTGCGCCCGCGCTTCGCCGAGCTGGAGGAGCACCTGCTGCACCACGGCAAGGTGCGGCACTGGTCGGAGTGGTGGCACCAGTACGTCGAGCAGCCGCTGGGCGGCAGCGACCACGACACCTACCGCCAGGTGATGTTCCTGATCGGCAGCCTCTTCCGGCGACTCGCACCCGGCGACCCGCACCGGGTCACCGTGGACGAGGACCGCGAGCGCTACATGTGGACCCGGATGCGCGAGCACCTGGCCGCCAGCGGCGCGGACCCGGCGGACTGCCTGTACGTCTGCGGTGCCTTCCACGCGGCGAGCCACGTCGCGGAGTTCGGCGTCGAGGGCTCCGGCGACTTCGAGATCAGCCCGCGCAGCGCGAGCAGGTGGCAGTACGGCCTGATCCCGTCCAGCCACGCCGCGATCGAGGCGCAGTTCGGCCTCGCGTCGGGCTCGGTGTCGATCGCGGCCACCGAGTGGGCGAAGAACCTCAAGCGCACCAAGGTGAAGCCGTTCGCGCTGGAGGGTCAGGCCGGCGCGAAGAAGCCGAGGAAACCGCTGCCGGAGCCGGTGGCCGAGCTGGCGGCGGCCGACCAGCTCTCCGGCTTCCTGCAGCGCCCGCCGGTCCTCGACCGGCTGGACGAGGCCGAGCTGCTGGGCTGGTCGGTGGAGGTGGTCCGCGCGGCCCGCCGCAACGGCTACCTGTCCTCCACCGCCGACGCGATCGCCGTGTTCGAGACGTCGATCCTGCTGGCCGGGATGCGCGACCGGGCCCGGCCCACGCCGTACGACTTCCAGGACGCGGCGGTCACGTGCATCGAGAAGGACGTCGTGCCCGGCCGCCGCGACGTGCGCCGCATCGTCGAGATCATGATGGGCGGCGACCGGATCGGCCAGGTCGGCTACGACGCGCTGCCGCCGCTGGCCCGCGACGTGCACGACCGGCTCGCGCCGCTCGACCTCAAGCTGGGTCAGCGCGGCGTGCAGCGGGCCCTGCTCGACATCGCCGGCCGGCCGGAGCTCGAAGCGTGCTCCGATCTGCTGTGGATGCTGCGCTACCTGATGCCGCACGGCGCCGCCCGCCCGATCATGGGCGAGCGCAGCCTCGGTGAACGCCCGATCCAGGAGTCCTGGGACCTCGCCCTCGGCACCCACCAGCGCTCGCTGATCGAGCTCGGCTACGAGGGCGTGAGCGTCGAACAGGTGGTGGAGCAACGCCTGCGCCGCGCCGCCCACGACCCGCAGGCCACGACGGCCCGCGTCCTCGAAGCCGTCGAGGACGCCATCCGCTACCTGCACAGCCCGCGCCTGGCCGCCGAGCTGGGCACCCGCGCCCTGGAGGTCCTGGCCGGCGAGCGCACGGTCGACAGCGCCCCCGAGGTCCTGCGCCGCGCCCGCCGCCTGCTCGCCTACTACCGCACCAACGACCCGGCCCTGCCGCCGTGGATCGAGTCGTTCGTCCGCACCGGCTACGCCCACTACTGCACGCTGCTGCCGACCGCGTTCACCGAGGAGGACGCCACCGTCGACCAGGTCGCCGCCACCCTGGGCTTCCTGTTCAGCATGGAGTCGCTGGCGCTGTCGCTGGGCTGCGACCGCACCCAGCTGGAGCTGGCCGTCGCCCAGTCCCACCCGGAGGAACCCGCCAAGGTCGCACTGCTGTGGGCCGCCCAGGTCCAGCTGGGCCGCCTGACCCGCGCCGACCTCCGCACCCGGTGCCACGACCTGCTCACCAACCCGCTGACCCTGCCGAGCTACCCCCGCTACCTCAGCGGTTTCGTCCACGCCCTGGAACCGGCCCCGTCGCTGGTGGACTTCGTGGTGGAGACCATCTCCACCGCCTTCGCCCACCTCCCCGACCACCTGCTCCTGCCGTGGCTGCCCAGCCTCATCACCACCCTGCGCACCAAGGGCGCGCAGCACGTCCCGACCCTGATCCGCGAGGCCGCCCGCCTCTTCCCGGCCCGCCTCCCGGCCCTCGACGCCTGGACCCCGCCCTGGCTCGCCGAGCCGACCCCCACCGCGCCCCGGCGCACGTCCGCACCCCGGGGCGTGGCGCTGCTGGCCGCCCACCCGGCGACCTGCGACGCGGTGGCGGACCTGCTGGGCTGCACGGGCTCCTGGCAGGCGGCCGCTCCGTCCGGCGTGGCCCTGCTGGCCAAGCACCCGGACACGGCGTTGGCACTGGAGGCGCTGTTGGTGCCCTGAAACGAGCGTTGCCCGTCCCCACCGCTCAGGGCGGCCGGGACGGGCAACGGTTCAGCCGGTCAGGTGCTGATCGTGCCGCCCACCACGGGCAGCACGACCTTGCTGACACCGAGCGACACGGCGATCGAGATGCCGCTCGACCCGGTGTCCGTGCCGATGTAGCCGCTGTGGTTGGTCACGAGCACGATCCCGATCCGGTGCCCGGCCGGGATGACCGCGTCGCGGGCGTGCAGCTTCCACGTCACGTCGACGGCGGTGCCGGTCGGCAACGGGGTCGCGGTCTCCAGCGAGTTGCGGTTCTTCGTGTCGATGGCGCCCTTGGTGAGCATGGTCGCGGAGACCGCCTGGGTCGACACGGCCGGCGGCTGGGCGCAGCCGGTGCGGTTGCGCAGGTCGTCGCGGGAGCACTTCTCGGTCGACAGCTGCAGCGGGGTGCGTTCGGTGAGGACGGCCTGGGTGGCCGGGCCGTAGTCGACGAGCAGTGCCGTGAGCGGGGTGGAGGTGCGGTTGGCCGCGATGCGGGCGGTCACCTGGACCTCGCCGGAGAGCCGGGCCTCGCGGGTCAGGGGTGCGGTGACGTAGGCGAGGCGGCGGGTGTCGGCGACCTCGGGGTTGGCCATCATGGCGGACTCGCTGAGGTTGGTGTTGTCCGCGAGGCGCTGGGTCTGGCCGGTGCCGGTCGGCGACGCGGTCAGCGAGCCGGTGAAGCCGCCGGCCGCGGGGCCGAGGTGGAGGGTGGTGGTCGCCGTGCCGGGCTGAGGCCAGGACGCGTGCTGCTCCCAGGAGCCGTCGGGGCGCTGGATGTCGGCCATCGGCTCGCTCATGATGCCGTTGTCGATCCCCTTGAGCCAGTGGTCCATCCACAGGCCCATGACCCGCTGCCACTCGGCCTGGCGGAACGAGATCGGGTCGAGGTGGCCGCCGCGGTGCAGCCACAGCTTGCGGGGCACGCCCTGTGCGGCGAGCGCGTCCCACCAGCGGCCGAACTGGGAGGGCTTGACGTTCCAGTCCGCCTGGCCGTGGACGACGAACACGGACGCGCTCACGTTGCCGGCCGAGGGCCGGTAGTCGCGGGTGCGCCAGAACGAGGTGTAGTCGTAGGACTCGTCGCCGTCGTTGCGGGCCATGGCGTCGAGCACCGCGCGGCACTTCGCCTTCTGCGCGGAGCTGATCACGTAGTTGGCGAGCACGGTCGGGTAGTCGGTGGTGTAGCCGCGGTAACCGATGCCCTGGTCACGCGCGTACTCGTACCAGCTGGAGATCGCGGCGATGGGCACGATCGTCTTGACGCCGGGGATGTTCGCGGCTGCGGCGGCGTTGGGCAGCGTGCCGTTGTAGGAGACGCCGAGCATGCCGACGTTGCCGGTGCTCCACGACGCGACGGCGGCACGGCCGTCGGCGTACCGCGCGGTGGCGCGGCCGTTCAGCCAGTCGACGACGGCACGCACGCTGGCGGTGTCCTCCGGCCCGCCGGTGGTCGGGCAGCCGGTCGAGCGCGAGGTGCCTTGCATCTCCACCTCGACCACGGCGTAACCGCGCGGCACGAAGTACTCGTCGTACCACCGCCCGAAACCGCGCGGTACGCCGGCCGCGGCGGTCGCGCCGAGCCCGTAGTAGGGGCTGGCCTCCATGACCACCGGGACCTTGCCCGCCTGGCCGGGGCGCTTGACGTCGGCGGCGATGCGGTCGCGCACACCGTCGCCATCACTGTCCACTGACGACTCGACGTAGACGGTCTCGGTGATGTCGGCCGCGACAGGGGCGGCGGCGACGCTCACGGGTACGCCGGCCGACAGCAGTGCTGCCAGCACGGCGGGGACAAGGGTTCGCATGGGTTCCTCCGGTGCGAGCCCGGCCGAGCAGGGGTGACCGGGCACACCGGAATCTCACCGATGCGGGAACGTGCGGCGGTACCGTCGAAGGATCTTGACGGTTGCCGGAACTCGGCCCACCGGCCCAGCCCAGAACCGCGGGTCTTCGGGCGCCGACGGCTTCGCCACCGCCTCCACGGGGCTACCGGCGTGCACCCGGTTGTACCTGGCGGCGAGGCGGTGCCCCGGCGAACGTGAGCCCGGCGGCCCGGGACCTCAGCCGGCGAAGTCCTGGGTCATCCACACCGTCCCCTTGGCGTCGCGGGTGACCACGATGCCGACGCGGGTGAACGAGCGGCTCAGGATGTTCTTGCGGTGGCCGTCGTTCGGCGGCTTCTCGTCGATCATGCCCTGGTTGAGCTTGATGGCCATGGCCGCGATCGGGTCGGCGGCGTTCGCGACCGGGCCGCCCATGCCGACGTTCTCGCCGACCGAGCTCCACCGCGCGCCCGCCGCGGTGATGCGGTCGCCCAGGTCGGCCTCGCCGGAGCAGCGGTGTGAAAGCCCGCAGCCCGCGGTCATCGCCTGGTTGTGCCGTTCGCCTGCCGTGACCAGCGCGGGGTCCATGGTCAACGGCGGCAGGCCTTCCTCCGCCCGTGCGGCGTTGAGGTGGGCGAGCACGCGTTCGGCCGGGGTTGCGGGAGGCGGGGGTGGCGGAGGTGGGGCGGCGGACGTCGTGGTCGGGGCGGAGCTGGTCGGCGTGGCGGAGCCGCTGGGAGCCGCAGAGGTGCTGGGAGCCGCGGAAGTGCCGGGAGAGACCTCGGACGTCGTCACCGCGGGCGTCAGCGCGGCCGGCGCCTGTGCCGCCGGTGGCGCGGGTGGGTTGCCGGGTGTGAAGACCCAGGCGCCCGTGACGCCGGCCGCGGCGCAGACCACGACGGCGGCCGCGACGGTGAGGGCGGGCTTGGCCGAGAGGAAACCACCGATCCGTTGCAGCACGGTCATCTCCAGCAGGTGCGCCGCGGGCTCGACGGCCGGTCGGCTGAGGTTGTCCAGCAGCAGCGGCAGATAGCCCGCCGGAACCACCAGCAGGGCCGCGCCCGTCAGGATCCGCTCGACCGGCATGGCGTCTGCGACTCCGCGCCGGCACCGGCCGCACTCGTCGACGTGCCGCAGCAACCTCTTGCGCCACAACGGGTTCGGCTGCCCGTTCCACTCCTCGGCCGCCCGCGCGAGGCCCGCGCAGCGCGGGTCGTGCTGCACCGCCCGCACCAGCAGCCGGATCGTCTCCAGCCGGCCCTTCAACCGGCTCACCCGCACCGTCACGGCGTGCGCGTTGAGGTCCAGCGCGTCGGCGACCTCGGCGCGGCTGAGCTGCCCCGACCGCTCCAGCGCCCACACCGCCAGCAGCTCGCGGTCGGCCGGGTCCAGCCACCGCGCCGCCTCGTCGACCTCCCGCCGCTGCTCCAGCAGGTGCAGCCGGGACAACGCCACCTCGACGAACTCCGCCTCCGGGTCCGCCCGGTCGTACTCCTCCAGCGGCGCGGGTGCCGTCTCCCGGCGCCGGTAGTGCTCGCGGAGCTGGTTGACCGTCACCGCCACCAGCCACGACCGCAGCCGCTCCGGCTCACGCAGGCCGCCGATGCCGCGAATGACCCGCACCATCGTCTCCTGCACCACGTCGTCGACGTCGGCGTCCGAGGACAGCGCGCGACCAGCGATGTTGTAGACCAGCGGCAGGTAGGCCTCGACCACCGCGTCCAGCGCCGCGCGGTCCCCCTCCCGCGCAGCCACCACCAGTTCCGGGGACACCTGCCCCAGCCACTCCCGCACCGTCACGACCAACACCCTCACTTCGCCGACGCCACCCGTTCGGAAACGGAGACCGGCGCATCTCACCCCAAGTCACACAAAGCACGAAACAAAGTGATCCATGTCACAGCTGGTTCACCAGCCGTGGTGAGCGAACGCGGCCCACTTGACCGGGTCGGCGAGCGCGCGGTCACGGGCCCGCCCGCGCAGCAGGGTGTCGACCCCCTCCGGCGCCTCCCGGTCCTCGTCCAACGCCCAGAGCTGGGCCGACCTGAGCGCGTCCCGCGGGCGGGCGCCCGATCGGAGGAAGTCGTAAAACACGCACATGAGCAGCGCGGACTCGATGTCGTCGACCTTCCACCTCGTACCGACCACGCCGGCCGCGCCGATCGCCACGTACGCGGCTGCCAGGGTCAGCGCCTCGTCGTGCAGGCCCGCGGTCAGGTCGCTCTCGCACGCCGCCAGCACCACCAGTCCGCCCGCGCGGTCGTCGTCACGGCCGGCCGCGTGCCGCAGCACGCGTTCGACCGACAGCTCGGCGCGGGCGAGCACGAGCGCGGACCGGGCGGGAGTCGCCCCTGCGCGGGCGTGGCAGCCCAGGTGCAGCAACGACACGCCGCCGTCCCAGGCCGCGAGCACCTCGTCGGGCGTTCCCGGACCGCTCACCGGCACGCCCGGTCCCGGCTGGCCGTAGAACCGGCCTCCGGGGTGCAGCCGGTGCAGGAACTGGGCCTCGTACTGGCCCGCGACCAGCGTGCCGTCCGGGTTGCTCACGACCACCGGGTCCGCGTCGAACGGCAGGCGCCGCCGTGCCGCCAGGTCGCACAGCTGCCGCGCCGAGGTGGCGTAGGTGAAGCCGGCCTCCCGGACCGCGGTCCGGCCTGATCCCGCTGCCGCGTGCCACGGGACGACGCCGAGCACGCCCGTCGGCACGAGCACGATCCAGGGCTGGTGCCAGCCGATCTCCCGCAGCAGCGGCTCGACGACCGCACGCCAGGCCCACGCGCACAACGACGGCAGTGCCGCCCGCCGCGCCTGGTCGTCCATCGCGAGATAGCGCCCCACCTCGCCGTCCTCCTCGGCGCGCAGCAGCGGCAGCAGCACCTCCCGCACGACGCCCTCCGACGTCGTCACCAGGGCACGTCCGTCGTGCTTGTCCAGTCCCGGCACGAGGTGCACGAGCACGTCGGCCTCCAGCGCCCGCAACGCCTTCGCGACGTCGGCCACCGGCGGCGGCCGGAGCAGCTCCAGCTCGCCGCCCAGCGCCGCCACCGCACGCCTGCGCAGGTCGCTGGGCTGCAGCTCCATCGACGCGATCGGCACCGGCGGCTGCGGCTTGGCGAGGTCCGCGGCGAGGTCGTCGTGCCCGAGCGCGCGCAGCCGGGGGCCGATGCCGGAGAACGCCGTCGTGCTGTGCAGCACCAGACCGCGACCCCACTCGACCGCTTCGACGGCCCGCTCCCAGTCGCCGGAGTCCGCACAGCGCAACGCGACCCGCCGGGCACGGGCGGCGGCGTCCGCTGCGCGTTCCACGGCGTGCCCGCTGTCGCTCTGCAGCAGGACGTCGCTCGCCCGCCGCCGCAGGGAGTCGAACCCGATCGCGATGGCGTCGTCCCCGTAGCCCAGCAGGGCGAGCTTCCAGCAGCTGTCCGCGAAACCGTCGAGCACCCCGGTGACGTCCCTGCCACCGATCGGGGCGAGCTCCACGTGCGCGTAACGGCGCAGCGCCTCGTCGAGGTCCGCGCTGGTCCTCGTCGTCAGGTGGCGGCCGTGCCAGAACATCGCCAGGCCGAACACGGCGGCGGCGCGGTGGACGTCGAGGACGTCCGCGTCGTCCCTGAGCGCCTCGAGCTCGGCGATGGCGGCGTCGAACAGGGCCCAGTCGCGGCGCAGCAGTGCCACCCCCATGCGCCCGTGCGCGGAGGTCAGGGCGAGCGGGGCGAACATGGCCGAGCTGCGGTCGATCCCCTCCACCGCGTCGACGAGCAACTGCAGGGCCTCGTCCAGCACGGCCTGGTCGATCTTCCCCGCGCCGAGGTTGAGCAGCCGCTGGGCGAGCACGGCTCTCTCCCCCGCCAGCGCCACCGCGTCCACGTGCTCGTCAGCTCGGGCGAGCCGGTCGAGCTGCGCCCGGATGGCGGCGAGGTCGTCGGTCCCGTCGGTTCCGCCGGTCAGGACGTTCATCCGGTCTCGCATGTCGTCGATCTCGGACACGCCAGCGCCCCTCGCGACGCGTGCGGCACGCAGCGCCTCCAGGTGGCTCAGCCCGGCCTGCCGGTCGCGCAGGTCCCCGGTCTGCTGGAACCGGGTCAGCAGCACGGCGGCGAACGCCTGCCAGGCCAGGTCGTGCTCCTCGGTGCCCGGTTCGACCAGGTTCATGGCCTGCCGGCAGTGCCCGGCGGCGGACTCGTAGAGGTCCACCCGCTCCTGCGTGCTCTGCAGGATCTCGGCCTGGGACAGCATCACCAGGAACCTGGCCCTGATGTCCGGGTCCTGGTCCTCGTCCGCCACGGCCGCGGTCAGAGCGGCGACGGCGTGACGGCTCGGTGTCGCCTCACAGCCGACCAGGTGGGCGTGCGACAGCGTCGTGCCGTACAGCCCGAGCGCGGTCGACCGCAGCGGGTGCGGCTCCCCCGCGACCGCGAAGAACTCGTCCAGGAGCCCGACCGCGGCCTCCACCCGCCGCTGGTCGTTGGAGTCCAGGGCCAGGTTGCACGCCGCCACCGCCTGCTGGAACAGCAGCACCACCGCCACGTCGTCCGTGCGGTCCAGCTCCCGGCGCACGGCGTCCAGCTCGGTCAACGCCGTCAGCTGCTCGCTCGGCCCCTGCGCGAGCAGCCTCCGCAGCAACGCGATCGCGCACCGCTGGTCCACACCGCCCGTCCCGTGCTCGACGAGCCACGTCAGCAGCGCTGTCGCCGCGTCCTGGCCGAACCCGTCGGACATCCCGATGTCGGCGATGTCGCCCAGCACCGCACCGGGGTTCGCACGGACCACCTCGACCACCGCGAGGAGCCCGATGACCAGGTGCTTCGTCCAGCCGGAGACGGTGGGTTCGCCGGCAGCGGCCCTGAGCACGCGCTCGGCCTCCACCAGGTCGTCCCGCCCGCGCATGGCCCTGGTCGCGAGGGCGAGCGCCCGGTACGGCAGCAGCAGCACGGGGTCCGGCGCGTCCTCGCCGGCGGCGGCCAGCTGCTCGACGGCGCGGAGCATGCCGTCGACGTCGTCGTGCAGGTAGTAGGCCTCCAGCAGCTCGGAGGCCAGCTGTGCGTTCCCCGGCGCGGCGGCGACGGCCCCGGTCAGGTAGCCGATCAGCGCCGGCAGCTCGTCGCGCGCCTTCCTGGCCCGGTCGAGCAGCAGGTCTCCGCGCAGCGCCGCGACCTCCGCCGGGTCCCGCTCCAGCCGCGGGTCGCCTTCGATCCTGGTCAGCCAGCGCAGGGCGCCGTTGCGTTCCCGCAGGTCACCGGAGGCAGCGAACCGGGAGATCATCATCTCCGCGAGCTCGAACGCCGCGTTCGGGTCGTTCGGCGCCACCTGCTCGTAGAGCGGGATCGCCTCTTCCTCCTCGGCGGCGGCGTCCAGCACGTAGGGCGTGCCGCCCATGACCGACCGGAACGACCGCAGGCGGGCCAGTTCCAGCATCGTCTCGACGCGCAGGCCGTCGTCCATGCCGGGCAGGTCGAGGCTGTTGTCGAGGTAGCGCTGGGCCTCGTCGAGCAGTTCCGGCGGCGGTTCCTCGGCATCGGCGCGAGCTCGGCGGAACTGCTCCCGCAGGGACATCCCCATGACCGCCTCGGCCAGGGCGCGGTCCTCCTCGTCGAGCTCCATGGCGACCAGCAGGCGGAGCTCGTGGACGGAGGCTTCGAGCAGCTCCCGGTCACCGACGTCGGTCGAGGCGTACCGCAGCTGGATGAGGTCGACCAGCTCGATGCGGAAGCCGGGTGTGGCGTCGAGCCGGTCGACGACGATCCGCATCGCCTCGATCGCCTCGTCCAGCCGCGACGGGTCGGCGAGCGCCCTGCCCTGGCAGCGGAACCACGCCGCGCTCAGGTACTGCGCCCACACCCAGTCGAACGACGACCGGTCCGCGACCGCGAGCACCCAGTCGAGGTAGTAGCGGATGTCCTCGACCACGGCCACGTCGACCGGCGCCGCGTCGTCCAGGCCGGCCTCGAACTGGGCCAGCAGGACCTCGGCCGCCTCCAGGCGGTCGCGGAACTCACCCTCCATCAGGCGTCAACGAGACGGCGCATCGTGCGCAGGCACACCACGGCGAGCGGCACGTGCACGAGCAGGGCGGCCCAGAACGCGGCGGCGCCCCAGAGACCGGCTGCCCAGAGCAGCGGGTCCTGCAGGAACGGCAGCCACAGCGCCTTCGTCTGCGGCACGACCTGGGCGAAGCCGCCCGCCACGAGGACCGCGAGCATCCCGATCGTGACGACGCCGAAGGTGTTCGCCCGCCACATCGCCGCGATGGCCGCGACGACGCCGAGGAGCAGGAGGTAGCCGCTCAGCAGCGCGGCCGCCCGCAGACCGAACTCCGGTGCCGTGACGAACAGGTCCTCGGAGTGGACCGTCAGCCGCAGCACCGTCGCGGCCCAGTACACGAGTCCCAGCGCGGCCCAGGCCAGGCCGAACACGGCGACGCGGCGCAAAGGGGTGGGCGGCAGTGCGCGCCGGGTGCTCCTCTGCGCGGTCTGCGGCAGCCAGGACCGCGCCCACAGGCACAGGCCGAGGCTGGCCAGTGCCGTGACGACGAGTCCGACGACCAGGCCGTCGGCCCACTTGCCCGCCAGCGAGAACACCAGGTCGGCGACGAGGTCCGGTGACGTCACCGCGGTGAAGAGCGGCAGGTCGGACGCGAAGAACGCCAGCACGACGGCGAGCAGCACGCCGCCGGCCACGGCGCCCTTGGTGCGCACCAGGAGCACCAGCTCGGTCGCGAGCAGGGCGAACGGGGGCAGCAGGCCCAGCTGCGCTGCGGCTGCCAGGGTGACCGCCGCACGCGCGCCGTCCGGTCCGCCCTCGAACGCCACCGCACCGTTCTGCAGCACCACCACGACCCACGCGACTCCGGTCATGGCGAGGGTCAGCAGCACGATCGTGCCGGCGGTCGTGCCCACGGCCCGCAACGACACCGGTGCGCGCTTCGGCCGGCGTTCGCGGACCACCCGTTCCTGCAACACCCCCTGTGCCAGCAGGAGAACGCGGCCTTCGCGGGTGTCGGCGTTCGCGAGCTGCTTGGCCAGCGGACGCCACCACGGCACGTCGGCGAGCCGCAGCCGGACCGGGGGCTGCAGGGCGCGCGCCGCCTGCCGCCGGTTGAGCACCAGCAGCAACGCCATGCCGTGCAGCCGTTGCCGTTCGCCCGCGGTCAACCCGCCGGAGCCGGTCGAGTGCACGAGCTGTTCGGCGTTCTGCACCAGCACCGGCAGCTCGGCCGCCGCCTGGTCGAGCACCCCGCACCGCGGCCCGCAGCCGCCGTGGCCGCAGTGGTAGCCGGCGGCGGTGCCGAGCAGGTCGCCCTGCACGACCTCGCCCGCGAACTCGAAGCCGTCCGGCTGGGCGAGCGCGGCGACGAGCCCGTCGGTGTCGACCGGGCGACCGCGGTACCGGGGCGTCACGTCGGGCGCGAAGGCCTGGCCGAACGCGAGCACGGCGCTGTGCAGTCGTGCCGAGCTGCCGTGCAGGCCGGTCAGCCGCATCGTGTCGAACCGGTTGTGCAGCTTCTCCTTGCGGATCCACGTGCTCAGCGCGTCCGCGCCGGTGCCGGTCAGCCAGCGTTCGGCGGCGTGCGGGTCGTCGAGCATCGCCACGGCCAGCTCGGCGGGGTCGGTGAACGACCGGCCGTTGACGAACGTGATCGGCGAGTGCTCCGGCTGCGCCGCCTGCGCGGGAGCGTGCGCCGCCACGGGCGGGCTGCCGCCGCCGAGCCAGCTCTCGACCTGCGGCCACCCCCACCGGTCGCGCGGGTCCTTCGTGAGCAGGCCGCTGACCAGCAGCCGCCAGCGCTCGTCGGTGATCTCGGTCAGGTCCAGCTCGTCGAGCGTGCGCATCCGCCGGATCGCCTGGTCGGACAGCATCTCGCCGGTGCGCCGCTGGAACCGGCCGTGGCCGGTGACGAGCAGGTAGGCGATCTCACCGAGGCTCCACCACGGCCACGGCCAGCCCTTCTCCTCCCAGTGCTGCTCCGGCGGGGTGTAGGCGACGGCGGCCATGATCGTGCCGCCGATCTGCTTGCTCGCGGTGAGCCCGGTGACACCGCCGAAGTCCGCGATGACGAACTCGCCGTTGGCCCGGTACATCAGGTTGTCCGGCTTGAAGTCGATGGGGTTGCGGCCGACGACCTGCTGCCAGAAGTTCAGCCCGCCGGCCAGCTCCCGCAGCACCTCCTCCGCCTTGCGCACGGAGGCCGGCCTGCGGGCGACGACCTGGTCGAGCGTGGCCTCCAGCAGCTCCATCGCCACCCAGCCGACTCGGCCGTGCGGGCCGATGAACGAGTCGTAGCCGAACAACCGCGGCACGTGCCGGTGGAAGCGCTCGTCGTCGAGGTGCCGCAACAGGTCCACGTCGATCGGGTGCCCCGCCCAGTGCACCTTGACCGCGACCTCGTCGCCCTCGGCCGTGCGGCGGCAGCACCACACGACGCCCTCGGTGCCGGTGCCCAGCACCCGCAGCGGCTCGAAGCGGTTCCGCAGCTGGTCGGGGAACACCGGCCCGCCGTCGTCCGCCGCCGGCGGTGGCGCCTCGCCCTGCTGCACGGTGGGGTTCGACCCCTGCTGCCTGGTCGGCACGGACTCGCGGCGGGCGCCCTGCTGCACCGTCGGCGCCGACTTGCGCGTGGCGTCCTGCTGCACCGTCGGGGTGCTCGGTCGTCGCACGGGTTCAGTCATCGTTCTCTCCCTCGCGCCACACGTCCACGACGCACAACGACACGTTGTCGGGCGCACCGGCCGCTATCGCCGCGGCGAGCAGGGCCTCGGCGGCGTCGTGCACCGAGTCCAGCACCACGGCGTCCTTCAGCACGTCCTCGTCCACATAGGAGTGCAGGCCGTCGGTGCACAGCAGGAACCGTTGCCGCGCAGCCGGTTCGACCACCCGCACGTGCGGATCGACACGGCGGCCCTGCACCCCGCCGAGCACCTGGGTCAGCGCGCCCGCGGCGTCCTCGTCGACGTCGTCGACGGTCAGCGGCATGACCAGCCCTGGTTCGGCGTAGTAGGCGCGGCTGTCGCCCACGTGGCACAGGTAGCTCCGGTCGGGGCGCACGAGCAGCGCGGTCGCGGTCGTCGCGGTCCCCTCCAGCTCCGGGTTCCGCCGTCCGAGCTCCAGCAGCTCCTCGTGGGCGTCCACGAACGCACGGGCGAGCGACTCGCCGTCCGCCGGCTCGGGCAGCGCAGTCGTCAGCCGGGTGACGACGTGCCGGCTCGCGACCTCGCCCGCCCGGTGCCCGCCGAGCCCGTCGGCCACCACGACCAGTGCCGCCGCGGGGTCCTTGCACGCCAGCACGACCGGTGCGGGCATCTCCACCGGCGCCAGCCAGCCGAGGACGCCCATCCTGTCCTCGTTGTGCTCGCGGACCAGCCCCCTGCACGTCACCGCCGCGACGTGGACCCGCGTCACAGCGGCAACCCGAACTCGTCGAACCCGGCCGCCTCCACCCGCAGCTCGACGTCCTGGCCCAGCCGCAGCACCTGGCCCGCCCGCAGGCGTTGCGGCGTCACCACCATCCGGCCGTCCACGTAGGTGTGGTTCGTCGAGTCGTCGTCCCGGACGTACAGGTGGCCGTTCAGCGGGTACAGCGTGGCGTGCTGCCGCGAGACCTGGGTCAGCTCGGCCATGCCCGGCAGGTCCGCCAGCGGGCCGCACTCCCGGCCCAGCCGCATGCCCAGCGCGGGGATGGGCACGACCCGGTCGAGGAAGCGCAGGTGCAGCTGTTCCTGCGGGAGGGGCATCTCCACCGTCACCGGCGGGCGCCCCGCCTCCGGCCGGTCGGCGGGCGCGTCCGCGAACGCCGTGGCGCGCACCGCTTCCAGCTCGGCCGCGGGGTGGACGGCGCAGAAACCGGGCGACGTGGTCCGCGGGCAGCCGTCCGGGTCGTCGGGGCACTGGTAGGTCACGGTCGCCATGCGGCCTCCTCGAAGACGATCCCCTGGTCGCGCAGGTTCCGCTCGACCTTGGGCAACGTGCCGGCCGGCGGTACCCCGACGACCCACAGCACCCCGTCGTCCACCCGCACCTGCACCGGTGCCCGCACAGGTGCGAGGTCGACGAAGTGCCGGTAGCGCTGCTCGCCGAGCGGGGTGAGCGGGACCAGCCGCTGGTTGGCCGAGCCACGCCAGATCAACCTGGTCGGCTCGCCAGCCGAGTACCGCCCGGTGACCACCGCGTCGACCCGGTGCAGGACGTCGGCCTGCTGCCCGTTCAGCTCGTCGAGCTCATAGCCGGTGTAGAGCAGGACATCGCGGTCCGCGACGGAGGCGGCGTCGAGGAACTCCGCCAGCGCCGCGGCCTGCTGCAGGGGCTCCCCGCCGCTGATCGTCAGCCCTTCCGCACCCGCGCGCACCGCCCCGTGCCACGTGCGCAGCAGGTCGTCGACGGTGACCTCGGTGCCGCCGGCGGCGTCCCAGGTGTCCCGCGACATGCAGCCCCGGCAGGCCAGCGTGCAGCCCTGCAACCAGATCCCGAGCCGCCGGCCCGGTCCCAGCGCGGTGATCGGGTAGAGGACCCTGCTGGTCCTCAGCACCCCGTCCGTCCTCGGCCCGCGGTCGCTCAGCACCGGGTCACCTCGGCCCGCCAGCCGTCCGGTTCGGCGACGACCTGGTCGACCCGCCACGTCTCGCCCTGGCGCGGCGGGTCGCGCAGCAGCATCTCGGACAACGGGTTGATCAGCGCCGACTCCACGGCGTTGTTCACGCCGCGACCGCCGTGGTCGAGGTTCTCGACGGCCCGGTCGTACAACGTCCGGCGCGCCGCCTGCGCGACCTCCAGCCGGACCCGGTGCACCACGTCCATCCGGCGGGCCACCGACCGCAGCGCCTTGTCCAGCAGCTCCGGCACGACCTCCGGCTGGATGAAGTCCATGGCGATGAACGCGTCACCGAGCCGGTTGCGCAGCTCCGGCCGGCCGATCCGGTGGTCGAAGAAGTGCTCGAACGACTGCTGCAGCACCTTGCGCACCTCGGCGACGTCGGTGCGGTAGCTGAGCCGCGGTGCGGTGCCGGCGGGGGCGTCCGGGTCGACGACGCCGAGGTTCGAGGTGAAGATCAGCACGCACTCGGTGAAGTAGACGGTCGAGCCGCGGCCGTCGGTGAGCCGGCCGTCCTCCAGCACCTGCAGGAAGAAGTCGAACACCAGCCGGTGTGCCTTGTCGATCTCGTCGAACAGCAGCACGCTCATCGGGTTGGACCGCACCGCGTTGGTCAGCTCACCGCCGGCGTCGAAGCCGACGTAGCCCGGTGGCGCGCCGATGAGCCGTTCCCGCGCGTGCTCCTGGGCGAACTCGCTCATGTCGAACCGGATCGGCTCCGCGTCCCGCCCGAAGATCATCCGGGCGATGCCCTTGGCCAGCTCGGTCTTGCCCACGCCCGTCGGCCCTGCCAGGAACAGCACGCCCCGCGGGCGGTTCGGGGAGCTCGACGACTGCGCGCCGGTCAGCCCGGCGGCCGACCGCATGAAGATCTCCACCGCCTTGCGCACGGCGTGGTCCTGCCCGAACACCCCGATCGACGCCGGACCCGCCGACGCGATCGTGTCCCGCAGGGACGCGACCGCCCACGGGTTGTCGCGCACGCCGACGCGGTACAGCCGGGCCGCCTCGTCGAGGCGGTTCACCGGGATGGCCCGGTCGACCGCCACGCTGCCGACGGCGAGCACCTCGCCGTTGCTCATCCCGTGCGTGACCGAGACGAGGTTCTGCGCCGCGGCCTCGCGGGCGTTGTCATCGATGGCGGCGTCGGGGCGTTTGCTGATGACCACCCGCACGGCGTGGCGGGCGGCGGCGAGCCGCTGGTCGGCGGACGCGGGCGGCACGGTGATCACCTTGACCGTGCGCGGGGACATCGCGAACTCGACCGGCAGCTGCTCCTGCTTCTCCACCACCCAGAACACCGTGTTGAACGGCATCACCGGCGCCGTTCCGGGCACCGGGCGGGCTTCGTGGCCGAGCACCTCCGCCGTCGCCATCAGCAGCTTGCCCTCACCGGTGAGCTCCGAGCGCGGCGAGCCCAGCCGTGCCGCGAACGGGATCAGCAGGCCGATGGGGGCACCGCGCGACATCACGATCTCCCGCAGCGCCCGGCGGGCCCTGCGCAGCACCAGGTCGTCGGGCGCGCTGCCGTCGTCGCGCTCCGGCCTCGACAACGCGTCGTCGGCGACGAACTCCCGCAACGCCTGCGGTATCGCCGAGCCGTCCTCGCTCAACGGCCACACCTCGAGGCGGTCGCGGGCGATGTCGAGCACCGCCAGCGCCCCGAACCCGCGGGCCCGGCACGCGCGTTCGACCACCTGCGGCAGTCCCAGCGGCACCAGCACGTCGCTCCCCGCGCCCGCGGGCAGGAAGTAGCGGTCGCGGACGTTGCCCACGAACAGCAGCTGCGGGTGGGTGACGAGGGAGAGGTCGAGCTCGCGGACCCACGCAGGCTCCTCAGCGCTCACGCTGCCTCACCCCCGGCACCTCGGTCGCCCGGCGGCGGACGGCGGGTCTGGTCTTGCGCCGCGACGGCGGCAACGGGGCCGGTGCCGCCGGCACCGGACGGCCCGGCTCGAGCCGCAGGAACGGTGCCGGGTCGAGCTCGACGCCGCGCTCGCGCAGCGCGGAGTCGAGCTGGGGCAGCGTCTCGTCGCAGTAGTGCGACTGCACGGCCTTCGCGTGCTCGCCCTCCGCGTCCTGGTCTGCGGCGCGGACCACGGCGGTGAGCAGGGCGGTCCCGTCGCCCGGCAGGCGCACCAGCAGCCCGTACCCCCGCTGTGCGCCGTCGAAGGCGACCACGGCCTGCGTCTCCTCGACCAGCAGCGACTCGAACTCCTCCCCCACGACGCAGTCGAGCTCGCTCAGCGCCTCCGCCGCCGCGGCGGCGACCCGCCTGCGGTGCCGGGCGAGGTCGGCGCGTTCGACGGCGCGGTGCACGGCGTCCTCGGCCTCGTCCGGATCGGCCGCACCGGCCACGAGCGCCAGCAGCGCCGGCTGCTCCTCCTCCAGCACGTCGGCGAGCAGCTGGCGCAGCCTGGCGCGCTGTTCCTCCTGCGCCACCAGCCGCTTGCGGCGCTCGATCGACTCGCGGACGAGCACGGCGACCTCCAGCGAGTACGTCCTGGCCCGCTGCAGCGACGTCACCGCCTTCATCTCCTCGTACACGGCCTGCGCCGCCGCGAGGCCGTCCGCGTCGCAGCGGTGGCCGTTGCCCGCCAGCAGCGTCTCGGCGTCGGCCAGCGCGGCGGCCACCGCGTCGCCCTCCCGCCGGGCCGGCGTGTGCTGGGCCGGTACCCGGCGGGCAGCCAGCTCCTGGGCGGCCGACGCGGTGGTCGCGGCGGTCCCGCCGGTGGCCTTGCCGATGGTCGCGCGCCACCGCTGCGACCACCCCGCGTCGACCGCCTCGGTCGCGTCGGCCACCGCGGCGGAGGCCCGCGCCCGCAGCTCTTCGAGCTCGGTGAGGTCGGTGACGCCGTCCGCCCGGTGCTCGCCGGCGACGGCCGGGACCTTCACCCCGACCGCACGGGCGTGTGCGCGCATTTCCGCCAGCCGCGCCAGCGTGCCCGCGATGTCGGCGCGCAATTGGCGCCGGCGCTGGGCCTCCAAGTCAGCGGGCGAGAGGTAGTACCCGACGGAGGAGCTCATCAGACCTCACGGCTGTCTACTGTCATCGGACCGTGCAGGAAAAATACGTGCGCGACCGGCAATTCAGAGCGATGAACAGGAATTGACCTCTTTTTGTCCACTTCCGCAGCGACTTTTACGGCAAGAATTGTCGGCCTACGGATTCGGAGTGGTCGCGTGGCGGTGCAGCACCTCATCTACGCGCTCGTCGAGGACTGGGCTCGGGTCAACGACCTGCTCGGGCACGACGGGCGCACGCGGTTGCGCTCACTGGTCGACAAGATGCGCGGCGCGGTCACCCCGGTGGAACGGGCGGCGGCCGCGCACGAGGTGACGAAGCTGCTCGGCGACCTGCTGCCGCACGACGACCGGATCTTCGCCGACGCCGGCGTCCGGTACGCGAGCAGCGCCGAGCTGGCCGACCTCGACCTCGCGCTGGTCCACCTCTCCGACGACGTCAGGCTCGGCGGACGGCCGCGCAGCGCCAGGGAGCGGATTCTGACCAACGAGTGGGAGTCGGCGGCCGACCTGCGCGAACGCGGTCACAACCCGGACGTGGCGGGGGTGATCAAGCTGCACCGCGACGACGGCAGCGCCTCCGTGCCGACGTTCCAGTTCGACGCCGCGGGTGAACCGCTCGACGTGGTGCTGCGGATCAACCTGCTGCTGCAGGCCCAGCAGGACCCCTGGGGTGCCGCCGACTGGTGGTTCAGCGCGAACGCCTGGCTGCGCGACCGGCCGGTCCGGTTGCTCGGCCGCACCCCCGACGACCGGCTCGTGGCCGCCGCCGCGGCCGTGGTGGAGGGCTGAACCGTGATCCACCACGCGCCTCCCGCGACCCTCACCGGCACGCCGTCACGCGCGACCGTTCCCGCCGGCACGGTGCTGCACCGGGTGCACGCCGCTGCCCACGACCCGCTGCTGTTCGACCGGCCGCAGACCAGCCTGTTCGCCGGTGGCGGCCGGTTCGACGCGACCGCTGCCTGCGGCTACCGCACGCTGTGCCTGTCGGCCGCGCCGGAGACGACCGTCGCGGAGCGGTTCCTGCGCGAGTTCGCGCTGACGCCGGGCACCGAACGGGTGCTGCCCCGGGCCGCGCTGGCCGGTCAGGTGCTGACCGAGGTGCGCACCTCCCGTGACCTGGCCCTGGTCCGGCTGTACAGCGCCCACGACCTCGCCGAGGTGCACCAGGACAGCCGGCTCGTCACCGGTCCTCCGGAGCACTTCCCGTTCACCAGGGAGTGGGCGACGTGGCTGCACGACCAGGTCCCGTGGGCGGACGGCATCCTCTGGCAGTCCATCGCGGACATGCCCCGCGACACCCTGGTGCTCTTCGACGACCGCTGCGCCGCGCCCGTGCCGACCGGTGTCCGGCACGTCCTCGACGACGACGCCGAGCTCCCCTGGCTGCGCGACCTGCTGAGCCCCTACCGGGTGCAGGTGGAGGAGCCGGCGCCCTGGCCGCGGTTCTTCATCAACTACCGCACCGGCGACGGCCAGGAGGCGCCGGAGCTGCTGCACCGGGAGCTCAGCCGCCGGCTCGGTGAGAAGGCGGTCTTCCGGGACGTGCGCTCGATCCGGCCCGGCACACCGGACTTCGCCACCGCCCTGGAGGACAACGTGCGCCGCTGCGAGACGGTCCTCGCGGTGATCGGGCGCCGCTGGGAGAACGAGGCCGACGAGAACGGCGTGCCGTTGCTGGAGAACCCCGCCGACTGGGTGCGCAGAGAGCTCGTCCTGGCGCACGAGAGCGGTGTACCGGTGGTTCCGGTGCTGCTCGGCGCCCGGTTGAAGCTCACAGCCGCGACACTTCCGCCCGAGCTGGAGCACCTCGCCGCGGCGCAGTACGTGCAACTCCCGCGCGGTTTCGGCGAACCCGACGTGAAGCTGCTGGTCGACCGGTTGCTGCACGATTAGCGGAATCATCCGGCTTCGCCGCGGCACCGCAATTTCCTCAGGTCAGGCGGTAACCGTGCGAAGGCCGGTTCGCCATTCCGTACCGCGGCTGCACCTCGGCCTTGCCGATGCTCACCAGGTGTTCCAGGTACCGCCGCGCGCTCACCCGCGACAACCCGGCCCGTTCGCCGACCTCCTGCGCCGACAGGTCGCTCTCGCAGTCGCGCAACGCGGCGATGACCAGCTTCAGGGTCAGTGCGGACAGGCCCTTCGGCACACCGGCCGAGCGCGGGCGGTGTTGCAGCAGCTGGTCGACCTCGTCCTGGTCGAGCCACTGGCCGAGGCGCTGCACCTCGGTGCGGCGCACCGCGTACTGCTGCATGCGGTCGAGGAACGCCGTGCGGGTGAACGGCTTCACGAGGTAGTGGTCGACGCCGCGGGACATCGCCTGGCGCACGGTCTCCAGCTCGCGGGCGGCCGTCACCGCGATGACGTCCACCGGCGGGCCGGAGCGGGCGCGCAGGCGGGCCAGCACCTCCAGGCCGGAGATGTCGGGGAGGTGGATGTCGAGCAGCACCAGGTCCGGGCGCAGCGCCTCGACCGCGCGCAGGGCCTCGCCGCCGCCGTGGGCCTCGCCGACCACCTCGAACTCGGGCAGGGCCGTGAGGAACTCGCGGTGGATGGCGGCGACGGCGAAGTCGTCGTCGACCACGAGCGTGCGGACGGTCATCTGTTCCCCGTTTCCGGTAGCCACACGTCGAACGACGCGCCGCCGAGCGAAGAGTCCGTGACGTCGACCCTGCCGTTGCGGCGGGTGACCACGCGGGAGACCAGTGCGAGGCCGATGCCCCTGCCGTGCGCGCCGGCCACCGCCTTGGAGCTGACACCGAGGTCGAAGACGCGGTTGCGGTCGGGTTCGGCGATGCCGGGGCCGTCGTCGTCGACCACGACCCGCACACCGGCGTCGGACGACCGGACCAGCACCCGGACGGTGCCGCCGGTGTCCACGGCGTCGACGGCGTTGTCGAGGAGGTTGCCGAGCACGGTCAGCGCGTCGTCGCCAGCCCGGACGTCGACCGACGAGGTGGCGTCCAGGCGCAGGGCCACGCCGCGTTCGTGGGCCGTGGAGGACTTCGCGAGCAGCAACGCCGCCAGCGCGGGGTCTGCGCCCGCGCCGGTGACGATGTCGGAGGTGAGCGAGCCGGCGCCGCCGACGCGTTCGATGTAGGCGACGGCGTCGTCGCGGCGGTCGAGCTCCACGAGGCCGCCGATGACGTGCAGGTGGTTGGAGAACTCGTGGGCCTGCGCGCGGAGCACCTCGGTGACGGTGCGCTGGCCGTCGAGCTGGCGCAGGGCGTCGTGCAGCTCGGTGCGGTCGCGCAGGGTGAGGACCACGCCGACGGCACGGCCCGCGGTCTTCGCGGTCATCCGGTTGGCGACCAGGACCCGTTCGCCCGCGAGGACGAGGCGGTCGGAGACGTCGTCGCCGCGGGCGAGGTCGAGGACGCCGGAGTCGAGCACCTCGTCGGCGGGGCGGCCGGTGGGGTCGGCGCCCAGGCCGAGCAGGCGCATGGCCTCGTCGTTGACCAGCGCGAGGCGGCCGTGTTCGTCGACGGCCACGACGCCCTCGCGGATGCCGTGCAGCATCGCGTCGCGGGTCTCCAGCAGCTGGGCGATCTCGGCGGGTTCGAGCCGGAACGTGCGGCGGCGCACCAGCTGGGTGACCAGGGCGGCGCCCAGCACGCCGACCAGGGCGGCCAGTGCGAGCCAGCCGATCAGCTCGGGCAGGTCCTCCGCGAGGTCGGCGGACAGCTGGCTCTCCAGGATGCCGACCGAGGCCATGCCGATGATCCTGCCGTCCTCGGAGCGGATCGGGACCTTCGCCCGCAGCGAGGTGCCCAGGGTGCCGGTCTCGGTGCCGACGAAGACGTTGCCCGACAGGGCCGTGGACGGGTCGGTGGAGACGCGCTCGCCGATGCGGCGCGGGTCGGGGTGCGCGTAGCGGACGCCCCTGTCGTTCGTGACCACCACGTACGTCACGCCGGAGGCGGTGCGGATCAGCTCGGCCAGCGGCTGGATGGTCGCCGCCGGATCGGGGCTGCCGAACGCGCCGACCACGGTCGGCAGCCGGGCGACGCTCTCGGCGACGGCCAGCATCCGGTCCTGGTAGGAGTCGCGGATGCGGTCGCTCTGCAGCTTGGCCGCGAGCAGGCCGGCGGCGCACGTGGTCACCAGGACGATGACCACCTGCAGTACCAGCAGGGAGACGCCCAGTGAGACGCGGCGACGGCTGCGCATGGCTGACGTTTCTAATGCAAGAGCTGTGGTCGGCGCCACAAACTAAACGACCAATACGAGTCTTACGACCGTTTGCTTACGTGTGAACGCACCCCTCCTTAGCGTTCCCGCCCAACGTCGCCGAGGGAACGGGTGTGTGGACGATGAGCAGGAAATGGGTCGCGGTGGTGGCCGCAGCGGGATTGTTGGTCACCGGGTGCGGCCAGAAGGGGCAGAGCGGCTCCGACGCGCTCGCCAAGCTGGAGATCATGGCGCCCGCCGACCCCGGCGGTGGCTGGGACCAGACGGCGCGGGCGATGCAGACGGCCATGAACGGCGCGAACCTGGTGAGATCGATCCAGGTCAGCAACGTCGGCGGCGCGGGCGGCACGGTCGGGCTGAAGAAGCTCGCGAACGAGCGCTCCGAGCAGTACCTGATGGTCACCGGTCTGGTGATGGTCGGCGCGGTGGAGACCAACAACGTCGACACCCGCTTGGAGGACACCACCCCGATCGCGCGGCTCACCGCGGAGGACGAGGTCGTCGTCGTGCCGGCCGACTCGCCGCACAAGACGATCGACGACCTGCTCAACGCCGTGAACGAGAAGGGCAAGGGCGTCTCGATCACCGGCGGTTCGGCGGGCGGCACCGACCACCTGCTCGCGGCCATGCTGCTGGCCGCCAAGGAGATCGACCCGCTCAAGCTCAACTACATCCCGTACTCCGGCGGTGGTGAGTCGCTGGCCGCGCTGCTGGGCAAGAAGGTCGACGCGGGCATCTCCGGCATCGGCGAGTACCGCGAGCAGATCAAGGCGGGCAAGCTGCGCGCGCTCGGCACGTCCGGTCCGAAGGAGCACACGGACCTCGGCGGCAGCGTGCCCACGCTCAAGGGCGTCGGCAAGGGCGTCGAGCTGATCAACTGGCGCGGTGTGGTGGCGCCCGGCTCGATCTCGCCCGCGGCCAAGGAGCGGCTGATCACGCTGGTCACCGACATGCGCAACAGCCCGCAGTGGCAGGAGGAGCTCAAGAAGAAGGGCTGGACGGACACGTTCCTCACCGGTCACGAGTTCTCGACGTTCCTCACCAAGGAGATCGGCCGGATCAAGCCCGCGCTCGAGGAGATGGGCCTCGCGAAGTGAGTGCGGAGAAGGCCGAGGAGTACGGCTTCGGCGGGCTGGTCGTGGCGATCGGGGCGTTCGTCCTGGTCGACGCGACCACCATCGCCTCGCGCGGCACCGACACCTCCGTCGGGCCGCGTGCCTTCCCCTACGCCGTGGGTGCGTTGCTGGTCGTCACCGGCATCGCGGCGATCATCGCCACCGCACGCGGCAAGCTCGGCCAGGCCGAGGACGGTGAGGACGTCGACACCGGCGTCCGCACCGACTGGGCGACGGTGGCCAAGCTGGTGGTCGTGCTGGTGGCGCACCTGGCGCTGATCGACATCGCCGGGTGGCCGGTGGCCGCGACCGTGCTGTTCTTCGGCGCCGCCTGGGCGCTGGGTGCCGTGTGGTGGCGCGCGCTGATCGTCGCCGTGGTGCTGGCACTGGTGGTGCAGGTCGTGTTCGCGTCCGGGCTAGGCCTGTCGCTGCCCGCCGGGATCTTCGAGGGGGTGCCCCTCCTCGATGGGTGACATCACCGCGCTGATCGACGGTTTCGCGACCGCCGCGCAGCCCCTCTACCTGCTCTACGCGCTGCTGGGCGTCACGCTCGGCACCGCGGTCGGCGTGCTGCCGGGCATCGGGCCCGCGATGACGGTGGCGTTGCTGCTGCCGCTGACCTACACGCTCGAACCGACGGCCGCGCTGATCATCTTCGCGGGCATCTACTACGGCGGCATGTACGGCGGGTCGACCACGTCGATCCTGCTGAACACGCCCGGCGAGTCCGCGTCGATCGTGACCGCGCTGGAGGGCAACAAGATGGCCCGCGCGGGCAGGGGCGCGGCGGCACTCGCGACGGCGGCGATCGGGTCGTTCGTGGCGGGCACCATCGCCACCGTCCTGCTGACCGCGCTGGCCCCCACGATCGCGGACGTCGCGGTCACCCTCGGCCCGGCCGACTACTTCGCGCTGATGGTCGTGGCGTTCACGACGGTCGCCGCGCTGCTCGGGTCCTCCCCCGTGCGCGGTCTCGCGTCGCTGGCGCTCGGGTTGTTCATCGGCCTGATCGGCACGGACACGCTGTCCGGGCAGTCCCGGTTCACGCTGGGCATCCCGACGCTGGCCGACGGCGTCGACGTGGTCGTGGTGGCGGTCGGCGTGTTCGCGGTGGGCGAGGCGTTCTACGTCGCCTCCCGGCTGCGGCACGGCCCGATCGAGGTCATCCCGGTCGGCGGCAAGTGGTTCACCCGCGAGTTCTGGTCGCGGTCGTGGAAGCCGTGGCTGCGCGGCACGGTGATCGGCTTCCCGATCGGCACCGTGCCCGCCGGTGGCGCGGACGTGTCGACGTTCCTGTCGTACGCGGCGGAGAAGAAGCTCTCCACGCGGCCGGAGGAGTTCGGCAAGGGCGCGATCGAGGGCGTGGCGGGCCCGGAGGCGGCGAACAACGCGGCCGCGGCGGGCGTGCTGGTGCCGTTGCTGACGCTGGGCCTGCCGACGACGGCGACGGCCGCGGTGATCGTGGCGGCGTTCCAGAGCTACGGCATCCAGCCGGGACCGCTGCTGTTCACGAACAACAGCGAGATGGTGTGGGCGCTGATCGCGTCGCTGTACATCGGCAACGTGATGCTGCTCGTGCTGAACCTGCCGCTGGTCAGGATCTGGGTGAAGGTGCTGCAGATCCCCCGCCCGTACCTGTACGCGGGCATCCTGCTGTTCGCCGCGCTGGGCACCTACGCGGTGAACTTCGTGGTGGACGACCTGGTCGTGCTGCTGGTGATCGGCGTGGTCGGCTTCTTCATGCGCCGCCACGGCTACCCGGTGGCACCGCTGGTGGTCGGCATGGTCCTCGGCCCGCTGGCGGAGGAGCAGCTGCGCCGGACCCTCCAGATCAGCGAGGGCGACCTGACCGCGCTGGTGGCGAGCCCGTTCGCGGCCGTCTGCTACGCGGTGCTGGCCGTCCTGCTCGCGGTGGCGGTGGTGTTGCGGCTGCGGCGCCGCAGGACCGCGGAGCTCACCGCCGTCTGAGGACCGGCGGGTTCACCGGGGCGCTCCGGTGAACCCGCCGGTCGCGGTGCGCCGGCCGTACCGGTCGCGCACCGACGTCGGCGTCACCACCATCCCCTGGTGGTCGAACAACGGGGCCACGAGCCGGTACTCGAAGTCACCGGCGAGCCCCGCCCTCCTCCCCGCCTCGGCCATCGCGAGCGCCTGCAACGGCCCGTGCGTCAGCAGGCCCGGATACCCCTCCACGTCCCGCGCGTAGTCGCGGTCGTAGTGGATGCGGTGGGCGTTGTAGGTCAGCGCGGAGAACCGGAACAGCAGCGTCGGGGTCACGTCGACGGCCCACTCGTGCTCCGCGGCGGGCACCTCCGGTGTCTCCGGGAGGTCCGGGGTCGTTCCGGGTTCGCGGTAGACGAGGTCCTGCTCCTCCTCGACCACGACCTCCCCGCGTTGCCAGATCTGGTGCCGCACCACGACGAACGTCAACGGCCCCGACCGGCCCTGTTTGTCCTCGGTGGACAGCACGGTCGTCTCCCGCGTGGCCGTCTCGCCGCAGCGCAGCGGCCCCGAGCGGCGCACGCGGCCACCCGCCCACATCCGGCGCCGTCCGGGTGGCGGGACCGGGACGGTGTTGCGGAACGGGTGCCCGTCCGGCCCGAGGTCGGCCTGCGCCGGGCGGTCGAGCAGGTAGAGCCAGTGCCACAGCAGCGGCAGGCCCTCCTCGGCGAGGTCGGGCACCGGCACGTCGAGCAGCGCGCCCAGTGCGTGCGCGGGGTCGGGGAGCAGCAGGTCGGTGGTCACTTCGCCCTCTTCACCAGCTGGCGGGCGATGACGGTCCGCTGGATCTCGTTGGTGCCCTCACCGACGATCATCAGCGGTGCGTCGCGGAAGTAGCGCTCGACGTCGAACTCCGTGGAGTAGCCGTAGCCGCCGTGGATGCGCACGGCGGTGAGCGCCACCTCCATCGCGGTCTCCGAGGCGAACAGCTTCGCCATGCCGGCCTCCAGGTCCGCGCGCTCCCCCGAGTCGTACCGGCGGGCGGCGTGCAGGGTGAGCTGGCGGGCGGCTTCGAGCTTCGTGGCCATGTCCGCGAGGTAGTTGCCGATGGACTGGTGCTGCCAGATGGGTTTGCCGAAGCTCTCGCGCTCCTGGGCGTACCTGAGCGAGTCGTCCAGCGCCGCCTGCGCGACGCCGAGGGCCCGGCACGCGACCTGGATGCGCCCGATCTCAAGGCCGCGCATCATCTGCGCGAACCCCTGGCCCTCCACACCGCCGAGGACCGCGGTCGCGGGCACGCGGAAGTCGTCGAAGGACAGCTCGCAGCTCTCCACGCCCTTGTAGCCGAGCTTGGGCAGGTCGCGCGACACCGTGAGCCCCGGCCCCTTCTCGACCAGCAGCACGGACACGCCCTTGTGCGGCGGCGACGCCGACGGGTCCGTCTTGCACAGCAACGCGATCAGCCCCGACCTGCGCGCGTTGGTGATCCACGTCTTGGAACCGTTGACCACGTAGTCCGCGCCGTCCCTGCGCGCCGTGGTGCGGATGGCCTGGAGGTCGGAGCCGCCGCCGGGTTCGGTCAGCGCCATCGTCGCCCGCAGCTCACCGGTGGCCATCCGCGGCAGGTAGGCGTCCTGCTGCTCGCGGGTGCCGAACGCCACCAGCAGCTTGGCGACGACCGTGTGCCCGCCCATCGCACCGGCCAGCGACATCCACCCGCGGGCCAGCTCCGAGGTCACCATCGCGTAGCACTCGGCCGACACCGCCACCGACCCCCACGGCTCCGGCACCGCCAGCCCGAAGACGCCCATCTCCTTCATCTGGTCGATGAGCGCCTCGGGGTAGGTGTCGGTGTGGTCGAGCTCCCGTGCCACCGGCCGCACCTCGCGGTCGACGAACTCGCCGGCCAGTGCGACGATCGCGGTCTCGTCCTCGGTGAGCGCCATGCCCTCCAACCTAGGCCGTCGTCGATCCGATCGCCTCGTCGAGGATGCTCAAGCCGAGGTCCAGCTCCTCCTCCGTCGTGGTCAACGCCGGTGCGATCCGGAACACCCCGCCCATCCCGGGCGTCTGCACGATGTTCATGTGCAGCCCCAGCTCCAGGCACCTCCGCGTGATCGGCGCGTGCAGCGACTCGTCCCCGATCTCCACCCCGACCAGCAACCCGCGTCCGCGCACGTCGGTCACCAGGTCGTGCCGCGCGGCGATGTCGTCCAGCCCGGTGCGCAGGTGCGCCCCGAGCTTCACCACCCGCTCGTCCAGCTGTTCCTCGACCAGCACGTCCAGCACCGTGTTGCCGACGGCGGCGACCAGCGGGTCGGAGACGTGGGTGGTGAAGAACAGGTAGCCGCGGGCGTGCGCCTCCTCCTCGATCTCGGCGGAGGTGATCACGGCGGCCAGCGGCAGGCCGGCGCCCAGGGTCTTGGACAGCGTCAGGATGTCGGGCACCACGCCGTCGCGTTCGAACGCGTACCAGGTGCCGGTGCGGCACAGGCCGGTCTGCGCCTCGTCGAAGATCAGCAGCATGCCGCGCTCGCGGCACTTGGCCTGCAAGGCCGCGAAGTAGCCCAGTGGCGGTTCGATGATGCCGCCGGAGCTCAGGACCGGCTCGACGATGCACGCGGCCAGCGAGCCCACCGACTGGGCGTCGATCAGGTCGAACGCCAGGTCGAGCTGCGCCTGCCAGTCGGCGGTCGGCACCGGGATCGCGAAGTTGCCGCCCACCGGCCCGTAGCCCTTGCGGCCCGCGCTGTAGGTGGCGGCCGCGGCACCGGCGGTCATGCCGTGCCAGGACCGGGCGAAGGCCACGACCTCGTGCTTGCCGGTGACCAGCTTGGCCATGCGCAGCGCGGCCTCGTTCGACTCGGCACCGGTGGTGAGCAGCTGCACCTTCCGCAACGGGTCCGGCAGCGTCCCGGCGAGCCGGCGGGCCAGGTCGACGACCGGGCGGCTGAGCATGCCGCTGAAGAGGTGGTCGAGGTTCGCGATCTGGCGCTGCACGGTCGCGACGATCCGCGGGTGCGAGTGGCCGAGGATCGCGCTCATCTGACCGGAGGTGAAGTCCAGGATGCGGCGGCCGTCCTCGGTGAACAGGAAGCTGCCCGCGGCGCTGTCGATGATCTCTCGCGTGAAGGTGCCGCCGTAGCGCACGAGGTGGCGGTCCACGTCCTCCCAGAAGGTCTCCATGGACCGGGACGCTACGAGCGCGCGAGCATCAGGTCCATCTCACAATCCCACGCTCGCTGTTCGGAAATACTGCACAGCATGACGTTGAACCCGTGGCGGCTGAAGCTGCTGAGCCAGCTGGACGCGCTGGGCACCGTGCGCGCGGTGGCGCAGGCCGCGAACATGAGTGCGTCGAGCGTGTCGCAGCAGCTGGCGGTGCTGGAGGCGGAGACGCGCACGCAGCTGCTGGAACGCACCGGGCGGCGGGTGCGGCTCACGTCGGCCGGGTTGATCCTGGCGCGGCGGGCGCGGGCGGTCCTCGACCACATGGACGCCGTCGAGGCCGAGCTGCGCGGGCTCAACGCCGAACCGTCCGGGCGGGTGCGGCTCGGGGCGTTCCAGAGCTCGATCCACACGCTGGCCGTGCCCGCGATCGGGCAGCTGGACCACCCGCACCTGGACGTGCAGCTGGTCGAGCTGGAACCGCACGCGAGCATGCCCGCGCTGCTGGCCGGCGAGGTCGACGTGATCATCACGACCACCGACTTCGTGGAGCTGCCGGTGCCGCCGGACGTCGACGTCGTGCCGCTCGGCGAGGACCCGGTGGTGCTGCTGACCCCGCCTGGTCACCCCGCGACGGACCTGAAGGCGTGCAAGGACGAGCGGTGGGTGTTCGACGTGCCCGGCTCGTACATGGCGAACCTGGCCACGCGGCTGTGCCGGCAGGCCGGGTTCGAGCCGCGGGTGGTGGCCCGCTTCAGCAACTACGTGCTGACGTTGCAGCACGTCGAGGCCGGGCTGGCGGTCGCGCTGCTGCCCGCGCTGGCCGTCCACCCGCGCTTCGACGTGGTGGCGCGCGAGCTGCCGGTGACCCGCCGGATCACGGCGGCCGTGCGGCGGGGTTCGCGCGCCCCGATCACAACCGTGCTCGACGCGCTGGCCTCCGCGGCGGGCTGAGAGGCGTGTGCCAGAGTCTGCGCATGCTGGAGATCACGGTGCAGGTGGAGAACGGTGAACGGCACGTCCGCGTGTCCGAGCAGGAGCTGGCCGGGCTGGTCCACCGGATCGGCGGCGCCGGTGACCGGTTCCTCGTCGTGCAGCGGGTGCCCGACCTGCCCGGGGTGTTCGCCCAGGTCTGGCACGAGAACGGCGGCAACTACTCCGTGGAGCACCGCGACGGCGCCGCGGACCGGCACTTCACGGCGACCGCCGGCGAGCCGGACGCCGTGGCCGCGACCCTCGTCGGCTGGGCCCGGAAGGAAAGCGGCTGGGACCGCGGCCTGGCCTGGTCACCCCTGGACCTGCCGCCCGCGGCGCAGGTGCCGTCGCTCGACCTCACCGAGGAGGAGCGCACGTCGCTGGAGCAGCGCGTCCGCGAGGTGCTGGCCGGCGGCTACGCCTCCCGCGCGGACCTGGCCGAGCTCGCTGAGGACCACCTGGCCACGAAGGACCGCAGGCCCGTCTCACCCGAGCAGGCGCGGGCACTGGCCGACCGGCTGTGGCAGGAACGGGTCGAGGAACAGGCGACCTGGGAGGGCGAGACCGACCCGGAACGACTCACCCGCGCGTTCGCCGCGCTCGACGAGGCGGGCATCACCGCCCGCGAGAACTTCACCTGCTGCCGCACCTGCGGCAACGCCGAGATCGGCGACGAGGCCGCTCCGGGCGCCCGCGGGTTCGTCTACTTCCACGCCCAGTCCACGGACGCCGCCGCGGCCGGCCACGGGCTGACGCTGTACTACGGCGGCTTCGACGGCACGGCCGAGACCACCGCCGCGGTCGGCGCCGAGATCGTCGCCGCGGTCGAGGCGGCCGGTCTGCGCACCGAGTGGAACGGCGACCCCGGCCGGGCCATCTCCGTCACCGCGCTGGACTGGCGCCGCCGCCTGGTCGGCTAGGACGGGCGGCACACTCGGTCGTCATGAAGCGCGCAACGATCAACGACGTCGCGAGCGCCGCGGGCGTGTCGCGGCAGACCGTGTCGCGCGCGCTCAACGACAAGGGCGAGATCGACAGCGCCACCAAACGGCGCGTCCTCGACGCGACGCCGCTGTCGACCACCTCGTCGCGGCCGGCACCGGCACGTCGGCATGCTCGACCACGCCAACCGCGCCGACCCCGGTGACCGGCACGCGTGGTTCTGCGCGGCGATGGCCACGCACGGGCTCGACTCGCGTGCCGTCACGGGCGCGCACCAGTCCGTCGACGGCGGCGCCGAGGCCCTCACCGCGCTGCTGGACCGGCATCCCGGTGTCACCGCGGTGTTCGCGTTCAACGACATCATCGCGATCGGGGCGCTGCGCTCCGCCCGCAGGCGCGGTCTGAAGGTGCCGGACGACCTCGCCGTGGTCGGGTTCGACGGGTTGCAGCTCGGCACCGTCGTCGAGCAGGCCGCCCTGCTGCTGGCCGGCGGGCAACCGCTGTCGGGTGCCGAGCTGGTCGTGACGGCGGCGCTCATCCTTCGCACCAATCCGTGAACGCTCACGGGAGCGCTCACGGATATTCGTCACGACGTGGAACACCCGTCCTCCAGTGGCGGTCGTGCCGCTGGTGGTCATGTTCCTCGATCAGCGCACGTGATCTCATCCGCAACATCGCCGCAGGCGCTGTCGAGGGCTAAGGAACACATGTCTCAGCCGACCTACCTCGAAGACCCCCGTCCCGGCCACGGCGCGCTGCCCCCGCGCGCGCACTTCTCCTCCGACGCGGCCGCACTGCCGCTCGACGGGGCGTGGCGGTTCCGCCTGTCCCCCACCGCCGTGCTGTCCGACGACGTGGCCGCGGAGGACTTCGACGACAGCTCCTGGGACACGATCACCGTTCCCGGCCACTGGCAGCTGCAGGGACACGGGTCGCCCGCGTACACGAACGTCCGGTACCCGTTCCCCGTCGACCCGCCGCGCGTGCCGTCGGAGAACCCGACCGGCGACCACCGGCTCGTGTTCGACCTGCCGGTGTTCTGGCCGGACGAGCCGGCGGTGCTGCGGTTCGACGGAGTCGACTCGTGCGGGCGGGTGTGGCTCAACGGCGTCGAGCTGGGCGTGACGCGCGGCAGCCGGCTGCCGGCGGAGTTCGACGTGAGCGCGATGCTCCGCCCCCACCGCAACGTCCTCGTCGTGCGGGTGCACCAGTGGTCCTCCGGCAGCTACCTGGAGGACCAGGACATGTGGTGGCTGTCCGGCATCTTCCGCGGCGTCGCGCTGCTGTCCCGCCCGCGCGGCGGCGTCGCGGACTACCGGCTCAACGCCTCCTACGACCACCTCACGGGACTGGGCACGCTGTCGGTGGAGGGTGACGGGCTGCTGGTCACCGTGCCGGAGCTGGACGTGCACGACCTGCCCGCCGGTGAGAGCGCGGCGGTCGCGGTGGAACCGTGGAGCGCCGAGCAGCCGCGGTTGTACGACGGTGTCGTGCACACCGCCGCGGAACGGGTGCCGGTGCGGATCGGGTTCCGCACGGTCGCGATCGTCGACGGGGTGCTGACGGTCAACGGGTCGCGGATCGAGTTCCGCGGCGTGAACCGGCACGAGCACCACCCGGCGCTGGGCCGTGCGGTGCCGCACGCGTTCGCGGTGGCGGATGTCGAGCTGATGAAGCGCCACAACGTCAACGCCGTCCGCACGAGCCACTACCCGCCCGACCCGTTCTTCCTGTCGCTGTGCGACGAGTACGGGCTGTGGGTGGTCGACGAGTGCGACCTGGAGACGCACGGGTTCACCGAGCTCGGCTGGTCCGGGAACCCGAGCGCCGACCCGGTGTGGCTCGAGTCCTGCCTGGACCGGATGCGGCGCATGGTCGAGCGGGACAAGAACCACCCGTCGATCGTGCTGTGGTCGCTCGGCAACGAGTCGCACACGGGCCAGAACCTGGCGGCGATGGCGGCCTGGACCCGTGACCGCGACCCGTCCCGGCCGGTGCACTACGAGGGCGACCTCGACTGCGAGTACGTGGACGTCCACAGCCGCATGTACGCCTCGCACGCCGAGGTCGAGCAGATCGGGCGGCGCGAGGACGCGAACGAACGCCGCCGGGCGCTGCCGTTCGTGCTGTGCGAGTTCGCGCACGCCATGGGCAACGGGCCGGGCGGGATGCTGGAGTACCGGGAGCTGTTCGAGCGGTACCCGCACGTGCAGGGCGGGTTCGTCTGGGAGTGGATCGACCACGGGATCGCCGGTGACGGGCGGTTCTCCTACGGCGGCGACTTCGGCGAACCGCTGCACGACGGGAACTTCGTCATCGACGGGCTCGTGTTCCCCGACCGGGTGCCCTCGCCGGGGCTGGTGGAGTTCGCTGCGGTGTTCGCGCCGGTGCGGATCTCGGCCGGTGCCGACGGCGGTGTGCGGGTGGTGAACCGCTACGACCTCGTGTCGCTGGAGCACCTGCGGTTCGAGTGGGTGTACGAGGACGACGGGGGCGCGGTGGCGTCCGGGGTGCTGGCGGTGCCGGCGACCGGGCCGGGGCAGGACGCCGAGGTGCCGTTGCCGGAGCTGCCGGACGTCGCCGGCGAGGGGTGGCTGACCGTGCGGGCCGTGCTGGCGGCGGGCACGCGGTGGGCAGCGGCCGGGCACGTGGTGGCGGTGGGGCAGGTCGCGGTCGCCGGTGCGCGCGGTCGAGAGGTGGCCGGTGGCGCCGTGCCTGCCGCGGTCGTGCGAAGCGGTGGGGTCCTGCGGCTCGGTCCCGGCGTGTTCTCCCCGGTCACCGGCCTGCTGACCCGGCTCGGCCCGCTGCAGCTGGACGGCCCCCGCCTCGACCTGTGGCGGGCGCCGACCGACAACGACCGCGGCGGCGACCAGGCCTCCGACGAGCGGGCGTGGCGCGCGGCCGGGTTGCACCGGGTGCAGCACCGGGTGGCCGCCGTGGAGGTGGCGGAGCACTCGATCACCGTGCGGACGCGGGTGGCGCCGCCCGCGTGGGGGTTCGGGATGCGCGCCGACTACCGGTGGACCGCCGAGGGCGACCGGCTGCGGCTGCGGGTGGACGTGGAACCGGACGGCGAGTGGCCGTGCACGCTGCCCCGGCTCGGGCTGCGGCTGGCGCTGCCGGGGGCGCTGGACGCCGTGTCGTGGTTCGGCTGCGGGCCCGGCGAGGCCTACGCCGACAGCCGGCAGGCGGTGCGGGTCGGGCGGTTCGCGTCCACCGTGGACGGTCTGCAGACGCCGTACGTGTTCCCGCAGGAGAACGGCAACCGCGCCGACGCCCGGTGGCTGGAGCTGAGCGACGGCGTGCGCCGGGTGCGGGTGGAGGGCGAGCCGGTGTTCGACTTCGCCGCGCGCCGGTGGACGTCCGAGGACCTCGACGCGGCCACGCACACCACCGACCTGCGGGCACGGGACCGGGTGCACCTGAACCTCGACGTGGCGCAGCACGGCCTGGGAACGGCGTCGTGCGGGCCCGGTGTCCTCCCCCGGCACCGGCTGCACGCGGAGAAGACGAGCTTCACGCTGACGTTCACGGCGTCCTGATCCGGCCCTCGCGCCCGTGGTCAAGGCCACGGGCGCTCGTCCGGCGGCGGCCCGTTCGCGCGTGGTTCGATTGCGGCGAACGGGTGCGAGACGGGAGTGCCGGGTGTTGAGCGGGTGGCTGGCGGAGGGCGTGTCGGTCGTCCTGCTCGTGCTGGTGCTGGTGTGCGCGGTGGTGCGCCCCCGTGGACTGCCCGAGGCGGTGGTGGCGGTGCCCGCGGCGGCGGTCGCGGTGCTGACCGGGGCGATCGGGCTGCCGCACGCGTGGGACGAGGTGGTGCGGCTGGCGCCGGTCGTGTGGTTCCTGGCGGCGGTGCTGGTGCTGGCGCAGCTGTGCGCGGACGAGGGTCTGTTCCGGGCCTGCGGTGCCTGGCTGGGGCGGTGGGCGGCGGGACGGCCGCAGCGGTTGCTGGCCGGGGTGTTCGGGCTCGCGTCGGTGATCACGGCGGTGCTCAGTCTCGATGCGACGGTCGTGCTGCTGACCCCGGTGGTGTTCGCGACGGCGGCACGGGCCGGGGTGCGGCCCAAGGCGCCGGTCTACGCGTGCACGCACCTGTCGAACACGGCCTCGACGTTGCTGCCGGTGTCGAACCTGACGAACCTGCTGGCGTTCACGGCGAGCGGCCTGTCGTTCACGCGGTTCGCCGGGCTGATGGCGGGCCCGTGGGTGGTGGCGGTGCTGGCCGAGTACCTGGTGTTCCGGCGGTTCTTCGCGCACGAGCTCGCCACCAGCGCCGAACCGCGGCACGAGGAGGCGCCCGAGATGCCGGTGTTCGCGCTGGCGACGGTCGTGGCCACGCTCGCCGGGTTCGTGCTGACCTCGGCGGTCGGCGTGGACCCGGCCTGGGCGGCGACGACGGGCGCCGCGGTGCTGGCGGTCCGGGCGCTGGCGCGGCGGCGAACGACGGTCCGCAAGGTCGTGGCCTCGGTGTCGCTGCCGTTCCTGGCGTTCGTGCTGGCGCTCGGGATCATCGTGAAGGCGGTCGTGGACAACGGTCTCGGCGCCGCGCTGGCCCGCGTCATCCCCGACGGGAACGGCCTGGTGGCCCTGCTCGCGATCGCGGCGCTGGCGGCGGTGCTGGCGAACCTGATCAACAACCTGCCCGCGGTCCTGGTGCTGCTGCCGCTGGTGGCGGCCACCGGCCCCGGCGGTGTGCTGGCGGTGCTGCTCGGGGTGAACATCGGCCCGAACCTGACGTACGCGGGCTCGCTGGCGACGTTGCTGTGGCGGCGGATCGTCCACCAGCACGACCACGACGTGGACCTCGGCGAGTTCACCAGGCTCGGCCTGCTGACCGTGCCGGCGAGCCTGGTCGCCGCGGTGGTGGCACTGTGGGGTTCCCTGCTGCTGATCGGAGGCTGAGTGGCCGTCCTGGTCTGGGTCGTCGAGGGCACCTGGCCCGCGTGCGTCGACGCGGCGAAGGCCTACCCGAACGCCGACATCACCCTCCTGCACGTCAGCGGTCACGACGTGCCGCACGCGGCCCACGGCGCGTTCGCCGGCCTCCTCGGCCGCCGCGGCCTCGACCCCGGCACGACCCTGGAGTCGCTGGCGTCGACCTCAGGCTCGGACCTGCTCGCCTCGGCTGCTTCGCGACTCGGGCGGCCGTGCACCCGGCTGGAGCGGTCGGGCCGGGTCGAGCGGGAGGTCGTCGCGGCGGCGGAGGGGGCGGAGCTGCTGGTCGTGGCGCGGGACGGGGACCACGGGCATCCGGGGCCGAAGAGCCTCGGGCCGGCGAGCCGGTACGTCGTGGACCACGCACCCTGCCCGGTGCTGCTGGTGTGGGCGGGGTGAGAGCGGGCACGGCGGCTGGGGGTGAGCGTGGCGTGGCGACGGGTGCCGGGCGGGGGTGGACGCCACGGTTGCGAACGGGTCAGCGGCCCGACGCGGTGAGGCGAGCGGCGCGGCGGCGGACGCCGGGCCTGAGTGGACGTTGCGGCTGCGGACCGGGCAGCGGTCCGTCGGGCGCGGTGAGGTGCGGGCGGTCGTGTCGGCGGACGGCGGGCGGGGGTGGACGCTGCGGTTGCGAACCGGGCAGCGACCTGTCAGGACGCGGTGAGGTGCGGGCGGTCGTGTCGGCGGACGGCGGGCGGGGTGGACACTGCGGTTGCGAACCGGCCAGCGACCCGTCAGGACGCGGTGGGGTGCGAGTGGACGTGCCGGCGGGCGCTGGGCCGGAGTGGACGCCGCGGTTGCGAACGGGCCAGCGGCCCGGCCTGACTCGGTGAGGCGAGCGCGGCGGCTGGGGTGAGCGGGTCGTGGTGGCGGATGCCGGATGGGGGGAGGCTGCGGCTGCGGACCGGCCAGCAGCCCGTCAGGGCGCGATGGGGCACGAGCGGATGTGCCGACGCCCACCAGGGCCCGGAGGAACGCTGCGGTCGTGAACCGGCCGACGCCCACCAGGGCTCGGTGGGACGCGGGCGCGTGCCGGCGGACGCCGGGCCAGAGTGGACGCTTGGGCTGCGAACCGGCCGGCGGCCCGTCAGAGCGCGGGGCGCGAGCGGGCGTGGCGGCCGCGAATCGGCCGACGCCCCGCCGGGGCGCAGTGGAGCGGGCGTGCCGGTTGCCGAGCCGCGCCGCAGTGCGGCTCGCGTGGCCGGACGCGGCGTGGGCGGCCAGACTGACGATCATGCAGGAGCTGGCGTTGCTCGCCGTCGTCGCGGTGCTGATCATCGTCGTGGTGTCGTACGTCGCGCCGCGGGTCGGGGTGGCGGCGCCGGTGCTGCTCGTCGTGGTCGGGATGGTGTGCAGCCAGGTGCCCGGTGCGCCGCACGTGGTCGTGGAGCCCGAGTGGATCCTCGTGGTGGTGCTGCCGCCGATCCTCTACTCGGCGGCGGTGAACGTGCCGGTGATGGACTTCCGGCGCAACTTCCGCGCGATCGGCGCGTTGTCGGTGTTGCTGGTCGTCGGGTCGGCGTTCGGCACCGGGTTGCTGATCTGGTGGTTGTTGCCCGAGATCGGGTTCCCGGCCGCGGTCGCGCTCGGTGCGGTGATCAGTCCGCCGGACGCGGTGGCGGCCACGTCGATCGGCAAGCGGCTGGGGTTGCCGCCGCGGCTCGTCACCATCCTGGAGGGTGAGGGGCTGGTCAACGACGCGACGGCGCTCGTGCTGTTGCGCACGGCCGTGGCGGCGATCGCGGGCACGGTCAGCTTCTGGGGCGCGCTCGGCGACTTCGGGCGGGCGGTCCTCATCGGCGTGGTCGTGGGTGCGGTGGTCGGGGTGGTGTCGGTCTGGGCCCGGTCGCGGATCCAGGGGCAGCCGGTGCTGACGACCGCGATCTCGTTCGTCGTGCCGTTCCTCGCCTTCATCCCGGCAGAGGAGCTGCACGCGTCCGGCGTGATCGCCGTCGTGACGGCGGGGCTGATCACCGGTCATCAGAGCGCGAAGCGGTTCACCGCGCACGACCGGATCTCCGAGCGCACCAACTGGCGCACCATTCAGTTGTTGCTGGAGAACGGTGTCTTCCTCCTGATGGGGTTCGAGATCACGGCGGTCGTCAGCGACGTGCGGGCATCGGGTGAGAGCGTGTGGGCCGCGTTCACCCTCGGCCTGCTGGCGACGGCGCTGCTGATCGTCCTGCGGGTGGTGTTCGTGGTGCCGCTGATCGCGTTGCTGCGCCGCCAGCAGCGCCGTGCCGACCGGCTCACCGGGCGGATCGAGGCGGTGCTCGACCGGATCTCCGAGCACGGCCCGCAACCCGGCAGGCGCTACGAGCGCGCCACCAGGGCGTTGCAGCGCAAGCACGCGGACGCCACGTTCTTCGCCAGCGAAGGGCTCGGCTGGCGTGGCGGTGCGGTGCTCGCGTGGTCGGGCATGCGCGGCGTCGTCACGCTCGCCGCCGCCCAGTCGCTGCCCACCGACGTGCCCCACCGCGCGGAGCTCGTGCTGATCGCGTTCACCGTCGCGATCGTCACGCTGCTCCTGCAGGGCGGCACCCTGCCCGCGCTCATCCGGCTGCTCGGCATCCGCGGCAACGACGAGGAGCACGAGCGCCGCGAGTACGCCCGCCTCGCCGCCGAGATGATGACCGCGACCCAGGCCGTGCTCGAGAACACCGCGCTCGAACGCCAGAACGGCAAGCCGTTCGACGAGGCGGTGCTGGAGCAGGCTCGGGCACGAGGTCTCGCCCTGGCGGAGATCCTCGACAAGATGCTGACCGCGGACCGCGATCCGGACAGCCCCCTGCACCAGCAGGGGGAACTTCAACGCCTCCTCCTGGACGCCCAGCAGAACGCCCTGCTCGATGCCCGCGCAGGAGGGACGTACAGCTCGCACACCCTCGAACGCGCGCAGAACTTCATCGACGGCCAAGCCGCTCGCTTCACCGCCTGACGCCGCCCGGCAGCGGCGCAGACCGGATCGGCACCGGGGCCCGGCCGCGACGAGCACGACCGGGGCATCCACCCCCGACGACGAGGACACGACCAGTGCTCGGGGACTGCCGCCCCTCGTTCCGACCGTGCACCGACAACGGTAGCGACGAGGTCTGACAATTTCGGAAGCCCAGGTCAGCGGCCCAGGGCGTGCGTCGCCGTCGCTCCACCGTCCACCGCGAACTCCCCGCCGGTGCAGTACGCGCTCTCGTCGCTGGCCAGGAACAGCACGACGTTCGCCACGTCCTCCGGCTGCCCGATCCGCCGCAGCGCCAGCCGCCTGCCGATCGGCGACACGTCGATCTCGCGGCCCAGCGCCGTGCTGACCATGGGCGTGTCGATCGCGCCGGGGTGCACCGAGTTCACCCGGATCCCGTGCTCCCCCAGCTCCAGCGCCGCCACCTTCGTCATGCCGCGGATCGCGAACTTCGACGCCGTGTACGCGGTCAGCATTGGCATTCCGGCGAGCCCCTCGACCGACGACACGTTCACGATGGACCCGCCGCCGGCTCGCTTCATCGACGGCACGACGGCGCGCATCCCGAGGAACGTCCCGACCTGGTTGATCGAGACGACCCGCTGGTAGTCGGCCAGGGTGGTGTCCGCGAGCGGCGAGAAGTGCAGCACGCCCGCGTTGTTCACCAGCACGGAGATCTCCCCCAGCTCGCCCGCCGCCGACACCGCCGCCGCCCAGTCGTCCTCCGACGACACGTCCAGGTGGAAGTAGGGCGCACCGAGCGACGCGGCCAGCTCCTTGCCCGGTTCGTCGAGCACGTCGGTCAGCAGCACCGACGCGCCCTCGGCGACGAACCGGCTGGCCGCTGCCGCACCCTGGCCGCGGGCCGCGCCGGTGATCAGGGCGACCTTGCCGGACAGCCGCATCACATCAGCTCGTCGGTCAGCGGCATCATCACGGTCTTGAGCTCGGTGTAGGCCTCGTAGGCGCTCTGCCCGCCCTCACGGCCGAGCCCGGACTGCTTGTACCCGCCGAACGGCACGTGCGGCTCCAGCTGGAACCCGTTGACGCCGATCATCCCGGCGCGCAACGACTTCGCGACCCGGAACGCCCGCTTCACGTCGTTGGTGTAGATGCCGGCACCGAGCCCGTAGTCGGTGTCGTTGGCCAGCCGGACCGCCTCGTCCTCGTCGTCGAACGGCACCACGGTCAGCACCGGCCCGAAGATCTCGTCGCGCGCCACCGCCATGTCGTTGGAGACGTCCGCGAAGATCGTCGGCGCCACGAAGTTGCCGGACGCGAACTCGCCGTCCAGCCGGGTGCCGCCGGTGACCAGCCGGGCGCCTTCCTCCTGGCCGCGGTCGATGTAGCCGAGCACGCGCTCCAGCTGCCGCTCGTTGATCAACGGGCTCGCCAGCACCGCCGGGTCGAACGGGTCGCCGAACGTCACGGCCCCGGCCATCATCGTGGCCATCGTGACGAACTCCTCCTGCACCTCGCGCGCGACCAGCGCACGGGTGTGGGCCACGCACGCCTGCCCCGACAACCCCATGGTGACCATGCCCATGCACGTCATCGCGGCGAGGCCCACGTTCGGCGCGTCGGCGAACACCAGCGCCGGGCTCTTGCCGCCCAGCTCCAGCGACACCCGCTTCATCGTCCTCGCCGACGCCTCGACGATCTTGCGGCCGACCGCCCGCGACCCGGTGAAGCTGATCTTGTCCACCAGCGGGTGCGCGATCAGCGCCTGCCCGGTCGGCTCGCCCGGTCCGGTGACCAGGTTGACCACTCCGTCGGGCAGCCCGGCCTCGGTCAGCAGCTCCACCATCCGGATCACGCAGAACGACGCGAACTCCGACGGCTTCACCACGACCGTGCAGCCGGCGGCCAGCGCGGGCGCGAGCTTCTGCGCGAAGAGCACGAACGGCGCGTTCCACGGCAGGATCGCCGCGACCACGCCGACCGGCTCGCGGAACGTCATCGCCAGGTGGTCACCGCCCTGGTACGGCGGCAGGGTCTGGCCGCCGGCCTTGTCGATCCAGCCCGCGTGGTGCTCGAAGATGTCCGCCGCGATCCCCACCGAGGTCGCGTAGATCTGCCCGAACGACAGCGGCACCCCGTTGTCCAGCGCCTGCAGTCCACGCAGCTCGTCGGCGTTCTCCCGCAACAGGTTCGCGTACCGCAGCAGCACCCGGACGCGTTCCTGCACCCGAGCGCGCGACCACACGCCGTCGTCGAACGCCTTGCGCGCGGCCAGCACCGCGTCGTCGACGTCCCCCGGCGTGGCGACGGCGAACCGGCCGATCTCCTCGCCGGTCGCGGGGTGGCGGTGCGTCCAGGTCTCCTCCGCGTCGCGGAACTGACCTCCCACGAAGAGCCGGCCGTCCTTCAACCCCAGCGTCTCGCGGTGCGGTTGCACGGTGAGCGTCACAGCTCCTCCTACAGGGCGAGCGTTTCGGTACAGGAGAAAGTCCTCTGCGGATCACGCGCGGCGAAGTACCCCGCGACGTCCTCCAGCGCGTCGAAGCGCTGTTCCACGGCCGGGGGCGCCATCAGGGCGACCATCCCGCCGTGCACCACGAACACCTGCCCGCTGATCTCCGCGGCCGCGGGCGAGGCCAGGTACGCCACGAACCGCGCGACGTGCACGGGGTCCAGCGGGTCGGCGCCGCTGGGCGCGTCACCGAAGACGTGCGCGGTCATGCCGGTGCGCGCACGGGGGCAGATCGCGTTGGCGCGCACGCCGTACCGGCCGGTGCCGCGGGCGGTCGCGACGGTCAGCGCGGTGATCCCCGCCTTGGCCGCCGCGTAGTTCGCCTGGCCCTCCGACCCGAGCAGGAACGCCTCGGAGGAGGTGTTGACGATCCGCGCGTACACCGGTCCGCCCGAAGCCTTCGACTGCTGCCGCCACAGTGCGACCGCGTTGCGCGACAACAGGAAGTGGCCGCGCAGGTGCACACGGACCACGAGGTCCCAGTCCTCGTCGGACATGTTGACGAGCATCCGGTCGCGCAGCACGCCCGCGTTGTTCACCACGACGTGCAGCCCGCCGAGCTCCACCGCCGCGGCCACCAGGGCGTCGGCGGTGTCGCGCTCCCCCATGTCGCCCTCGACCACCGCGCACTTCGCGCCGCGCTCCTCGACCTCGGCCACGACCGCGTCGGCCGCTCCCGGCAGGTCGTTCAGCACCACCGACGCGCCGGCCCCGGCCAACGCGAGCGCTTCTGCCCGGCCCAGCCCGGCACCGGCGCCCGTGACGACGGCGACCTTCCCCGCAAGGTCCACAAGAGACTCCTAGTCGAACAGCACTACCTGCCGGATCAGCGATCCGCCGCCGCGCAACGCCTGCAGGCCCTCGTTGAGGTCCTCGAACCGGATCCGCTTGCTGATCATGCCCTCCAGGTCGAGCCGCCCCTGCCGCCACAGCGCCAGCATGCGCGGCACGTCCCGCCGGAAGTTGGCCGTCCCGTAGAACGACCCGTGCAGCGTCTTGTCGTGCAGGAACAGCTCCTGCGCGCTGAACGACACCATCGCGTCGGCCTTGCCCGCGCCCACGACCACCGTGTGGCCGCCACGCCGGGTCAGGTCCCACGCCTGGCGGATCGTCGCCGGCAGCCCCACCACGTCGAAGACGTAGTCGAAGCCCATGCCCGTGTTCAGCTGGTTGTTCAGCTCGGCGATGCCGTCCGGTGTCGTCGCGTGCGTCGCACCGAAGTGTTGTGCCACCTCGTGCTTCTCCGTCACCGGGTCGACGGCGACGATCTTGGCGGCTGCGGCGAGCCGCGCGCCCTGGATCACCGCGATGCCGACGCCACCGCAGCCGATCACCGCGACGCTCGCGCCCGGTTCGACTCTCGCGGTGTTGAGCACCGCGCCGACGCCGGTCAGGATGCCGCACGACAGCAGCGCGGCGACGTCGAACGGGATGTCGTCGTCGATCTTCAGCGCCGCGTCCGCCGGCACCACCATCTCCTCGGCGAACGCACCGAGTCCCGCGTACCCGAACGCCGGGTTCCCACCCACCACGAACCGCGGTGACGTGAACGCGGAGAGCGTGTGGACGAGGCACAGATGTGGTTGGGAGCTCACGCATTGCGCGCACTTCCCGCACGGCGGCACGAACGTGATCACGACGTGGTCGCCCACCGCGAGCGACGTCACGGCGCTGCCGACCTCGACGACCTCCCCCGCGCCCTCGTGCCCGACCACCCCCGGCACGAGGGCCGGCAGCGTTCCGTCCATGGCGGACAGGTCGCTGTGGCACACCCCGCACGCCTTGATCCTGATGCGGACTTCCTGCGGCCCCGGCGCGGTGGTGGTCACGTCGTCGCGGAGCTCGAGCTTGTCGTCGCCGACCTGGTTGAGCACGGCAGCCTTCACCGGTATCACTCCTCGCTGAGCTCACGGCCGAGGTACCCGTCGCACACTAGAATCTGTTCCTGTTCGTGACAAGGTCCATCAGCGTGAGAGCCGGAGCGCACTCTTGGGGCACGACGCCACCGCCCGCTCGGCCACCGGCTCCTCCGCCGACGTCACGACACCGGGCCGGATCTGCAGAACTTCGTCATCGTCGAGATCGAATACCTCGGGCAGGATTGTCGTGCACACGCCGTGCGCCTCGCACAGCGACGGGTCGACGTCGACCTTCATCGCGGCCTCCTGACAGAAAATAGAACTTGTTCTAGAGTAGCGGGCATGCGCATCGGTTTCACGCCCGAGCAGGAGAGCCTGCGCGACGAGCTGCGGGCGTACTTCGCGGCGCTCATGACACCGGAGCGCAGGGCCGCGCTGAGCTCCGGCGGTGACTACGGCGACGCCGAGGTGTACAAGGACACCGTCCGCCAGATGGGGAAGGACGGCTGGCTCACCATCGGCTGGCCGCGGGAGTACGGCGGCCGCGACCGCCCCATGATCGAGCAGCTGGTCTTCCTCGACGAGGCCTCCGCGGCGGGCGCGCCGGTGCCGTTCCTGACGCTGAACTCCATCGGACCGACGATCATGGCGTACGGCACCGAGGAGCAGAAGGCGTTCTACCTGCCGAGGATCGCCGGCGGTGAGATCCACTTCGCGATCGGCTACAGCGAGCCGGAGGCGGGCACCGACCTGGCGGCACTGCGCACGCGGGCCGTCCGCGACGGCGACGACTACGTGGTCACCGGCCAGAAGATGTGGACCAGCCTCGTCCAGTACGCCGACTACGTGTGGCTCGCGTGCCGCACCGACCAGGGGTCCGAACGGCACCGGGGCCTGAGCATCATCATCGTGCCGACGGCGTCCGAGGGCTTCTCCTGGACACCGGTGCCCACGATGTCCGGCCCCACCACCAGCGCGACCTTCTACGACGACGTGCGCGTGCCCGCCGCGAACCTCATCGGCACCGAGCACCAGGGCTGGAAGCTCATCACCAACCAGCTCAACCACGAACGCGTCGCGCTCTGCTCGGCCGCTCCGTTGCAGACCGCGCTGCGCGAGGTCCGCCAGTGGGCTCGGGAAACCGGTGCCGACCGGCAGGAGTGGGTCCGGCTGCACCTCGCGCGCGTGCACGCCAAGACCGAGTACCTCAAGCTCATCAACTGGAAGCTCGCGTCCGGCGGCGATGAGGCGCCCTCACCCGCGGAGGCCTCCGCCACCAAGGTGTTCGGCACCGAGTTCGCGACCGAGGGCTACCGGTTGCTGATGGAGGTGCTGGGGGCCGGCGGCATCGTCCGTGCGGGCTCCCCCGGCGCCCTGCTGCACGGCCGGGTCGAGCGCATGCACCGCTCCGCGCTGATCCTGACGTTCGGCGGCGGCACCAACGAGATCCAGCGCGACATCATCGCGCGGGCCGGCCTCGGGCTGCCCGCCGTACCTCGGTAGGAGGAGACGTGGACTTCACGCTGACCGAGGCGCAACGGGAGCTGGCCGCGCTGACCCGCGAGATCGTCGAGTCCTCCGGCGCACCGTGGGCCGACCTCGTGAAGGCGGGCGTGGTGCCGGAGGACCCGGCCGAGCTCGGCGTGCTGGAGCACTGCGCGGTGCTGGTCGAGCTGGGGCGCGCGGTCGCCGCCGTCCCGTACCTGCCGACGACGCTGGCGCAGACCGCCCTGGCCCTGTCCGGCCGGCGCGTCGACCCCGCGACCGTGCTGTCGGTGGCGCTCGCCGAGGACCCCGCGGGCGCGAAGACCGCGGTGCCGTTCGCGACATCGGCCGAGGCGTTCCTGGTGGCGTCGGGCGACGAGGTGTTCCTCGTGCAGGCCGCGGACCTCGACATCGCACCGCAGGTGCTCCTCGACGGGTCGGAGGCGGGCACGTTCGCGTTCACCGGCGGCGGCGAGCCGGTCGAGGGCGTCACCCCCGGCTGGCTCACCACCCGCTACGCGCTCGGGTTGTGCGCCTACCAGCTCGGCGTCACCGAACGCGCGCTGGAGCTCACCGCCGAGCACGCCCGCACGCGGGTGCAGTTCGGGCGGCCGATCGGGGCTTTCCAGGCGGTGGCCCAACGCCTGGCCGACGCCTACGTCGACGTCTCCGCGATCCGGCTGACGTTGTGGCAGGCTGCCTGGCGGCTGGCGGAGGGCTTGCCCGCCGAGGCCGAGGTGGCGACCGCCAAGTTCTGGGCCGCGGACGCCGGTCACCGGGTGGCGCACACCGCCGTGCACGTCCACGGCGGGACGGGCATCGACATGGGCCACGGGGTGCACCGGTACTTCACGGCGGCCAAGCGCGCCGAGTTCGAGCTGGGCGGGGCGACCGCCCAGCTCCTCAGGCTCAGCGCGGCCATGTGACCGGCAGGCCCCGACCCGCTCACCGCGCGAGCTCGCCCAGCCGCTTCACCGTGTCCTCGAACTCGGCGAGCAGGTCGGCGATCACCTCGGCGACCGGCCGCACCTCGTTCATCCGCCCCACGACCTGCCCGACCGGCATCGACACCACCGACGGGTCCGAGGACCGCGCGATCCGCTGGTGCGCCTCGCTGACCAGGATGTTCTGCAACGGCATGGGCAACGGGTCGGGTGCGTGGGCCGACGCCCACGCCTCGGTCCAGCGCGTCCTGAGCAGCCGCGCGGGTTTGCCGGTGTAGATCCGGGTCCGCACGGTGTCACCGGACCCGGCCGCCAGCAACGCCTCCTGCGTGGAGGAGTTGCCCAGCGCGTACTCGGCGGTCGTGAGCCAGCAGGAGCCCATCCACACGCCGGAGGCGCCCAGCGCCAGCGCGGCGGCGGCTTGCCGGCCGGAGCCGATGCCTCCCGCGGCCAGCACCGGGACGTCCACGGCGTCCACGACCTCCGGCACGAGCACCATCGTGGCGACCTCGCCGGTGTGCCCGCCGGCCTCGTAGCCTTGCGCCACCACGACGTCCACGCCGTTCTCGACGTGCCTGCGGGCGTGTTCGGCCTTGCCCGCGAGGGCGGCGACCGGGACACCGGCGGCGTGCACGCGTTCGATCACGTCCACCGGCGGGGAGCCCAGCGCGTTGGCGACGAGCCGGACGGGGTGCTCCAGCGCCACGTCCACGTGCGACCGGGCCACCGAGTGCAGCCAGCCGAGCACGCCCTCGCCGCCGGCGCCCTCGGGGAGCGGTGGCACGCCGAGGGAGAGCAGGGTGCGGTCCACGAAGTCCCGGTGGCCCTGCGGGATGAGCTTGTCCAGGTCGACCTGCGTGCCCTCGGTCGGCACCTTGGCGGGCATCACGATGTCGACGCCGTACGGTTTGCCGTCGGTGTTCTGGTCCATCCACGTCAGCGCGCGGTCGAGGTCCTCGGCGTCGTTGAACCGCACGCAGCCCAGCACGCCGAGACCACCGGCGCGGCTGATCGCGGCGGCCACGTGCTCGGACGGTGTGAAGCCGAAGACCGGGTGTTCGATGCCGAACGTGTCACACAGGTTGGTGCGCATGCTCCTCCACGTGGCGCCGGGCCCACTGGTAGTCGGGTTTGCCGCTGGGGGTGCGGCCGATCTCGTCGACCAGCCAGAGCGAGCGCGGCACCTTGTAGCCGGCCAGCGTCTCGCGGACGTGAGCGTCCAGTTCGGACAGTGTCGGGGTGGCGCCGTCACGCGGCTGGACCAGCGCGCCGACCCGTTGGCCGAGCAGGTCGTCGGGGATGCCGATCACGAGCGCGTCGAACACGCCGGGGTGCGACTTCAGCACCCCTTCGACCTCTTCGGGGAACACCTTCTCGCCGCCGGTGTTCACGCACGTGTTGCCGCGGCCCAGCAACGTGATGTCGCCGTCGGCCTCGAACCGGGCGAAGTCACCGGGAACCGTGTAGCGCTTGCCGTCGACCTCGATGAACATCTTCGCGGTCTTCTCGGGGTCCTTGTAGTAGCCCAGCGGGATGTGGCCGCCGCGGGCGAGCTTGCCGACGGCACCGGGTTCCGGTTCGAGCCTGGTGCCGTTCTCGTCGACGACGATGGTGTCCTCGTTCAGCTTCACCTTCGTGCCGTCGGTCTTCACCATCTCCTTGGGGACCGCGCCGATGCCGGTGGACCCGGTCTCGCTCGACCCGATCGACTCCAGCAGCGTCGTGTGCGGCAGCAGCTCGTGGTACTGCTTCTTCACGGTGTAGGAGAAGAGCGCGGCGCTGCTGTTGATGATGAACAACGACGACCCGTCGTACTCGCCGCGCTGGAACTCCTCGATCAGCGGCCGGCCCATGGCGTCGCCGGTGATCACGGCGACCTGCACCTTCTCCCTGCCGATCACCCGCCAGACCTCGGCCGGGTCGAACTTCGGCACCAGCACGACGGTGCTGCCGCCGAACAACGCGCCGAGCACGGCCCACTGCGCGGCACCGTGGATCAGCGGCGGCAGGCACAGCCGCACCAGCCCGTGGTCCTTGCCGGAGTTGGCCTGCTGCCACTCGTCGGTGACGCGCTCGCCGGTCACGAAGTCGATGCCGCCGCCGAGCGTGCGCCACACGTCCTCGTGCCGCCACATCACGCCCTTGGGCATGCCGGTCGTGCCGCCGGTGTAGAGGATGTAGAGGTCGTCGGCGCTGCGCGGGCCGAAGTCCCGGTCGCCGGACTGGGCGGCCAGCGCGGCCTCGTACTCGGTGCCGCCGAAGTCCTCAGAGGACTCGTCGTCGATCACGACCCTGAGCTCCGGCGCGTCGACCTCGGCCACGAGCGGTGAGTAGCGGCGCTCGTGCACCAGCGCGACCAGGTCCGCCTCACCGAACAGGTACTGCAACTCGTTCTTGGTGTAGCGGTAGTTCACGTTGATCGCGACGGCCCGCAGCTTGTAGACCGCGAGCATCGCCTCGACCAGCTCGATGGAGTTGCGCGCGTACAGGCCGACGTGCTGACCCGCTGTCACGCCGTTGCTTGCCAGGTGGTGCGCCAGCTTGTTGGCGCGCGCCTCGAGCTCGGCGTAGGTGACCCGCTTGGCACCGCAGATGAGCGCGGTGCGTTCGGGCACGGTGTCGGCGGCGTGTTCAACGAGGTCTGCGACGTTGAGGGCCATGTCCTGCAAAGTAGAACGTGTTACTGTTCTGGACAATCCCCCGTGCGGTCAGACTCGATCCAGGAGGCACCCCGGATGACGACCACTGCAGAGCCGCATTGCCTGGTGGAGCGCAGCGGGCACGTCCTCGTGGTCACGATGAACCGGCCGGAGGCGCGCAACGCGTTGTCCGGCCCGATGATGGCCATCATGCGCGAGGCGTGGGACCGCGTGGACACCGATCCCGACGTGCGCGTGTGCGTCCTGACCGGTGCGGGCGGGGCGTTCTGCGCGGGTGCGGACCTCAAGGCGATGACGCAGAACCACCCCGGCGAGACCACGGGGTACGACTTCTCGGTGATCGAGCCGCTGCTGAAGGGTCGCCGGTTGACGAAACCGCTCATCGCGGCCGTGGAGGGTCCGGCCATCGCGGGGGGAACGGAGATCCTCCAGGCGACGGACATCCGGGTGGCCGGCGAGAGCGCGCGCTTCGGCGTCTCCGAACCGCGCTGGGGCCTGTTCCCACTGGGCGGTTCGGCGGTCCGGCTGCCCCGGCAGATCCCGTACACGGTCGCGGCCGACCTGCTGCTGACCGGGCGGCACATCACGGCACCGGAGGCCAAGGAGATCGGCCTGATCGGTCACGTCGTGCCGGACGGCCAGGCGTTGACCAAGGCGATGGAGCTGGCCGCCCTGATCGCGGCGAACGGTCCGGTGGCGATCAGGGCGATCCTGCGGACCATCCGCGAGACCGAGGGCATGCACGAGAACGACGCGTTCACAGTGGACGCCCGGCTGGGCATGGAGGTGTTCCGCAGCGAGGACGCCAAGGAGGGACCGCGGGCGTTCGCGGCGAAGCGGAAGCCGGACTTCCAAGGCCGCTGACGCTCACCTCCTCGCAAGCCCCCTTGCTGCTCTGGCATCTGCAAGTAGTACTTGCAGATGCCAGAACAGCAAGGAAGGTCGGGTTAGATGTCGTTTGCGGCGATGTAGGCGAACGTCATGGCCGGGCCGATCGTCGAACCCGCGCCGGCGTAGCTGCGGCCCATCACCGCGGAGCTCACGTTGCCCGCCGCGTACAGGCCCGGGATCACCGAGCCGTCCGGCCGCAGCACCCGAGCGCGCGCGTCGGTGACCATGCCGCCCTTGGTGCCGAGGTCGCCAGGAACGATCTTGAACGCGTAGAACGGCGGCGCCCACAACGGTGCCAGGCACGAGTTCGGGATGACCGCCGGGTCGGTGTAGTAGTGGTCGTAGGCGCTGTCGCCGCGGTGGAAGTCGGTGTCACGGCCGGAGAACGCCTGGTTGTTGAACCGGCTCACGGTCGCCTTCAACGCGGCCGCGGGCACGCCGATCGCCGATGCCAGGCCGTCCAGCGACCAGTTCCTCACCACCGCGCCGTTCTGGTACCAGCCGTCCGGCAACGGCAGCGCGGGCGCGACGTCGGCGAACAGGTAGCGGTTGCGGTAGTTCTGGTCGACCACCAGCCACGCCGGGATGCACGGCGCGGAGGGGTTCTTGTCGTACATGACGTGCACGACGTCGCTGTAGGGCGCGGCCTCGTTGACGAACCGCTGCCCGAGCTGGTTGATCATCAACCCGCCCGGCAGCGTGCGCTCGGCGAGGCAGAAGTACGGCGAGCCGGGTACCGGGATCGCGGGGCCCCACCAGGCGTCGTCCATGAGGTCGAACGCGGCACCGAGGCGTTGGCCGGCGCGGTGGCCGTCGCCGGTGTTCTCCTTGGCGCCCACGGTCCACTGGGTGCCGATCGGCTGTTGCTGGTACTGCGCGCGCATGGCCGCGTTGTGCTCGAAACCGCCCGAACCCATGATCACGCCACGACGGGCGCGCACGAGTCCACGTGAGGTCACGACGCCACGCACGGCACCACCGACCACGTGCAGGTCGACCAACGGCGTGTTCAGCCACACCGGCACACCGGCCTGCATCAGCCCCAGCCGCAACGCACCGGCCAGCGACTGGCCCATGGTCAACGGCTTCTGCCCGGCCAGCGCGGCAGCGGTACCGCGGGCCAGCGCGGCGGCGGCCACCGCGGCGCCCTTCGCGTTCACCAGGGCCAGCGCCAGCCACTTGTAGTCGGCGCTGAAGATGACCATGCCCGGCGGCACGGCGAGGTACGGCGGGTTGAGGTTCGCGAGCTCGGCGCCGAGGAGGGTGCCGTCGAACACGTCCGGCTCGATGGAACGACCGCGCGCGATGCCGCCGGGGTACTCCGGGTAGTAGTCGCTGTAGCCGTCCATGTACCGGAACCGCAGCGGGCTGTTGCGCAGCAAGAACGAGATCATCCGCGGCCCGGCGCTCAGGTAGGCCTGCTGTCGTGCCGGCGGGATGTCGCCCACCACGGCCGACAGGTACTGCGCGGCCTTCGCCGGGGTGTCCTGGACGCCCGCGGCGAGGATCACCTCGTTGTTCGGGATCCAGATGCCCGCGCCGGAGCGTGCGGCGGAACCACCGAACGTCGGCGCCTTCTCCACCACCACGACGCTCAGCCCGCGTTTGGCGGCGGTCAGCGCGGCGGTCATGCCGGCGGCGCCCGACCCGACCACCACCACGTCGTACTCACCGAGGTCCGCCTCGGCGGTACCGGTGTGCACGAGGCCGGAGGCCAGCGCGAGGCCTGCTCCGGCGAGCACCTGACGGCGGTTCAGGGTCATGGGGTCACTCCCGACATCAGCTTCCGGTGGTCCCAGCTGGCCGTCCTGGCCGGACGGAAGATCACGGCCACGCGCCGCGCCATGGCCTTGCGCAGGGCGTCCCGCTCGGCGTCGGACGAGCCGACCTCGCCGAAGTTGCGCGCCACCACCGCGTCGACCACGCGGCCGAGGTCGGGTGTGAACTCGGTGACGCCCTCCATGTGCACGCCGCGCAGCTGGTCGTAGGTCTCCCCCGCCTCGGCGAGCACGCTGCACCGCGGTTCGCGGCGCAGGTTCACGACCTTCTGCGACTTGCGGTCGGTGCAGAACACGATCTCGCCGTCCAGCCACGCGAACCACATCGGCGCCAGGTGCGGCAGGCCGTCGCGCCCGATGGTCGCCACGACCAACGTCTTCTGCCCGGCGAGGAACGCGTCGACCTCGGCCGGGGTCATCCTGATGCGGTCACGCATCGCGCAGTTTCCGCTTGTACAGCTTGCCGTTCGGGTCGCGCGGCAGCTCGGCCAGGTACTCGATCGTGCGCGGCAGCTTGAACTTCGCGAGCCGGGTGCGGGCGAACTCCAGCAGCTCGTCGGTCAGCTCCTGGCCGGGTTCGACGCCGTCGACCGGCTGCACGACCGCCTTGACCTGCTCGCCCCAGTCCGGGTGCGGGATGCCGAAGACGGCCACGTCGGCGACCTTCGGGTGGCACACCAGCTCGCCCTCGACCTCGGCCGGGTAGATGTTGACCCCGCCGGAGATGATCATGTCGTTCTTCCGGTCGCACAGGAACAGGTAGCCGTCCTCGTCGAGGTACCCGACGTCCTGCAACGTGAACAGCTTGCCGACGCGGGCAGCGCGGGTCTTCTCGGCGTCCTTGTGGTACTCGAACGTCGCGTCGCCCATCCGCAGGTAGACCAAGCCGCGCTCACCGGCGCGCAGCTCGTTCCCGTCCTCGTCCAGAACCTTGATCTCCGACGTGGGCCACGGCAGTCCGACCGATCCGGGCTTGCGCAGCCACTCCTGCGCGCTGATCACCGTGCCGCCGCCCTCGGTCGCCGCGTAGTACTCGATCACGACCGGTCCCCACCAGTCGAGCATCCTGCGCTTGACCTCGACCGGGCACGGCGCGGCGCCGTGGATCATCGCGCGCAACGACGACAGGTCGTACCTGCCCTTCACCTCGTCGGGCAGCGCGAGCAGGCGGTGGAACTGGGTCGGCACCATGTGGCTGTGGGTGACCTTGTGCCGTTCGATCAGCCGCAGCATGTCCTCGGGGTCCCAGTGGTCCATCAGCACGGTGGTGTGCCCGAGCTGGATGGAGATGACGACGAAGTTGAGCACCGCCGTGTGGTAGAGCGGCGACCCGCACAGGTGCACGTGCCCGTCGAACGGCCGCAGGCCGAAGATGCCGAAGAACCACGGCGCCGAGCCGGGTACGACGTCCGGGTCGGCGCCGGTCAACGGCCTGCGCACGCCCTTGGGCCGCCCGGTGGTGCCGGAGGTGTAGAGCATCGGCGACCCGGTCGTGCGAACGTCGGGCCGGCCCTCTTCGCCCTCGCCGAGACTCCCCAACGGCCGGAAGCCGTCGATCTCGCCCACCGCGAACTTCGCTTCGGACGGCAGACCCGCCGCTGCTTCGGCCACTGCGGCGGCGAAGCGTTCATGACCGACGAACGCCTTGGCACCGCTGTCCTGCACGAGGTAGGCCACCTCGGCGCCGGTCAGGTGCCAGTTCGCCATCACGACGTAGAGACCGGTCTGGTAGGCGGCGAAGTACACCGCCACGAGCTCGGCGCTGTTGGGCAGCATCAGCACGATGCTGTCGCCGGGTGTCAGCCCCAGGGCCTGGAACCCCCGGCCGTACCGGTTCGCCTCCGCCGCCAGCTCCCGGTAGGTGGTCCCACGGCCGCCGGGGTCGACCAACGCGGTCAGGTCCGGCTGCTCCGACGCGGTGTTCCAGAGTCCTGCCACTCCCTCAAAGTAGAACGTGTTTCATCTACTGACAAGCCTCGGAGACGGCCTTGATCGAGTCGGTGTCGCGGCAGCCGACGAGCAACTGGGTGACCCCGGCGGCCTCCCACCGGGCGACCTCCGCGCGCACCTCCTCGGCGCTGCCGACGATGCTGATCTCGCGCACCAGCTCGTCCGGGACCACCTGCGCCGCCTCGTCCTTGCGTCCCGCCCGGTAGAGCTTGCCGATGTCGGCGACGACCTCGCCGTATCCCATGCGGGTGAACACCTCGGCGTGGAAGTTCATCCCGGGCGCACCCATCCCGCCGATGTACAGGGCGACGAACGGCTTCAGGAACCCGCGCACGCCAACGGGATCGTCGGTCACGACCACCTGGCAGGTGGCGGCAACCTCGAAGTCCGCCCGCGTGCGCCCCGCTTTCGCCAGTCCCTCCTCCAGCCATTCGTCGTACATGCCGGCCAGGCGCGGCGCGTAGTAGATCGCGAGCCACCCGTCGGCGATCTCCGCTGCCAGCGCCACGTTCTTCGGCCCCTCGGCACCCAGCCAGATCGGCAGGCCGGCGCGCAGCGGGTGGGTGATCGGCTTGAGCGGCTTGCCCAGCCCCAGCGCACCCGGCCCCCGGTACGGCAACGGGTAGTGCGGACCGGCGTTGGTCACCGGCGCCTCGCGGGCCAGCACCTGCCGCAGCACCGACAGGTACTCCCTGGTCCTGGCCAGCGGTTTCGCGAACGGCTGCCCGTACCAGCCCTCCACCACCTGAGGGCCGGAGACGCCCAGCCCGAGGACGAACCGCCCGCCGGACAGGTGGTCCAGCGTCAACGCGTGCATCGCGCACGCGGCCGGTGTGCGCGCGGACATCTGCACGACCGACGTGCCGAGCCGGACCCGTCGGGTGGCAGATCCCCACCACGCCAACGGGGTGAAGGCGTCGGAGCCCCAGGCCTCCGCGGCGAACACCGCGTCGAACCCGCACTCCTCCGCCGCCGCCACGAGTTCGGGGGCGTTCGCGGGCGGCGCAGCGCCCCAGTAGCCGAGCTGCAGACCGAGCTTCATGCCGCCATCTTGCCACCATTTCGAGAACCTGTTTCACTTTGATCTGTGCCTAGGCCCCTGAGTGCTTCGCTGGACGTGGGCTTCGACTACACGCGCTCGACCGGACCCACGCTCGGCCGCTTCCTCTCCGACCTCCGCCGCAGGAAGGTCACCGGCATCCGCGGCGCGGACGGCCGTGTGCACGTGCCGCCGCTGGAGTACGACCCGGTGACCGCCGAGCGGCTGACGGAGTTCGTGGACGTGGCCTCGACCGGTGTCGTGCGCGGGTGGTCGTGGATTCCCGAACCGCTGGAAGGCCAGCCGCTGGACCGCCCGTTCGCGTGGGCGCTGGTCCAGCTCGACGGCGCCGACACGTCGATGCTGCACGCCGTTGACGCGGGATCACCCGACCGGATCTCCACCGGCGCCCGCGTCCGGGTGCGCTGGCGCGACGACCGGGTCGGCGCGATCACCGACATCGAGTGCTTCGAGCTGTCCGGCGAACCGGGCGACGAGCCGGTCGAGGCCGACGACGTCACCATGGTCACGACCCCGGTGCACCTGCACTACACGCACACCGCGTCGCCGACCGAGGACCCGTTCCTGCGCGGGCTCATGGAGGGGCGGCTGGTCGCGCAACGCTGCCCCGCGTGCGAGAAGGTGTACTTCCCGCCACGGCCGGCCTGCCCGACCGACGGTGTGCCCACAGCCGATCCGGTCGAGCTGTCCGACCGCGGCACGATCACGACGTTCTGCGTGGTCAACGTGCCTTTCCTGGGCCAGCGCATCCCGCCGCCGTACGTCTCGGCGTACGTGCTGCTCGACGGCGCGGACATCCCGTTCCTGCACCTGCTCCTGGGCGTCGCGCCCGAGGACGTGCGGATGGGCATGCGCGTCGAGGCGGTGTGGAAGCCGCGTGCGGAGTGGGGCCCGACGATGCAGAACATCGACCACTTCACGCCCTCCGGTGAGCCGGACGCGCCGTTCGACTCCTACTCCCAGCACCTGTGAGGGGCCCGCATGCGTGACGTCGCTGTGGTCGGTTTCGCGCAGACGCCCTGCGTGCGCGAGACCGACGGCACCACCAACGGTGTCGAGATGCTGGTGCCGATCTTCCACGAGGTGCTCGGCGGGCTCGGCCTCACGAAGTCCGACATCGGGTTCTGGTGCTCGGGCTCGTCGGACTACCTGGCGGGGCGGGCGTTCTCGTTCGTGTCCGCCGTGGACGCCATCGGCGCGTTCCCGCCGATCATGGAGTCGCACGTCGAGATGGACGCGGCGTGGGCGTTGTACGAGGCGTGGGTGAAGCTGCGGTGCGGTGAGGTGGACACGGCCCTGGTGTACGGGTTCGGCAAGTCGTCGGCCGGACAGCTGCGGCGGGTCATGGCGATGCAGCTCGACCCGTACGTCGTGACGCCGCTGTGGCCGGACTCCCTGGGTCTGGCGGGCATCCAGGCGCGGATGGGCATCGAGAACGGCCTGTGGAGCGAACGCGCGATGGCCGAGGTGGCCGCGCGGTCGCGTGCGGCGGCGATGTCGAACCCGCTGGCGCAGCTGTCCGGACCGGTGTCACCGGAGGACCTGCTCGACGAGCCGTACGTGGCGGATCCGTTGCGGCGGCACGACTGCGCGCCGATCACCGACGGTGCCTCGACGATCGTGCTGGCCGCCGGTGACCGGGCACGCGAACTGTGCGAGCGACCGGCGTGGATCACCGGGTTCGAGCACCGGGTCGACTCGCCGTCGTTCGGCACGCGCGACCTCACGGCGTCCCCGTCTGCGGTGGCCGCGGGCAAGGCGGCCGGTGCGGACGGGGTCGAGGTCGCCGAGCTGCACGCGCCGTTCACGCACCAGGAGCTGCTGCTGAGCCAGGCGCTCGGGCTCGGCGACAGCACGGTCAACCCGTCCGGCGGGGTGCTCGCCGGCAACCCGATGTTCGCGGCGGGCCTGTCGCGGATCGGCGAGGCGGCCCGCCGGGTGCACGACGGCACGGCCGCGAAGGTGCTCGGGCACGCCACCAGCGGGCCGCTGCTGCAGCAGAACCTGGTCTGCGTGATGGAAGGGCGGGACTAGATGCGACCGGCAGCTGTGGTCGGCACCGGCCAGACGCACCACGCCGCGAAACGGCTCGACGTGTCGATGGCGGGCCTGTGCCGCGAGGCGGTCGACCGCGCGATGGCCGACGCCGGCGTGGACTGGCCGGACATCGACGCCGTGGTGCTCGGCAAGGCACCGGACCTGTTCGAGGGCGTGATGATGCCCGAGCTGTTCCTCGCGGACGCGCTGGGAGCGGTCGGGAAACCGCTGCTGCGCGTGCACACCGCGGGCTCGGTCGGCGGCAGCACGGCGAACGTGGCCGCGTCGCTGGTCCAGGCCGGGGTGCACGAGCGCGTGCTGGCCGTGGCGTTCGAGAAGCAGTCGGAGTCGAACGCGATGTGGGCGCTGTCGGTGCCGACGCCGTTCACGATGCCGGTGCACGCGGGCGCGGGCGGGTACTTCGCGCCGCACGTGCGCTCCTACATCCGCCGTTCCGGCGCACCCGAGCACGTCGGCGCGATGGTCGCCGCCAAGGACCGCCGCAACGGTGCCATGAACCCGTACGCGCACCTGAAGCAACCCGGCATCACGGTCGAGTCGGTGCGGGCGTCGCAGATGCTGTGGGACCCGATCCGCTACGACGAGACGTGCCCGTCCTCGGACGGCGCCTGCGCGGTCGTGATCTCCGCCGAGCCGACGTCGTCGCGCGCGGCCTGGGTTCACGCCACCGCGATGCGCACCGAGCCCACGACGTTCGCCGGGCGCGACCAGGTCAACCCGCGGGCCGGTCAGGACGCGGCACGGGCGTTGTGGCGGCAGGCAGGCATCACCGACCCGCTGTCCGAAGTGGACGCGGCCGAGATCTACGTGCCGTTCTCCTGGTTCGAGCCGATGTGGCTGGAGAACCTGGGCTTCACCGAGGCCGGGCAGGGCTGGAAGCTCACCGAGGCCGGCGAGACCGAGATCGGCGGGCGGCTGCCGGTGAACCCGAGCGGCGGCGTGCTGTCGTCGAACCCGATCGGCGCGTCCGGGCTGCTGCGGTTCGCCGAGGCCGCGATGCAGGTCATGGGCACGGCCGGCGATCACCAGGTCGACGGGGCGCGGCGTGCGCTGGGGCACGCGTACGGCGGTGGGTCGCAGTTCTTCGCCATGTGGGTCGTCGGATCGGAGAAGCCAGCATGAAGTTCACCGTCGGCATCGCCATGAGCCCGCTCGACCAGCTGACCGAGCTGGCCCGGTGCGCCGAGGAGTGCGGGTACGCCTCGATCGCGTTGCCGGACTCGCTGTTCTTCTCGGAGGAGGTGTCCGCGGACTACCCGTACACCCCGGACGGCTCGCGGATGTGGAACGCCGAGACGCCGTGGGTGGACCCGTTCGTGGCCGCGGCGGCGATGGGCGCGGTGACCTCGCGCATCCGCTTCTACACGCAGGTGCTGAAGCTCGGCTCGCGCAACCCGTTGCTGCTGGCCCGCCAGATCGGTTCGGTCGCGCACCTGACCGGCAACCGGTTCGGGCTCGGTCTCGGGCTCGGCTGGTCCCCGGAGGAGTTCGAGTGGTGCGGTGTGCCCTTCAAGAACCGGGGACCGCGGGTCGACGAGATGATCGACGTGCTCAAGCTGGTGCTGGGCGGTGGGATGGTCGAGTACCACGGCGACTACTTCGACTTCGACCGGTTGCAGATGTCGCCGGCACCGACCGCGCCCGTGCCGTTCTACGTCGGCGGCCACTCCCCCGCGGCGTTGAAGCGCGCCGCACGCGTCGGCGACGGCTGGACCTCGGCGATGATCAGGTTCGAGGAGCTGAGGTCGGTGATCGCGCAGCTCGGGGACCTCGGGGCGTTCGAGCGGCCGTTCGAGGTCCAGGCGGTGTGCGTCGACCGGTTCGGGCTCGACGGGTACCGGCAGCTGGAGGAGATCGGCGTGACCGACGTGATCGTGCTGCCGTGGCTGTTCCACGGCGTCGGGTTCGACGGGTCGGTGGAGGCGAAGAAGGACGGGTTGCGGCGGTTCGCCGACGAGGTGCTGAAGGAGTTCTCATGACCGCGGTGAGCTGGAACGCCTCGAAGGCGGAGACCCCGGCGCGGGTGGCGTCGTGGAGGTCTATGGACGCCGTGACGCGCGGGGCGAAGGACGAGTGGCTCGCGCTGTTCGCCGAGGACGCGGTGGTCGAGGACCCGGTCGGCCCGTCGATGTTCGACGCGGAGGGCAAGGGCCACCACGGCAAGGAGGCCATCTCCGCGTTCTGGGACCTCGCCATCGCCAACGTCGAGCGGTTCGAGTTCACGGTGCACGACTCGTTCGCGGCGGGATCGGAGTGCGCGAACGTCGGCGTGATCTCCGCGTTCCTGCCCGGTGGCGCGCGCGTCGACACCGAGGGTGTGTTCGTCTACAACGCCGGCGAGGACGGGTTGATCAGGTCGGTGCGCGCGTTCTGGGAGACCGAGCGCGCGATGGCCACGTTCACCCAGCCCGGAACGGCTTGAGCAGGGCGCGGACCTGGTCCGCGGCGCCCCAGCCGTGGTCGAACATGGCGATGAGGGCGAGGCTCTGGCGCAGCTGGACCACCGGCATCCGGCTGCGCCAGTCGTCGTCCAGGCCGGTCAGCTCCGCGTAGACGGCGAAGAACCGCTTCGCCTCCGGCGGGTGCGGGGAGCACCACAGGTGGGCCAGGTCGACCTCGGCCCAGGTGTACGACACCGCCGGGTCGATCACCGCGGGCCGGCCGTCCGCGGTGGCCAGGACGTTCTGGGCCCACAGGTCGCCGTGGGTCAGGCAGGCCGGGTTCGCCGGCAGCAGCTCGGGCAGCCGGTCGCAGAGCCGTTCCAGGGCGCGCCGGTCGCGTTCGTCGAGCGCCGCCCTGACCCGCCGCTCCGGCAGCCAGCGCAGCAGGCGGTGCCGCGCGAAGAACTCGTGCCCGTCGGCGGTCCAGGTGTTGACCTGCCGGTAGCGGCCGAGCCAGTTGTCGTGCTCCCAGCCGAACCGGTCGTGCACCGTCGAGGTGTGCAGCCGGGCGAGCGCGTGGGCGAGCTGCTCCCAGAACGCTTCCTCGGTCGGCCGTTCGCGCAGCACCGACAGCGCCAGCAGGTCGCGGGTCACGAGGACGACCTCGGGCGTGGTGAGCCCGCCGCGTTCCCGCAGCGCCCGCAGCCCGTCCGCCTCGGCCGCGAACAGGTCGGCCGCGGGCACGTCGGCGAACGACTTCACGAACAGCGGCGGGCCCGGGTCCCTGACGGCGATGCCCGCGACCGCCGCGAGGCCGCCCTCGACCGGTTCCACGGCCGTGACGTCGGTCAGTCCGGCGGTGTGGAGGCGGTCGAGCAGCAGGGCGGTCACCGCGACCCGGCAGCCGCGAGCACCGCGCTGATCGGTTCCAGCTCGGTGACCAGCTCGTCGAGCTCGTCCGGGGTGAGGGCCTCGTAGGGCGCCTCGGCGAGCTCGTCGGTGAGGGCCTCGATGCTCTGCTGCAGCGCGCGACCGGCGTCGGTGAACCGGCCGTCCTCGACCAGGCCCCGGTCGCGCAGGCCCGCCATGACCGCCGCCAGCCGGTCCTGCGGCAGGTGGTGGATGCGGCCGAACGACTCGGGCGGGTGGACGCCCATCGCGATGGCACTGACGACGTGCGCCTCCGTGCCGCCGACGCGGTGGGTGACGAGGGCCGCGACGTGCCCGTCGCCGCGGTGCTCGCGCAGCACGGTCGCGGAGTGCCACAGCCGGGTGAGCGGGTCGGCCGGAATCGGCAGCGCGCGCATCCCGGCGTACATCACCCGGCCGTCGGTGGGCGCGCTCGTGGCGGCCTTCGTGGTGAGGTCGGCGGCCCGGTGCACGCCCTCCGCGCCGGCCAGGTCGCCCAGGATTCGGCGCAGCGAGGCCACGCTGCCGCGTTCCCGTGCGACGAGGGACTCCTCAGCCGGGATCTTCTCCCACGCGCTCGGGATGTGCCGTGCGGCCTCGCCGGGGCCGAAGTTGTAGAACGCCGCGTGCACGACCTCCGCCGGCACGCGCCCCAGCGGTGCGGCACGGCTGGCGAAGTAGCCGCTCCAGTAGTTGCGGTGGCCGAGAGCGGCGTACTCCTCGCCAACCTCGTCCTCCATGTACGTGACGAGGCAGATCGGTTCGAGGAGCTCGTGCATGCGACGGGCGGTTCGGGCCATGCGCTCCAATCTAGAGCCGTTCGATGATCGTCCCGGTCGCCAGCGCACCACCCGCGCACATCGTGACCAACGCCGTCGTGCCGTCCCTGCGCTCCAGCTCGTGCAACGCCGTGGTGATCAGCCGGGTGCCGGTGCTGCCGACGGGGTGGCCGAGCGCGATGGCGCCGCCGTTGACGTTGACCCGGTCGAGGGTGGGCCGGTGCACCGCCGCCCACGACAGCACGACGGACGCGAACGCCTCGTTGACCTCGAACAGGTCGATGTCGCCGATCTTCATGCCGCTGCGGTCGAGCAGCCGGTTCGTGGCGTCCACCGGCCCGTCCAGGTGGTAGTACGGGTCCGACCCGACCAGGCACTGCGTGACGATGCGGGCCCGCGGCCGCAGCCCGTGGGCCCGCGCCCAGGCCTCGTCGACGACCATCACCGCGCTGGCGCCGTCGGAGATCTGCGAGGACGTGCCCGCCGTGTGCACGCCGCCGGGGACCACCGGTTTCAACGCCGCCAGCTTCTCGAGGCTGGTCTCGCGCAGGCCCTGGTCGGTGTCGACGAGCTCCTGCCCGACCTTGACCGGCACCACCTCGGCGGCGAACCGCCCCTCTGCCCACGCCCGGCGAGCCTTGGTCTGCGAGGCGACGCCGAACCGGTCGACCTCCTCGCGCCCGATGCCGCGGCGGGCGGCCACCCGTTCGGCCGCCACGAACTGGTCGGGCAGGTCGATGCTCCACGACTCGGGCCGCGGCATCCCGGAGTCGCCGATGTTGGCCCGCAGCGGCACCCGGCTCATCGCCTCGACCCCGCAGGCGATGCCCACGTCGATCGCGCCGGTGGCGACCAGGCCGGCGACCAGGTGGGTGGACTGCTGCGCCGACCCGCACTGGCAGTCGACGGTGGTGCAGCCCGTCGTCCGCGGCAGTCCGGCGTGCAGCCAGGCCGTGCGCGTGATGTTGTTGGACTGTTCACCCGCCTGGGTGACCGTGCCGCCGATGACCTGTTCTACAGCGGACGGGTCGACTCCGGTCCGGTCGAGCAGACCCCGCTGTGCCGCACCGAGGAGCTCGGCGGCGTGCAGACCGGACAACCAGCCGTCACGCTTGCCGATGGGCGTGCGCACCGCTCCCACGATCACCGGACTCCCCACGCGGGCCTCCCCTCGCCAAAGAACTAGAACACGTTCCTTTTGCTGACCAGCTTGGCCGCATGGGGGCTTCACCACAAGCTACAACCGTGTTTGAATCGGTTAGAACGCGTTACAGCTAGGAGGTGCTCGTGAGCAAGCCGCGCATCCCGGAGGGCTTCGACTTCACCGACCCAGACATGTACGCGACCCGCCTGCCGTTCGAGGAGTTCGCCGAGCTCAGGCAGACCGCGCCGATCTGGTGGAACGCCCACCCGCACGGTCAGGGCGGGTTCGCCGACGACGGGTTCTGGGTCGTGTCGAAGCACGCCGACGTCAAGGAGGTGTCGCGCAACAGCGAGCTCTTCTCGAGCTGGGAGAACACCGCGATCATCCGGTTCGCCGACGACCTGCCGCGCGACCGCATCGAGATGCAGCGGCTCCTGCTGCTGAACATGGACCCGCCGGTGCACACCAAACAGCGCGGCATCATCTCCCGCGGCTTCACGCCCAGGGCGATCAACGGTCTGCGCGCGGCCCTGAGCGCGAGGGCCGAGCAGATCGTGACCGAGGCGAAGGAGAAGGGCTCCGGCAACTTCGTCACCGACGTCGCGTGCGAACTGCCCCTGCAGGCGATCGCGGAGCTGATCGGCGTCCCGCAGGAGGACCGCCGCAAGATCTTCGACTGGTCGAACCAGATGATCTCCTACGACGACCCGGAGATCGACGACGACCCGCTGACCGCCGCGACCGAGCTGCTCGGCTACTCCTGGACCATGGCCGAGGACCGCCGTTCGTGCCCGCGCGAGGACATCGTCACGAAGCTCGTCCAGGCCGATGTGGACGGTGCGGGCCTCAAGTCGGAGGAGTTCGGCTTCTTCGTGCTGCTGCTGGCCGTCGCCGGCAACGAGACCACCCGCAACGCCATCACGCACGGCATGAAGGCGTTCTTCGACCACCCCGACCAGTGGGAGCTCTTCAAGGCCGAACGCCCGGCCACCGCCGCCGACGAGATCGTCCGCTACGCCACGCCGGTGGTCGTGTTCCAGCGCACCGCGACCCAGGACACCTCGCTCAGCGGCGTGGAGATCAAGAAGGGCCAGCGGGTCGGCCTGTTCTACTCGTCCGCGAACTTCGACGAGGAGGTCTTCGACCACCCGGAGCGGTTCGACATCACCCGCGACCCCAACCCGCACCTGGGGTTCGGCGGCAACGGCGCCCACTTCTGCATCGGGGCCAACCTGGCGCGGCTGGAGATCGACCTGATCTTCAACGCCATCGCGGACCACATGCCGGACATCCGGGAGGCCGGGGCACCGCGGCGGCTGCGGTCGGGGTGGTTGAACGGGATCAAGGAGTTCCAGGTCGAGTACGACTGAGGCCGGAGCCGCCGGTCAGGAGACCTGGGTCTCCTGCCACTCCACGCACGTCGGGCGCTCGCCGGTCTGGCGGAACTCCTCCAGGGCGGCGAGCAGGTGCGGGACGGGCAGGGCCGCGTCGGCCGGGAACGGCGTCTTGGTGTCGGTGTCGACGTAGAGCGTCGGGGCGCCGGGAACGGGCGCTTCGGCGCGGGTCGCGTACACGCCGGTGGAGGTGTCATCAGCGGGGCGAGGCGCACGGGACTTGGGGCTGTGGAACAGCAGGGCCCCGACCTGCTCCAGCGGGGCGACCACGAGCTCGACCAGCGCGTCCGGGCGTTCCCGGGCGGTGATCCGCACCGTGTGCGGCTGCGCGAGGTTGAGGACGTGGGTCAGCACGGCTTCGAGTTCGGGGCCGGAGGTGACCTCCACCGGGTCGTCCTGACCATCGGCGTCATCGGCTCGGTGGTACCGGACGTCCAGCGTGTGAGTCATTCGGCGCACCTCCCAGGCGTTGCGGAGGACGCTACCGGATCTTGTACCCGCGCGCGGGTCAGGCGCCGTACACCGGCACCGGCCGGTGGCCGGCCACCAGGTCGCGCACCACCGGCCCGAGCTCCTCCGGCGCCCACCGCTCCCCCTTGTCGGCCTCCCGCCCCCGCTGCCACCCGTCGACCAGGCAGATCCGCCCGCCGTCGACCTCGAACATCTTCCCGGTGACGTCACCGGACTCCGCGCTGCCCAGCCACACCACCAGCGGTGACACGTTCTCCGGGGCCATCGCGTCGAAGCCGTGGTCCGGCGCGGCCATCGTGTCGAACACGTGCTCGGTCATGCGGGTGCGGGCGGCGGGGGCGATCGAGTTCACCGTGACCCCGTAGCGGGCCAGTTCCGCCGCCGCCACCAGGGTCAGCGCCGCGATGCCCGCCTTGGCGGCCGAGTAGTTCGCTTGGCCGACGCTGCCGAACAGGCCCGCGCCCGAGGACGTGTTGATCACCCGGCCGGACACCGTGCCGCCGTCCTTCGCCACGGCGCGCCAGTGCGCCGCCGCGTGGTGCAGGGGTGCGAAGTGGCCCTTGAGGTGCACGCGGACGACCTCGTCCCACTCGTCCTCGGCGCAGCTCACGATCATGCGGTCGCGCACGACGCCCGCGTTGTTCACGAGCACGTCCACGCCGCCGAACGCGTCCACAGCCGCCTCTACCACCCGGCGAGCGCCCGCCCAGGTGCCCACGTCGTCGGTGTTCACCACCGCCCGCGGACCGATCTGAGCCGCCACCTCGCCGGCCACCTCAGCCGACAGGTCGTTCACCACGACCCGCGCACCGGCTTCGGCGAACGCCAAGGCGTGCGCGCGGCCGATGCCGCGGCCCGCACCCGTGACGACCACGACCCGGTCCTCGCACAACGTCATGACGAACCCCCATCGGTCTGGGCGGCGGCCAGGAAGGCGGGCACCTCTCCCCCGCCGTGCACCGGCAGGGTCGCGCCCGTGACGTAAGAAGCAAGCGGTGAAGCGAGGAACACGGCACACGCGCCGACCTCGTCCGGTGACGCGAGACGGCCCAACGGCACGGTGCGCGCGACCGCCGCGATACCGGCTTCATCGCCATAGTGCAGGTGGGACTGTTCGGTGCGTACGAGACCCACGGCCAGAGCGTTCACACGGACCCGTGGCGCCCATTCGACGGCAAGCGAGGCGGTCAGGTTCTCCAGACCGGCCTTGGCGGCACCGTAAGCCGCGGTGCCGGGAGAGGGACGGCGGCCGCTGATGCTGCTGACCATCACGATCGAGCCGCCACCCTCCTGGTCGCGCATCACGGCGTACGCGGCCTGCGAGACCAGCAGCGGCGCCAGGAGGTTCAGCTCGACGACCTTTTCGTGGAACCGCGGCGAGGCCTGGTCCGCGAGGGCGAACGGCGCACCGCCCGCGTTGTTCACCACCGCGTCCAGCCGGCCGTGCCGCGCGACGATCGAGGACACCAGCGCGGCGACCTGGTCTGCGTCCCGGACGTCGCACGGGACAAAAGACGCGCCCGGTACCTCGGCGGGACGGCGGGCGCAGGTCACCACCACGGCACCGGCCGCCAGGAACGCGCGGGTGATGCCGGCGCCGACACCCCGCACGCCGCCCGTCACCAGGACCACTGATCCGTCGAGGTCGAGTTCCACTCCGCACCTACCCCGGTTGCTCCGGCACTGCTAAGTTACCAAGCAATCGCTTGGTTTGGAAGGCGGCGCGATGGGGATCTCCAGCAGCCACACCGAAAGCGGCGTCGTCGAAGTGACCATCGACTTCCCCCCGGTCAACGCACTGCCGGCGCGCGGGTGGTTCGAGCTGGCCGAGACGATCACGTCCGCGGGCGAGGACGAGGACGCGCGGGTGGTGGTCCTGCGGGCCGAGAACCGCGGGTTCTGCGCCGGGGTCGACCTCAAGGAGATGCAGCGGACGCCGGGGTACGACGCGCTGGTCGCGGCGAACCGGGGCTGCGCCAAGGCGTTCGGGGCGGTGTACGAGTGCGCGGTGCCGGTCATCGCGGCGGTGCACGGGTTCTGCCTCGGCGGCGGGGTCGGGCTGGTGGGCAACGCGGACGTCGTCATCGCCTCCGACGACGCCTACTTCGGCCTGCCCGAGGTCGACCGGGGTGCGCTCGGTGCGGCGACGCACCTGGCCCGGCTCGTGCCGCAGCACCTCATGCGCGCGCTCTACTACACGGCGTCCACCGTCACCGCCGCCCAGCTGCACCACCACGGCAGCGTGTACCGGGTGGTACCCGGAGACGCACTTGGCGCCGCCGCTCGCGAGCTGGCGCGGGAGATCGCGCGGAAGGACACCGCGGTGATCCGCAGGGCCAAGGAGGCGATCAACGGCATCGACCCGCAACGGGTGCACACGAGCTACCGCTTCGAGCAGGGCTTCACCTTCGAGCTGAACCTCACCGGCGCGTCCGACCGCGCCCGGCAGGCCTTCGTGGACGGGAACCATGCGCGACAAGCGAATGACGGCTGACGAGGTCGTCGGCGAGATCGAGGACGGGATGACCGTCGGCATCGGCGGCTGGGGCTCGCGGCGCAAACCGATGGCCCTGGTCAAGGCGCTCCTCACAACACCGGCCAAGGACCTGACGATCGTCTCCTACGGCGGCCCGGACGTCGGTCTGCTGTGCGCGGCCGGCAAGGTCCGCAAGCTGGTCTACGGGTTCGTCTCGCTCGACACCATCGCCTACGACCCGTGGTTCAAACGGGCGCGCGAGACCGGTGCGATCGCGGTGCTGGAGCTGGACGAGGGCATGTTCCAGGTCGGGCTCAGGGCGGCAGCGCACCGGTTGCCGTTCCTGCCGATCCGCGCCGGGCTGGGGTCGGACGTGCTCAGGTACGCGCCCGAGATCCGCACGGTCCGCTCCCCCTACGACGACGGCGAGGAACTCGTCGCCATGCCCGCCATCAAGCTGGACGTGGCGCTCGTGCACCTCAACCGCGCGGACCGGCACGGCAACGCCCAGTACCTCGGGCCGGACCCGTACTTCGACGACCTGTTCTGCCTGGCCGCCGACCGCCGGTACGTCTCGTGCGAGCGGATCGTCGAGCGGTTCGACGGAGCACCGCAGACCCTGCTGCTCAACCGGATGATGGTCGACGGCGTCGTCGAGGCACCGGGCGGCGCGGGGTTCACGAGCTGCGTGCCCGACTACCCCCGTGACGAGGCCGCGCAACGCGAGTACGCCGCCGCAGCGGCCGATCCACAGCAGTGGCCGGACTTCTACCGGAGGTTTCTGGGATGAGCGACGTCACGCGTGCCGAGGTCTGCGTCGTGGCCTGCGCCGACCTGTTCGCCGGTGCCGGGGAGGTGCTCGCCAGCCCGATGGGCCTCATCCCCTCGCTCGGTGCCCGCCTCGCGCGGCTTACCACCGAACCGGACCTGCTGCTGAGCGACGGTGAGGCGTTCCTGCTCACACCGGAGTCCACTGTGGAGGGATGGCTGCCGTACCGGAAGGTGTTCGACGTCGTCGCGCACGGCCGCCGGCACGTCGTGATGGGCGCGAACCAGGTCGACCGGTTCGGCAACCAGAACATCTCCGCGATCGGCGACCACGCCAGGCCCACGCGGCAGCTGCTCGGGTTCCGCGGCGCACCCGGCAACACGATCAACCACCGCACCAGCTACTGGGTGCCCAAGCACAGCACCCGGGTGTTCGTCGACAAGGTCGACGTGGTCTCCGGCGTGGGCTACGACCGCGCGGTCGGCCCGTTCCACGACGTCCACCGGGTGGTCACGAACCTCGCCGTGCTCGACTTCGCCACCCCGGACCACTCGATGCGGCTGGTCTCCGTGCACCCCGGCGCCTCCGTGGACGAGGTGCGGCAGCAGACGTCGTTCCCGCTCACCGCCGGCGACGTCACCGAGACCCGCCTGCCCACCGGCGAGGAGCTGGAGCTGATCCGCACCCGGCTCGACCCGGACGCCGAGCGGGAGAGGGAGGTCCGGTGAAGACCGCGCTGACCGAGCTCGTCGGCGTGCGCCACCCGGTCGTGCAGACCGGGATGGGCTGGGTCGCCGGACCGCGGCTGGTGTCCGCCACGGCCGAAGCGGGCGGCCTCGGCATCCTCGCCTCGGCGACCATGACGTGCACCGAGCTCGAAGCCGCCATCAAGGAGACCCGCGCCCGCACCGCGCAACCGTTCGGCGTCAACCTCCGCGCCGACGCGCACGACGCGGGCGAACGCGTCGACCTGCTGATCCGCGAACGGGTGAGGGTCGCCTCCTTCGCGCTCGCCCCGAAACCCGACATGATCGCCAAGCTCGCCGACGCCGGCGCGGTCGTCATCCCGTCGGTCGGCGCGGCCCGGCACGCCGAGAAGGTCGCGCGGTGGGGTGCGCACGCCGTGGTCGTGCAGGGCGGGGAGGGCGGCGGGCACACCGGCGGCGTCGCCACGACGTTGCTGCTGCCCAGCGTCCTGGACGCCGTCGACATCCCGGTGGTCGCCGCCGGTGGCTTCTTCGACGGCCGGGGCCTCGCCGCCGCCCTCGCGTACGGCGCGGCGGGCATCGCCATGGGCACCCGGTTCCTGCTCACGCGGGAAAGCACCGTGCCGGACGCCGTCAAGCAGGCCTACCTGCACCGGGACCTGGGCGGCACGGTCGTCACCACCCGCGTCGACGGCCTGCCCCACCGCGTCCTGCGCACCGACCTCGTCGACCACCTCGAACGGTCCGGCCGCGTCAGCAGCCTGGTCAGAGCGCTGACCAACGCGGCCAGGTTCCACTCCCACACCGGCCTGTCCTGGCGCGCGATGCTCCGCGAAGGCCTCGCGCTGAAGCACGGCAGGGACCTCACCTGGTCCCAGGTCGTCATGGCCGCGAACACGCCGATGCTGCTGCGCGCCGGTCTCGTCGAGGGCCGGACCGGTGCGGGCGTGCTCGCGGCCGGTCAGGTCGTCGGGCTGCTCGACGACCTGCCGACCTGCGCCGAGCTGATCTCCGGCATCGTCACCGACGCCGAGGAGATCATCGGCGACCTCACCCGAGTCGTTCGATGATCGTCACGTTCGCCTGACCGCCGCCCTCGCACATCGTCTGCAACCCGAACCGGCCGCCGGTGCGCTCCAGCTCGTGCAGCAACGTCGTGAACAGCTTCGTGCCGGTCGCGCCGATCGGGTGGCCCAGCGCGAGCGCTCCCCCGTTGACGTTGACCTTCGCCAGGTCGACGCCCAGCTCCTTGGCCCATGCCAGCGGCACCGACGCGAACGCCTCGTTGACCTCGAACAGGTCGATGTCCGCAATGGACATGCCGGTCCGTTGCAGCGCGTACCTCGTCGCCCTGATCGGCGCGGTCAACATGTAGATCGGGTCGGACCCGCGCGCCGACAGGTGGTGCACGCGGGCCCGCGGGGTCAACCGGCGTTCGCGCACGGCCCGTTCCGACGCCACCAGCACCGCCGAGGCACCGTCGGAGATCTGGCTCGACAACGCCGCCGTCGTCCGCCCGTCGGGCCGCAGCGGTTTGAGCGCCGCCATCTTCTCCACGCTCGTGTCCGGTCGCGGGCACTCGTCGTGCACCACCCCGTCGACCGGTGCGATCTCCCGGTCGAACCGGCCCTCCTTGATCGCCGTCAACGCCCGCAGGTGGCTCCGCAGCGCGAACTCCTCCATCTCCCGGCGCGACAGGTCCCACCGCACCGCGATCAGGTCGGCCGAGCGGAACTGGTTGACCTCCTCGTCGCCGTAGCGGTGCTCCCAGCCCTGGCAGCCGGCGTGCGGGTTGACCGTCATGGCCGACCCGATCGGCACCTGCGACATGTTCTGCACGCCGCCCGCGACCACGAAGTCGGCCGTCCCGCTCATCACCGCCTGCGCCGCGAAGTGCACGGCCTGCTGGCTGGAACCGCACTGCCGGTCGACCGTCACCCCCGGCACCTGCTCGGGGAACCCGGCCGCGAGCCACGCCGTGCGCGCGATGTCCCCCGCCTGCGGCCCGACCGTGTCGACGCAGCCGAACACCACGTCGTCCACGTCGGTCGGGTCGACGTCGACCCGGTTGAGCAGCGCGGTGATCACGTGCGCGCCGAGATCGGCCGGGTGCACGTGGCTCAGCACGCCGCCGCGCCGTCCCGCCGGGGTCCGCACAGCTTCGATGATGTACGCCTCGGCCACGAGGGCCCTCCTCTACGTCTTCGCCCTCCGGCGCCCTGTTGCAATTCCGTCGAGCAAGATCGCCAGGTACTCCTCGGCGACGGTCTCCGCGGACAGCTCGCCGTCGGGCCGGTACCAGCGCACGGCCACCCACACGGTGTCGCGGATGAAGCGGTAGGCCAGGTCCACGTCGAGGTCGGCGCGGAACACCCCGGCCCGGATGCCGTCCTCCAGCAGCACGGTCCACAGCTTGCGGAACTCGACGCTGCGGTCGTCCACGTACGAGAACCGCTCCAGGCCGGCCAGGTGCTTCGACTCGTTCTGGTAGATCGCGACCTCGGCGTGCCGGGTGTCGATCGCCTCGAACGACGCCACGACCAGCGCCTTCAGCGTCTGCTTCGGCCCGAGTCCCGCGTCGACGACCTCGCGGTAGCGGGTGAACAGCTCGTCGAGGAACGACCGCAGGATCTCGTCCACCATCGACTCCTTCGAGTCGAAGTGGTGGTAGAGACTGCCGGACAGGATGCCCGCCGCGTCCGCGATGTCGCGCACCGTCGTCTGCCCGTACCCGCGTTCGGCGAACATCCTCGCCGCCAACGCGAGCAGCTCCTGGCGCCGCCCACTCATCGTTCGTTCCTCTCTCACGGGTGCTGACTGCTCACCGAGACGACCTCGCCCGTCAGGTAGGCCGAGTAGTCGCTCGCGAGGAACACGATCACATTCGCGACCTCCCACGGCTCGGCGGCGCGCCCGAACGCCTCCCTGGACGCGAGCTCCGTCAGCAACTCCTCACTGGTGACCTTGCTCAGGAACGGGTGCGCGGCCAAGCTCGGAGCGACCGCGTTCACCCGGATGCCGTGCTCGGCGACGTCCATCGCGGCGCACCGCGTCAACGCCATCACACCCGCTTTCGCTGCGGCGTAATGGGCTTGACCCCTCTGCGCCCGCCAGCCGATCACACTCGCGTTGTTGACGACGACACCGCTTCGTTGGGCGACCATTCGGCGCAACGCCGCCCTCGTGCAGCGGAAGGTGCCGTTCAGCGTCACGTCCAGCACGCGCGACCACTCGTCGTCGGTCATGTCCACGACCGACCTCTCGCCGCCGAGGCCGGCGTTGTTGACCATGACGTCGATCCGGCCGAACCGCTCGACGGTCTGGTCGACCAGCGCCCGCACCTGGTCCTCGTTCGTGACGTCGCACGGGACCGCGTGGTGGGCGCCGAGCGACTCGTGGGTTTCCCTGAGCCGGCGCTCGTGCCAGTCGCTGATCACGACGGTCGCGCCCTCTTCCAGGCACCGGCGCGCGGTGGCCGAGCCGATGCCCGTGCCCGCCGCCGCGGTGACCACGACGACCTTGCCCACGAGCAGGTCGTGGCCCTTCACCGGGGCAGTCCCAGCACGCGGTGGGCGATGACCTCGCGCTGGACCTCGTCGGAGCCGCCGTAGATCGTCTCCGCGCGGCTGAACAGGAACAGCGCCTGGTGCGGGTTGCCGTCGAGCATCGAGGCCGGGCCGAGGACGTCCATGGCGAGCTCTCCGAGCCTCCTGTGCCAGCCGGACCAGAACAGCTTCAGCACCGACGCCTCGGGGCCGGGCTCGTCGCCGAGGGTCCGCAGCGTGTGCGAGCGCATGACGTGCAGGTCGACCCACGCCCTGGTGAGCCGGTCCTGCAGCACCGGCTCACCGGGTGCCTGCGCGATCAGCTCGTCCAGCTCGCGCCGGAACGCGACCTGGTGGCCGAGCATGGCGACACCGCGTTCGAACCCGAGGGTCGCCATCGCGATCTTCCAGCCCTCACCGGGTTCACCGACGACGTTCTCCCCGGCGGTCACGGCGCCGTTGAAGAACACCTCGTTGAACTCCGAGGTGCCGGTGAGCTGGCGGATCGGGCGGACCTCTACGCCGGGCTGGTCCATCGGCACGAGCAGGTACGACAGGCCGTGGTGGCGTCGCGAGCCCGGTTCGGTCCGCGCGAGCACGAAGCACCAGTCGGCGACGTGCGCGAGCGAGGTCCAGACCTTCTGGCCGGTGACCACCCACCGGCCGTTCACGAGCTCGGCCCGCGTGCTGACCGACGCGAGGTCGGAGCCGGCGCCGGGTTCGGAGTAGCCCTGGCACCACAGCTCCTCCACCGCGCGGATCTTCGGCAGGAACCGCCGCTGCTGCTCCGGTGTGCCGAACGCGCACAGCGTCGGACCCAGCAGGCCCTCGCCGACGACGTTCACCCGCGCCGGCGCGTTCGCCCTCGCGTACTCCTCGTGGAACACGACCTGTTCGTCGATCGTGCGCTCGCCGGGCCAGCTGAGCGCCGTCCACCCGTGGGCCGCCAGGTGCCGGTCCCACCTCAACCGCTGCTCGAACGCCTCGTGCTCACGACCCGGCCCGCCCAGGCCGCGCAGTTCGGCGAACTCGCCGACGAGGTTGGCGGACAACCATTCCCGCACCTCGCGCCGGAAGTGCTCCATGCGCCATACTCTAACCTACCAAGCACTTGCTTTGGAGGCGCGATGGCGATCGATCCAAGCAGGCACACGGTTTCAGCGGTGCTCGACCGGGCGGCGGCACTGCACGGTGAAGCGGAAGCGTTGGTGGACGGGGAAGTCCGGCTCACCTTCACCGAGCTTCGTTCGGCGGTTGACGTCGCAGCGCGCTCGCTCGCGGGGATGGGTGTGCGGCCGGGCGACCGGGTGGCGTTGTGCGCGCCGAACAGCCACCGCTGGGTCGTGGCGGCGCTGGGGGCGTTGTGCGCGGGCGCGGCGCTGGTGCCGATCAACACCCGGTTCACCGCTGCCGAGACGCTGGACGTGCTGGTGCGCGGCAAGGTGCGCGCGTTCGTCGTCGAGGGGTCGTTCCTGGGGCGGGACCGGCTGGCCGAGTTGACGGGGTCGCCGCTGCCGGAGGTGGTGGTGCGGCTGCCGTTCGAGTGGCCGGGCGCTGCGGTGGAGCTGCCTGCGATCGAGCCCGACCAGGTCTGCGACATCATGTTCACCTCGGGCACGACCGGGCGCAGCAAGGGCGCGATGAGCGCGCACCGGCAGTCGCTCGGGGTGGCGCAGGCGTGGGCGGACTGCGGGGCGTTGTCGGCGGGTGACCGGTACCTGGTCGTCAACCCCTTCTTCCACACCTTCGGGTACAAGGCCGGAATCCTCGCCTGCCTGCTGACGGGTGCGACGATCGTGCCGCAGCCGGTGTTCGACGTCGTCGAGACGATGCGGCTGGTCGAACGGGAGCGGATCACCGTGCTGCCGGGGGCTCCGACGATCTTCCAGTCGGTGCTCGACCACCCCGAGCGGTCGTCGTTCGACCTGTCGTCGCTGCGGCTCGCCGTGACCGGGGCCGCGGTGGTACCCGTGGTGCTGGTCGAACGGATGCGGGAGCTGTTCGAGACCGTGCTGACGGCCTACGGGCTGACCGAGGCCGTGGTGGCGACGATGTGCCGGCCGGACGACTCGCCGCAGACCGTGGCGACCACGTGCGGGGCGCCGGTGGCCGGGTTCGAACTGCGGCTGGGCGAGCGGGACGAGGTGCTGCTGCGCGGGCCGAACGTGATGCTCGGGTACCTGGACGACGAGGAGGCGACGGCGCTGGCGGTCGACGCCGGCGGCTGGCTGCACACCGGCGACGTGGGGCGCGTCGACTCGCGCGGGTACCTGTCGATCACGGACCGGCTGAAGGACATGTACATCTGCGGCGGGTTCAACGTCTACCCGGCCGAGGTCGAGCAGGCGCTGGCCCGGTTGCCGGGGGTGGCCGAGTCGGCGGTCGTGGGCATGCCCGACGGGCGGCTCGGCGAGGTCGGGAAGGCGTTCGTGGTGACCGCACCCGGCCGGTCGCTCACCGAGCCGGCGGTGGTCGAGCACTGCCGGTCGCTGCTCGCGAACTACAAGGTGCCGCGTGCGGTCGAGTTCGTGCCCGCACTCCCCCGCAACGCCGGCGGCAAGGTCCTGAAGAGCCTACTGCGCAAGGAGAACGCGTGACTGTCTCGTACGAGCGGCGGGGCGCGGTCGCCGTCGTGACCATGAACCGGCCGGAGTACCGCAACGCGCAGAACTCGGCGATGACCTACGCGTTGGACGAGGCCTTCACGCGCGCGGTGGACGACGCCGAGGTCAAGGTCATCGTGCTGGCCGGTGCCGGTGACCACTTCTCCGCGGGCCACGACATCGGCTCGCCCGGCCGGGACGTGGACCGGTCGTTCGAGCGACGCGCGGTGATGTGGTGGGACCACGTCGGCCGTCCCGGCGGTGACCTCAGGTACGCGCGGGAGATGGAGGTCTACCTGGGCATGTGCCGGCGGTGGCGGGAGATCCCGAAGCCGATGATCGCGATGGTGCAGGGGGCGTGCGTCGCGGGCGGGCTGATGCTGGCGTGGGTGTGCGACCTGGTCGTGGCGGCCGAGGACGCGTTCTTCGCCGACCCGGTGGTGCGGATGGGGATTCCCGGCGTCGAGTACTTCGCGCACCCGTGGGTGCTGGGGCCGCGGGCGGCCAAGGAGGTGCTGTTCACGGGTGACCGCTTCTCCGCCGCACGCGCCTACGAGTGGGGCATGGTGTCACGGGTCGTGCCGCGCGCGGAGCTGGAAGAAGCGGCTTTCGCGTTGGCCGGGCGGATCTCGGCGATGCCGCAGTTCGGCCTGGCGCTCGCGAAACGGGCGGTGAACCAGTCGGAGGACCTGATGGGGATGCGCGCCGGCATGGACTCGGTGTTCGGGCTGCACCACTTCGCGCACGCCCACAACGCCGAGGTCGGCGCGGACGCCCTGGCGGGGATGGACGCGCGGTCGATGAAGGAGGCGTCGAGCTGATGGACCTCGACCTGGACCACGCGACGACCGAGTTCCGCGACGAGGTGCGGTCGTGGTTGCGCTCGCACGTCCGGCCGTTGTCCTCCATGGACACCGCGGCCGGGTTCGAGGAGCACCGGGCGTGGGAACGGGAGCTGGCCGCCGAGCGGTTGTCGGTGGTGTCGTGGCCGGCGGAGTTCGGCGGCCGGGACGCGTCACTGCTGCAGTGGCTGGTGTTCGAGGAGGAGTACCACGCCGCGGGCGCGCCGGGCCGGGTGTCGCAGAACGGGATCTTCCTGCTGGCGCCGACGCTGTTCGCGTTCGGCACCGACGAGCAGCGCGAGCGGCTGCTGCCCGCGATGGCCCGCGCGGACGAGGTGTGGGCGCAGGCGTGGTCGGAACCGGAGTCCGGCAGCGACCTGGCGTCGTTGCGCAGCACGGCGGTGCGTTGTGACGGCGGCTGGTCGGTGCGCGGGCAGAAGACGTGGAGCTCGCGGGCGGCGTTCGCGGACCGGGCGTTCGGCCTGTTCCGCACCGGTCCCGAGGGCCGTCATCGCGGGCTGACGTACCTGATGTTCTCGTTGCGCGCGCCCGGGGTCACCGTGCGGCCGATCCGGCAGCTCGGCGGTGAGCCGGGGTTCGCGGAGGTCTTCCTGGACGACGTGTTCGTGCCCGACGAGGACGTGATCGGCGAGCCCGGCGACGGGTGGCGGGTCGCGATGAGCACGGCGAGCAGCGAACGCGGGCTGACGTTGCGCAGTCCGGGGCGGTTCGTCGCGGCGGCGGCGCGGTTGGTCCAGCTGTACCGGGAACGGCCGGACCCGGCGGTGCGCGACCGGGTGGTGGACGCGTGGATCGGGGCGCAGGCGTACCGGCTGCACACGTTCGGCGCGGTGGAGGCCCCGCCGTCGGGGCCGCAGGTGAGCGTGACGAAGGTGTTCTGGTCGGAGTTGGACGTCGCGATCCACGAGACGGCGCTGGACCTGCTCGGCGAGGTGGCGCCGGACTGGCGGGACGGGTGGGTGTTCTCGTTGTCGGGCCCGATCTACGCGGGCACCAACGAGGTCCAGCGCAACGTGGTCGCCGAGCGGATCTTGGGGCTGCCGCGATGAGGTTCGCGCTCTCGGCCGAGCAGGCCGACTTCGGGGCGGTGCTGCACGGGTTCCTGGCGCAGGGGCGGCGGGACCTCGCGGCGGTGGGGGTCGGGGACGTCTCGGACCCGGTGGACCTGGTGGTGGTGTTCGAGGAGCTGGGCCACCACGCGGTGGACGGGCCGGTGGTGGAGACGTACGCGGTGGGACCGGCGCTCGGGATCGGTGGTTCGGTGGCGTTCCCGCCGCACGTGCCGCACGCCGTCGAGGCGGACCGGTACCACCTGGTCGAGGGCACCACCCTGCGCGAGGCCACGCCCGTGACCACCCATGCGTCCGTCGACCCGGCGCGGACGCTCGTCGAGGTGACGGGCGGCCCGGTGGTCGCCACCGACGTCCCCGCCGCTCGTGCGTTCGACCTCGGCGTCCTGGCGTGCTCGGCCCAGCTGCTGGGCCTGGGCCGTGCGATGCTCGAGCTCACGACCGCGCACGCCAAGACCCGCGTCCAGTTCGGCAGGCCGATCGGGTCGTTCCAGGCGGTCAAGCACCACCTCGCGGACGTCCTCATCGGACTGGAGCTGGCCCGGCCGCTGGTGTTCGGCGCGGCGGTCACGATGGCCCCGCGGGACGTGTCGGCCGCCAAGGTCGCCACCTCCGAGGCGGCCTGGCGGGCGGCACGGACCGCGTTGCAGGTGCACGGCGCGATCGGCTACACCGCCGAGTACGAGCTGAGCCGGTTCCTGATGCGGACCCGGGCCCTGCGCACCGCGTGGGGCAGCCTGTCGTTCCACCGGAACCGCGTGCTGGAGGCGTTGTGACACCGGAACAGGTCGCGTTGCGGGACTCCGTGCGCGCGTTGCTGGCCAAGCACTCCGATGTGCGGTCGGCGATCGAGGAACCGGCCGGGTACGACACGGCGTTGTGGGCGAAGCTGTGCGGGGAGGTCGGCGTCGCGGGGCTCGCCGTGCCCGAGGACTACGGCGGGGCCGGGGCGGGGCTCGCCGAGACGCACGTGGTGCTGGCGGAGCTCGGGCGCACGCTGACCCCGGCGCCGCTGCTGTCCTCGACGCTGGCGAGCCAGGCACTGCTGGCCACCGGCAACGCCAAGGCGTGCGCCCGGTTGCTGCCGCGCATCGCCGGCGGGGCGGTCGCGGCGCTCGTGTGGCCGTGGGAAGCGGAGATCCGCGACCTGACCGGGACGGCGAACCACGTCGTGGACGGTGACCTCGCCGAGGTGCTGCTGGTCGTCAACGGCACTTCGCTCTACGAGGTCGATCCCTGCCAGCCGCGCGTGACCCGGCGGCACACCCCGGCGATGGACCCGACCCGGCGGCTCGCGGCCGTCCACCTCGCCGATGCCGAAGGCGCGCGGCTCGGGCCGTGGGACCCGCGTGTGCAGGACGTCGCGTACGCGGCGTTGGCCGCGGAGCAGGTCGGTGCGGCGCAACGGGCGCTGGAGCTCACCGTCGAGCACACCAGGACCCGCGTCCAGTTCGGCAAGCCGATCGGCTCGTTCCAGGCGCTCAAGCACCGGATGGCCGACCTGCACGTCCTCGTCGAGACCGCCCGGTCGGCGGCGGAGGCGGCGTCCGACGAGGTCTCGGCCGCGGTCGCGAAGGTCTACTGCTCGGAGGCGTTCCAGAAGGTCGCCGCCGAGATGATCCAGCTGCACGGCGGTATCGCGATCACCTGGGAGCACGACGCGCACCTGTACTTCAAGCGGGCGCACGGCAGCGCTCAGCTGTTCGGCAGCCCGCAGCAGCACCTCACGCGCCTGGGCCGGCTTCGCGCAGCATCCGCTGGAACGCGGGGCACTCCGCGTGGCTGGGAGCGGGGCAGGCGGCGGCGTGGCGGAGCCGGTCGCGCATCACCGTCATCCGGGTGATCATCGCGTCCAGCTCGTCGGCCTTGCCCGACAGCATCGCCCGGTCGAGGTTCGACACGTCGCGGGCCAGCATCCGGGCGATCTCGTCGAGCGAGAACCCGACGTTGCGGCACACGGCGATCAGCGCGAGCTGCCCGAGCACCGACGCCGGGAACACGCGGGTCAGGCCGCGACGGCCGGTCGAGGCGATCAGGCCGCGCTCCTCGTAGTAGCGCAGGGTGGAGGCGGGCACGCCGGAGCGGCGCACCACCTCGCCGATGGCGATCTCGTCCACGACACTTGACCTCAAGTCGGCTTGAAGTAGGACGGTAGGAGCATGGCAGAGGTCAACGCCGAGCAGGCGGCGCTGTGGAACACGTCGGGGCAGGGCTGGGCGCGGGTGCAGGACACCGTGGGCCAACTCATGCGGCCGTTCGAGGAACTGCTGGTCGAGAAGGCGGCGGAGCGGCCGCGCAGGAGGGTGCTCGACGTCGGGTGCGGCACCGGCGGGGTGACGCGGGCGATCGCCGCGGCCACCGGTGCGGAGTGCGTCGGGGTCGACATCGCCGAGTCGATGGTCGCGGCGGCGCGGGAGCACGGGCAGGCGGAGTTCCTGCTGGCCGACGCGCAGACGCACGTGTTCGAGCAGCGGTTCGACCTGGTCGTGTCGCGGTTCGGCGTGATGTTCTTCGCCGACCCCGGCGCGGCGTTCACGAACCTGCGCACGGCCGTCGAGCCGGGTGGTGAGCTGTGCTTCATCACGTGGCGGGCGCAGGAGGAGAACCCGTTCATGCTCACCGGCGACCGCGTGGCGAGGGAGATCCTGCCCGGCATGCCCGCGCGTGACCTGGACGGGCCGGGGCCGTTCTCGCTCGCCGATCCGGCGCGGGTCCGCGAGGTCCTCGACGGCTGGGCGGACGTCGAGGTCACGCCGATCGACCGCACCACCCGGCTGCCCGAGGAGGTGCTGCTGCCGTACCTGACGAACATGGGCCCGGTCAGCCGCGCCCTGCGGGAGGCACCCGAGCAGGACCGCGACCGGGTTCTCGACCGGGTGCGCGGCGCGTTCGACGAGTTCGTGCACGACGGCGAGGTCAGCTTCCCGACGGCGACCTGGCGGGTCACGGCGTCAGCTCCACTCTGACTGGCGCTGCCAGGTCAGGAGGGTGTCGAGCACCTCGCCGGACCGGCCGCGCGGGTCGAGGTCGGCCTGCGCGGCGTACCGGCCGCGGTAGAACAGCAGCGGTCGTGCGTCGCGTTGCGGTCCGAGCTCGACGACCTCGCCGATCACGACGTAGTGGTCACCGGCCTCGTGCACGGTCGTGACCCGGCAGTCGACCCACGTGAGCGCCCCGCCGAGCACCGGAGCACCGGTGCCCGACGGGGACCACGGGACGCCGGCGAACTTGTCCGCCCCTGCCCGGCCGAACACCGCCGACAGCTCCCGCTGGTCCTCGGCGAGCACGTTCACGCAGAACGCCCCGGCCGGGGACATCGCCGCCCAGCTGCCCGACGTGCGCTGCGGGCAGAACAGCACGAGCGGCGGGTCCAGTGACAACGCCGCGAACGACTGGCAGGCGAACCCCACCGGGCCGGTCGCGGACATGCCCGTCACCACGGTCACGCCGGTGCAGAAGTGCCCCAGGACCGACCGGAAGTGCGCTATCCCCGGTGCCCCACGCTGAAGTCGTGACCCCACAGGCTCACCGCCGTGCTCTCTCGCGCGATCCAGTCCTCATCGGACACCTGCCGTCCCTCGCAGCCGAACTCGACGTCGAACCCGCCGGGTGTCTTCAGGTAGAACGACAGCATCAGGTCGTTGACGTGCCGGCCGAGCGTCGCCGACATCGGCACCTTGCGCCGCAACGCCCGGTCCAGCGTCAGGCCCACGTCGTCGGTGTTCTCCACCTCGATCATCAGGTGCACGATCCCGGACGGGGTGGGCATCGGCAGGAACGCGAGGCTGTGGTGGCGCGGGTTGCAGCCGAAGAACCGCAGCCACGCCGGTGGCCCGTCGGCGGGCCTGCCGACGAACTGCGGGGGCAGCCGCATCGAGTCGCGCAGCCGGAACCCGAGCACGTCGCGGTAGAAGTGCAGCGCGGCCTCGTCGTCCGAGGTGGACAGCACGACGTGACCGAGGCCCTGGTCCTCGGTGACGAACCGGTGCCCGTACGGGGACACCACCCGCCGGTGCTCCAGGGCGGCGCCGTGGAACACCTCCAGCGTGTTGCCGGACGGGTCCTCGAACTTGACCATCCCGGTGACCCGGCGTTCGGCGAGCTCCTCGGCCGTGCCCTCGACGACCGCGACGCCCGCGGACGCCAGGCGTTTCGCGACCTCGTCCAGCTCGGCCTCGGTCGCGACCTCCCAGCCGGAGGCGAGCAACCGGTCGGCCGCACCGGGCACGATCACCAGCCGGGCCGGGAAGTCGTCCATCCGGAAGTACAGCGCGCCCTCGGTCGAGCCCTTGCCCTCCACGAGCCCGAGCACCTTCAGCCCGAACTCGCGCCACCGGCCGATGTCGGTGGCCTCGATCCGCAGGTAGCCCAGCGATCGGATGCCCATCACGTCTCCAGGAGGAAGTCTGCCGCGAGCCGGTTGAACTCGTCGAACTTCTCCAGCTGCGCCCAGTGCCCGCAGCCGCCGAACACGTGCAGCTGTGCGCGTGGGATCAGCTTCAACGCGACAAGGGCGCCGTCGAGCGGGTTGACCCGGTCCTCGCGGCCCCACACGAGCAGCACCCGTTGGCGCAGCCTGTGGGCCTCGCGCCAGAGCATGCCCTGCTCGAAGTCCGGTCCGGAGAACGACTTCCCCATCGCGACCATGGCTTTCAGCGACTCCGGCCGGGACGCGGCGGCGAACCGTTCGTCGATCAGCTCGTCGGTGATCAGCGACTGGTCGAACACCATGATCCGCAGGAACTCCTCGATCCGCTCCCGCGTCGGGTCCTTGGCGAACGCGCTGAGCTTGCGCACGCCCTCGGTCGGGTCGGGTGCGAAGACGTTGAGCGACAGGCCACCCGGTCCCATCAGGACCAGCCGTCCGGCGCGTTGCGGGTGGTCCAGTGCGAACCGCACGGCCGTGCCGCCGCCGAGTGAGTTGCCGAGGAGGTGTGCCTTCTCCACCCCGAGGTCGTCGAGCAGCCCGCGCAGCGCCTCGGCGGCGTGGGTGAAGTACTGGCCGTGCTCGGTCGGCTTCTCCGACTCGCCGAACCCCGGCTGGTCCACCGCCAGCACCCGGAACGACTTGGCGAGCACCGGGATGGTGCGGCCGAAGTTGCTCAGCGCCGACGCACCCGGCCCGCCGCCGTGCAGCAGCACCAGCGTCTCGGCGTGGTCGGCGCCGGCCTCGTGGTAGTGCAACCGAACCATGTCTCTCCTCTGCAGCTTCCCGTTGCGGTCAGAACAGGCCGTCGCGGACTGGGATGCCGAGCTCGTTCTTGCCGAACATCACCAGCGAGCGCTCCGGGTCGTTGGCCGCGTGCACCCGTGCGGCGTGGGCGTCACGCCAGAACCGGGGCAACGGCAGGTTCGCGTTGATCGCCTTGCCGCCCGCGCTCTCGAAGAGCCGGTCGATCGCGGAGAGGGCCCGCGCGCTGCCCAGCACCTGGTCCCTGCGCGCCCGCAGGCGCAGCTCGACCGGAATCCTCGTGCCGGCGACGGCGTGCTCCCACTCGTCGTCGACGTCCTTCTCGAGCTGCCACCACGCGGTGTCGATGTCGTTGGCCGCCGTGGCGATCCGGACCTGCGCGAACGGGTCGTCGACGGCCTTCTCGCCCAGGTAGGCGGCACGGACGCGCTCGCGCGTGGCGTTGACGTGCAGCTCGTACGCGCCGGCCGCCATGCCGATCATCGGCGCGGTGATCGCGTACGGGTGGATCGTCCCGTACGGCATGCGGAACAACGGTCCGGGGTTGACCTCCTGGCCGGGGCACTGGCACCGCGCGGTGTGCGCCATGCTCAGCGTGCGGTGCTCGGGCACGAACACGTCGGACACCACGATGTCGTTGCTGCCCGTGCCGCGCAGGCCGACCGTGTCCCACACGTCGTTGATCGTGTAGTCGGCGATCGGCAGCAGGAACGTGCGGAAGTCGACGGGCTTTCCCTCGTCGTTCATCACCAGTCCGCCGAGCAGCACCCACGTGGCGTGGTCGCAGCCCGAGGAGAAGCTCCACCTGCCGCTGAACCGGAACCCGCCCTCCACGGCGGTCGCCCTGCCGGTCGGTGCGTAGGAGGAGGAGATGCGGGTGTCCTGGTCCTCGCCGAACACCTCGTCCTGCGCCTTCACGTCGAACAGCCCGACGTGCCAAGGGTGCACGCCCAGCACGGACGAGACCCAGCCCGTGGACCCGCAGGCGCTCGCGATCATCTTGACCGCGGTGTAGAACGCGACCGGGTGCGTCTCGAACCCGCCGCAGCGCACGGGTTGCAGCATCCGGAAGAACCCGGTCTCCTGCAACGCCTTCACCGACTCCGGCGGCACCCTGCGCAGCTGTTCGGCCTCCGCCGCGCGCTCGCGCAGCGCGGGCAGCAGCTCCCGCACCTTGCCGAGGATCTCCTCGCTCATCGGACCTCCTCCCTGCTCAGCTCCAGTGCGATGTCGATCAGCTGGTCCTCCTGGCCACCCACGAGCTTGCGCCGACCGGCGCGCACGAGCAGCTCCGCGCCGGACACGCCGTAGCGCTGCGCCTGGGTGTAGGCGTGCTTGAGGAAGCTGGAGTAGACGCCCGCGTAGCCCATCATCAGCGCCATCCGGTCGAGCAGGCACTCCTCGGGCATCACCGGCCGCACGACGTCCTCGGCCGCGTCGACGATCTTGAAGAAGTCGACGCCGGTGGTGAACCCGAGCTTGTCGCAGACGCCGACGAACGCCTCCAGCGGCGTGTTGCCCGCTCCCGCGCCGAACCCGCGCACGCTGCCGTCGATCTGCTTCGCGCCCGCCCGTGCCGCGGCGACCGAGTTCGCGACGCTCAGCCCGAGGTTCTCGTGCCCGTGGAACCCGACCTGCGCGTCGTCCCCCAGCTCCGCCACCAGCGCGGCCACCCGGTCGGACACCTGTTCCAGCACCAGCGCGCCGGCCGAGTCCACCACGTAGACGCACTGGCACCCGGCGTCGGCCATGATCCTCGCTTGACGTGCCAACGCCTCCGGTGGCCGCGAGTGCGCCATCATCAGGAACCCGACGGTCTCCAGCCCGCGTTCGCGGGCGAGCTGGAAGTGCTGCACGGAGACGTCGGCCTCGGTGCAGTGGGTGGCGATCCGCACGATCGACGCGCCGTTGTCCTGCGACACCAGGATGTCGTCCTTGACGCCGACGCCCGGCAGCATCAGCACGGCGATCCTGGCCTGCCGGGCCGTGGCCACCGCGGTCTTGATCAGCTCCTGCTCCGGTGTGCGGCTGAAGCCGTAGGTGAACGACGACCCGCCCAGCCCGTCGCCGTGGGTGACCTCGATGACCGGCACCCCGGCGTCGTCGAGCGCGCCGACGATCGAGCGCACGTCGTCGACGGTGAACCGGTGGCGCTTGTGGTGCGAGCCGTCACGCAGAGACGTGTCGGTCAGCCGCAACTGCATCGGCGATCTCCTCCCCCACCTTGGTCGCGGCGGCCGTCATGACGTCGAGGTTCCCGGCGTAGGGCGGCAGGAAGTCGCCCGCTCCCGCGACCTCGACGAAGATCGCGACGCGGCCGGGGTCGTACTGCGGCTCGCGCAGCAGCCGGAACCCCGGGACGTACGCGCGGAGGTCGGTCTCCATCCGGGTGATCGAGTCGGTGATCGGGTCCGGATCGGCGTCCTCGGGGATCGCGCAGAAGACGGTGTCGCGCATGATCATCGGCGGGTCGGCCGGGTTGAGCACGATGATCGCCTTGCCGCGGCCGGCGCCGCCGATCGTCTCGATGCCGCGGCTGGTGGTGCGGGTGAACTCGTCGATGTTCGCGCGTGTGCCCGGTCCGGCCGACACCGACGCGACGCTGGCGACGATCTCCGCGTACTCGACCGGCACGACCCGCGACACGGCGTGCACCACCGGGATCGTGGCCTGGCCGCCGCAGGTGATCAGGTTGACGTTCGGTGCGCCGAGGTGTTCGCGCAGGTTGACCGGCGGCACCACGTGCGGGCCGACCGCGGCGGGGGTCAGGTCGACGGCCCGGATGCCGGCCTCGGCGTAGCGCGGGGCGTTGGCCCGGTGCACCGCGGCCGAGGTCGCCTCGAACACGACGTCGGGCAGCTCGTCCTGGCGCAGCAACCAGTCCACGCCCTCGGCCGTGGCCTCCAGACCCGCCTCGCGCGCTCGCCGCAGGCCCTCGCTGGACGGGTCGACGCCCACCATCCAGCGGGGTTCCAGCGCCGGTGAGCGCAGGAGCTTGTAGAGCAGGTCGGTGCCGATGTTGCCGGACCCGACGATGGCCGCCTTCACCCGTTCACCTCACTCGAACTTCAGGTCGGCAGAACCGAGTCCGGCGAACTCGGCGCGGAACTCGTCTCCCGGTTTCGCGTCGAACGCCCGCGTGCACGAGCCGGGCAGCACGATGTCGCCGGCCAGCAGCCGCACGCCGAACGTGGCCACTTTCTGCGCGAGCCACGCCACCGCGATCGCCGGATCACCCAGCACCGCGTCACCACGGCCTTGGGCAACCGGCTCCCCGTTGCGCGCCAGGGTCGCCTCGACGCCGCGGATGTCCACATCGGACGGCCGCACGCGTTCGCCGCCCAGGACGAACGCCGCGGAGGAGGCGTTGTCGGCGATGGTGTCGGGGAGCGTGATCCGCCAGTCGGCGATGCGGCTGTCGATCAGCTCGATCGCGGGTGCCACGAACTCGGTGGCGGCGAGCACGTCCGCGACCGTGCAGCCCTCGCCGGGCAGGTCGTGGCCGAGCAGGAACGCGATCTCCACCTCGACCCGCGGGTACAGGTACGCCGAGGCGTCCGCGGTGCCGTGCAGCTGCATGTCGTCGAGCAGGTGCCCGTAGTCGGGTTCGTCCACGCCCATCATCTGCTGCATCGCCGGCGACGACAGGCCGACCTTGTGGCCGATGACGTCGCGGTTGCGGTGCCGCACGTTGAGCAGCTGGATCTCGTAGGCGTCGACCACGTCGATGTCCGGGTACAGCTCCACCAGCGGTGTGATCGGCACGCGCTCGCGTTCGGCGGTGCGCAGCAGCTGCGCGGCCGCCGCCCTCTTCTCCATCGTCAGCACCGGTCCTCCTTCGCCACGTGGTGGCCGGCGCGCCGGCCGGAGAAGACGCAGTCGGCGAGCGCGAGGCCGCTGACGTACGACTCCGAGCACACCCCGACCGCGGATCGGCCCGCCGCGTACAGGCCGCGCACCCCCCGCACCGCACCGGTCTGCTCGTCGACGACCAAGCCGCCGAGGGTGAGCATCGGGCAGGGGTAACCGAAGCCGCGCCGGAAGGAGTCGAACCGCACCGAGACGTCGATCAGCGAGTACGGTGGCCGCCCGAACGGTTCGACCTGCGGTGCCCTGATGCCCGCCTTCTCGGCGGCGGCCTCGATCGTCGGCGCGGTGACGAGGCCGCGGAAGAGCAGGTAGCGGGCCTGGAAGCGCTGGAAGCGCGCGGTCTGCGTGCCGACCTGGGCCTTGGCGACGCTCAGCGTGTCATCGTCGACGAGCAGCCACGCCTTGCCGCCGCGCCGGATGATCTCGTCGCCGATCGCCGCGCCGTAGCGGGTGGCGTCGCCGAACGGCTGACCGTCGATGTCGACGAGGATGCCGCGTTGCAACGCGCTGGGCGGCGTGACGAACCGCCACACCGAGATCTTGTCCAGCCGGTCGGTCGTGCCACCGGCGGCGGTGCCGAGGCGGATGCCGCTGCCGTCGTCACCGGGGGTGCCCAGGGCGAGACCGCCGCGGTGGGCCGGTGCGTGGTCGCGCAGCATCGCCCGGTTCGCGATGAACCCGCCGGCGGCGATGACGACACCGCGCCGGGCGTGCACCGTCAGCTCACGGCCGAACCGGCGTTCCACGGCCGCCGCGACCCGGTGCAGTGCGCGCCCGAGCGGTGGGAGGTAGAGCCACGGCTTGGCCGCGGCCCTCGACAACGCCCGGTGCAGCGCTCGGGGCAGGCCGGTCAGCGTCCGGCACCGCACGCCGGTCACCCGGTCGGCCACGACGAGCTCCACGGCCCGCGTCTGGGTCATCACCCGCACCCCCGCGCGCCGGGTGGCCTCGGCGAGCCGGGCGAAGAAGACGCTCCCGGACGTGCCCTTCGCCCTGGTCCGGTGCCCGCGCGGCACCGGGTCGGGCCAGGCGGTCTCGCTACCGGAGAAGTAGAGGTGGTAGTCGTCGGTCGGGTAGGAGGTCTTGAACGGGCACAGCCGCGCGCCGAACGGCACGCCCTGGTCCTCCAGCCAGGCCAGCATCTTCGCGCTGTTCCGGCAGAACCGGCGCAGTGTCTCGTCCGACACCGCGTCGCGGACCTCGTGCCTGAGGTAGGCGTGCATCGACTCGGGCGTGTCGGCGACCCCGGCCTCGACCTGCTGGCGCGTGCCACCACCGGCGTAGACGACCCCGCCGGACAACGCCGTCGCGCCACCGCCGGCGAACCGGTCCAGCACCACCACGGACGCACCGGAGGCCGCGGCTTCGAGCGCGGCGCACGCACCGGCGGCGCCGAAGCCGGCGACGACCACGTCAGCGGTGACCTCCACGCAACCCTCCCGGAACACGTTCTTGGTGATCCGAACCGCCTGGAACTCCTACACCATAGCGCCAAACCACTCCAGAACTATAACCTGTTCTAGTCTCGACTCCGGAGGTGCGGATGTACGACGTGATCGTCGTCGGCAGCGGCGCGGCGGGCATGACCACCGCCCTGTGCACGGCCCACCGGGGACTGCGCACCCTGGTCGTCGAGAAGGCGGCGCGCTTCGGCGGCTCGACCGCCCGGTCCGGCGGCGGCATCTGGGTGCCGAACAACCCCGTACTCGCCGAGGCCGGTGTGCGGGACACGCCCGAGGACGCCTCCGCCTACCTCGCGCACATCGCCGGTGACGTGCCGGCCGAGCTGCGGGAGGCGTTCCTCGACGCCGGTCCCGCGATGCTCGGGTTCGTGTGCGCGCACACGCCGTTGCGGTTCCGCTGGGTGCGCGGCTATCCCGACTACTACCCGGAGGCACCCGGCGGCCGTCCGCGCGGGCGGTCGGTCGAGCCGGTGCCGATGAGGGCGGACGTCCTCGGCGCCGAGCTGGAGCACCTCGAACCGCCGTACGTGCCGACCCCGGCCGGAATCGTGATCACCCAGGTCGACTACCGGTGGCTCACCCTGGCCGCCCGCCACCCGCGCGGGGTGCTCACCGCGGCCAAACTGGTCGCGCAGCGGTTCACACCGGGCCGGAGGCTCGCGATGGGCCAGGCGCTGGCCGCCGGGCTGCGTGCGGGCCTGACGGCGTTGGACGTCGAGGTCAGGCTCAACACCGCGCTGACCGACCTGCACTTCGAGAACGGCCGGGTCGCCGGCATCCGGGTGGGCGACGAGCTGATTCAGGCTCCGCATGTCGTACTCGCCTCCGGTGGGTTCGAGCACAACGAGCAGCTGCGCAAGCAGCACCAGGACATCGGTACCGAGTGGACGGTCGGCGCGCGGGCCAACACCGGTGACGGCATCGAGGCCGGGCTGCGCGCGGGCGCGGCCGTGGATCTGATGGACGACGCCTGGTGGGGGCCGGCGGTCCCGTTGCCGCGCGGGCCGTTCTTCCTGCTCGCCGAACGCGCGCTGCCGGGGTGTGTGCTGGTCGACGGATCCGGCCGGCGCTTCGTCAACGAGGCGGCGCCCTACATCGACGTGGTCAAGGCGATGACCGGGACGACCTGGCTGGTGTTCGACCAGACCTACCGCAACCGCTACCCGTTCGCGGGCTTCCCGCCCCGCCGGCCGTTGCCCCGGCGGTGGGACGAGGTCGTGCTCAATGCCCCCAGCCTCGAAGAGCTGGGTGCGAAAGCGGGACTCCCCGGCCTCGCCGACACGGTCACGCGGTTCAACACCTTCAACGGCACCGACCCCGACTTCGGCTGCGGTGACAGCGCCTACGACCGCTACTACGGCGACCCGCGCGTCCACCCGAACCCGTGCCTCGCGCCGCTGCTCACGCCGCCGTTCCACGCGGCCAGGATCGTCCCCGGCGACCTGGGCACCAAGGGCGGGCTGCGCACCGACGCGCACGCGCGGGTGCTGCGCGAGGACGGTTCGGTGATCGACGGCCTGTACGCGGCGGGCAACGCGAGCGCGTCGGTCATGGGCCACACCTACGCGGGCGCGGGCGCCACCCTCGGACCGGCGATGACCTTCGGGTACCTGGCCGGACTCGACATCTCCAGCCAAGACCACCGTGGAGGCATGTGATGACGCAGGACTCCGTGCGTTCGATCGACACCGGCGCGCCTCCCGCGCGGTTCGCGCGCGGCTGGCACTGCCTGGGCCTGGCCGACACCTTCCGCGACGGGCAGCCGCACGCCGTCGAGGCGTTCGGCACGAAGCTCGTGGTGTTCCAGGGCGAGGACGGCACGCTCAACGTGCTCGACGGGTACTGCCGGCACATGGGCGGTGACCTCACCCGGGGCACGGTGAAGGGCAGCACCATCGCGTGCCCGTTCCACGACTGGCGCTGGGCGGGCAACGGCCGGTGCGTCGAGATCCCCTACGCCAAGCGGGTTCCGCTGCGGGCCCGCACCCGGTCGTGGACCACGCTGGAGGAGAACAGGCAGCTGTTCGTGTGGAACGACCCGCAGGGCAACCCGCCGCCCGAGCACGTGACGATCCCGCGGATCGAGCAGGCGTTCAGCGGTGAGTGGAGCAACTGGACGTGGGACTCGGTCGTGATCGAGAACGCGAACTGCCGCGAGATCATCGACAACGTCGTCGACATGGCCCACTTCTTCTACATCCACTTCGCGTTCCCCACGTACTTCAAGAACGTGATGGAGGGCCACATCGCCTCGCAGTACCTGACCACGCGCGGGCGGCCGGACGTGGCGATGGCGTCGAACTACACCGGTGACGTCGAGGTGCGCTCGGAGGCGTCGTACTACGGGCCGTCGTACATGATCGACTACCTGTGGAACGACTACAAGGGCATCGAGATCGAGACGGTGCTGATCAACTGCCACTACCCCATCACGCCGAACTCGTTCCGGCTGCAGTGGGGCGCGATCGTGAAGAAGCTGCCGGGTGTGTCGGACGAGCACGCGGACAAGATCGCCCGCAAGTTCGCGCGCGGCATCGGCGCGGGGTTCCTGCAGGACGTGGAGATCTGGCAGAACAAGACGCGGATCGACAACCCGCTGCTGTGCGAGGAGGACGGCCCGGTCTACCAGCTGCGGCGCTGGTACGAGCAGTTCTACGTGGACGTCGAGGACGTCACCGACGACATGGTGCGGCGGTTCGAGTTCGAGGTCGACACGAGCAGGGCGGTCGAGGTGTGGGAGAGGGAGGTCGCCGAGAACCTCGCCCGCCGGCAGCCGACGAGCTCATGAGCGAGCGCGACGAGTTCCTGTCCGGCGGCATGGCACCGGTGACGTGCGACTGCGGGAACCGGGTGCTGGTGAAGAAGAACAGCCCCCGGCACACCAGCGTGCAGTGGCTCGCCGACACCAGCGCGTGCCCGGAGCTGGGGCCGCGGGCGCCGTTGGTGCGCACGTGCCTGCGGTTGCGCGACGGCATCGAGAAGGCCGTGCGCGACGGGACGGTGGAGGTCGCCGATGGCTGAGGTGCACCGGTTGCGCGTCGAGTCGGTCATCGAGGAGACGCACGACGCGCGGTCGTTCGTGCTGTCGGGGGCGTCTTTCGAGCCCAGGCCGGGGCAGTTCCTGACCGTGCGGGCGGGTGAGGTGGCGCGGTGCTACTCGCTGTCGAGCGCACCCGGTGAACCGTTGAAGATCACGGTCAAGCGCACGCCGGACGGGTGCGGGTCGGTGTGGATGTGCTCCGAGCTGCGCACCGGGATGGAGCTGGACGTGCTGGCGCCGGCCGGGGTGTTCACGCCGCGGTCGCTGGACTCCTCGGTGCTGGCGTTCGCGGCGGGCAGCGGGATCACGCCGGTGATGTCGATCATCCGGGCGGTGCTGTCCGGCGGGACCGGGTCGGTGTTCCTGTTCTACGCCAACCGGGACGCGGAGTCGGTGATCTTCGCCCGCGAGCTCGACCGGTTGTCGCGGGAGTTCCCGGAGCGGTTGACGGCGGTGCACTGGCTGGAGTCGGTGCAGGGGCTGCCGCACGGGCTGCGGGCCTTTGTGCGTCCGTGCGACGAGGCGTTCGTGTGCGGGCCGGCACCGTTCATGGAGGCGGCCCGCACGGCGTTGCACGACGTTCCGGTGGTGCACGTCGAGAAGTTCGTGTCGTTGTCGGGTGATCCGTTCGCCGAGGCCGTGCCGGTGGTGGACGACCGGCCGGACGCGCAGGTCGAGGTGTCGCTGGACGGGGAGACCCACCGCTTCGCCTGGCCGGCCCGGATGAAGCTGCTGGACCTGTTGCTGGAGAAGGGGTTGGACGCGCCGTTCTCGTGCCGGGAGGGTGCGTGCGGCGCGTGCGCGTGCCGGTTGGTCTCCGGTGAGGTCAAGATGCTCGGCAACGACGTGCTCGACTCCGGCGACATCGCCGACGGGATCGTCCTGGCGTGCCAGTCGGTTCCGGTCACCGACGCGGTGACGATCACCTACGAGTGAAGGGCGTGCGATGCCGATCGATCCGGCCGTTGCGGTGGGGGCGGAACTGCCCGAGCTGAAGTTCTCCTGGACGTCGTCGGACGTGCTGCTCTACCACCTGGCGCTGGGTGCGACCGAGCTGCGGTACGTCTACGAGGAGGGGCTGGCGGTCCTGCCGACGTTCGGGGTGGTGGCGCCGCGGTTCCACGAGACCGCGCCGCCGGTCGTGTCGTTCCCCGGCGTTAACGTCGACCTGGCGCGCGTCTTGCACGGCACGCAGGAGATCACCGCGCACGGGCCGATCCCCGCCGAGGGCCAGGCGGTGCTGCGGACGCGGATCACCGACGTGTGGGACAAGGGCACGGCGGCGGTGATCGTGCAGGAGTCGACCGCCGTGGCACCGGACGGAACGGCGCTCTACACGACCCGGTCGAGCATCTTCGCCCGCGGCGAGGGCGGTTTCGGTGGTGAGCGCGGGCCGTCGAACCGGGTCGAGCTGCCCGGCCGCGAACCCGACGCGGTGATCGAGACGCCGACGTTGCCGCAGCAGGCCCACCTGTACCGGTTGTGCGGGGACCGCAACCCGTTGCACGCCGATCCCGGGTTCGCCCGCGCGGCCGGGTTCGACCGGCCGATCCTGCACGGCCTGTGCACCTACGGCGTGGTGTGCAAGGCGGTGGTCGACGCGTTCTTGGACGGGCCGGAGCAGGTGGTGTCGTTCGGGGCGAGGTTCGCGGGCGTGGTGTTCCCCGGTGAGACGCTGCGGACGTCGGTGTGGCGGGACGGCTCCCGCCTGGTGCTGACCACCTCTTCCGCGGACCGTCCCGTGCTCGCCGACGCGGTGCTGCTGAGCCGTTGACCCCCGGCATCTGCAAGGGGGGTCAGGGGCCCAGGAGCAGGCCGCTGGTGGGAACGCCGGTGCCGGCGGTGACCAGGACGTGGGCCGCTCTCGCGACCTGGTTCACGGCGGTGCCGCGGACCTGCCGGACGGCCTCGGCGATGCCGTTCATGCCGTGCAGGTAGGCCTCGCCGAGCTGGCCGCCGTGCGGGTTGAGCGGTAGCGAGCCGTCGAGCTCCAACGCGCCGGAGGCCACGAGGTCCTTCGCCTCGCCCTTGCCGCAGAACCCGAGCTCCTCCAGCTGCACGAGGACGAACGGGGTGAAGTGGTCGTAGAGCACGGCCACGTCCACATCGGACGGCCCGATGCCCGACCGCTGCCACAGCTGCCGCGCCACCACGCCCATCTCCGGCAGGCCGGTCAGGTCGTCGCGGTAGTAGCTGGTCATCGTGAACTGGTCGGTGCCGCTGCCCTGGGCGGCGGCCTTGACCAGCACGGGCGTGTTCCTCAAGTCGCGAGCGCGCGCGGCGGAGGTGACGACGAGCGCCACTCCCCCGTCGCTTTCCTGGCAGCAGTCGAGCAGCCGCAGCGGTTCGGCGATCCAGCGCGAGGACTGGTGGTCGTCGAGGGTGATCGGGCGGTTGTGGAACCACGCGTGGGGGTTGGTGGCGGCGTGTTTGCGGTCCACGACGGCGACCCGGCCGAAGTCCTCGCTCGTGGCACCGTAGGAGTGCATGTACCGGCGGGCGAACATGGCGACCATCGCGGCCGGGGTCCCCAGGCCCATCGGGTAGGACCAGCTGTTGTCGACGTTCGCCGCCGCCGCGGTCTGGACCTGGCCGAACCGGTGGCCGGAACGCTCGTTGAACGCCCGGTAGCACACGACGACCTGCGCCATCCCGGTCTCGACCGCCATGGCGGCCTGCTGGACGGTCGCGCAGGCCGCGCCGCCGCCGTAGTGGACGCGGCTGAAGAACGTCAGCTCCGGGATGCCGAGCTCGCGGGCGACGGCGATCTCGGCGTTGGTGTCCATGGTGAAGCTGACCAGGCCGTCCACATCGGACGGTTCGAGTCCGGCGTCGGCGAGTGCGGCCCTGGTGGCCTCGGCGGCGAGCTGCAGTTCGGTGCGGCCGGAGTCCTTGGAGAACTCGGTCGCGCCGATGCCGGCGATCGCGGCGTTCACGCGGGCACCTCGATCCTGACCGTGCCGGTGACGTGGTCGCCGTGGCCGGTGCGGCCGACGACCTCGACCACCACGTCGTTGTCGTGGCGTTCGACCACCTGGCCGAAGAACTTGAGCGTGTCGTAGGCGTAGCAGGGTGCGCCGAGCCGGATGTCGATCTGCCGGACCAGCGCCCCGGTGCCCGCCCAGTCGGTGACGTAGCGCTGGACCAGTCCGGTGGTGGTGAGGATGTTGATGAAGATGTCCTTCGAGCCGCGCCGGACGGCGAGGTCGCGGTCGTGGTGCACGTCCTGGAAGTCGCGGGTCGCGAGCGCGGTGCTGATCACGAACGTGGGCGTGGCCTCGACGTGCCACTCGGGCAGGGGGTCACCGGTCCGCACGAGGCCTCCAGCCGAACATCGTCAGGTCGTCGTCGACCTCGGTGAACACGACTTCGACGGGCAGCCCGACGCGCGGCTCGCCGTCGAGCTCGCCCAGCATCCGCACGCCCTCGTCCAGCTCGACCAGCGCGATCACGAACGGCGTCCGCTTGCCGGGCACCTGCGGGTGGTGGTGCACGACGTAGCTGTAGACCACGCCGCGGCCGTCCGAGACCAGGTACTTCGGTGTGGTGGCACCGCATTCCGGGCACATCGGGCCGGGTGGGTGCCGCAGCAGCCCGCAGCCGCCGCAGCGCTGGATGCGCAGCTCGCCCTGTTTGGTGCCGTTCCAGAAGTACTCGGTGTCGCGGTTGACCGAGGGCCGGATCGCCTGCGCCTTCTGCGTCTGCGCCGGGGCAGCGGGTTTCTCGGCTGGGCGGAACTTCAGGACGCGGAACCGCATCTCGGCGACCGGCTCGTCACCGACGTACCAGGTGCTGCGGGTGGTGACGAACCAGCCCTCGCCGAGTGCGGTCCTCTTCGGGCCGGTCACGTCCTCCAGCAGGGTGGTGACCGCGAGCTGTTCGCCGACCCTGAGGTAGCGGTGGTAGGTCTGGTCGCTGTCGGTGGCGACGACCGAGGTGAACCCGGCCTCGTCGAGGACCCGCATCATCGCGCCGAGCGGGTCGTCCAGCGCGCGTTGGCCGTGCAGCCCGGCCATCGTCCACACCTGCACCATCGCCGGTGGCGCGACCTCGGTGTAGCCGGGGTGGGTGTCGCCGATGGCCTCCAGCCAGGTGCGGATCATCGGCAGGTTCACCGGGTCGCGGGCCAGGCGCGGTGCGGACTCGCCCCGGCCGGCGATCTCGGCCGCTGCCTTCTCCACGTCGGTCATCGCACCACCCTCGGCAGTCCGAGCCCGAGGGACGCGATCAGCTCTTTCTGCACCTCGTTGACGCCACCGCCGAAGGTGAGCACGAGGTTGCGCCGGGCCTGGACGTCCAGCCAGCGCACGAGCTGCGCGGTGCCCGGTTCGGTGGGATCGCCGTGGCGGCTCACGACCTCCTCCAGCAGGCGGCCGACGCGCTGGGTGCGGTCGGCGGCGAAGACCTTGGTGGCGGAGGCGTCGGAGACCTCCACCTCCCGGGCGGCGACCTGCCAGTTGAGCAGTTCGTTGACCCGGTGCACGGCCTTGACCTCGGCCAGCGCCCTGCGCACGTCCGGCAGGCCGAGCAGGTCGTGCTCGCGCGCCCACTCGTGCACGCGGTCGAACTGGGCGCCGATGCGGCCGGACGGGCCGAGCATGACGCGTTCGTGGTTGAGCTGGGTGGTGATCAGCCGCCAGCCCTTGTTCTCCTCGCCCACGCGCAGGCCGACGGGCACCGTGACGTCGCTGTAGTAGGTGGCGTTGACGTGGTGCGCGCCGTCGCAGGTGATGATCGGAGTCCACGAGTAGCCGGGATCGGTCGTGTCGGCGATCAGGATGGTGATGCCCCGGTGGCGGTCCTCGGGTGCTCCGGTGCGGACCGCGAGCCACACGTGGTCGGCGTCGTGGCCGCCGGTGGTGAAGACCTTCTGGCCGTTGACGACGTAGTGGTCGCCCTGCCGGACGGCCCTGGTCGTGAGCGCCGCGAGGTCCGTGCCAGCCTCGGGTTCGGTGTAGCCGATGGCGAAGTGCAGCTCGCCCTTGAGGATGCGCGGGAGGAAGAGGTCCTTCTGCTCCTGGGTTCCGTAGCGCTGCAGGGTCGGGCCGACGGTCTGCAGCGTCACGTAGGGCAGCGGCACGTCGGCGCGTGCGGCCTCGTTGACGAAGATCTGCTGCTCGACCTGGCCGAAGCCGCGGCCGCCGTACTCGGTGGGCCAGCCGACGCCGAGCCACCCGTCGGCGCCGAGGCGGCGCACCAGGTCGCGGTAGGCGGTGCCGTGCCGTTCGGTGAGCACGGCTTCGCGTTGCTGCTCGGTCATGACGCCGGAGAAGTACTCGCGCAGCTCGTCGCGCAGCCTGCGCTGGTCGCTCGTGAGGTCAATGAACATCGATCTGCCCCAACCGGTGCTCCGCTCCGCCGACGAACCTCGTCAGCTCCTTGGCCAGGCCGTAGTACCTGTGCATCGGGTAGGTGATGTCGAGTCCCAGGCCGCCGTGCAGGTGGTGGCACGTGTGCACGGCCGGGAGCGCTTCCGCGGCGAGCCAGTGGGCGGCGATGGCGAGGTCGGCGTCGTCGAGGCTCCAGCAGGCGGCGAGGGTGGCGAGGTGCAGGGTGCGGGCGGCGATGTGGACGTCGGCGACCTGGCCCGCGACGGCCTGGAAGGTCGACAGCGGTGCGCCGAACTGGTGGCGGGTGCCGACGTGCGTGACGGTGAGGTCGAGGGCTCCGGCCAGCACACCGTCGCCGACCGCGCAGGCGCCGGCCAGCGCGTACTTCGTGAGGTCACCGTCGAGCGGGTCACCGTGGGCGTTGTCGAACCGGACGGTGCTGTCCGTTGTGGACACCCCGGGTTGGGCGGGGTCGACGACCAGGGTGCCCGGCCGGTCGCCCAGCAGGGCGCTGACGAGGATTCTGCCGGCCTCGGCGGCGCGCGGGACGTGGACCTTGAGGCCGGTCAGTCCGGTGCCGTCGGGGTTGGCCCTGGTGGACGGCGTGGCCGGCAGCGGGGTGGAGGGTTCGCTGAGTGCGGCGGTGAAGACGGCGTGCTGTTCGGTGACCAGGGGGAGCAGTTCGTCCTGCTGGTGCGGGGTGCCGTGCCGGGCGATCGGCAGGACGCCCAGGGCGAGGGTGGCGAACGCCGGCACGTCCGCGGCGCTGCGGCCGACCTCGGTGAGCAGCAGTGCCGTCTCCAGCACGCCGAGGCCGTGGCCACCGAGCCGTTGCGGAACGGCGAGGGCCAGCAACCCGGCCTCCCCCAGGGCTTTCCAGGGCGTCGTGCTCTCCCGGCCCAGCACGTCGGCGGCGAGGCGCACGATCTCCTGCTGGGTGTCGTCGAGGGTGAAGTCCATCAACTCTCCCTGGGTAGGCCGAGGATCCGTTCGCCCGCGAGGTTCATCAGGACCTGGGTGGTGCCGCCCGCGATGCTCAGGCAGCGGGTCAGCAGGAACTCGTGGACGGCGTCGCCGTGCACCAGCCCGCCGTCCAGCTCCACGGCGAACTCGGCGACGTCCTGCCGGTGCCGCACGCCGACGAGCTTGCGCACGCTGGACTCCGCGCCCGGTTCCTGTCCGTCAAGGCGGCGCAGTCCGGCGCGCAGGTCGAGCAGCGACACGGCGAGCCCCCGGGCGACCAGTTCGCCGAGCCGTTCCGACGGTGCGGGGCCGGTGGCCAGAACCTGTTCCAGTGCCTCGCCGAGCGACGAGCCGCGGCCCAGGGCGACGCGTTCGTCGGCCAGGGTGGTGCGGGCCAGGCGCCAGCCGTCGTTCACCGCGCCGACCACGCAGTCGTCGGGCACGAGGACGTCGTCGAGGAAGACCTCGTTGAACCGGGCCTCGCCGGTGATCTCCCGCAGTGGCCGCACGTCGATGCCCGCGGACCGCATGTCGACGAGGAAGTAGGTGATGCCCTTGTGCTTGGGGACGTCGCTGTCGGTGCGGGCCAGGCAGATCGCCCAGTCGGCCTGGTGGGCGAGCGACGTCCAGACCTTCTGGCCGGTCAGCCGCCACCCGCCCTCGACCCTGCGCGCCCTGGTGCGCAACGACGCCAGGTCCGAACCGGCCTCGGGTTCGCTGAACAGCTGGCACCAGGTCAGCTCGCCGCGCAGGGTCGGCCACACGAACCGCTCCTGCTGCTGGGCGGTGCCGTGGCGCAGGATCGCCGGCGCGGCCCAGGCCCCGATGACCAGGTCCGGTCTGCGCACCCCGGCCGCAGCGAGCGCGTCGTCGATCACGAGCTGCCGCGCGGGGCCGGCGTCCTGGCCGTAGGGCCGGGGCCAGTGCGGGACGAGGTATCCGCTGTCCGCCAGCCGTGCCCGCTGCTCGTCCGGTTCGAGGGCGGCGACCTCCGCGGCGAACCGGCGCACCTCCGGGTCGCCCTCGACCTCGACGGTGTGGTGCCGCCGCGCACCGCGCAGCGCGAGCTCGGCCGTCGTCCTGCGCCACCGCTCCCGGCCGCCCGCGAGCTGTTGCAGCGCCAGGGCACGCCGCAGGTAGCGGTGGGCGTCGTGCTCCCAGGTGAACCCGATGCCGCCGAGCACCTGGATGCAGTCCTTGGCGTTGCGCACCGCCGCGTCGAACGCCACGGCCGCCGCGACCGCCGCCGCGAACGGGTGTTCGTCGTGGCCGGCCGCCCGTGCCGCGTCCCACGCGACGCTCGCGGCCTGTTCCGCCCGGCACAGCATCTCCACGCACAGGTGCTTCACGGCCTGGAAGGACCCGATGGCCCGGCCGAACTGCTCGCGGCGGCGCGCGTGCTCGACCGCGGTCCGCAGGCACCACTGGGCGATGCCGCTCGCTTCGGCGGCCATGAGCGTGACGGCGAGGTCCGTCGGGTCGGCGATCGTCTCGCCCGGTGTGTGGACGGTGACCGCCCCGAGCGACCGGGTCAGGTCGACGGCGTCCAGCGCGGTGACGGTCGTGTGCCCGGCGGGGACGAACATCCAGTCCTGGTCCTTGACGAGCAGGTGGGTGGCCTCGGTGGCGCCCAGGACGTGCCCGGTGCCGAACCCGAACCCGGCGATCCCGTCGAAGTCCGGGACGAGGGCGCAGGCCAGTGCCGTGGGCAGCAGCGGGCCCGGTACGAGGTGCTCGGCGGCCTGCTCGAGCATCACCGCGAGGTCGAGGGTCGTGCCGCCGTCGCGCAGCACGTCGAAGAACCCGACGCGGACCAGGTCCTCCCACGTCCCGCGGGCCGCGCTGACGCTGTTCCTGAGTGCCCGGTGCTCGTCGGTCGTGGCGATCGGCATGCGGCCTCCTCCAATACATGAGGAACTTTATAGAACGTGTTCTAATTCCGGCAAGAGATCATGGCCGGGAAACCCACTCCGGTACGATGTGGAGGCTGCTGCAACACGTTCCAGGAGGACCATCTCCGTGTCACCTTCGAAGTCGCGCGCGGACGCCCTGATGGCGGGCGAGGAGCTGAGCTCGGCCGCCCAGCGCGAGCGGCGCAAGAGGATCGTCGACGCGACCATCGCGCTGGCGTCCAAGGGCGGGTTCGACGCCGTCCAGATGCGGGCGGTGGCCGACCGGGCGGACGTCGCACTCGGCACCCTCTACCGCTACTTCCCCTCGAAGATCCACCTCCTCGTCTCCAGCCTCGCCGTCGAGCTCGAACGCGCGCAGGAGAAGATGGACCGCGCCGCCGTCCCCGGCGACACCGCCTACGACCGCGTGCTGTTCGTGCTCGGCCGCATCACCCGCGGCCTGCAGCGCAACCCGCACCTGACCGAGGCCATGACCCGCGCCTTCACCTTCGCCGACGCCTCGGCCGGTGCCGAGATCGACCGCGTCGCGCTGCTGATGGAGACGATGTTCACGCGCGCGATGACCGACGAGGAACCGACGGAGGAGCAGAAGGCCATCGCGCGGGTGATCAGCGACGTGTGGCTGTCGAACCTCGTCGCGTGGGTGACCCGGCGGGCCACGGCCACCGACGTGGCGAACCGGCTGGAGCTGACCGTGCGGCTGCTGCTGGCCTGACCCGTGCGGCCGGCCAAGACCCCGCAACCCCGCACAGGGGCGGGATGCGCACCTAAGATCAGCCGGTGACCACGAACCCCGCCGAAGTCGTCCTCACCAGCCGCGGTTCGGCCACCGCCCAGCGCGTGATCGCCGGCGCCTCGCTCGTCGGCATCGCGGCGATCGGCGTCGTGGTCGCCCTGTCCGACCTGCCGTGGTGGGGCATCGCGCTGACCGAGCTGGGCGTGGTGCTCATCGCCCTGATCATGATGGCGATCTGGTCGTCGGCGGCGGAGGACGCCAAGCAGACCACGGCGTTGCGCGCCACGGGCACGACGGTGCTCGCCGACGTCCTGGGCAGCGAGGCGCACGACGACGGGGAGAGCACCTCACACCTGCTGACGCTGTGGGTCCCGGTGCCCGGCGGCGGGTTCGAGGTCGGCCACTGGTGCCACCGCTACGACGGCGAGCAGCAGCTGCCAGTGCTCGTCGACCCGGTCACGCGCGTGTGGGGCGTCATGCACTAGCGGTCGACCCGCGCACCACCAACGAGGTCGCGAGCTCGATGTGCAACGCCTCGGGCCGGTGACCGTCGAGCATCCGCATGAGCTGCGTGACGGCGATGCTGCCCATCTCCTGCAACGGCTGCCGCACGGTCGTCAGCGGCGGATCGGTCGCCTCGCTCAGGTCGATGTCGTCGAAGCCCGCCACCGACAGGTCCTCAGGCACCCGCAGCCCGAGTGACCGCGCGGCCTGCATCGTGCCGACCGCGACCTTGTCGTTGAAGCACACGACGGCACTCGGCCGCGGGTCCGCCGCCAGCAGGTCCAGCGCCGCACGACGGCCCTCGGCGATCGTGGGTTCGATGCACCGCACCCGGTCCGCGCTCAGCAGCACCCCCGCCTGGGCCAGCGCGGAGCGGTGCCCGGCCAGCCGCGCGTCACCGGCCAGCCACTCCGACGGGCCCGCGATCACCGCGATGTCGCGGTGCCCCAGCGCGATCAGGTGGTCCGCGACCGCGCGGGCACCGGCGGAGTGCGCGGCCGACACCGAGGCGATGTCCGGCGGCGGTGGCGTGCGCGGGTCGACGACGACGAACGGGAAACCGGCCTGCGCCAACGCCACCAGCTCGTCACCCTCCTCCGGCGGCAGGATGAGGATCGCGCCGTTGACGTCCTGCTGACCGGGCAGGCCGCGCACCGCCTCGCTGTGCTGCGCCGACTCCCCCGCGTCGAGCAGCAGGCGCACACCGTGCAGCTTCAGCGTCTCCGCGACCGACGAGACGATCAGGCCGAAGTAGTCCGTGAGGATGTACGGGCACCGCACGTACACCGTCCGCTGCCCCGGCGGCTGGTCGCGCCGTTCAAGGGCCTGCAACACCAGGTCACGGGTGCGCGGGGCGACGTTGACGTGGTCGTTGAGCACCCGCGAGACGGTCGCGACCGAGACACCGGTCTCGGCGGCGATGGCCCGGAGACTGGCCCGTTGTTTCATCGAACCGGAAGCACGTTCCACCTGGTCACTGTACCGGAACTGGGGCAGGCCATTGACCGTCACCACGCCGAGGTGTTTCATCCTGGAAAGACTTTGTTTCACAGTGATGAACCTCTGTTACAAGGACGGCGATGAGAACTACCGCGATCGTGGCCCTGGTCCTCGGCCTCACCGCCGCACCTGCGGCGGAAGCCTCCGGCACGCCGGAAGCACGCGTCTGGGTCACCACCCCGGACCGCGCCGAACTCCTGCACGAACGCCCCCGCGTCGCATTCGGCACCACGCCGTCGGACCACCCGACGATCGTGGTCGACCCCGGCCGCGACCACCAGGCGGTCGACGGCTTCGGCGCGTCCATCACCGACTCCAGCGCCGAAGTCCTCCATGGCCTCACCCCCGCCCTGCGCGCGGACACCATGCGCAAGCTCTTCGACCCCCACACCGGCATCGGCATCAGCTTCCTGCGCCAGCCCATCGGCTCCTCCGACTTCACCGCCGCCCCCGAGCACCACACCTACGACGACATACCGGCCGGACAGACCGACTTCCCCCTCCGGCACTTCACCATCAGCCACGACGAAGCGAAGATCCTCCCCCTGCTGCGCGAGGCGAAACGCCTCAACCCACAGCTCAAGGTCATGGCCACGCCCTGGAGCCCGCCCGCGTGGATGAAGACCGGCGACTCGCTCATCGGCGGCCGCCTCAAGGACGACCCGCGCATCCACGACGCCTACGCCCGCTACCTGGTCAAGTTCGTCCAGGCCTACACCCGCGCCGGCGTGCCGATCGACTTCCTCTCCGTGCAGAACGAACCGCAGAACCGCACACCGGACGCCTACCCCGGCACCGACATGCCCGTCGCCGACCAGCTCAAGGTCATCGAAGCCCTCGGACCACAACTGCGGGCCGCCAGCCCCCGCACGAAGATCCTCGCCTTCGACCACAACTGGGCCACCCACCCCAACGACGGCACCGCCGAAGCCGACTACCCCCACCAGGTCCTGCGCGCCAAAGCCGCCAGGTGGGTCGCCGGCACCGCCTACCACTGCTACTACGGCGACCCCAGCGCCCAGACCGCACTGCACAACGCCTTCCCGCACAAGGGCATCTGGTTCACCGAGTGCTCCGGCTCCAAGAACGCCACCGACCCACCCGCCAAGGTCTTCAGCGACACGCTGCGCTGGCACGCCCGCAACGTCGTCCTCGGCACCACCCGCAACTGGGCCCGCAGCGCCGTCACCTGGAACATCGCCCTCGACAGCACCGGCGGCCCCCACAACGGCGGCTGCACCACCTGCACCGCCCTGGTCACCGCACACCCCGACGGCACCGTGACCACCGACGCCGAGTACTACACGATCGGCCACCTCGCGAAGTTCGTCCGCCCCGGCGCCCGCCGCATCGCCAGCACCTCCTTCGGCACCACCGGCTGGAACGGCCAGATCATGGACACCGCCTTCCGCAACCCCGACGGCTCCACCGCACTGGTCGTGCACAACCAGAACGACGACCCCCGCACCTTCGCCGTCAACACCGGCGACCGCACCTTCGAGTACACCCTGCCCGGCGGCGCACTGGCCACGTTCACCTGGCCCGCACACCACCGACTCCGCGGCAACCACGACCCCGTCCCGCTCACCGGCGCCACCGCCACCTCCTCCACCGGCGAGAACGCCGCACTCGCCGTCGACGACGACGCCTCCACCCGCTGGACCACCGAAACCACCCAGACACCAGGCCAGTACCTGCAGATCGACCTCGGCCGCAACCGCGACTTCTGCCGCGTCGCCGTCGACAGCGGCGCCAACCTCGGCGACCACGTCCGCACCTGGCAACTGGACGTGAGCCGCGACGGCACCACCTGGCACACCGTCGCAAAAGGACAGAGCACCGGCCAGCTGACGAACATCGACGTCCGCGGGAGCGCCCGATTCCTGCGGATCACCTCCACCGGCACCGCGAACAACTGGTGGAGCATCGCCGACATCCGGCTCTACCGATAACACCCACCAGCGCCCGAACCCCTGCAAGGAGCGCTCATGTCCCGAGGACAACACCGCTGGCACAGCGCCGCACTGATCTCCGCCGTCCTGGCCGTCACGGCAGGCACCCACCTCGCCACCCCGGCAACAGCAGCGACCACCGCCAACGTCTGGCTGACCACCGCCGACCGCTCCAACCTCCTGCGCCAGCAAGCAGGAGTCGCATTCGGCAACGGCGGCAGCGGACCGGTCATCACCGTCAACCCCAACTCCACCCACCAGTCCATGATCGGGTTCGGAGCCTCCTTCACCGACTCGGCCGCGTGGAACATCTGGAACTCACCACGCCGCGACGAGATCATGACCAACCTGTTCCACCCGAACACCGGCATCAGCCTGAGCTTCCTGCGCCAGCCGATCGGCGCCTCCGACTTCTCCCGCAGCTTCTACACCTACGACGACGGCGCACCCGACCCGACGCTGTCCCGGTTCTCCACCGCACGCGACAACGCCTACGTCCTCCCGCTCCTGCGCCAGGCCAAAGCACTCAACCCGCAGATCAGCACCATGGCCACACCGTGGAGCGCCCCCGCGTGGATGAAGAACAACAACAGCCTCATCCAGGGCTCCCTCAACGACAGCCAGATCAGCACCTACGCCGACTACCTCGTCAAGTTCACCCAGGCCTACCGGGCAGCAGGCGTACCGATCGACTACCTCAGCGTCCAGAACGAACCCAACTTCGAACCCCCCGGCTACCCCGGCATGCGCATGTCCGCCCAGCAACAGGTCACCGTCATCAACACCCTCGCCCCCAAACTGCGCGCAGCCGGCCAACAGACCCGCCTGCTCGGCTACGACCACAACTGGGACGACACCACCTACCCTCAAACCGTCAACAACGGCGCCGGCACCAACGTCATCGGCTCCGCCTGGCACTGCTACGGCGGCAACCCCGGCGGCCAGTCCGTCGTCAAGAACAACCAACCCGGCAAGGACATCTTCTTCACCGAGTGCTCCGGCACCCGCTCCGCCACCGACGCCGCCACCTTCCGCGACACCCTGCGCTGGCAGGGCACCAACCTCGCCATCGGCGCCACCCGCAACCACGCCCGCACCGTCGCCCTCTGGAACATGGCACTCGACCAGAACAACGGCCCCGTCATCGGCAGCTGCACCAACTGCACCGGCGTCGTGACCACCAACGGCTCCACCGCCACCTACAACGCCGAGTACTACGTCCTCGGCCACCTCGCCAAGTTCGTCAAACCCGGCGCCGTCCGCATCGACTCCACCGGCTACGGCGACGGCGGCATCCAGAACGTCGCCTTCCGCAACCCCGACGGCTCCATCGCCCTGGTCGCCCTCAACACCGGCGCCGACCAGAACTTCCAGGTCTCCTACGGCGGCCAGACCTTCGGCTACCGCCTCCCCGCCGGCGCCATGGCCACCTTCACCTGGCCCGGCACCCTCGACCCCGGCCAACCCGGCACCCGCACCGGCCCCATCACCGGCCTGGGCGGCAAGTGCCTCGACGTCACCGACGGCTCCACCGCCAACGGCAACCAGCCCCAGCTGTGGACCTGCTCCCCCGGCCCCAACCAGACCTGGACCCTCGCCACCGACGGCACCGTCCGCGGCCTCGGCAAGTGCCTCGACGTCACCGGCAACTCCACCGCCGACGGCGCCCCCGTCCAGCTGTGGGACTGCTTCGGCGGACCCAACCAGCGGTGGACCGCCTCCGGCGGCACCCTCGTGAACGCCGGCAGCAACAAGTGCCTCGACGTCACCGGCAACAACACGGCCAACGGCGCGAAGCTGCAGATCTGGACCTGCACGGGAGGGGCCAACCAGCGCTGGACCGTCCCGGCCTAGGACGCTCCGACGGCCGTCATCCCCCGCCTGACACCGCGGGATGACGGCCGTTCAGCCCACCGAACGATGCCGCCGAACGCCGCACCCCATACCGTGGGAAGCCGTGAAGACGCTCGCAGTGGTCGCGGCCCTCGTCCTCGTCGGCGCGGGGTTCGTGGTCGCGATCCGCTACTTCGGCTGGTCGGAGATCACCGGCAAGGCCTGGTCCGTCACCTACGAGGTGACCGGGCCGGGGTCCGCGCCCGTCGCCCTCCGCTACACCGAGAACCCCGACACCCGCAAACGGGACGCACCGCGGACCGTCGACGCCACCGGGGTGGTTCCGTGGACGACGGACGTTGTGGTCAACTCGGGGCAGAAGGCGGAGGTGACCGCCACGCCGTCCGGGAACGAGGCGTTGACGTGCCGCATCCTGCTCGACGGCGAACGGGTGTGGGCGAGCGCCACTGCTGCTCCCGGACAGGCGGTGACCTGCACGAAGGTGACCGACAGATGAGGCATTGGTTTTGGTCAACACTGAAGTAATAGAGCAGATCACACAAACCACCGTCCACCGCGTCGAGGCGCTCGGCGGCGGCACCTACAACCGGGTCTTCCTCGTCACGGCGGCCGAGGGCGAGCTCGTGGTCAAGATCAGTCCGGGTGAGCAGCCGGGGTTGACCTACGAGCGGGACCTGGTGCGCACCGAGGCGCTGTTCTGCGCGCTCGGGGCGCGGGTCGCGCCGGTGCCGCAGGTCGTGCGCACCGACTTCTCGCGCTCCCACGTCGACGGCGACGTGCTGGTGACGACGAAGCTCGAAGGGACTCCCCTGTTCGGACGGTCCGGTGTGGACCGCGATGCCGTTCAGGAACAGCTCGGTGCGGCCGCGCGGGCGTTGCACACGATCGAGGGACCGGGGTTCGGCTACCCGCAGCTCGGGCTGCACGAGACGTGGTCGCAGGCGTTCACCGCCATGGTCGAGGCCGTGCAGGCCGACGCGGAGCGCTACGGCGTCGCGTTGCCCCGCATCCCGGTCGACCGGCGGCTGTTCGACGAGGTGCGGACACCGGTGCTGGTGCACTTCGACCTCTGGGACGGCAACGTGCTCGTCGACCGCGGGCTGACCGGGATCGTGGACGGCGAACGCGCGTTCTGGGGTGACCCGGTGGCCGACCTCGTGTCGCCGGCGCTGTTCGGGACCGTCGGCGAGAGCTTCCTGAAGGGGTACGGGCGGGCGCTGACCGACAGCGAGCACGTGCGCCTCGCGGCCTACCGGGCGTACCTCTACGCGATCATGCTCACCGAACGGGTCCCGCGCGGCAGCACCGACGACGGGTTCGAGCGCGTGATCGCCGAAGCGCTCGACGCGGCCGTCCGCGAGCTCGGGTAGCACCGGCAAGATCGGCCCGCCCCGGCGCGCGGAGCGGATCTGGGAAGCTTGACGTGTGCGCGTGGCGTTGCTGGGACCGCTCAGGGTCGAGGAGGACGACGGCACACCGGTCGACATCGGTGGTGCCAGGGTCAGGATGCTCCTCGCCCGGCTGGCGCTCGACCCCGGCCGGCCGGTCTCGCCGGCCACGCTCATCGACGACCTGTGGGGTGAGCAGCCGCCCGCGGACGCCACGAACGCGCTGCAGTCGCTGGTCTCGCGGCTGCGGAAGGTCTGCCCGGACGTGGCGCTGGAGCCCGGTGGGTACCGGCTCGCGGTCGCGGCGGAGGACGTGGACGTCGTCCGGTTCGAACGGCTGCGCGCGGCCGGGCGGCTCGACGAGGCGCTCGGGCTGTGGCGGGGCGAGGCGCTGGCGGACGTGCGGGAGGCGCCGTTCGCGCGGATCGCGGCGGCCGAGCTGGACGAGGCGCGGTTGAGCGCGGAGGAGGACCGGTTCGACCGCGGTGAGCTGGACGTCGCGAAGCTCGCCGCGCTGCACGAGCGGTACCCGTTGCGCGAGCGGCTCGCCGGGCTGCTGATCAGGGCGCTGTGCGCCGACCAGCGGCAGTCCGAGGCGTTGCAGGTCTACGAGGACGTGCGCCGCACGCTCGCCGACGAGCTCGGTGTCGACCCGTCGCGGGAGCTGCGGGACGTGCACCTCGCCGCGTTGCGGGGCGAGCTCGCGCCCAAGCCGGTCGCCGACCGGTTGCCGGTGCGGCTCACCAGCTTCGTGGGACGGGACGAGGAGCTGCGCCGCGTCGGCGACCAGCTCGACCGGGCGCGGCTCGTCACGCTGGTCGGGCCCGGCGGTGCGGGCAAGACGCGGCTCGCGACCGAGGCGGCGGTGCGGCACCGGCTGCACGCCAGGGGCCGGGTCTGGTTCCTGCCGCTGGCCGGCGTGCGGGCGGCCGACGACCTGGTCGGCGCGGTGCTCAGCGCGTTCGACCCGAACTTCACCACCGGCGACCCGTTGCGCAGGGGCAGCGACGGCATGGACCGCATCGCCGAGGCGCTCGCGGCGGGTGAGTCGCTGCTGGTGCTCGACAACTGCGAGCACCTGGTCGAGGCGGCCGCCGAGTTCACCGGCCGGCTGCTGCGGCTCGTGCCGTCCGTGCGGGTGCTCGCCACCAGCCGCGAACCGCTGGCCATCGAGGGCGAGTCGCTGTGCCCGGTGGGACCGCTCGCCGTGCCGGACGGCCGCGCCGACCTCTCCGGGTACGGCTCGGTGCGGCTCTTCCTGGACCGGGCGACCGCGGTGAAGCCGGGCTTCCGGCTCGACGAGTCCACCGCGGACGCCGTCGCGCAGATCTGCCGCCGCCTCGACGGCATGCCGCTCGCGCTGGAGCTGGCCGCCGCACGGCTGCGGTCGATGACCGTGCACCAGATCACCCAGCGGCTCGACGACCGGTTCCGGCTGCTCACCTCCGGCAGCCGCACCGCGCTCCCCCGCCAGCGGACGCTGCGCGCGGTCGTCGAGTGGAGCTGGGACCTGCTGACCGAGCAGGAACGGGAGCTGGCGCGGCGGCTGTCGGTGTTCCCCGCAGGCGCCGACCTCGCCGCGATCGAGCAGATCTGCCGGCACGACCTGTACGTGCTCACGTCGCTGGTCGAGAAGTCCATCGTGGACGTGCTCGACCACGACGAGCCGCGCTACCGGATGCTGGAGACGATCCGGGTGTACGCGGCCGAGCAGCTCGCCGCGTCCGGCGAGACCGCCGAGGTGGTCGCCCGGTTCCGCGACCACTACCGGAGGCTGACCGAGGACTGGGAGCCGCTCACCCGCACCGCCCGGCAGCTGGAGGTCATCGCCGGCTACGAGGCCGAGCACGACAACATCGTGGCCGCGTTGCGCGGGGCGGTCGAGGACCAGGACGCCGACGCGGCCGCGGGCCTGCTCACCGCGGTCTTCTGGTACTGGATGGTGAAGGGCGACAGCAAGCGGGCGGACACGGCGGTGGACGACGTGCTCGCGTTCGGCGACCGGCTGCCCGCCGACGTCCGGGCGGCGCTGACCGCGATGCGGCTGATGATGCAGGTGATGCCGGGGGTGCCGGACGCGGCGGAGACGGCGGCGGTCATCGAGGACTGCGTGCGCGCCGAGTCCATCGAGAGGTTCCCCGCGCTGGCGATCGCCCTGCCGATGCTCGCGTTCGTCAGCAAGAACAAGGACCTCGCGCACCGGGAGGTCCAGCGGGCGGCGGGCAGCTCCGACCCGTGGGCACGGGCGGGCGCGGAGTGGGCGCGCAGCTTCCTGCTGGTCGACGACGGCGACCTGCACGGCGCGGCGGCCGCCCGCGAGCGGGCCTACGAGCTGTTCAGCGCCACCGGCGACCGGTGGGGCACGGCGATGTCGCTCGGGATGAAGGCCGCGTTCGTCTCCCAGACCGGCGACAACCTCGGCGCGATCGCGTTGTACGAACGGGGGCTGGCACTGGCGCAGGAGCTGCGGTCCACGGAGGACGCCGTGCAGCAGCACTGGCGGCTCGCCGTCGAGTACGCGCGCCTGGGCGACCTCGGCGCGGCCCAGCGGCAGCTCGCCGAGGCCGAGCGGTTCGTGCAGGAGACGGGCAACGAGCAGATGTCCGCGATGATCCTCTACGCCAAGGCGGAGATCCGGTTGCGGTGCGGTGCCGTCACCGAGGCCCGCGAGCTGGCCGAGAGCTTCCGCGTGCGCGGCACCGCGGCGGCGCTCGGCGCGTTCGGCGAGGAGTGGTCGGCGATGCTGGAGGCCCGCATCGCGCTGGCCGAGCACCGCTTCGCCGACGCCGAGCAGGGCGTCGCGGTGGCGGTGGAGACGACGTCGGCGCGCAGCGACATGCCCGACCTCGCCGCGGTCACCGAGATCCTCGCCCAGGTGCGGCACGGCCAGGGCGCAGGCGACGTGGCGCTGCGGCTGCTCGCGCTCGTGAAGCTCCTCCGCGGCGGCCTCGACCTCGGCGACCCCGGCGTGCGGGGCCTGATCGCCGAGCTCGGGGAACCGGACGCGGCGCGGGTGCCGAAGGACGACGCGCTGCGGGAGATCCGCAAGGAGGCGGGCCTGCCCGGCTGAGCGGCCCGCCCCTCCTCCGCTCAGACCCGCCTGCGGTAGGCCCACATCGCCGCGGGGAAGAACACCGCCACCACGCCGACCATCCAGATCAGCGACCCGGTCAGCGGCCCCGCGATCGGCCCGCCGTTGAGCAGCCCGCGCAGCGCGTCGGCCATCAGCGTCACCGGGCTGATGTCGGCCCACGCCTTGAGCCAGCCCGGCATCGTGGCGGTGCCGACGAACACGTTGCTGCCGAACGTCAACGGCATGATCAGCACGAACATCATGCCCTGCACGGCCTGCGGCGTCTTGAGCAGCATGCCGACGAACACCGACGCCCAGCAGAAGCACAGGGCGAACAGGATGCCCAGCGCCACCGCGACCAGCAGCTCCACCGGGCCGGTCTGCACCCGGTAGCCCATGATCGTGGCGACCACCAGCAGCACCACGACGCACACGACGTACCGCACGACGTCAGCCAGCACCGCGCCGATCAGCGGCGCGGACCGCGCGATCGGCATGGCGCGGAACCGGTCGAACACGCCCTTGGACGCGTCGGTGTTGAGCTGCACGCCCGCGGTCATGCTGCCCTGCAACAGGTTCATCACCATGATGCCCGGCACGAGCACCTGCAGGTACGCGTCGGTGCTGCCGGCCAGCGCCCCGCCGAACAGGTAGGTGAACATCAGCAGGAAGATGATGGGCGCGAGCGTCACGTCCATCAGCTGCTCCGGGTTCTTGCGGATCTTGAGAATCCCCCGCCACGCCAGGGAGAACCCGTGGCGCACGCCCTTGTCGAACGCGATCGTGCTCACACCAGGCTCCCTTCCGGCGCGGCGGTGCCGGCGGCGTCGGTCTTCTTGCCGGTCAGCGCCAGGAACACCTCGTCGAGCGACGGCAGCCGCAGCGCCAGCTCGTCCGCGGTGATGCCGGCCTCGTCGAGCTTGCGGACCAGCGTCGACAGCAGCACCGGGTCGTCGACCGGCGCGGTGAGCAGCCCGGTGTCGTCGTCGCGCGACGGCCGCGTGCCGGTCAGGTCGCCGAGGATTCGCTGCACCACGTCGAGGTCGTGCACCGACGTCGGCCGCACCTGCAGCGTCTGGCTGCCGACGCGGCGCTTCAGCTCGTCCGGACGTCCCTCCGCGACCACCCGGCCGTGGTCGAACACCGTGATCGTGTCCGCCAGCTGGTCGGCCTCCTCCAGGTACTGCGTCGTCAGCAGCACCGTCGTGCCGTTCGCGACGAGCCGCCGCACGACCGCCCACACCTCGTTGCGCGCGTGCGGGTCCAGGCCGGTGGTCGGCTCGTCGAGGTACAGCACCGCCGGGTCGCCGACCAGGCTCGCCGCCAGGTCGAGCCGCCGGCGCATGCCACCTGAGTACGTCTTGGCGGCCCGTCCCGCCGCGCCGGTGAGCTCGAACTGCTCCAGCAGCTCGGCCGCCCGCGCCCGTGCCCCCGCTCGGGAGTAGTCCATCAGCCTCGCCAGCAGGACCAGGTTCTCCGTGCCGGAGAGGTCCTCGTCCACCGACGCGTACTGCCCGGTCAGCCCGATCAGCCTGCGCACCGCCACCGGGTCCTTCAGCACGTCGTGCCCGCCGACCGTGGCGTGTCCCGCGTCCGGGCGCAGCAACGTGGCCAGCACCCGCACCGCCGTGGTCTTGCCCGCGCCGTTCGGCCCGAGCACGCCCACGACCTTCCCCTCCGGCACCTCCAGGTCCACCCCGTCGAGGGCTTTGGTCTCCCCGTAGTGCTTGACCAGGCCCTCTGCCCTGATCGCCAGTGACATCTCGCGTTCCTCCCTGTGTCGGGAGCAACTGTGCGCCCGCGCGCTGTCAGCGCGCTGGTAACGAGCTGTCAGCGACTGTCAGGGCTGGTCAGGGCCGGTGAGGGCCGGTGAGGGCCCACCAGTTGGTCATGCCGGGCACGGCGGTGCCGCCCCGGCCCGCCTGGAACAGGAACCCGGCGATCCCGGCCGCGCCCTGCATCCAGCCGACGCCGGGCGGCAGCAGCGGCTCCTGCGCGCGGTGCTCGGTGAACCGCCAGCAGACGCCGTCCCCGTCCGGCACCGCGCGGTCGACCAGCACGTCGGCGAGGTGCAGCGCGAAGTCCTGCTCCCCCGCGTCGAGCAGCAGCGCCCCCACGCCCGCCGTGCCGCAGCACCGCCCGTCGTTGTCCCAGAAGCCGGGCCGCAGCCGTTCGGGCAACCCGCAGGTGCGCACGGTGCGCGTGCACCGCCGCCGCAGCTCCGCGGTCGTCCGACCGGCCACCTCGGACACCCCGGCGTGCTCCAGGGCGTTCCACAGCAACGCCGTCCCGGCCGGTCCGTGGCACCAGCCGTAGCTGTACTCCTCGAAGTCGTCGCCGAGCCGCGGGATCCGCAGCGGCACCCGGAACCCGCCGCCGGTGAGGTCGGCGAGCGCCACGAGGTGCCGGGCACCGTCGAGGGCGGCAGCGACCCACTCCGGCCGGCCGAGCTCGGCCCCGGCCAGTGCCAGCGCCGTCGCCACGCCCGCCAGCCCGTGGGAGAAGTTCGGCATCTGCCGTTCGACCGGGGAGAACCGCGGCGGCACCATGCGCCAGTTCAGCCCGGACGGCACCTCCTCGCGTTCGGCCAGCAGCATTCCGGCCGCGACCTCGGCCAGCTCGTCCGCCTCCGCACCGTGCCGCCGCGCCCACACCGCGCCGAGCAGCACCCCGGCGGTGCCGAGCACGACGTCGCTGACCCGTGCGCCGTCGAGGTAGCGCGGCGGCCCGATGGCGGTCTGCGGCCAGCCGTCCGGCGTGACGAGCGCCAGCAGCCGCGCCACGGCGGCGTCCGGGGCCGGCTCGCCCAGTGCGGTCAGCGTGCCGATCGTGCTGACCAGGCCGTGGAACAGGCTGCAGTCCGCGCTCGTCGCGATGCCCGCGGTGACCTGGGCGCGAATCGCGTCGGCCAGCCGCTGCTCCTCCGCCGTCCACGCCCGCACGGCCCTGACCTCCGCCAGGGTCAGCGCCAGTCCGCCGACGCCGTCGTACATGCCGTCGCGGTCCGGGTCGGCCTCGGCGCCCGGCGATGGCGGGACGGCCGCGGTGCCCTCGTCGTACCGGACCTGGTCCAGCACCCACCGCCAAGCGGCCTCGGCGGTGCCGAGGTAGGTCTCGCTCACCACACGATGATCACACCTCCGCCGCTCTCACACGGGCTTTGTCCCGATCACCACCGTGCAGTAGTAATCGTCCGACGTCGTCACGCGCGCCACCAGCCCGTGCTCGGTCATCGCCGCGGCGGTGAGCGGTGCCTGGTGCTCGCTGGTCTCGATCAGCAGGTGACCACCGGGCGCCAGCCACCCCGGTGCGGCGGCGGCGACCCGCCGGTGCACGTCCACGCCGTCGGAACCGCCGTCCAGGGCGACCAGCGGCTCGTGGTCGCGGGCCTCGGGAGGCATCAGCGCGATCTCGTCGGTCGGCACGTACGGCGCGTTCACCACGAGGACGTCCACCGTGCCGCGCAAAGTCTCCGGCACCGGGGCGAACAGATCACCCTCGTAGACCCGGCCCCGCCCGGCGAGGTTGCGGCGGGCGCAGGCGACGGCCGCGGGCTCGATGTCGGCCGCGTGCAGCTGCGCGCCCTCGACCTCGGCGGCGACCGCCAGCCCCAGCGCCCCGGCGCCGCAGCACAGGTCGAGCACCACCGCTCCTGGCCCGGCCAGCGCCACGGCGTTCTCGACCAGGAACACCGACCGCTGCCGCGGTACGAACACCCCGGCGTCGACCAGCACCCGGTGGCCCCGGAACTCGGCCCAGCCGACGATCACCTCCAGTGGCTCGCCCGCCACCCGGCGGCGCACCAGCCCGTCCAGCTCGGCGGGCGTGGCGGCGGCGTCGAGCAGCAGGCGCGCCTCGTCCTCCGCGAACACGCACCCCGCCGCACGCAGCGTCGCGACCACATCGATCATGGCCGCATTTCTACCAAAGGGCCGCGTGGGACAGCCCGCTCACACCTGTTCCACGCGGCCGTCCCCTGGCGCGGTCAGCCGCTCCACGACGTCCCACCTCATCGACGTGCGAGCAGCTCCAGCGTGTCGACCACGCGGTGGGAGAAGCCCCATTCGTTGTCGTACCAGGCGACCACCTTGACGTGACGGCCGTCGACGCGGGTCAGTTTCGAGTCGAAGATCGAGGAGGCCGGGTTGCCGGTGATGTCGGACGACACGAGGTCGTCCTCGGAGTATTCGAGGACTCCGGCGAGGCCGCCCTCGGCCGCGGCTCGGTAGGCGGCGAGCACGTCGTCCCGGGTGACGTCGCGGGTGACCGTGGTGTTCAGCTCCACGATCGAGCCCACCGGGACGGGAACGCGGATCGCGTCGCCGGACAGCTTGCCGTCCAGGTTCGGCAGGACCAGTCCGATCGCCTTGGCCGCGCCCGTGGTGGTCGGTGCGATGTTGACGGCCGCGGCGCGGGCACGGCGGGCGTCGCGGTGCGGGCCGTCCTGGAGGTTCTGCTCCTGGGTGTAGGCGTGCACGGTGGTCATGAAGCCGTGTTCGATGCCGGCGAGGTCGTCCAGGACGGCGGCGAGCGGTGCCAGGGCGTTGGTGGTGCACGAGGCGTTCGACACGATCACGTGCGACTCCGGGTCGTACAGGTCGCTGTTCACGCCGTAGGCGAGGGTGATGTCCGCGCCTTCCGAGGGCGCGCTGACCAGGACCTTGCGGGCACCGGCGTCGACGTGGGCGGTGGCGGCCTTCGCCGCGGTGAAGCGGCCGGTCGACTCCAGCGCGATGTCGACGGCCAGCTCCTTCCACGGCAGCTGTGCCGGGTCCCGTTCGGCGAGGACCTGGATCCGGCGGTCGCCGACGACGAGGGTGTCGCCGTCGACCTCCACCGGCCGTCCGAGACGGCCGGAGGTGGTGTCGAACTTCAGCAGCCGCGCCAGGGCGGCGGGTTCGGTCAGGTCGTTGACGGCCACCACCTCGAGGACGCTGTCGCGTTCCAGCAAGGCGCGCAGCACGTTGCGCCCGATCCGGCCGAACCCGTTGATGGCGATGCGAGTCAAGCGACTGTCCCTTCGAGTTCACTGGTGCGGAGAAGAAATCAGGGGCGCGCGGTCGCCGGCGCCGTGGAGGTGCGGACGGACCGGCGCCGACCGGCGAGCAGTGCGAGCACCGCGCCGGTGAAGAACGCCACCGAGGCGATCAACGCCGAGGTGTGCAGGCCGTCGTACATGCTCGCCGAGGCGACGGTCAGCGTGCCGAACAGGGCGACACCGACGGCGTTGCCGATCTGGCGGGACACGTTGAAGACCGCCGAGGCGACACCGGCCTTCTCGCTCGGCGCGGACTCGATGATCGCGGCGGTGGCGGCGGGCACCGTGGACGGTGTGGCCAGACCGGTCGCCACCAAGGCGAACAGCAGCGCGACGTACGGGGTGTCGGGCCCGGCGACGAGCCAGCCGAGGAACCCCGCGGAGCCGAGCAGCATCGCGGCGGCCATGGGTTTGTAGGGCCCGTAGCGGGCGGTGAGCCTCCCCGAGACAGGACCGGCGACCAGCGCCATGCAGACCGTGGGCAGCAGCATGAGGCCGGTGGTCATGGCGTCGTAGCCCCGCTGCTGCTGGAAGTACAGCGTGGAGACGAACAACATGCCGTAGTAGCCGAGGTTCAGCAGCACCCCGATCGCTGCCGTAGCGGCGAAACCGCCGTCGGCGAACAACGACGGCGGCAGCAGCGGCGAGGCGTCGTTGCGGTCGAGACGCCATTCGGTGAGCACGAACGCCACGACGGCCGCGGCGCCGATGACGAAGGAGACCACGACGACGGTGGACGTCCAGCCGGACGTGCTCGCCTCGTTGAGGGCTCCGGCGATGCCCGTGAGGCCGATGACGGCGAGCACCTGGCCGAGGACGTCCATCCGCCGGGCGGTGCCGGAGGTCGCGGGGGACGGCACGTGCCGCAGGGTCAGCACGACCGCCAGCGCGGCCACCGGGACGTTGAGCCAGAACACCGCGCGCCAGCTCAGGCCCGACACGAGCAGGCCGCCCAGCACCGGTCCCGCGGCGAACGCCACCCCGGCGACACCGGCCCAGAAGCCGAGCGCGCGGGCCCGGACGGCGCGGTCGGGGTAGGCGGCGGCGAGCAGGGCGAGCGAGGTCGGCACGAGCAGCGCGGCACCCGCTCCCTGCAGGAGCCTTCCCGCGATCAGCGCGCCCGGTGACGCCGCGAGGGCGCAGACCACCGACGCCGCGGTGAACCCGGCGAGACCCACGAGGAAGATCCTCCGGTGGCCCAGCCGGTCCCCGAGGCCGCCACCGAGGAGCAGCAACGCGGCGAAGACGACGCTGTAGCCGTCGACCGCCCACTGCAACGCCGACGGGCCCGCCTGCAACGACCGCTGGAGGTCCGGCACCGCGACGGTGACCACGGTGACGTCCAGCATCACGAGGAAGTAGCCGAGGCTCAGCGCGATGAGTGGGGGCAGTGCCAGCGCGGGCGGCTCCGTGCGCTGCGGGACGCGGATGCTCATGCGGCCAGTCTGTGACGAAAACACTTCGTCGCCCGTCTAAGTATCGATGTCGTACCGTCGAGGTGTGCACTCCGAAGACACGAAGTCCGACCCTGACATCGCGCGAGCGGCGGCGCTCATCGCGGACGGTTCTCGTGCGCGGATCCTCAAGGCGCTGTGCGACGGCAGGGCGATCACCGCGACCGTGCTGGCCGACGAAGCGGGTGTCAGCGGCCCCACGGCGAGCGCCCACCTGGCGAAGCTCGTCGACGCGGGTCTGGTCACCTCCCACCGCGACGGCCGCAACCGCCGCTACCGGCTGGCCCGCGCCGAGGTCGCCGAGGCGTTGGAGGCACTCGCGGTGATCGCACCGCCGCTGCGGGTCAGGTCGCTCAAGCAGAGCGTCCGCGCGGACGCTCTGCGCAGGTCGCGCACCTGCTACGACCACCTCGCCGGCCAGCTCGGCGTCCACCTCATGGGCGTCCTGCTGGAGACGAAGGTCCTCGTCGGCGCGGACGGCGCGGACGGCACGCACCACCCGGCCACCGCGGCACACGACCGCGCGGCCTCCTACGGCCGCGACCACCGGTACGAGCTCACCGACGAGGGCGCGGACACGTTGCAGACACTGGGGATCGACGTGCGGGAACACGCTCGGCGGCGACCACTGGTCCGCTACTGCGTGGACTGGAGCGAGGAACGCCACCACCTGTCGGGGGCCCTCGGAGCGGCCATCGCACACAGGCTGTTCACCCTCGAATGGGTTCGGCACGGCGTGAGCCCGCGGGTCGTGCACCTCACCAAGGCGGGCGCCAGCGGTCTTTCCCGGACTTTCGGACGGCCTTTCGAGATGGTGCCCGCAGAATTGCCCGACCAGCCCGAGCGCACTCTTGTGCGGTAGCTCACACTTCGGTTCCGGAGAGCACTCGAAGTGCTACCCGTGGTAACTTCAGAATCGATTCGGGCAGTGGTGGGGAAAACCTTCGCGGGGGGAATCGAGAAGTGTCTGAATTGTACACGAGAACCGACGTCTTATCCGATTCATCCACGTGCTCCGTGCTGCTGGCCGATCACGATCCCATCTCCCGGCACGTGCTCGCTGCCAGGCTCAGGACCTGCTGCAACCGGATGAAGCTGATCGGAAGCGTGGACAGCCTGGTTCCGGTGTCGCACTGGCCGCGATTGACCGAAAAGACCGTCGTCGTCATGTCGGTGTATTCGCGTGAGGACGTCGAGCGGACGGTCCTCGAACTCTCCTCACGTGGAATTCGGATTCTTCTCCTGGTCTCGAGGGTCGACCGGCAATCGGTCGAATGGGCGTTGTCGATCGGCGCCACCGGATGCGTCGTGAAAGACACGGAAATGGGGGGCCTCACCGACGCCGTGCACGCGGTGGCGGGTGGCTATCTGCTGTTCTCACCGGAGCTGGCCGCACACCGCGGGCCGATGGGTGTCGCGCCGCCCGTCCTGCTCCAGCAGCCCAACGCCGGCCTCACCGACCGGGAACACGAGGTCCTCAGCCTCCTGGCCGACGGGATGAGCACCGTCGAGGCGGCGCGGTCGCTGGGCGTCTCCCCGGCGACGATCAAGAGCCACGTCTCCCACGCGCTGCCCAAGCTGGGAGCGCGCAACCGGCTCGAAGCCGTTCTCCTGATCCGCAACCGCACGAGGCCGTACCACCCGGCGCGGAACTCGCGGACCGCGTGACCCGCCCGCTCCGCACCGGGTGCGGTCATCGGCGACCGTACCGGGCGACGGCGCTGGCCAGCGCCGAGAGCGCGGCGTGGTCAGCGTGTTCCGCGACGCCGGCACCCCAGTGCACCGAGTCGCCCAGCGACACCTCCAGGTAGACGGCCGTGCGTGCTCCCATCGCGTGCTCGACCCTGTCCAGCACGCGGCAGGGCCGGCCGCGTGCCGCGAGTGCGGCGAGCGCTTCGGCCTGACCGGTCACGTCCGGCACACCGAGGACGGCGGCGGGATCGAGCCCCAGCCCGTACTCCCGGTCGAACAGCTCGCGGATCAGCTCGGGCGTGACCTCTCCGCCCACCGCGTCGGTCCTGGCCTGGACCACGGCCGAGAAGTCGATCTGCATCCGCCTGGGCAGGTCGAACCCGTGGTGCTCCTTCATCAGGAAGGCCACACCGCCCTTGCCCGACTGGCTGTTGACCCGGACCACCTCCTGGTAGGTGCGTCCGACGTCGTGCGGGTCGATCGGCAGGTAGGGCATCTCCCACGGGCCGTGCTCGGCCGGTACGCCCGTGAGCGCGGCGTTCGCGCGTTGCGCCTCGAAGCCCTTCTTGATCGCGTCCTGGTGCGACCCGGAGAACGACGTGAACACCAGGTCGCCCGCGTACGGGTGGCGTTCGGGCACCGTCATCTGGTTGCAGTAGGTGTAGACCCGCCTCACCTCGTCGATGTCCGAGAAGTCGATCATCGGGTCGACGCCCTGCGCGAACAGGTTCAGCCCCAGTGTCACCAGGTCGACGTTGCCCGTGCGCTCGCCCTGGCCGAACAGACAGCCCTCGACGCGGTCCGCGCCGGCCATGATCGCGAGCTCGGCGGCGGCGACCGCGGTGCCCCTGTCGTTGTGCGGGTGCGCGGACAGGCACACCGACTCGCGGCGTGACAGGTTGCGCGACATCCACTCGATCCGGTCCGCGTAGACGTTCGGCGTCGACCGCTCCACGGTGGCGGGCAGGTTGAGGATGATCTCCCGGTCGCGTTCCGGCTGCCAGACGTCCATCACCGCCTCGCAGACCTCGAGCGCGAAGTCGAGCTCGGTGTCGGTGAAGATCTCCGGCGAGTACTCGAACCCGAGCGCGATCCCGTCGTCGAGGATCTGGTCCGCGTGCTTGAGGACGGTCCTGGTACCGGAGACGGCGATGTCCTTGACCTGTTCGCGGTCCGCGCGGAACACGACCCGCCGGAACAGCGGGGCCGTGGCGTTGTACAGGTGCACCGTGGCCTTCGGCGCGCCCCGCAGCGACTGCAGGGTGCGTTCGATGAGGTCGTCCCTGGCCTGGGTCAGCACCGAGATCGTCACGTCGGCGGGGACCAGCCGGTCGGTGATGATCGACCGGACGAAGTCGAACTCGGCCTGCGACGCCGCCGGGAAGCCGACCTCGATCTCCTTGTAGCCCATGCTGACCAGCAGGTCGAACAACGCACGTTTGCGTCCGGGCGCCATCGGGTCGATCAGGGCCTGGTTGCCGTCCCTCAGGTCGGTGGACAGCCACCGGGGCGCGGCCGTGATGGTCCGGTTCGGCCAGGTCCTGCCGGGCAGGTCAACCCGCTGGGCGGGGACGTAGCGGCGGAAGGGCATTCCGGACGGGCGCTGCGGCGTGCGGTGTGCCGCGATCGGGGTCTCCCCGGACGCGGTGGCGGGGCGGGTCATCGGTCTGCCCCGAGCGCGGTGCCGATCCGGCCGACGGCGTCGGCCAGCACCTCGCGGGACGTGGCGAACGACAGCCGGACGTGGCCTTCGCCGCCCTCTCCGAACGCCGACCCCGGCGTCACCGCGACACCCGCCTCGCGCAGGAGCCACTCGGTGAACCGCGCCGAGTCGCCGCGGCCGGTCCCGCGGATGTCGGGGAACACGTACAGCGCACCGTCCGGCACCGCGCACGTCACCCCGGGCAGACCGTTGAGGCCGGCCACGAGCAGGTCGCGCCGTGCGGCGTACTCGGTGGTCATCGCCGTGATCGGTTCCTGGGGCCCGGTCAGCGCCACGACCGCGCCGCGCTGGGCGAACGAGCTCGCGCAGCCGACGGTGTGCTGCTGCACCTTGAGCAGCTCGGCGATGATCTCGGTCGGACCGGCCACGTACCCCAGCCTCCAGCCGGTCATCGCGTACCCCTTGGAGAACCCGTTGACGGTGAGCGTCCGCTCGGCGCCACCGGGCAGCGCGGCCGGGCTCAGGTGCGGGCGGTCGGCGTAGGTGATCTTCTCGTAGATCTCGTCGGAGATGATGACGAGGTCGTGCTCCTGCGCGAACCGGACGAGGGTGGTCAGCTCGTCGGCGTCGAGCAGCCGGCCGGTCGGGTTGTTGGGGGTGTTGACCAGCACCGCCCTCGTCCTCCTGGACAGCGCCTGTTCCAGTGCGCCGGCGGTGAGCCGGAACCCGTCCCGCGCGCTCAACGGCGCCGGCACGGGACGGGCCCCCGCGAGGTGCGCCATCGCCGCGTAGCTGACCCAGCTCGGTGTCGGGACGATCAGCTCGTCACCGGGTCCCGCCACGGTCAGCACCGCACTGGACAGCGCGTGCTTGGCCGACGGAGTGACGACGACGTCCCGCATCGGGTCCACCAGCAGGTCGTTGTCCTTGGCAAGCTTCTCGGCGATGGCCTCCAGCAGCTCCGGTGTCCCCCGGCTGGGCGTGTAGTGCGTGAACCCCTCGCGCAGCGCGGACACGGCCGCGTCCGAGATGTGCTCCGGGGTGTCGAAGTCCGGCTCCCCTCCGCCGAGGTCGAGCACGTCGGCGCCCTGTGCGCGGAGCTCGCGCACGAGGTCGAGCACCGCGTAGGTCGCTGATTTCTGGATGTGGTCGAACCGCGTCGCCACCCTGGGCATGACTCTTCCTTCCACCGTGTCCGCGTTGCAGGGGTGACCAGACCTAGGGCCTGTGTCGGGGTCCCGTTCGATGAGAGTCGCGCCTGAGGTGGTTCCTGGGGCCGCCTCAGGCCCGGCTGTCGCGAACATGGACTTCGACACAGGCCCTAGTCCGCGACCCGTCCTCGCACGCCGTCCAGCCACTTGTCGCCGTGGCGGTCCGCCGCGGCGTCGTCGCGGAACGCGTAGGTCTTGAGCAGCCACCGCTTGCGGGCCTGCACTGGGTCGTTGATCTCGATCTTCTCGCGGCTGTGCAGACCGTCCTGGTTGGACAGGACGAAGAGGTCGCGCTCCAGGATGCGGTGCCGGACCTTGCTCGCCTTCGCCAGCGCGTTCTTCATGGCGATCAGCGCGTCCTTGGCCTCCACCGGGCTGCCCGGCGCGGTGGTGGTCGCGGTGTCGAGGTAGCGGAAGCTGTGGTCGTTCTCGAGGATCGGGTGCGCTCCGGAGTCGGTCAGGCTCGCGTTCTTGTCCTTGGAGAACACGTCGAACGGCGTGATGTAGAACGGTTCGCGGAGGAGTCGCTGCTCCTGGTCGCCGAGGTGGACGAGCATCTCCCGGCCGTCGATGAAACCGGTGTAGATCAGCTCGCCCTCCGGGCAGCGCATGCCGAGCAACGCGATGTAGTCGGCGCGGACCTCGTGCGCCGTGCGGTCGTTGTGGAAGTAGAGCTCGCTGTCGCTGTAGCCGGTGAGCTTTCCGCTGTACTTGTCGAACGCGACCACGTCGGTGAAGAAGTCGCCGCGGTTTCGGGCGTAGGCCAGCAGCGGGTTGCCCATGAGCTTGCCGAACAGCTCCAGCAGCGTCTCTCCGATGAACGTCTTCTTCTCGGCGTGCTTGACCGACACCGGGTCCTCGTTGCCGAGGTCCGGCAGTTCCGCGTCGATCGGGACGTTGCGCAGGACGTGCGCGTCGACGGTCCCGCTCTCCCGGTCCGCTCGGATCCGGGCGCAGACCTCGAGGAAGAACGCCGGCACGTCGCCCCTGTCCACCAGGTCGGCCACGGCCTGCGAGAACGCCTCGTAGTCGTCGTAGGGGTTCTTGTCGACGTCGCCGAGAGCGCGGTAGAGCTCCTCGTACTGCTCGTCGGTGAAGATGTGGATCGGCTTCATGGTTCCTTCCCTGCTCTGGCGGAGATCCTGAGAACAAGCTTCGCCACCGGGGACGGGCGAGTCATCGGCCGCCGGAGGAATCGGGATCCTCCGCGTCTTGCCTTAGGTGCAGGAGGTGGAGTCCGGTGGAAACGAGGTACACCGCCTAGTCCGCCGGTGGAGCCGGATTCCCCTTCGGTGCATTGTCTTGCTGCTCGCGAAGGTCGTGTGGTTGCCTCGACGTGAATCGACACACCGGATGCGCGGGGGAAATCGCATGGGTACGACGATGGCGCAGAAGATCTGGGCCGGACACGTGGTGCGCAGTGACTCGTCGGGCGAGGACCTGCTCTACATCGACCTCCACCTGCTGCACGAGGTGAACACACCGCAGGCGTTCGACGGGCTGAGGGCGGCGGGCCGCACGGTGCGCCGCCCCGACCTGACCGTGGGCACGGAGGACCACAACACGCCGACGACGTCCCTGACGCGCGGAATTCTCGACCCCGCCGCGCGCAGGCAGGCCGAGCTCATGCGGGCCAACTGCGCCGAGTTCGGGATCCCGTTGCACCGCCTGGGAAGCGAACAGCAGGGCATCGTGCACGTGATCGGGCCGGAGCTGGGACTATCCCGGCCGGGCATGACGATCGTGTGCTGCGACTCGCACACCACCACGCAGGGCGCGTTCGGCGCGCTGGCGTTCGGCATCGGGACGAGCCAGGTGGAACACGTGCTGGCCACGCAGACGCTGCCGATGTCACGGCCTCGGGACATGGCCGTCACCGTCACCGGGCAGCTGCCCTTCGGGTGCACGGCGAAGGACCTGGTGCTCGCGCTGATCGCCAGGATCGGCACGGCCGGGGCACAGGGCCACCTCGTGGAGTTCCGCGGCGAGGCCGTGCGGGCGCTGTCGATGGAGGGACGGATGACGTTGTGCAACATGGCGGTGGAGGCCGGTGCGCGCGCCGGAATGGTCGCGCCGGACCAGACGACGTTCGACTACCTGCGGCTCCGTCCCGGCATGCCGGCCGACTTCGACGCCGAGGTCGCCCACTGGCGCACGCTGTGCACCGACGCCGACGCGGTGTTCGACAAGGAGGTCGTGCTGGACGCGAGCTCGCTGCGCCCGCACGTCTCCTGGGGCACGAACCCCGGCCAGAGCGTGCCGATCGACGCGCACGTGCCGCACCCGCACGAGTTCGCCGGCGCACAGGAGCAGGCAGCGGCCGAGCGGGCGCTGGAGTACATGGATCTCAAGCCGGGCACGGCGTTGCGGGACGTGGCGGTGGACGCGGTGTTCATCGGCTCGTGCACGAACAGCCGGATCGAGGACCTGCGCGCGGCCGCGGAGGTGCTGCGGGGACGGCGCGTCGCCGACTCCGTGGAGATGATCATCGTGCCCGGCTCGGCCGCGGTCCGCCGCCAGGCCTGCGAGGAGGGGCTGGACGAGGTGTTCGCCGCGGCCGGCGCGGACTTCCGTGCGGCAGCAGGGTGTTCGATGTGCGCCGCGCTGAACGAGGACCGCCTGCGGCCGGGACAGCGGGCGGCGTCCACCAACAACCGCAACTACGAGGGCAGGCAGGGCAAGGGATCGCGCACGCACATCGTGTCGCCGCCCGTTGCCGCCGCCACGGCCGTGCGCGGCCGGATCGCCGCCCCCGCCGACCTCTGACCGCCTTCCCACGCCTCCAGGAGCGCACCCGTGCAGCAGTTCACCGTCCACACCGGAACCGCGGTTCCGTTGCGGCGCAGCGACGTGGACACCGACCAGATCATCCCCGTCCGCTTCCTCACGCTCTCCGAGCGCACCGGTCACGCCGACTCGCTGTTCGCCGACTGGCGGGAGGATCCCGGGTTCGTGCTCAACCGGCCCGTCCACCGGGGATCGACGATCCTGGTCGCGGGCAACGACTTCGGCACGGGATCGTCACGTGAGTACGCCGTGTGGGCGTTGCTCGACTACGGCTTCCGTGCGGTGATCGCCCCGCGGTTCGGTGACATCTTCCGCGGCAACGCGCTGCTCAACGGCCTGCTCCCGGTCGTGCTGCCGGCCGCGGTGGTCGAGCGGCTGTGGCAGGCCGTGGAAACCGATCCCGCGGTGCCCGTCACCGTCGACCTGGAACGGCTCGAGGTGCGGTGCGGACCGCTGGCCGAGTCGTTCAGCGTCGACGCGCGTGCCAGGGAGCGGCTGCTCACCGGCACCGACTTGATCGGCGCCACGCTGACGCACGCCGGCGACATCGAGACCTACGAAGCGAACCGCCGCCCCACGCTGCCCGTCACCGGGGGCACGCGGTGAGGTTCACCCAGTGCGCTGCCTTCGTCGCGGTCGCCGACGAAGGCAGCTTCACCAAGGCCGCCAAGGCGTTGGGCGTCTCGCAGTCCGCCGTCAGCCACGCGATCGCGGGACTGGAGTCGGACCTCCGGTGCGAGCTGGTGCTGCGCGGTCGCGCGGGCGTGCGGCTGACCGATGCCGGACGCGACGTGGTCGTCCACGCCAGGGCCATCGTGACGCACGCCGAACAGATCCGGCTGACCGCCTCGGCGGTCGTCACGGGACTGCGCGGGACCGTGCGGTTCGCCACCAGCCAGACCTTCGCCGGCAGACTGCTGCCCGTGCTCCTGGAGGAGTTCCGCACCCGGTTCCCCTCAGGGGAGATCGTGCTGCGCGAGGGCACCGACCAGCAGATCGCGGCGTGGTTGCGGTCCGGCGCCGTGGACGTCGGCGTGGTGACGTTGCCGAAACCGGACCTGGTCACGACCCCGTTGTGGCGGGACGAGCTGTGCGCGGTGCTGCCCGCGGGGCACCGCCTCTGCGGGCAGACCGCGGTGCGGGCCGGCCAGCTGGCGGGCGAGCCCCTGGTGCTACCGGTCGGCGGGGTGGAACCCCTGCTGCGAGCGGTCCTGCTGGCGGAGGGCGCAGAACCCGCTGTGGCGTACCGCATCCGCGACCTGCACGCACTGCTCGCCATGGTCTCCGCCGGCGTCGGACCGACGGTGCTGCCGATGTCGTTGCTGCCCGGCGGGATGTCCGGGGTGGCGGTCGTCCCGCTGACGCCGGCGCTGACGAGGACGGTCGCGCTCGGCGTCCGGGAGACCGCGAGGAGCACTCCGGCGGTCTCGGCGTTCGTGCGGCTCGTCCGCGAGCTCGCCCGGCGAGCCGTGGACGAGCCGCTGAGCGCGTGAACCGGTCCGCACCGACCGGTTCACGCGTCCGGTCAGCCCAGCGGCCGGGTTGCAGCGGTGCGCACCCCGAGCACCGTGCAGCCGGCGACGCTGGTCACCTGGTGCACGCTGCCGGGCTCCTCGACGATCAGGTCACCGACTCCGTAGCGGTCGCCGTTGTCGTTGACGAGTTCGCCCTGCAGCACGAACATCAGCTCGTAGCCGAGGTGTTCGTGCAGGTCCCCGTGAGCGCCCGGCTCCATCCTCGTGAGAAAGGCCGTGGCGTTCTGGGGATCGCCGGTGGTGAACAGCGGGTGGATCTCCACCCCGGCGCGACCTGGTTGTTCCCAGCGGGTCCACTGCACGGCGTCGAGACCGGCGGACAGGACGTCCCGCAGGACGCGGACCGATCGGAGCTGGGTGTCGGTCATGGTGTTCCTCCTCGTCAGCCGGCCGGAACCGGTGATGTCATGGCGTGGACGGCGGTCAGCGCGTGCCGGGCGATCGCGTCCGCGTCCTTGGTGAACTCGTTCCACGGTCCGGGCCTGCCGCTGCCGACGAACGTGAACCAGCGGGTGTGCTCGGCCGGCACGCCCAGCACGTAGAGATCGGTGTCGGGCCTGCCGTGGCGGTCCAGCGGGTGGAACGGGCTGCGCGTGACCGCGACGCCACCGGTGTGGAACGCGTTGTCGCCCTTGCCGTTGGTGAAGCCGTTCCAGATTCCGCGGCGCACGAGTGCCCGCGTCAGCGGCGAGCTGTCCAGGTACACGTTGGGATTGGCGATGCGGGCGTCGATCAGCGTCCGCACCTCGACCCTCGATCCGGCGACGGCGGGCGAGGACAGCACGAACGCGTTCCGCCCGCGGTCCACCGAGAACTCCGCGTCGGGCCCGACCAACCTCAGGATTCCGGCCTTGCGCAGCGCTTCCGCCTGCCTGATCCGCACCAGCGGCGGGCCGGCCGCCAGCAGCGAGCTGCGCGGCGAGAACCAGGTGAGGAAGTCGCGGTGCGTGTCCGGCGTGAGCCCGCCGAAGTCGGTGATCTCGCGCACCACCCAGCGCGTGTCGCGCAGCACGTCCAGCGCGGCCTTCAGCGGCGAGGCGTAGTTGCCGCGCACGGCGTGCTCGATGTCGGCGCGGACGTGGTCGTCCAGCGCACGTTCGAACTCGGCCCGCGACGCGAAGGTCCGGCCCGCGAACGGACGGGCCAGGCCCTCGAAGTCGAACGGCGTCAGGTGCCCGAGGCCCTGAGCGAGGGCGATCGGCCTGATGTCCGGCGGTCGCGCGCCGGTCGCCGCCACGACGGCCGCCGTGAACTCCGCGGCCGCCTCGGCTCCGAGGGTTTCGCGCACCTCGGTCAGGTAGTAGACGTACTCGATCTCGCCGAGGATCCACGGCAGCACGTGCGCACCGAAGTCGATCTCGCCGAACACCCGGCCGCGACAGACGTTCTCGGTGGTGAAGAGCGTCGGCCGGAACTTGAGCGTCGCGGGCTTCTGGTTGATGCCGCGCGCGGACAGGGCGATCCCGCTGCGCGAACCGCCGGCCAGCAGCGGTTCCCGGCCGCTGGCCAGGTACCGCAGACCGTCGCCTTCCTCGACGAACCGCCCACCCCTGCCGACCGTCAGGGCGAGCATGAGGTCGTAGAAGGTGAGCCCGAGCCCGAGCAGCCCCACCGCGGAGCCGTCGGGGATGGTGTCGAGCGGCATCGTGACCGCGGAGTCGGCGGCGAAGTAGCGCAGGTCCGGTCGTGTGGCGGCGAACTCCTCGAACTCGCGGAACATCCCCACCTGGTGGAGCCTCGGGTGCCCGGTCGTCAGCACGACCTTGTCGACCAGCAGGTGATCGCCGGTGGACAGGTCGAGGCGGTACCCGAGCGACGTGGGCTCCAGGTCCTCGACCGCCGCCGTCACCCGGTGCAAGCGCACCGTGGGCGGCAGCGAAGCCTCGATCACGTCCGTGACCCACCGCATGTACTTGCCGTGCAAGGCCCTCGGCGCATAGCCCGTACGTCCCTCGAACCCCGGGGCATGCGCACTCCACCACTCGGCGAGCGACGGCCCCGCACCCGGCCGCGCACGCCCCTCGTCCGGAGGCCCGGAGAACATGGTCACCTCACCGCAGGGGGTGTTCATGAGGAACCACTCGGGCTGTCCCGACTGCCAGATGCGGCCGCAGCCGACCTCGACCGCGTCCACCAGGTACACCGTGACCGGCACCGCCGGCGCCTGCTCGTTCATCCTGGCGACGAGCCGTTCCAGCACCGCGAGCCCGCGGGGCCCGCTGCCGACCACGGCGATCCGAAGCGGTCCGAACGCCTCCATGGACACACCTTCCCCGAGTCCTGCAACCGCCGAGAAAGCTATGACCGGCAGGCGGGAACCGGGAAGAAGAACTCGTTCATGCAGCCATCTGGTTCGCTCATGCAAGATGCGCCGACAGATTTCCCGCCGGTGCCCGGCACGCGAATAGGTTGGGCGGCATGACCAGTTCACCGGCACTTCTCGTGCTCGATCTGCTGAACGACATCGTGCACCCCGACGGCCAGTACGCCTCCCACGGCTACGAGCAGCAGGTCGCCCGCCGGGGCGTGCTCGAACGGGCCGCCACCGCGATAGCCCGCGCACGAGCGGAGAACATCCCGGTCATCTACGTGGTGGTGGGATTCTCCCCCGACTTCTCGGAATGGCCGTCGAACTCCCCGGTCTTCGCCGAAGCGAAGGACGCGGGAAAGCTGGTCATCGGTACCTGGGCGACCGAAGTGCACGACGCCGTGAAACCCGCCGAAGGCGACGCCGTGGTCGTCAAAAGGCGCATCAGCCCTTTCTTCGGCACGGAGCTGGACCTGGTGCTGCGCACGCGAGGCGTGAACACGTTGCTGCTCACCGGCGTCTCCACCGATCTGGTCGTGCTGGCCACAGCACGAGATGCCCACGACCGCGACTACGCCGTGCAGGTGCTGGCGGACGCCACCGCCTCTGCCACCTCCGACCTGCACGAGGCGGCGCTGCGACTGATCGCCCGAACCGGCACCGTGACCACGGTGGACGAGGCACTGCCGCCCAGGTGAACGGGTCGCAGACGGCGTGGGTGCCCCCGGTTCGCACACCCCGTGACCGACTTCGGGAGTGACCCACGCCGGTAGCCTTGCCGACCGCACCCTGCCCGGGCTCGGCGGCCGGATGTTCATCTGGCCGGAAGGCTCCGGTGAGGGCGGGGTCTGGCACCACCGATCCGACGGCCGCTGTCGGTTCGCCGTGCACAAGTCCGCAGACGTCTCCTGTCCCCGCACGAGCGGTCTGCCAACCCCGCGCGACCGGCATCGTTCCAGGTGAACGGCTTGATCGAACCGGGGGCCGGTCGAAAATATATCGGTTTTATATGTGCCTGGCCGAGGATGTCCGGCATGTCGGATCGTCTTGGACGTCGTGGGTTCCTGGCCGTTCTGGGCGGGATCGCCGCAGGGGGTGTGCTGGTCCCCGGGGTGGCGGCCGCCGCGGGAACCGCGGACATGGAGCTCGTGGTCCTGGCCGCGCAGTGCGACCCCGTCAAGCCCGACACCGGGCTCACGCCGGGTGCCGGGGCGAGCGTGCGGCTCGTCGAGCAGGCGCTCGTCGCCGAGGGGCTGCTCGCCGCGCAGTACGTCGACGGGCACTTCGGCACGGTCACCCGCACCGCCTACGGGCGGTGGCAGGAGTCGCTCGGGTACGCGGGCGCCGCCGCCAACGGGTTTCCCGGCCGGGCATCGCTCACCGCGCTCGCCAACGGGCGGTTCACCCTCACCCGCACCCTCACGCCGGGCGCGCGCACCACGTTCCAGGGCTTCCCGTTCAACGCGCGCACGGTCGCGATGCTGCGGGAGGCGCAGCGGCTCTGCGGAGTCCCGCTCGTCGTGGAACAGGGCTCCTACTCCCCCGGCGAGGACCCCACCTCCGCCGGCACGCACGACGGCGGTGGCGCCGTCGACCTGGACGCCGAGGCGTTGACCTCGGCGCAGCGCACCGCGCTCGTGACGGCGTTGCGGCGGGTGGGGTTCGCGGCGTGGCTGCGGCGACCGAGCCAGGGCAACTGGCCGCTGCACGTCCACGGCATCGCGGTGAACGACACCGACCTGTCGACACCCGCGCAGAAACAGGTCGGCCAGTACTACCTCGGGCGCGACGGGCTGGCCGGCAACGGCCAGGACGACGGGCCCCAGGTGACGAAGGTGACGTGGGAGCAGTACCTCCGCGCCGCCTGACCGCTCGAGAAACCCCGCACCAGTGAGGAAGCACATGCCCAGACCACGGACATGGACACGAATGGCCCTCGCCGCGGCTGCCGCGGTGCTCGCCGCCGCGGGCCTCACCGCGTTGACGGTGACCCCGGCGGCCGCGGCGGCCAGGGACGGCGTCTGCGACAGCGGCGAGTTCTGCTACTTCTACAACAGCGACCACGCGGGCTCGGTCTCCGACTTCGCGGGGTCGATCTCCGACTACGGCTCCACCCAGCCCTCCTGCTACGACTTCAAGAGCGCGGGCGCCGGGCAGGGGCTGTGCGTCAAGAACAACGCCGCGTCGGTGTGGAACCGCACCGGCGGCACGGTCCGGGTGTACTTCAACTCCGGCTACGCCGGCGCCACCCAGGACTTCGCGTCCGGCGCGAAGACCAACCTGAACTCGACGCTGAAGAACAACAACGCCTCGCACCAGTTCAACCCCGGCACGACCGGCCGCTTCTGGCTGCCGTTCCCCTGCGGGGAGACCTGGGCGGCGAGCACCCGCTCCGGCCACAGCCCGGCCAACGCCGTCGACTTCAACCACTACCCCGAGGACAACGGCTACAAGGTCTACTCGTCCGCGCCGGGCACGGTGTCGAAGGTCGCGAACCTGGGCAGCACCTCCTACGGGCGCTACATCGTGATCGACCACGCGGGCGGCTGGCAGACCCTGTACGCGCACCTCAGCTCGCAGGACGTGTCCGTCGGCCAGTCGGTGTCCGAGAAGACGATGATCGGCCGGGTCGGCAACACCGGTGGCTCCACCGGCCCGCACCTGCACTACGAGCAGAAGCTCAACGGCTCCGTGCAGCGGGTGACGTTCCGGGACGGCAACCCGACCTACTGGGGCACGCGCGACCTCGCGCGCAGCACGAACTGCCCGTGACGAACGGATGACCGAGTGCCCCGGCCGCTGCGGCCGGGGCACTCGTCCGAGACCCCCCGGGCACCGGTCAAGCGACCCAGTCGGCTTGGACGAAGACGGCGAGCATGTCGCTGTTGCGCACGCCGTTGGTCGAGAAGGAGCCCTCGACGCCCACCCAGCCGCGGAACGTGCCGCTGTCGTCGAGGATCTGCAACAACGGCTTCACGTGCGAATTACCGGTGTAGCACGGCTCGTCGCGTTCCATCGCCAGGCAAGTGCACCAGTGCCACAGCGCGTCGCGGCGGTCGCCTGAGTTCACCCGGCCGAGGTAGTACTGCAGGGAGCTGACGTTCGCCGGGGTGCCGCCGCCGTAATGCGGGCAGCCACCGGCCGCCTGGCACACCTTCGTCGACGAAGGCTGAAAATAGGTCAGGCACCAGGTCACCGTCGTGCAGGCGGTGAAGGAGCCGACCGCGAACGAACTGGTCACATCGCTCGCCGTACCAGCCGTCCAGCCCTTTCCGACATAACGGAGACCACCCTGGTGCGATTGCACGCTCGACATCGCACGACGGTCGGTCAGCGCCGCGTTGCTGCCGTAGCCATAACCGCTGTTGACCCGCGTGGAACTCACGAAGTTCAACCGCGCCAGCGCCTGCTGGGTGTCCACTGACCACTTGTCCGTCCAGGTCGGCGACCAGGTGATCGTGACGGTCTGCTTGCCATCTTGGGTGCCCAGCACGTAGGTGCCCTGCCGGACGTCGTTGGGAGCGCCGGTGAACCCACCCGCCGTCATGATCTCGCACGGGCGGACCTTGTCGGTCGCCTTCGGATCGGTGGACGAGCACGACGAGTCCGGTGTGACCCCGATACCGGTCCGCTGAGTGGGCTTCGTCTGCTCCCACACGTACATGCTCGCTGACACCTTCCCGGTGGCCGCGTCGAACGCGTAGGTGCCCAGCCGGAACCAGTTGGCGGTCGAGCCGGTGGTGAGGCTTCCGGTTGACACCACGAAGTTGGCCCGCCCGCCGGGAAGCTCACCGGCCGCGGCGGCGGGGACCGCGGCGGGGGTCGCGGCGGCCAGCAGCGCGATCACGAGGAGGGAGAAAACCCGCTGGACGAACCGCGGCGAAGATTTCGCGGTCCCGCCCGTGATGCGCCACGTCCTGCGGAGCAGGCCTTTTCGTTGGTCCTTCTGCATGACGGCTGAACCATCCCATCTCTGGTGTTCGTGTCACCGCGGGCAACAGAATGAGACAACAGGAGAACGCATTGCCATTCCGTTTCCCGCAACCAGATACCGAAGGTCACTTCACTGATTTGCTCGCACAACGCTCATCAGCTTTCCGAGCAGGTCTACATTTTCCCTACACGACCGCCCATGCCCGTCGAGGCGGTTTCAGCGGAGAGCGCGGGCGATCTCGGCGATGCCCGCCGGGCCGACGCGGCAGCAGCCGCCGATGAGGCGTGCGCCCCGTTCGGCCCACTCCGTCACCGCGAACGACTCCACGCCGCCGGACCACGCGCGTGCGGCGGCGTTCCACTGCTCGCCGGTGTTCGGGTAGACCACGACCGGCAGCCCGGTCACCGCGCGGGCGGTGGCGACGGCTCCGGCGACCTCCTCGGGCGCTGAGCAGTTGAGGCCCACGGCCACGACCTCGTCGATGCCCTTGACCAGGCCGAACGCTTCCTCCAGCGACTGGCCCGCGCACGTCTTCCCGTCGCGCACGCTGTAGGACAGCCACGCCGGCACGCCGCTGCCCGCAACCACCCGCAGGACCGCCTCCGCCTCCTGCGCGTCCGGGATCGTCTCGACCGCGAGCAGGTCGGGTCCGGCGTCGGCGAGCACCTCGATGCGGCGGCGGTGGAACCGTTCCAGCTCGTCGGTGGTCCTGCCGTAGCGGCCGCGGTACTCCGAGCCGTCGGCCAGCACCGCGCCGTACGGGCCCACCGACGCGGCGACCCAGCGGGGGCCGTCCACTTCGGACGCGGCGGACCGGGCGATCGACACGCTGGCCTTCATCAAGCCGACGGTCTGCTCATCGGTCAGACTGCGGCGGGCGAACCCCTCGAACGAGGCCTGGTAGCTGGAGGTGATCACGACGTCCGCGCCCGCGCGGAGGTAGCCGGCGTGCGCCGCCCTGACCGCGTCGGGGTCGGAGAGCAGCAGGCGGGCCGTCCAGAGCTCGTCGGACAGGTCGTGACCGGCCTGCTCCAGCGCGGTCGACAGCCCGCCGTCGAGCACGACGACCCTGTTCGTGAGCACGTTCACCAAGTCCACCAGCCGAGGATACGCACGATCCGGTAACGTCCAATTCAGACAAATCGACCACCAGAGGAGAGGGCACCTGTGCTTGAGATCAGCGGACTGACGTGGGCGGTCACGATCGGGGTGATCGTCGTCCTGCTGGCGGTCGACCTCGTGCTCGCCGCCGCCCGCCCGCACAAGGTCGGGTTCCGCGAGGCCAGCCTGTGGTCGGTGTTCTACATCCTGGTCGCGGTCGGCTTCGGCGTCTGGTTCATGCTCACGCACGGCGGTGGCCCCGGCACGGAGTACTTCGCCGGCTACATCGTCGAGAAGAGCCTGTCGGTCGACAACCTCTTCGTGTTCGTGATCATCATGACCACGTTCCTGGTGCCCGAGGAGCACCAGCACAAGGTGCTGACGTTCGGCATCGTGCTGGCGTTGATCATGCGCGGCATCTTCATCGCGGTCGGCGCCACGCTGCTCTCGCTGTTCTCGTTCATGTTCCTGCTGTTCGGCCTGCTGCTGATCTACACGGCGATCCAGCTGTTCCGGCACCGCAACGAGGACCCCGACGTCGAGAACAACGTCGTCGTCACCACGGCCCGCAAGCTGCTGCCGGTCACCGACGACTACGTGGGCGGCAAGATCTTCACCCGCGTCGACGGCCGCAGGATGGCCACTCCCCTGTTCGTCGTGCTGGTCGCGATCGGTGGCGTGGACCTGCTGTTCGCGCTCGACTCCATCCCCGCGGTGTTCGGCGTGACCGAGGAGCCCTACATCGTCTTCACCGCCAACGCGTTCGCACTGCTCGGCCTGCGCGCGTTGTTCTTCCTCGTCAAGGGCCTGCTCGACCGCCTGGTGTACCTGTCGGCCGGTCTCGCGATCATCCTCGCGTTCATCGGCGTGAAGCTGATCCTGCACTGGGCGCACGTCGACATCGACCCGCGCGTGCCCGAGGTGCCCACTCCGCTCAGCCTGGGCGTGATCATCTCGATCCTGGTGGTCGTCACCGTGGCCAGCCTGGTCAAGACGCGCAACGACCCGTCGGTCAAGGCGCACCCCGGTTCGCTGCGCGGCAGCGGCAAGGAGCAGTCCGAGGAGAAGTGACCCCCGTCCCCCGCGCCTAGCCGCACGGTTCTCGCCGGAGACCGCTCACCGGCGTCTGCAAGTACCACCAACTCAACGTCAACAAGCACTTTTCCACCACCAACTCGCCGTCCCGCACACGTGGTTCGACGGACGGCGAACAGGTTGGGTGTGGTCAGCGGCGGTTTGATCATGGGTTGGTGGTACTTGCAGATGCGGGGCGGTCAGTAGGTGGCTGCGACGTCCACGATCCAGGTGACGCCGAACCGGTCGGTCAGCATCCCGAACGCCGGCGCCCACTGCGCGGGCCCGAACTCCTCCACCACGGTGGCGCCGTCGGCCAGCGCGTCCCAGTGGCCGCGGACCTCCTCGACGGTCTCGCCGCGCACCGACAGGAAGAACGGCTCGGTGGTGATCGTGGTGCCGTTCTCACGTCGGGTCGTGCCCGCGCCGGACACCGGCTCGTCCGCACCGGGCACGTCGTAGGCCATGACGCGGAAGCCGTTGTCCGCGACCACCTGGCCGAACACCACCCTGTCCGCGCCGGGCAGGTCGGCGGGCATGCCGAAGTCGCCGTAGGTGGCGATGGTGGCCTTGCCGCCGAACACGGAGGCGTAGAACTCCAGGGCCTCCCGCGCCTGGCCGCGGAAGTTCAGGTGGGTGACTGCGTTGAGCGACATCGACGTCCCCTGTGCGAGTGGTTCCGTGCCGGAGGTCTCCGGCGTTGAGGACGACAATGCCGGTAGTAGCGGACAGGGAACGTCCGCTACTTGTGCGAGAGTGGATTCATGCCGACTTCCCCCTCGACGACGACGTCCGCGCGCCTGCTGTCGTTGCTGTCGCTGCTGCAGGTCCGCCGCGACTGGCCGGGCGGGTTGCTCGCCGGCCGGTTGGGCGTCAGCGAACGGACCGTGCGGCGTGACGTCGACCGGTTGAGGGAGCTGGGGTACCTCGTGCACGCGGTCAAGGGACCCGACGGCGGGTACCGGCTGGAGGCGGGCAGCGAGGTGCCGCCGTTGCTGTTCGACGAGGAGCAGGCGGTCGCGCTGGCCGTGGCGCTGCGGATCGCGGTCGGGACGGGTGCGGGCATCGAGGAGGCCGCGGCACGGGCGCTGGTCACGGTGCGGCAGGTGCTGCCGTCCCGGTTGCGGCGGCGGGTCGACGTGCTGGAGGTCGGGACGGCCGGCGCCGGACCGCAGGTGGACATCGGGGTGCTGCTCGCCGTGAGCAGTGCGGTCAGGGCGCGGGAGGAGCTGCGGTTCGACTACCGCGCACCGGGCCGTCCGGACGCCGGCGGGCCGCCGCGGCGGGTGCAGCCGCACCACCTGGTGAGCCGGGCGGGGCGGTGGTACGTCGTCGGGTGGAGCGCGGAGCGGGAGGACTGGCGGACCTACCGGGCCGACCGGATGGTGCTGCGGGTGCCGAACGGGCCGCGGTTCACACCGCGGGAGGTGCCCGGCGGTGACGTCGGCGCGTTCCTGTCGGCGCGGTTCAAGGGGTCGGACGCGCCCGGCTGGCCGTGCCGCGGCGAGGTCGTGCTGGACCTGCCGGTCGCCGAGGTCGCGCCGTTCGCCGGGGACGACACCGCGGAGGAGCTCGGCGACGGCCGGACCCGGCTGGTCACCGGGTCCTGGTCGTGGGCCGCCCTCGCCGCGCGGCTGCTGCGGTTCGACACCGAGGTCGAGGTGGTCGGCCCGCCCGAGCTGCGCGACGCGTTCGCCGCGTTGTCGCGCCGCGCGGCCCGGGCGGCCGGGGTCACGCGGCAGTGCCGGTGACCGCGCTGCCGGACTTCGTCACGTGGTAGGTCACCTTCGCGCCGCTCCAGTAGTGGAACGTCAGCGTGACGCGGCGGTTGTCGGTGACCTCGGCGAAGAACTCCGGCGTGAACGTGGTGGTGCCCGCGGTGTAGTCCGGCGCGAACGTCCGGTCGAACTCCTTGAAGGAGGTCCAGTTGTGCGGGCCCGCGTTCGAGCCGTCGTCGTACTTGGCCTCCATGGTGGCGAGCAGGTCGCCGCGGAACCCGGTCGGGACGGCGAACGCGGCGGTCGTGCCGGTCGCGTTCCGCAGCACCGGCGGGTCGTAGGTGATCAGGTTGATCCGCCACGGCACGCCCTGGGAGAAGTGCGCGGTGATCGTCGCGTTGGTGCCGTAGGCGCGGGAGCCGCTCAGCCGGGTCAGCGCGGACGCGGTCAGGGTGAGCTGGTCGCCGGAGACGGTGTAGTCGGTGCCGCGCACCAGCTCGGTGGTGCCCTGGCGCAGGCCGCTGAACGTGGTCCCGTTGAGGTTCAACGTGATCGTCTTGGCGCTGATCGCACTCGACTTCGCGCTGAACACCTGGTCCGTCGACGCCGTGCCGGACCGCGTGGTCCAGCTCGACTTGATCTGCGCGACCAGCTCGGGGTCGCTCCACTGGAACGACGTGCGGCCGAGGTGCTGGCCGTTGTCCCAGAGCATGGTGGTGATCTTCTTGGCACGGGCGTAGTGGCCGAAGTACTCGAAGAACTTGAGCTTCTCGCCCTGTTCGATCGTGCCGATGTGGCGGTCGAAGCCGAGCAGGCCGTACTCGCCGAGGATCACCGGGATGCCGCGTGCGATGAACGTGCTGTGGACGCGGTCGAACGAGTCCGTCAGGTCTTTCTGGGCGGTGGCGTCGAAGTGCGTGCCGCCGGCGACGTTCACGCTGAACGGCCAGTAGCCGTAGTAGTGCACGGTCGCGGCGATGTTGGGGTCGTTGAAGGTCGTCAGCGACGCGGTCAGCTCGTCGAGCCGGGCCTGCTCGGACGAGGTGTGCAGGGTGGGCAGGACGAGCAGGCGGGCGGTGTTGCCGCCGCCGGAGCGCCGGACGATGTCGCGGAACGAGGCGTTCAGCTCGTGCAGCAGCTGGGCGTTCTGCGCGTCACCGGAGCTGCCGGTGAACTGCGGCTCGTTCACGCTCTCGAACACCAGCCGCGCCGGGGAGTCCCTGAACGCGGTCGCGAGCTGCGTCCAGATCGCGTTGTACTTCGCCAGCACCCCGGTGCGGTCCGCGGGCATGGTGTTGATCCACTGCCACGAGTCGTGGTGGATGTTGATCAGCACGTGGAAGCCGTCGGCCAGCGCCCAGCCGACGACCTCCTTGACGCGGGCCAGGTACGCGGCCTCGATGGTGTACCCCGGCGCCGCGCCCAGGTGCTGGCCCCACGTCACCGGGATGCGGATGCTCTTGAAGCCCTGCGCCTTCACGTTGTCCAGCAACGCCTCCGTGACCCGCGGGTTGCCCCACGACGTCTCGTCGGCGCCGGTCGAGTCGAGCGTGTTGCCGAGGTTCCAGCCCGGCTGCATCGCGGCCACCTGGGCCATCGCGTCGCCGGGCACGGGGTTCCCGGTGGTCGTCGTCGTGGTCGTGGTCGTCGTGGTGACGGGGGCGCCGGTGCAGGTGACGCCGTTGAGCGCGAACGACGCGGGCGGGGTGTTCGCCCCGGACGAGCTGGCGTTGAACCCGAAGGACACCTTGGCGTTCGGCTCGATCACCGCGTTGTAGCCCGCGTTCACGGCCGTGACCTGGCTGCCCGTCGAGGTGACGGTCGCGTTCCAGGCCTGGCTCACCTGCTGCCCGGACGGCCACGTCCAGGTCAGCCGCCAGCCGTCGACCCGGTCGCCGACGTTCGTGATCGCCACGTTCGCGGTGAAGCCGCCGGACCACTGGCTGGGGACGGTGTAGTCGACCTCGCAGCCGGGTGCCGCCGCCGCGGGGGTGACCGCCGCCAGCCCCGCCGTGCCGGCCACCGCCACGAGTGCCGCCGCCAGCGCCGCACCTCCACGGCGGATCGCCTGCAGCCGATCGCGGAATCCGCTCATGGCACACCTCCCGGGCTCGGCGGCGCGGTCCAGGAGCACCCCCTCCGAACCGCACGCTCGGAGGGAGTGCTCGAAAGGGGCCGTCGCAGCCCGCCACGACGCCGCACCGTGGCGATCCGCGCCCTGTTCGACCCCTGGATCATGGACTGGGAGCGCTCCCAGTCGGTGGCCGGACTGTAACCACGCCAACCGCCGGTCGGGAAGACCTGTCGAACTGTGGTCGATACGAAAGCGAACCTCACATTGCACTTCACGTGATCGGCGAAATGCCGTTCGTTCACGCGATGCGAGCAGCGGCAGAGCTGCGGCGACGAGTTCCGGTCACGCTTGGTCGCCGGTTTTTCGTTGCCACTGAGCCATTTCAGGGACAGCCTCGGCAATCATGATCGAAATGAGCACGCGGGCGTTAAGCGAAAGTTGCGGCAAACGGCCGAATGTGTGAAGAAATCAGCACCGGAGGTCTGTCGGAGCGGTTTCGTGACCGTTACAGTCCCGGACCTGGGAGCGCTCCCAGAATCTCTCCCCCTGCCAACGGAGGCTCACATGCACGGTCGCATGTCGAGAGCTGCGACAGCCGCGCTCGTCGCCCTGCTCGTGGCGCTGACCGGTCCGCTGGTGCCGGGCGCGACGGCCGCCCCCGCGTTCAACTACGCCGAGGCGCTGCAGAAGTCGGTCTGGTTCTACGACGCCCAGCGGTCGGGCAAGCTGCCGCAGGACAACCGGGTGAGCTGGCGCGCGGACTCGGCGCTGCGCGACGGCTCCGACGTGGGCCTCGACCTGTCCGGTGGCTTCTACGACGCGGGCGACCACGTGAAGTTCGGGCTGCCGTTCGCGTTCAGCATGTCGATGCTCGCCTGGGGCGCCGTGGAGAACCGCGCCGCCTACGCGAGCTCCGGCCAGCTGCAGCACCTGATGTCGAACCTCCGCTGGGGCACCGACTGGATCATCAAGGCGCACCCGTCGCCCAACGTCGTCTACGGCCAGGTCGGCGCGGGCAACCCCGACCACGCGTGGTGGGGCTCGGCCGAGGTCATGCCGATGGCACGGCCCTCCTACAAGGTCGACGCCTCCTGCCCCGGCTCCGACCTGGCCGGCGAGTACGCGGCGGCCACGGCGTCGGCGTCGATGGTCTTCAAGGACACCGACCCGGCCTACGCGGCGACCCTGCTGACGCACGCCAAGCAGCTGTACTCGTTCGCCGACACCTACCGCGGCAAGTACAGCTCCTGCATCACGGACGCGGCGAGCTTCTACAACTCGTGGAGCGGCTACCAGGACGAGCTGGTGTGGGGTGCGATCTGGCTGCACCGCGCGACCGGTGACGCGAGCTACCTGGCCAAGGCGAAGACCGAGTACCTGAAGCTCAGCACGGAGCAGCAGAGCACCGAGCGCTCCTACAAGTGGACGATCGCGTGGGACGACAAGTCCTACGGCGCGTACGTGCTGATGGCGAAGCTGACCGGCGAGCAGGTCTACGTCACCGACGCCAACCGGTGGCTGGACTTCTGGACCACCGGCTACAACGGCAACCGGGTGCGCTACTCCCCCGGCGGCCAGGCGGTGCTCGACAGCTGGGGTTCGCTGCGCTACGCCGCCAACACGGCGTTCGCCGCCCTGGTCTACTCGGACTGGCTGTCCACTCGCGACAGCACGCGCGCCAAGACCTACCACGACTTCGGCGTGCGGCAGGTGAACTACGCCTTGGGCGACAACCCGCGCAACGCGAGCTACGTCGTCGGCTTCGGCACCAATCCGCCGCGCAACCCGCACCACCGCACCGCGCACGGGTCGTGGGCCGACACCATCCAGGAGCCGGCCGTCAGCCGGCACGTGCTCTACGGCGCGCTGGTCGGCGGGCCCAGCACGAACAACGACGCCTACACCGACAGCCGCAGCGACTACGTGATGAACGAGGTCGCGCTCGACTACAACGCGGGCTTCACCGGGGCGCTGGCCCGGCTGTACCAGGAGTACGGCGGCACCCCGCTGGCGAACTTCCCGGTGACCGAGGCGCCCGACGGCCCCGAGCTGACCGTGCAGGCGTCGGTGAACCAGGCCGCGACCCAGTTCACCGAGGTCAAGGCGTTCATCCTGAACAAGACCGCGTGGCCGGCCAGGACGTTCAACGGCTCGCTGCGCTACTACTTCACGCTCGACGGCGCCACGACGCCGAGCCAGATCAGCGTCACCACGAACTACAACCAGTGCGGTGCCGCGAGCCCGCCCGCGCAGTACCGGGGCGCGGTGTACTACGTGGAGATCGCGTGCACCGGTGTGGCACCGGCCGGGCAGTCCGCGTTCCGCAAGGAGGTCCAGTTCCGGATCACCAGCGCCGGCACGTGGGACCCGGCGAACGACTGGTCCCACGTCGGCCTCGGCAGCGGCAACACGGTCGCGCAGACCGACCGGCTCGTGCTGCGCCAGGACGGCCGGATCGTGTGGGGCCAGGAGCCCGGCGGCGGCGGTGTCGAGGACAGCGAGGCGCCGTCCGTCCCGGGTGGACTGACCGCGTCCGGTGCCGGCAGCTCCAGCGTGACGCTGGGCTGGACCGCCTCGACCGACAACGTCGGCGTCACCGGCTACGAGGTGCTCGACGGCACGACGGTCGTGGGGTCGAGCAGCACGACGAGCCTGCTGCTCACCGGCCTCACGCCGGACACGGCGTACTCGTTCGCGGTGCGGGCCAGGGACGCGGCGGGCAACGTCTCCGCGGCGAGCACGCCGGTGAGCACCAGGACGTTGCCCGGTGTTCGCAGCACGCTGACCGTGCAGCACAAGGGTTCGAGCGCCGCCCGTTCCAACCAGATCACCGCCGCGCTGCAGCTGACGAACCGCGGCACGACCGCCGTGGGCCTGGGCACGACGACCGCGCGGTACTGGTTCACGGGCGACTCGGCGGCAGCCGGCTACCAGGTGTGGTGCGACTGGGCGCAGATCGGGTGCGCCAACGTCACCCTGCGCGTGGTGAAGCTGACGACGGCCCGGCCCGGTGCGGACGCCTACGTCGAGGTGTCGTTCACGTCCGGGAGCCTCGCCGCCGGTGCGGGCACCGGTGAGATCCAGGTGCGGGTGGCGAAGTCCGACTGGTCCGGTTTCGACCAGAGCGACGACCACAGCTACCGGGTCAGCAGCGCGCTGTCGGACTTCGACCGGGTCACCGGCTACTCGGGCGGCGCGCTGTCGTGGGGTGCCGAACCCTGACCGAGCTTCGGTGCGGGGCGTTCTGCGCGCCCAGGCGTTCCGCGCCGATCCCAACCCCGGCCTCCGGCCGGCTCCCGCCGCGTCCCCGGCACAACGTCGTGCCGGGGACGCGCTCCCACGGGTGTTTCGCCCGTTTTCGAACTGGCACGTGCCCACTCCTACGATGAGCGCATGACGGAGATCGACCGGCAGCGCCGACCGGGCCCGCGCATCGAGGAGGTCGCGCGACTGGCAGGGGTGTCCAAGTCGACGGTCTCCCGCGTGATCAACGACGAGCCGTACGTGTCGGCGAAGTCCCGCGACGCCGTGCACGACGCGATCACCCGCCTGCGCTACAGCCCGAACCAGGCTGCGCGGACCCTCGCGGGCAACCGGGCCAACGCCATCGCGCTGATCGTCTCCGAACAGGGCAGCCGCGTGCTCGGCGACCCGTTCTTCGCGGGCGTCCTGCGGGGTGTGCACGCCGAGCTCGCCGGCCGCCACGTCCAGCTGTTGCTGATGCTGAGCCGCCCGCAGGACCACGACGACCTCGTCACCTACCTCGCGGGCGGCCACGTCGACGGCGCGCTGCTGGTGAGCCTGCACGGCGACGACCCGCTCCCCCACCGCCTGCACGAGCTGGGCCTGCCCGTGGTCGTCGGTGGCCGCCCCCTCGGCTCGGCGGGCGTCCCGTTCGTCGACTCGGACAACTTCACCGGCGGCCTGGAGGCCGCCCGCCACCTGGTGTCGCTCGGGCGCGGCCGCATCGCGACGGTCACCGGCCCCCGCGACATGGCGGCCGGCCAGGACCGCCTGAGCGGGTGGCGCCGCGGGCTGGGCGAGGCGCGGCTGCCCGCGGACCTGGTGGCGGAGGCGGACTTCACGCCGGAGAGCGGCGCGACCGCCATGGCTGACCTGCTCGACCGCGCACCGGACCTCGACGCGGTGTTCGTGGCGGCGGACATCATCGCGGTGGGCGCGTTGCGGGTGCTGCACGCGCGTGGCCGCCGGGTGCCGCAGGACGTGGCCGTGGTGGGGTTCGACGACTCGCTGCTGGCGTCCACGGCCACCCCGCCGCTCACGACGGTGCGGCAGGACGTGGAGCAGCTGGGACGGACGCTGACGTGGCGGTTGCTCGGGGAGCTGGCCGGGGAGGCGGGGTTGCCGCCGTCGCTGTTGCTGCCGACGTCGCTGGTGCGGCGGGCGAGCGCGTAGGCCGACGGGCCGCAGGGGCGGCTGAGGAGTCACGGCCGGCGCGAGCGCCTGACGCGAACAGCGGCGCGGCCTGAGCCGTGAGCGCCTGACGCGAGCGGCGGCGCGGTCCGAGCCGTGAGCGCGCACCGGACGTTCGCGGACCGGACGGCACGCCGCGCATTCGAGCGACCCCGTTCCACCCCGGCCCACGCCGCCTGCACCACCCGCCGCAACCCCTGCTGGGCCAACCGGTCGCGGGCCGGTTGAAGCGGTCCGTACCTGTACCCGCACGGAGCGTTAACCCAAACGACATCTTTCCGGGAACGCTCCCAGTTTTCCCGATTGTGACCTGCACCCCGAACCCCGAGGTCATCCCCCTCCACAGGGCCGGAACTGCCTGATCCGGGCCGGAGTGTGTCTTGACACACTCTCGACACCAGTACGACACTCCTCGGCACCTGGGAGCGCTCCCAGAATCCGCCCGCCGAGACCAGAGGAGTTCTCCCGTGCGACACCGTTGGGTCAGCGTGCTGATCTGTGCCGCCGTGTCCGCCGCCGCCACAACCGCCTGCGGTTCCGGCGGCGCCACTCAGTCCGCAGACGGCAAGACCGAGCTGACGATCGCCACGTTCAACGAGTTCGGGTACGAGGAGCTGTTCAAGGAGTACGAAGCAGCCCACCCGGACGTCAAGATCACGCAGCGTAAGACCGGTCAGGGTCAGCCGCACCACCAGAACCTGTTCACCAAGCTGGGTGCCGGGTCTGGCCTCGCGGACATCGAGGGCGTCGAAGAGGGCTACCTGAGCCAGTTCATGTCGAAGGCCGGGCAGTTCAACGATCTCAAGGAGATCGGCCCGAAGATCGAGGACGACCGCTGGCTGAAGTGGAAGACCGAGGCGATCACCACCAAGGACGGCAAGCTCATGGGCTACGGGACCGACATCGGTCCGCTGGCCATGTGCTACCGCAAGGACCTGTTCGAGCAGGCCGGTCTGCCGTCCGACCCCGAGGGCGTCAAGGCGCTCTTCGCCACGTGGGACAGCTACTTCGCCGCCGGTGACACCTTCATCGCGAAGGTCCCGGGCGTCGCGTGGTTCGACAGCGCGGCCCAGGTCTACAACGCCATGCACAACCAGCTCGAGACCGGCTACTACGACAAGTCCGACAAGCTCGTCGTGGACACCAACGCCGACATCAAGAAGGACTGGACGACGGTGACCGCTGCCGTCGCGAAGGGGCAGTCGGCGCGGCTCGGGGCGTTCAGCCCCGAGTGGAACACCGGCTTCAAGCTCGGCAAGTTCGCCACCAAGACCTGCCCGTCGTGGATGCTCGGCGTCGTCGAGACCCAGGCCGGTCCGGAGAACAAGGGCAAGTGGGCGGTCACCGACGCGTTCCCGAACGGTGGCGGCAACTGGGGCGGTTCGTACCTGACCGTGCCGAAGCAGAGCAAGAACGCCAAGAAGGCCGCCGAGCTCGCCGCGTGGCTGACCGCGCCGGAGCAGCAGATCAAGGCGTTCAAGGCCAAGGGCACCTTCCCCAGCCAGGTCAAGGCGCTCGACGCGCCGGAGCTGCTGGAGCAGACCAACGCCTACTTCGGTGACGTGAAGGCCGGCGCGCTGTTCGCGACCCAGGCCAAGAAGATCAAGGCCGCGCAGTACAAGGGCCCGGCCGACGGTCAGATCCAGGAGACCGTGTTCAGCCCGGCGCTGCAGTCGGTCGAGCAGGGCAAGAACGCCGAGGAGGCCTGGAAGGCCGCCGTCGAAGGCGCTCAGAAGGCGGCCAAGTAGTGACCGCCACTCTCTCCGAGGTGGACCGCGGGCCAGCGCAGGAGGCTGGCCCGCGGCCTCCGCGGCGGTACCGGCTGTCCAACCTGGACGCCAAGGTCTCGCCCTACCTGTTCGTAGCACCGTTCTTCGTGCTCTTCGGCGCCATCGGGCTGTTCCCGCTGCTCTACACCGCCTACGTCTCCCTGTTCGACTGGGAGGTGGGCGCCGACGAGCCGCTGTTCATCGGCCTGGAGAACTACCGGACGCTGTTCGAGGACGACCAGTTCTGGAACGCGCTGTTCAACACGTTCAGCATCTTCCTGCTCTCGAGCGTCCCGCAGATCGTCGTCGCGGTGGTGATCGCCGCGCTGCTCAACGCCAACCTGCGCGCCCGCACCGGCTGGCGGATGGGCGTGCTGCTGCCCTACGTGGCGAGCCTCGTGGCGCTGACGATCATCTTCGGCAACCTGTTCGGCCCGCAGTACGGCCTGGTGAACGACGTGCTCGGCCTGCTGGGCATCAGCCCGATCGACTGGCAGGCCAGCACCTTCGGCAGCCACGTCGCGATCGCCTCGATGGTCAACTGGCGGTGGACCGGCTACAACGCGCTGATCATCCTCGCCGCGATGCAGGCGATCCCGCGCGACGTGTACGAGGCGGCACTGGTGGACGGCGCGAGCGCGTTGCGGCGGTTCTTCAGCATCACGCTCCCGATGCTGAAGCCCACGCTGATCTTCGTGATCGTCACCTCGACGATCGGTGGCCTGCAGATCTTCACCGAGCCGAAGCTGTTCGAGCCCTCCGGCGGCAGCGGCGGCGGTTCGGAGCACCAGTACCAGACCGTCGTGCTCTACCTCTACCAGTCGGCCTTCCAGGGGCTCGACCTCGGCTACGCCTCCGCCATCGCGTGGGTGCTGTTCCTGGTCGTGATCGGTGTCGCGGTCCTCAACTTCTTCCTCACCAGGAGGGCCGTCAAATGACGAAGCGACCGTCCTTCGCGATCTACGGCATCCTCGCCGCGTTCGTGCTCGGCTCCGCGTTCCCGTTCTACTGGTCGTTCCTCGTCGCGAGCCGCGACAACTCGGTGCTGACCGGTGACTTCACGCTGGTGCCCGGCGGGAACTTCTGGTCCAACGCCGTGCGGGTGTTCGACACGGTCCCGTTCTGGAAGGCGCTGGCCAACAGCTTCATCGTGTCCGGGACCGTGACGCTGTCGGTGGTGCTGCTGTCGACGCTCGCCGGTTTCGCGTTCGCCAAGCTGCGGTTCCGCGGCCGGGGCGTGCTGTTCCTGTTCGTGGTGGCAACGTTGGCAGTGCCGACCCAGCTCGGCATCATCCCGCTCTACATGGCGATGGCCGAGTTCGGCTGGGCCGGTGAGCTGGAGGCCGTGATCGTGCCGAACCTGGTCACCGCGTTCGGCGTGTTCTGGATGCGGCAGTTCCTCCTCGACGCCATCCCCGACGAGCTCGTCGAGGCGGCGCGGATGGACGGCTGCAGCCTGTGGCGCACGTTCTGGCACGTCGCACTGCCCGCGGCCCGGCCGGCCGCCGCGATGCTGGGCGTGTTCACGTTCATGCAGTCGTGGAACGACTTCCTCTGGCCGCTCGTCGTGCTCAACGCCGACAACCCGACGCTCCAGGTCGCACTGGAGAAGCTGCAGAGCGGCTACTACGTCGACTACTCGCTCGTCCTCGCCGGGACCACGCTCGCGACGGTTCCGGTGCTCATCGTCTTCCTCGTGCTCGGGCGGCAGATCGTCGCCGGTGTGATGCAGGGCGCCGTCAAGGGGTGAAAATGGAGAACATTGTTTTCCCGCAGGGTTTTCTGTGGGGCGCTGCGACCGCGGCGTTCCAGGTGGAGGGTGCCACGGCCGTCGACGGCCGCACCGACTCCATCTGGGACACCTTCTGCCGGGTACCCGGCAAGGTCGTCGGCGGCGACTGCGGTGAACCCGCTGCCGATCACTACCGGCGGTTCGAGCAGGACGTGGCCATGATGGCCGAGCTCGGCCTGAAGGCCTACCGGTTCTCGATCGCCTGGCCGCGGGTGCGGCCGGACGGCGGCGACGTGAACCAGAAGGGCCTCGACTTCTACCAGCGGCTCGTGGACACGCTGCTCGCGCACGACATCACCCCGTGGCCGACGCTGTACCACTGGGACCTGCCGCAGACGCTGGAGGACGCGGGCGGCTGGACCAACCGCGACACCGCGTACCGGTTCGCCGACTACGCCGCCGCCACCGTGGAGGCGCTCGGTGACCGGGTCGGCACCTGGACGACGCTGAACGAGCCCTGGTGCTCGGCCTTCCTCGGGTACGCCTCGGGTGTCCACGCCCCCGGCATCACCGACCCGAAGGCCGCGGTCGCCGCGGTGCACCACCTGCTGCTCGGCCACGGGCTCGCGGCCGAGGCGATCCGCACCGCGGTGCCGGACGCCAAGGTGGGCATCACGCTCAACATGTACCCGATCATCCCCGTCGACCCGAGCGACCCGGCCGACCTCGACGTCGCGCGCCGGCTCGACGGGCTGCAGCAGCGGATCTTCCTGGACCCGTTGCTGCGCGGCGAGTACCCCGCCGACATCGTCGCGGACCTCGAACCGTTCGGGTTCAGCGACCACGTGCGCGACGGCGACCTCGCCGTGATCTCGGCACCGATGGCCATGCTCGGCGTGAACTACTACTCCGAGCACTACGTCAGCGCGTCGCCGAACGGCAGTGACAGCGCGCCGTCGCCGTGGGTCGGCGTGCAGCACGCGTCGTTCCCCCGCCGGGACGCCCCGCGCACCGACATGGACTGGGAGGTGCACCCGGACGGTCTCACCGCCGTCCTGCTGCGGCTGCACCACGACTACCCGCGCCTGCCGCTCTACATCACCGAGAACGGTGCGGCGTTCCGCGACGACTTCTCCGGCAACGGCGCCATCGACGACGTCGACCGCACCGGGTTCATCGCGTCGCACCTGCGCGCGGCGCACGCGGCCATCGAGGCGGGGGTCGACCTGCGCGGCTACTTCTGCTGGTCGCTGCTGGACAACTTCGAGTGGGCAGAGGGGTACGCGAAGCGGTTCGGCATCGTCCACGTCGACTACGCGACGCAGATCCGCACGCCGAAGATGAGTGCGAGGTGGTTCTCCCGAGTGGCCCGCGACAACGCGCTGGTCGCCGTCTCATGACCGAACGGACCCGTCGCCCCGGCCCGCGCATCGAGGAAGTGGCGCGCGTGGCCGGGGTGTCGAAGTCCACCGTCTCGCGGGTCATCAACGGCGAGAAGTACGTGAGCGAGCGATCGCGCCAGTCCGTGCACCGCGCGATCGCCCTGCTCGGTTACAGCCCCAACCACGCCGCGCGCACGCTGGCGGGCTCGAAGGCCAACGCGATCGCGCTGGTGATCTCCGAGCAGGGCAGCCGGGTCCTCGCGGACCCGTTCTTCGCCGGCGTGCTGCGCGGGGTGCACGCCGAGCTCGCGGGACGGCACGTCCAGCTGCTGCTGATGATGAACCAGCCGCTGGACGGCCAGGACCAGGTGGCCTACCTCACCGGTGGGCACGTGGACGGGGCGCTCGTCGTGAGCCTGCACGGCGAGGACCCGTTGCCGCGGACGTTGCACGAGGCGGGGCTGCCCATCGTGGTGGGCGGCCGCCCCCTCGCGGGCGGCACCGTCCCGTTCGTCGACTCGGACAACTTCAACGGCTCGCTGGAGGCCGTGCGGTTCCTCGTCTCGCTGGGCCGCGAGAAGATCGCCACGATCGCCGGCCCGCGCGACATGGCGGTCGGCATGGACCGGCTCAGCGGGTGGCGGTGCGGGCTCGCCGAACACGGCATGGCCGTCTCGCTGGTGGTGCACAGCGACTTCACGCCGGAGGCCGGTGCACTGGCGATGGAGGAGCTGCTGCGCAGGGCACCCGACCTCGACGCGGTGTTCGTGGCGGCGGACATCATGGCGCTGGGTGCCCTGCGCGTCCTCCAGGCCCGCGGCTACCGCATCCCCACCGACGTGGCGGTGGTCGGGTTCGACGACTCGGTGCTCGCCTCGACCGCGGTGCCGCCGCTCACCACCGTGCGCCAGGACCTGGAGCAGTTCGGCCGCACCATGACCTGGCGGCTGCTCGCCGAACTGGCGGGCGAGGAGAAGCTCCCCCTCTCGATGTTGCTGCCCACCTCGCTCGTGCGCAGGTCGAGCGCCTGATCCGCCAGGACCTCGAATCCACCCCACATCGGATCGACGTGGTGCATTCGCCTGGAAAGCAGTTTTCCCGCAGCCTGAACCGGAGCAGTGGCGTGCGGTCACGGTGCGGTGAGCGGAAATCGCGACCTGGGACCGCCCAGGCCGCCTTCGAGTCGAATCGACCGTCGAATGTGGACTGAGCGGCGGTAGCCCTCCGGCGAAGACTCCGAACGCCGTCTTGTCCCCGGCCGTTCGGACAACGAACCTGGGAGCGCTCCCAGATCCGTCGCCGAGGACGTGATGCGCATGGCAAGACGCCGGCTCCTCCTGGTCTCCGCGCTCGTCGCGGCCTGCCTGCCCGCGGTGGCCACCGCGGCGCCACCGCCGACCGGCCCACCCGCGGACGCGACGGTCGTCGTGAACACCAAGGCCGGTCTCGCCACCGTTCCCGAGACCGCACTCGGCGTGAACCACGCCATCTGGGACAGCCAGCTCGGCACTCCCGAGGTGTCCGGCCTGCTCGGCGACGCGGGCGTGCGGATGATGCGCTACCCCGGCGGTTCCTACGGCGACATCTACCACTGGGAGAGCCACACGGCGCCCGGCGGGTACGTCGCGCCGAACACCGACTTCGACACGTTCATGGCCGGTGTCCGCCGCGCGGGGGCGCAGCCGATCGTCATCGCCAACTACGGCACCGGTTCTCCGCAGGAGGCCGCGGACTGGGTGCGCTACGCCAACGTCACCAAGGGCTACGGCGTGAAGTACTGGGAGATCGGCAACGAGCTCTACGGCAACGGGCACTACGGCTCCGCGTGGGAGGCCGACGACCACCCCGACAAGAGCCCTGCCGGGTACGCGCGGGAGACGGTCGCGTTCGCGCAGGCCATGAAGGCGGTCGACCCCACGGTCAAGGTCGGTGCCGTGCTGACCACGCCCGCGAACTGGCCGGACGGCATCGTCGGCACCGGGGACGCGGCGAGCTGGAACCAGACGGTGCTCTCGATCGCGGGACCGCACGTGGACTTCGTGGTCGTGCACTGGTACCCGAGCGGATCGACGGCCGCGCAGACCCTCGCGAGCACCGACCAGATCGCCGACATGACCTACCTGCTGCGCCAGCAGATCACCAGGTACGCGGGACCGGACCCGGACCGGCTGGGCATCGCCATGACCGAGCTCAACACCACCTACGGCCGCAACACCCAGCCGGGCGCGCTGTTCGCCGCGGAGGCCTACACCTCGTTGCTGGAGAACGGTGTCTTCACCGTCGACTGGTGGAACACCCACAACGGGGCGGAGACGGCGTCCACTGTGGCCGGTCAACCCGACTTCCACGACTTCGGCCTGCTCTCCAGCGGCACCTGCCTGCCCGGTGGCGCCTGCGAACCACCGCTCAACACGCCGTTCGCGCCCTACCACGCGCTCAAGGTGCTCGGGTTGTTCGCACGGCCCGGCGACCAGCTCGTCCGCGCCGGCTCCGGTGACCCGTCGGTCCGGGCGCACGCGGTCCGCAGGCCCAACGGCGACCTCGCCGTGTTGCTGCTCAACGCCGACCCGGACAACGCGCGCACGCTCGCGATCGACTACGCCGGGTACACGCCGTCCGCGAGCACGCCCACCGTGCACACGTTCACCAACGGCGCCAACGGTGTCGTGACCACCGCCGACGGCACCGCGACCAGCCGGACGCTGCCGCCGTTCTCGCTCACGACCCTCGTCCTGAAGCCGGCGGCGGCGAGCGCGCTGCCGCCGGCACCGGGACAGCCGGTGGCGAGCGCGGTCACCGACCGGACCGCCACGATCAGCTGGCCCGCGGTGCCCGGTGGCGTGAAGTACGAGGTCCACCGCCAGCTCGGCACGACCAGCGAGCAGTGGGGCGAGACGACCGGGACCGAGCTGACCGTGCGGAACCTCGACCCCGGCAGCCGCTACGCGGTGAACGTGCTGGCGCGCGACGGGGCCGGGCGGTTGTCGTGGTCCTCTCCCCCGCTCACGATCACCACCGGCAGCCCGGCCACGAGCACCTGCTCGGTGCGGATGGGCAACGTGACGGACTGGAGCAGCGGGTTCGTCGGTTCCGTCGACATCACCAACGACGGCACGGCACCGGTGGCCGACTGGACGCTGACGTTCCGCTGGCCCACGGCGTTGCAGCAGGTGTCGTCGAGCTGGAACGCGATGTGGAACCAGACCGGGACCGCGGTCACGGTCACCGGCACCTCCCGGATCGAACCGGGAGCGACCGTCTCGACGGGCTTCGTGGGCGCCTACACCGGCCCGAACGTCCTGCCGACGGCCTTCACCCTCAACGGAACGCTCTGCCGCACCGCGGCATGAGCCACGCGCGGTTGCTCGGAGGAGAACGGATGAAGCGGCACAACAGGATCGCCGGCGCGGTGCTCGCCGCCGCGGTGGCCGTGAGCGGGGTGGTCGCCGCCGGCGCCGCCGGACAGGTCACGGCCGCGGCGGCGGGCGGCACGGGCACGGGTTACCTGCACACCAGCGGCAGCAAGATCCTCGACAGCACGGGTGCGACGGTCCGGCTGACCGGCATCAACTGGTTCGGGATGGAGACCGACAACAAGACCTTCCACGGCCTGTGGGCCAGCCGGACGTGGCGCCAGCAGCTCGACCAGATGGCGCAGCTGGGCTACAACACGCTGCGGATCCCGTTCTCCAACGACGCGCTGAAGGCCGACGCCAAGGCGACCGGCATCAACGACTACACCAACCCCGACCTCATCGGCCTGTCCCCGCTGCAGATCCTCGACAAGGTCATCGACCACGTGGGGCAGAAGGGGATGCGCGTCATCCTCGACCGGCACCGGCCGACGAGCGCGGGGCAGACCGCTCTCTGGTACACGGCGGGCGTCCCGGAGAGCACCTGGATCAACGACTGGAAGATGCTCGCCCAGCGCTATGCGGGCAACACCACGGTCATCGGCGCGGACCTGCACAACGAGCCGCACGCCGAGGGCACGAACCCGGCGGCGACCGGCGCGTGCTGGGGCTGCGGTGACACCGCCCGCGACTGGCGGCTGGCCGCGGAACGCGCGGGCAACGCGATCCTCGCCGTGCAGCCGAACTGGCTGATCTTCGTCGAGGGCGTGAGCTGCCCGAGCGGCGGGCTGTCGAACGTGTGGGACGGCGACCCGACCAACGACGAGGACTGCGGCTGGTGGGGCGGGAACCTGTCGAGGGCGGGCCAGTTCCCGGTGCGGCTGTCCGTTCCCGGCCGGCTCGTCTACTCCCCGCACGAGTACGCCACCTCGGTCTACGACCAGCCGTGGTTCAGCGCTCCGGACTACCCGGCGAACATGCCGGCGATCTGGGACAGGTACTGGGGTTACCTGTACAAGCAGGACATCGCGCCGATCATGATGGGCGAGTTCGGCACCACGCTCGCCAACCCGGTCGACAAGGTGTGGCTGGAGCACCTCATGGCCCACACCGGGACCGGCGTCACCGGCATGTCGTTCACGTACTGGTCGTGGAACCCGAACAGCGGTGACACGGGCGGCATCGTCGGCGACGACTGGACCACGGTCAACCAGGCGAAGCAGAGCATCCTGCAGCCGTACCTGATCCCACCGGCCGGCGGGCCGGTCACGACCACCACGACGACCACCACCGGTGGCGGCACGGGCGGCTGCCGGAGCGCGTGGAAGCTCGACAACTCGTGGCAGGGCGGGTTCCAGGGCGCGTTGACCGTGACCAACACGGCTTCGAGCGCCGCGAACCCGTGGACGGTCACGTTCTCGTTGCCCGCGGGGGCCACGATCGTGAGCGGCTGGAACGGCACCTTCAGCCAGAGCGGCACCACGGTCACCGTGACGGCGCCGGCGCACAGCCCGTCGCTGGCGGCGGGAGCGGCCGTGTCGCTCGGTTTCACCGCCAACGGCACGGCGAGCGCGCCCGCGGCGGTCGCGCTCAACCGGTCCGCCTGCGCGTGACACGACTCGGCCGCGGTACCTCGTGAGGGGTACCGCGGCCGAGGTGGGTTCGTCAGACGGTGACGCCGGTGCGGGCGGCCAGACCCTCGATGACCGCGCCGAGCTTCTCGGTGACCTCGGGGTCGTCGACCGGGTGCAGCTCGGCGAAGCGGACCACGGAGCCCGGGATGGACAGCGTCAGGTCCTCGGCGACCTCGGCGCCGGCGATCCGGACGGCCTTGCGGGCCTCGTCCTGCGCCCACACGCCGCCGTACTGGCCGAACGCGGTGCCGACGACGGCGACCGGCTTGCCGGCCAGCGCGCCCGCGCCGTAGGGGCGGGACAGCCAGTCGATGGCGTTCTTCAGCACCGCGGGGATCGTGCCGTTGTACTCGGGCGAGACCAGCAGCAGGGCGTCGGCGTCCTGCGCGGCCTGGCGCAGCTTCGCGGCCTGCGCGGGCACGGTGCCCTCGACGTCGATGTCCTCGTTGTAGAACGGCACCGCGTCCAGCCCGTTGAACAGCTCGACCTCGACGTGCTCCGGCGCGATCTGCACGGCGGCCTCGGCGAGCCTGCGGTTGTGCGATCCGGCGCGGAGGCTGCCGACGAGGGTGAGGATGCGAACGGCCATCAAGAGCTCCTGGGGGTGCAGGTCGTACAGGGTCACCCGATTAAACGGGACGCGTCCCGGTTATCTTCCGGGTTAGGCTGCGGAGGTGATCGACAGCACACCCCTGCCCCTCGTCGGGGCGGGAAAACCCCTGCGTGCGGACGCGGTGCGCAACCAGGCGCGGCTGCTGGAGGCGGCGGCGCGGCTGGCGGCCGAACGCGGCGCGGCGGCGCTCACGATGGAGGCGGTCGCGGCGGCGGCCGGCGTCGGCAAGGGCACGGTGTCACGGCGTTTCGGCGACCGCGGCGGTCTGCTGCTGGCCCTGCTCGACCACGCGGAGCGGCAGTTCCAGGAGGAGTTCCTGACCGGCCGGCCACCGCTGGGCCCCGGCGCGCCCGCCGCCGACCGGTTGCACGCGTTCGGCCCGGCCCTGCTCCGCCACGAACGCACCCACCTTGACCTCTACCTGGCGGCGGAACCCATCGCTGGCCGCCGGTACGCGGTTCCGGCCAAGCGGCTGCGGCACGCCCACGTCGTGGCGCTGGTGCGCACGTTGCTCCCGGAGGCCGACGCCGAACTGCTCGCCCACACGCTGCTGGCCTCCGTGGACCTGGTGCTGGTCGACCACCTGGTCCGCGTGCACGGCACGGCGGTGGAGCGGGTGGAGGCGGGCTGGCACGACCTGGTCGACCGGCTGCTCACTCGAGGTTGAGCACCCCCGACCGGAACTCCGCGACCTCGGCACCGTCGAACCCCGCGTCCTTCACCACCTCGGCCACCCCCGCCCTGACCTGCGGCAGCTCGACCAGCGTCGGATCGAGCTCGACCCGCCCGACCCCACCGAGGTCGCGCACCCGCAGGTCCCGCGACGGCGTACCGGCACCGGCGAGCCAGGCGCGCACCGCCACCTCGGCCCGTTCCACCCTGGCCAGCCGCGCGGGCGTGATCGCGAGCCCGTACCGCACCCGGCTCGCCAGGCACGGCTGCGCCGGCTTGTCCCACGTGCCCAGCCCCCAGTGCAGGCTGACCGCGCGCACGTCGGCCTTGGTCATCCGCAGCTCCCGCAACGGGGTGTGCACGCCGATCTCGTCCCCCGCCCGGATGCCGGGCCGGAACCGGTCGCGCGCGTCGTCGGCGTTGGTGCCAGTCGCGACGGCGGTGAAGCCGTGCTCGCGGGCGACCTCGGTGATCGCGGTGAGGACCGTGGACTTGCAGAAGTAGCAGCGGTCGCGCCCGTTGGCGGCGTAGCCGGGGTGGTCGAGCTCGGTGGTGCCGGGGGTGAGGTGGCGGACGCCGAGGCTTTGGGCGAACGCGGCCGCTGCCGTTCGTTCGGCCGCGGCGAGGCTGGCGGAGTCGCCGGTGACCGCGAGCACCGCGTCCGGGCCACTCGCGCGCACGGCCGCGGCCAGGACCAGGGCGGAGTCCACACCGCCGGAGAAGGCGACGGCGACCGGGCCGAGGTCGGCGAGGTGCGTGACCAGGCGGGTGGCGGTGGTGGCGGGGTGCATCAGCACTCCTTCGGCTGGTGCGCGGGTGGGGTGGTGGCGACGCAGGTGGCGGCCATCAGCACTCCCTCGGCTGTTCCGCGGCCAGGGCGAGCACCGTGCGCAGCGGCAGTCCCGTCTGCCGGGCCACGGCGGCGGCGTCGTCGTACTCGGGTTTGCCGTGGTGCGGGCCGTGCTTGCGGCGCACCGGCATGCCGTGCACGTGGACCACGTCGGTGGTGCGGGCGGCGGCGGTGCGGCGGACCGCGGTGCGGCGGACGCCGAGGGTGCCGGTTTCGGCGAGCATCAGCCGTTCGAGCTCGTCGGCGGTGGCCGGGGTGGCGAGGGCGTGCAGCACGTGGGCGGGGCGGCCCTTCTTCATCACCGCGGGGGTGGTCCAGCTGTCGAGGGCGCCGCGGTCGATCAGGAGGCCGACGACGTGGCCGAGGACCTCGCCGGTGACGTCGTCGAGGTTCGTCTCCAGCACGACGAGGTCGGCGGAGCTCCCCACCGGCTCGCCGAGCCGCACGACGGCGACGTTCGGCCGGTCCGGCAACACCCGGGTTCCCGCCCCGTACCCCGTGGCCACCAACCGCATCGCGGGCGCGACCCCGTAGTCCGCCGCCATCGCCCGCAGCAGTGCCGCCGCGGTCGGCGTCACGGTCTCGCCGGTCAACGCCGTACCGGTCACCACCGCCCCCTCCAGCAACGCCGCGGTCGCCGGTGCCGGGCACGGCAGGACGCCGTGGGCCGTCCGGACCGAACCGGCACCGAGTGGCAACGGTTCACAGTGGACGGTGCTGACCCCCAGGGCGTGCAGTGCGGCGGCCACACCCACGACGTCCACGAGGGTGTCGTGGCCGCCCAGCTCGTGCAGGTGCACCTCGGCGGGGTCCTCGCCGTGCAGCCACCCCTCGACCTCGGCGATGGCCTGCACCGCGGCGACCGCCAGTGCCGCGACCGGCGCCGGCGACACCCGGCGGGCCATGGCGATCAGCTCGCCGGCCTTGCGGCTCGCCGCACCGTCCGTCACCGACACCACGGCGCGGCGCACGGCCAGGCCGTGCGTGGACGCGGCGGGAACGGTCAGGTCCCACCCGGTCAGGCCCGTCTCGGCCACGGCGGCGCGGATGGCGTCGAGTGGTGCGCCCGCGTCGACGAGGGCGGCGAGCAGCATGTCGCCGGCCAGGCCGGTGAACGGCGTGATCACGCAGATGCGGTTCACGGCGTGCTCCTGCGCAGGACCGCGGACAGGCGGAAGGCGGCCATCGCGGCGCCGAAGCCGGAGTCGATGTTCACCACGGTGATGCCGGCCGCGCAGGAGGCGTGCATCGCCAGCAGCGCGGTGATGCCCTCCAGACCGGCGCCGTAGCCGGTGGAGGTGGGCACCGCGACCACCGGGCAGGCGACCAGGCCACCGATCGCGCTCGCCAGCGCGCCCTCCATGCCCGCCACGACGATCACGGTGTCGGCGGCGCGCAGCCGGTGCTGTTCGGCCAGCAGGCGGTGCAGGCCGGCCACGCCGACGTCGGTCACCGAGGTGACGTCCAAGCCGACGGCAGCGGCGATCGCGGCGGCCTCGCGGGCCACGGGCAGGTCGGCGGTGCCGGCGGCGGCGACCACGACGGTGAACGCGGTGGGCCGGGCCGGGCGCCACGTGAGCAGACGGGCAGCGCTGTCGTAGGTGCCGTCCGGAACGGCGTCCAGCACGACGCCGGCGGTGTCGGGGGTCACGCGGGTGACGAGCACCGGGCCGTCGTTGTGCCGCAGCAGGGTCCGGACGATCGCCACGACCTGGGCCGCGGTCTTGCCGGTGCCGTAGACGACCTCCGGCACCCCCTGGCGGGCCTCGCGGCCGACGTCGACCCTGGCGAAGCCGAGGTCCACGGCCTCGCTGTCGGTAGCGGAAAAGTGCTCGTTGATCTTGAGTTGGGGGTACTTGCAGACGCCGTCGGAGGGACTGGTCATGCGGCTCCTCCCCTGGCCACGACGGACGGCAGCTCGCGGCCGACCTGCGCCAGCAGCTCCGGTGCCCGCGCCATCGCCGTCGCGACGTCGCCCGCGCGGTCGAGCAACGACCACGCCGCACTCACCCCGGCCGCGCGCAGCTGGTCCGCGGAGAGCCGGACGTCACCGGCGACCACGACGACCGGCACGCCGTGGCGCCTGGCCGCCTCCGCCACGCCGACGGGTGCCTTGCCGCGCAGGCTCTGCTCGTCGAACCGGCCCTCGCCGACCACGACGAGCGCCGCCGTGCGCAGCGCGTCCTCCAGGCCGATCTCGCCCAGCACGAAGTCCGCGCCGGAGCTGCGCCGCGCACCGAGGGCGGCCAGCGCGGCGAACCCCGTGCCACCCGCCGCGCCCGCGCCCGGCGCACCGCTCAGGTCGCGGCCGACCTCGCGTTCCACGACGGCCGCGAACCGCTCCAGGCCCCGCTCCAGCACCTCGACGTCACGCGGTGAGGCGCCCTTCTGCGGGCCGAACACCGCGGCGGCACCGGACGGGCCGGTCAGCGGGTTGTCCACATCGGACACCAGCGTCACGCGCGCCAGCCGCAGCCGGAAGTCCAGGCCGGACAGGTCCACGTGCGCGACCCCGGTCAACGCCGCACCGCCGGGACCGACCGGCACGCCGCGCGCGTCCGTGATGCGGGCACCGAGGGCGCGCAGCAGGCCCGCTCCCCCGTCGGTGGTGGCGCTGCCGCCGACCGCCAGCACGATGTCCAGGCACCCGTGGTCGAGCGCCGCGCGGATGAGCTCGCCGGTGCCGTGGGTGTCGGCCACCAGCGGCGCCGCCACCCCGTCCGGCAGCACGCCCAGGCCGCTCGCGAGCGCCAGCTCGACCACCGCACGCGTGCCGCGCACCGCGAACGCCGCCCGCACCGGCCGTCCGGTGGGACCGGTGACGTCGGCGTGCACCTCGCGGTACCCGGCCCGCGCCAGTGCGGCGAGCGTGCCCTCGCCGCCGTCCGCCACCGGCATCGCCACCGCCGTGCCGCCCGCGCCGACGACGCCCGAGACGACGGCGGCGCAGGCCTGCTCGGCGGTCAGGCTGCCGCGGAACTTGTCGAGGCAGACCAGCACCGTGCCGCTCATCGCCCCTCCCCCGTCACGTACGGGATGGTCTGCGGACCCTCCGGCAGCACGCACAGGCGGGCACCGGGACCGGCGGACGCCAGCGCCTCCGCGACCGTCGCGGAGATGTCCGCGGTCTGCTCCAGGTGCGCGGTGGCCAGCTCCGCGTCGGTCAGGTGCGAGGTGTGCACGACGACCCGGCAGTCGGCCTGGATGCGGGCCTGGATCTGCACCTGCCACTGGTCGGGCACGGTGACCTCGCGCGCGGAGATCTCCGCGAACAGCTCCGCCGGCGAACCGGCCGAGGCCAGCACCTCGCGGTACGAGCCGTGGTCGGGGAACCCGTCGCGGCACTCGGCTGCGCACACGATCGTGCCGCCCGGCCGCACCACCTGGTAGGCCGCCGACATGCCCTTCACCGCCTGGTAGAGGTTCTGGTCGAGCGGGAAGCCGGAGTTCGTCGTCACCACCACGTCGAACGGCCGCGGCACCGGCCGCATCGCGACCTCGCGGGCGGTGCGCACGGCCGCCGCGTGCATCTCCAGCAGGTCCCCGCCGAACGCGGCGACGACCTCCTTGTCCTGGTTCAGCACCACGTCGAACCCGAACGTCACCCCGGTCGCGGCCGCGATGGCGCGCACGTCGTCGTGCACCGGGTTGCCCTCGATGACGCCCCACGTCGCCCGCGGGTGGCCGATCCGGCGCGCGTCGTGCAACACCAGCACCGTCTCCAGCGCGGCGAGACCGGGTGCGACGAGCTTGGGCCCGCCGGAGAACCCGGCGAAGAAGTGCGGTTCGACGAACCCGGTGGTGATCCGCACGTCCGCGGCCACCCACTCGCTGTTGAGCCACACCGGGACGTCCGCGGCGAGCTTCCCCAGCCACGTCAGGCCGGTCCGGTCGCGGGCGTCGTGGTTGACGATCCGCACCGAGTCGACCACCTCGTCGCCGAACATCGCCCGCAGCTCCGCGTCCGTGTTGCCGCGGTGGGTGCCGGTCGCGACCAGCACCACGACGTCGTCGAGGTCGACCAGCCCGTCGAGCTCCGCCAGCACCGCCGGGATCATCAGGTGCCGTGGCTGCGGGCGGGTGCCGTCGCAGGCGGAGATCGCCACGGTCTGGCCGCGCCGCACCCGCTCGCGCAACGGCGGCCCCGCGACCGGCGAGCGCAACGCCCGCCGCAGCACCTGCTCCGCCGGCTCCGGCACCGGGTGGTGCCGCGGGGTCACGACGGTGGTCACCGCCGGGTCGACGCGCAGGTCCAGTCCGGTCTCCCCGTAGGCCAGCCGCACGACGTCCATCACCGCTCCCCCAGCCGGTAGACGCGGGTGGCCGTGCCGGCGAGGACGTCGGCGCGCTCGGCAGCGGACAGCCCGCACAGCAGCGCGTCGGCGGCGGACAGCACCTCCCCGTACTCGGCGGCGAGCAGGCACACCGGCCAGTCGGAGCCGACCATCAGCCGGTCCGGCCCGAACACCTCCAGCACCAGGTCGACGCACGGCCGCAGGTCCTCGACCGTCCAGTCAGGACCGGCCTCCGTCACGAGCCCGGACACCTTGGCGGTCACGTTCGGCTCGGCCGCCAGCGCCGACAGGTGGGTCGCCCACGGCTGGTACACCCGGCGTGCGATGTCCGGTTTGGACAGGTGGTCCACCACGAACACCATGTCCGGCACCGATCTCACGGCCACCAGCGCCGCGGGCAGCTGGTGCGGGCGAGTCAGCAGGTCGTAGGCCAGCCCGGCGTCACGCACCGCCCGCAGCCCGGTCAGCACCTCCGGCCGCAGGAGCCAGTCCGGGTCGGGTTCGGACTGCACGAGGTGCCGCACGCCCACCAGCCGGTCGCCACCCGGTCCCGACCGCAGCCGGTCGAGCTGCTCGGCGACGTCGGGCGCGGTGAGGTCGACCCAGCCGACGACACCGGCCACGAGCCCGGACTCCGCTGCCAGTGCGAGGAACTCGGCCGTCTCGCCGGTGTCGGCGAGCACCTGGACCAGCACGGTGGCGTCCACCCCGGCCGGTCCGGTCACCTCCGCGAGGTCCGCGAGCCCGAAGTCGCGGCGGATCCGCGCGACCTCCGGTGCGTCGAGCCAGCCCTGCGGGCGTGCGGAGAGGTCCCACAGGTGGTGGTGGGCGTCGATCCGGCGTGGTGCGGGCGTGCCCGCCCTTCCGGCCGGCAGCTCCGCCGTGCTCCCGTCGAAGTCACCCATGGCCCAGTCGCTCCATTCGTCGAATGCCTGTGGGAGGAGCGGCGCACGGCGGTGGCGGAACCGGTGTGCGCCAGGAGGTGCGAGAAGATCAGCGGTCCAGGCGGCCCGGCTCGCCCACGTCCGTGCGGCGCACGAGCCAGGCCTCGGTGATGTGGGTGAACATGGCCTCGGCGGCGCCTTCCGGGTCGTGCGCCGCGATGCGCTCGCAGATGCGGCGGTGTCCCCGGTTCGAGGCCGCGCACAGCTCGCTGTCGGTCCTGCCCGTGTAGCGGGCGGTGTTGAACACCTGGCTCTCCAACGACCGCACGACGCCTCTGGCAATGCGGTTGCCGGACGCGCGCATGATCGTGTCGTGGAAGACGTGGTCCTGTTCGCGGTAGGCGGTGGGGTCGTCCACCAGCCGGTCCATCAGGTCTACCAGGTCGCGCAGTGCGGCCACGGTGGCGTCGTCCGCGACCCGCGCGGCGACCAGGGCCATGTCGGACTCCAGCAGCCTGCGGGTGACCACCAGGTCGTCGAGGACCCCCAGCGTCTCGTCCTCGGCGACGACGGCGCCCAGCACGAGCTCGTCGAGCATGTTCCACATCGACGGCGGCGTGACCAGCGTGCCCGCTCCCTGGCGCACCTGGACGAGACCCTTCTCCTGCAACACCTTCACGGCCTCGCGGACCACCGTGCGGCTCACCGAGAACGTCTCGCACAGCACCGGCTCCGGCGGCAACGACGTGCCCGGCGGGTGGTCGCCGCGCACGATCCGCTCCACGAGCTCGGTCGTGATCGCCCTGGCCAGGTTCGCCGGTCCGCGCACCCAGCCCGGGGCGGGGTGCGCGCCCACGGCCGCGCCCGGCCGCTGGCCTGATGCCGTCATCCGTTCCTCCGGTCGCGCTCCGCCGATGCGCTGGAGCGCGCTGCGGAGCGTACCCCGAATGACCCGTTGACGTAATACGTCATACGACTTACGTTCAGGCAGACCTCGTCGGGCCGGTCTCCCCCGGCCAACCGTCTCGGGAAGTGAGCAGCGATGAAGCAGCGCACACTGTGGTCGGCCGCCCTGGTGGTGGGTCTCGCGTTGACAGCGGGCTGCGGGAGCGCCTCCGGGCCGGGCACGTCCTCCGGCGGTGCGAGCGACAAGCTCGTGGTGTGGGACTGGAAGTCCGGTGACGCCAAGACGCGCGGCTACGTCGAGAAGGCCAAGGCCGACTTCGCGAAGAAGCACCCCGGCGTGCAGGTCGAGTTCGTGGCGCAGCCGTTCGACCAGTACTACACGCTGCTCGGCGCGGCCATCCAGGCAGGCAAGGGACCGGACGTGGTCCTGTTCAACGGCGGCGGCCAGATCCGCGACCGCTCCGACGCGCTCGCCCCGCTCGACTCCTTCGTCTCCGAGGACCGCGGCCGCTTAGCGGGCTGGGACGCGTTCACCGACGAGGGCAAGGTCTACGCCGCACCGGTGACCCTGCAGGGCCACCCGATCTACTACAACAGGGACCTCTACCAGAAGGCCGGGCTCAACCCCGACTCCCCCGCGAAGACCTGGGACGACTTCGTGCGCGACTGCGGCGTCATCACCCAGAAGACCGGCGCGAAGTGCTTCGCGCTGGGCAACAAGGAGGGCATCGGAATCCAGTTCTTCCTGTCCGCCATGGGATCGGCCGTCCTGACGCCGCAGGAGTACGACGCCTGGATCGCCGGCAAGCGCGACTGGTCCTCACCGGACGTCAAGAAGGTCTTCGAGCTGTGGAAGCAGACCGGCGACAGCGGGCTGAACACCGACGGCGCCAACTCGACCGCCATGTTCAACGACGCGTTCGCCGCCTTCAACGCCGCCAAGGCCGCCAACGTCATCGGCCTGATGTCGGACGTGGGGCACTGGAAGGACTTCGCCGAGTTCCTCACCCCGGAGAAGGTCGGCGTCCGGCCCGCACCCCTGGTCAACCCGGCCGCGAAGCCGAGCCTGGCCTACGACGGCGGCATCGGCTACGCCGTCGCGAAGTGGACGAAGGACCAGGGGGTCGCCGCCGACCTCGTCCGGTCGCTGACCTCCACCGAGGCGCTGAAGGCGTTCTACCTCGACGGCGGCGCGATCGCGGCCGACACGACGATCGACACCGCAGCCGGCGGCCCCGCGGTCAAGACCATCGTCGGCGAGGTGAAGTCGGGCAAGCCCGCCCTGCACGTGGCGTTGTCGTCCAAGACGGTCGACCTCATGGGCCGGCTCTCGCAGCAGCTGCTCAGCGGCTCGGCCACGGTGGACGAGGTGCTGCAGCAGCTCGCGGCCTCCGACAAGACGGGCTGACGGCGTGACGGCACCCTCCCTCTCGCCCGCGGGCCCGGCCACCACCGGGCCCGTCCGGCCCGCTGCCCCGCCCACCCGGCGACGCCGCGGTGGCCCGCGGTCCGAGCGCCTGGCTCCCCTGGTGCTGCTGGCCCCGGCCGTCCTGGTGATCGTCGGGCTGCGGCTGTGGCCGCTGGTGCTGGGGATCAACTTCTCCTTCACCGGCGACGGCGACCGCAACGGCCAGGCCGTCGGGTTCGCCAACTACCTGGCATTGCTCGACGACCCGCTGTTCCGCACGGCGCTGCGCAACGTGGGCCTGCTCGTGCTGCTGCTGCCGGTGGCCGTGGCGGTCCCCGGGCTGCTCGCGACGTTCATCTTCCTGAAGGTGCCCGGCCACCGCGTCTACCGCGGCGTGTACTTCTTCCCCGCCGTGCTGTCCCCGGTGATCGTCGGCGCGATCTTCACGCTGCTGCTGGCGTTCGACGGCCCGGTCAACGCGCTGCTCGGCCTCGCGGGCCTCGGGCCGGTGGACTGGCTGGGCGACCCCGGCGTGGCGATCTTCGCGGTCGTCGGTGTGCACGTGTGGGCGACGTTCGGCATGGGGCTGGTGGTGTTCCTGGCCGGGTTCGCGACCCTCGACCGCTCGCTGCTCGACGCCGCCGAGGTGGACGGCGCGTCGCTGGTGCAGCGGATCCGGCACGTGGTCGTGCCCGGCCTGTCCCGCACGATCCAGTTCGTCTTCGTCACGACGATGATCGGGCTGCTGACGTCGATGTTCGGCCTGGTGTACGTGATGACGAGCGGTGGCCCGGAGGGGTCGACCTACCTGCCCGAGTACTACGTGTGGATCCAGCAGGGGCAGCTGAACCAGCCCGCGCTCGCCTCCGCGGCCTCCACGGCGCTGTTCCTGATCATGCTCGTGGTGGGGCTGGCCCAGGTCGCGGTCCTGCGGCGCACCGGGAGGGACGACTGATGACCGGTTCCCGGCTGAGCAGGTGGGTGGTCGCGGTCCCGATGGCGCTGCTCGCGCTGGCCACGGTCTACCCGCTGGTGTTCACGGCCAACGTGGCGGTGAAGACGCGGCGCGAGTACGTGCTCGACCGGTTCTCCCCCGCCGGCTCCTTCAGCCTCGACAACGTCGTCAAGGCGTGGACCAGCGTCGGGATGTCGCGCTACTTCCTCAACTCGGTGGTCGTCGTGACCTGTTCGGTCGCGCTGCTGCTGTTGCTCGGGTCGATGGCGGGCTTCGCGTTGGCCCGGCTGCGGTTCCGCGGTTCCTCCGCGCTGTTCCTGGGCGTGCTGGCGGCGTTGTTCATCCCGTTCCAGGTGATCATGGTGCCGCTGGCGCGGATCATGGCCGACACCGGGCTCGTCGACACCTACCCGGGGCTGGTGCTGGCCTACGTGGCGCAGTTCCTGCCGTTCACGATCTTCCTGCTGACGAGCTACTACTCGACCGTGCCGGCGGAGATCGTGGACGCCGCGCGGATCGACGGGAACTCCGTCTACGGCGTCTACTGGCGGATCATGCTGCCGATCGGCGCGCCCGCGCTGCTGTCGGTCGGGGTGCTCAACGCGCTCTTCTGCTGGAACGACGTGCTCATCGCGCTGCTGGTGATGCCGTCGGCCGAGCACCGCACGCTGATGGTGGGCGTGACGTCGTTGCGCGGGCAGTACTCCGACGACATCCCCACGTTCGCCTCCGGCGTGCTCATCGCCGCGGTCCCCGTCCTGCTCGTCTACCTCTTCCTGCAACGACAGATCGCCGACGGGGTCACCGCCGGGTCGACGAAGGGCTGACATGCGCATCACTGGTCTGCGGACCCTCACCACGGTCCAGGACTGGGGCCGCCCGGTCGGGGACGCCAACGGCGTCCACCCCGACGGCCTGGTCCGGGTCCCCGTCGTCGTCGTGGAGACCGACACCGGCCTGACCGGGGTCGGGCTCGGCCCGCACGTGGAGGCCGACACCGTCTTCGCCGCCATCGAGGGCGAGGACCCGCGTTCGGTCACCGCCCTCTACGACCGGATGCTGCGCCGGGTGTTCAAGGCGGGCCACGCCGGCGCGGTCTTCGGCACGATCGGCGCGGTCGACACCGCGTTGTGGGACATCAAGGCGCAGGCGGCGGGCGAACCGCTGTGGCGGCTGCTCGGCGGTCGCGACCGCCGTGTGCCCGCCTACGCCTCCGGGCTGTGCGTCGCGCTGCCCGATGACGAACTGGTCGCGGTGTACCAGGAGTACGCCGCGCACGGGCTGCGCGCGGCGAAGCTCAAGGGCGGCCTCGACGTGGACCGCGACCGGCACCGCCTCGCCCTGGTCCGCGACGTCCTCACCGAGGCGGGCGGCGGCGCCCGGCCCAGCCTGATGCTGGACGTCAACGAGACCTGGACGCGCAAGCAGGCGGTCCGCTACGTCAGCGAGCTGGAACGCACCTTCGACCTGACCTGGGTCGAGGAACCGGTGCGGCGCTGGGACGTCGAGGGCCACGCGGCGGTCGGGCGCGGCATCCGCGCGTCGGTCGCCACCGGCGAGAACCTCACCGGACTCGAACAGCACCGCCCGCTGATCGCCGCCGGTGCCGTCGACGTCGTGCAGACCGCCGCCGTCTGGGGGATCACGCACTTCCTGCGGGTCGCCGCGCTGGCCCACGCCCACGACCTGCCGGTGAGCCCGATCGGCACGAGCCCGGTGGGGCTGCTGCACGCCGCCGCGTCCGTGCCCAACCACCTGGTGAGCGAACTGCAGGACCTCCGCCCGCCGGTGGGCGTGGAGATCGACCTGACCGTGGCGGACGGGGCGTACGTCCTGGGCGAGACCCCCGGCCTCGGGCTGCGCGTCGACGAGGAGAGGATCGCCGCGGCCGGTGACCTGCTGCCCGCTGCCCTGTCCGGTGGCCCGCACATCCGGCCCGACCGCGCCGGGCACCGCCTGCACGCGGTGGAGGTCGGGCAGGACGTGGAAAGTCCCGTGCTCAACGCGTAGAACGAAGACCCCGCCGCCCGCGAAGGAGAGCTCCCCCGCATGGAACCACAGCGCTTCGGCATGCTGATCCGGCTGCGCCCGGAGAAGCGCGAGGAGTACCTGGAGCTGCACTCGGCCGTCTGGCCCGCGGTCGAGCAGACGCTGCTCGACGCGAACATGCGCAACTTCACGATCTTCCTGCACGGCGACCTGCTGTTCGGCTACTACGAGTACGTCGGCGACGACCACGACGCCGACCAGGCCCGCATCGCGGCGGACCCGGAGACGCAACGGTGGTGGACGTTCACCGACCCGTGCCAGGAGTCGCTGGCGGAGCCGGACTCCGGGCACTGGTGGGTGCCGATGCGGGAGGTGTGGCACCTCTCCGGCCCCGGCGGACAGGCAGCGCCGGCCGGCTGACAACAGCACGACAACCGCTCCACAACAGCGCGCCGGTACTCCTTCGGTAGCAGAGCACAACCGAGGAGGACATGGTGAGAACCAAGCTGGCCGCGATGGTGGTCGCACTTCTCTCGATCGTGGGGCTCGCCGTCGTGCCGACGGCGAACGCCACACCGGCCTACCGCGACGTCTACATCCGCGACAACGGCAGCGACATCGGCAACGAACCCAGCAGCGGCAGCATCTACCACAGCCCCGACATCCGGGTCTGCTACACGCCGACGCCGTGCGCGACCTCGCAGCAGCCGATCGTGGGCGCGACCAACTACGTGTTCGTCAACCTGCGCCGCAAGCCGAACGGCCTCGGCAACGTGGACGGCGCCCTGCACCTGTACCGCAGCAACCTCGGCGGCGGCACGGCGTGGCCGGGCGGCTGGACCTACATCGGCGGCGTGGGCGCGAGCGTGCCGGTCAGCGGCTCGACCGTGATGATCACCTGGCCCGGCTGGAACGTGCCCGGTCCCGCGCACTTCTGCCTGCTCGCCCGCTGGGTGTCCAGCGCCGACCCGATGACGTTCGCCGAGGGGTCCAACACGCAGCTCAACGCCCAGCGCAACAACAACATCGCGTGGCGCAACGTCGACTCGGTGCGGGTCCTCCCCGGCCGGCCGATCACCCGGCCGTACACGATCGGCAACCCGGAGGCGTTCGACACCAGGCAGGCGCTGGTGCTGGAGCAGCCGGAGCGGCAGTTCACCGGCACGGTGACGGTCGACCTCGGCCCTGACCTCGCCGCCAGGTGGAAGGCGACCGGTCAGCGGGGCACCGGTGTGCGGCAGGTCGGTGAGACGCAGTTCCAGGTCGTCGAGCCGAAGCTCGCCCGCTTCGAAGGGCTCACGCTCAAGGCGGAGGAGCGGATTCAGATCGGCGTGACCTTCGCGACCGACGTGGAGGCCGCACCGGCGGTGCTGGAGGTGCACCAGATCGACGCGCAGGGCCTCGACCTCGGTGGTGCGCAGTACCGGATCAACGACAAGGAGTGAGTATCAGCCCCGGCGGGTCCGACTCCGTTGAACGGAGACGGACCCGCCGAAGGGGTGGTCAATGAAGACGATCATGGTGTTGTTGCTCCTGTTGCTGGGAGTCGTGCCCGCACACGGAGCACCGGACTGCAACCCGCCCGACTGCCCGGTGGTGGTGGACGCGCAGGACGGGCCGGTGCACGAGAAGACGGGTCCGTACGCGGCGACGCTGGCACTGCGCTACGGCGCCACGCAGGAGAACGTCGAGGTGTCGTACCGGTTCGTGGACGGCACCGCGAAGCAGGGCGAGGACTACCGGTCCGCGCAGGGCGGAACGGTCACGATCAAGGCCGGCCAGAGCTACGCCCAAGTGCCCTACACGGTGTTGCGGGTCGGTGCCCAGCAGAAGCAGTTCACCCTGCAGATCACCGCGGTGAGACCGGGTCAGGTCGGCAAGGCGGTCGCGGTGTTCACGATCGGCGGCACGAGGTGAACAGCCTGAGCGCCTGAGCCCAGTGGCGCAGGGCCTCGGTCCACCGCCCGCACCGGCCCTCCAGGTCGGCGCACGAGCGGTGGACCGAGGCCTCCTCGAAGGCGTCCGGCGCCTGGGCGCGGGCGGTCAGTGCGGCCACGAGGTGGTCGCGGGCGGCGGCGAGGTCGCCCAGGGCGAGCGCGGTCTCGCCGAGCTGGTGCAGCGCGTAGGCCTCGCGGTGGCGGTCGCCCAGTGCCCGGCAGATCGACAACGCACCGGTCAGGTGCTCCCTCGCCACCGCCGGATCGCCGAGTGCGAGCTGCGTGACGCCGAGGTGGGTGAGCGCGTCGGCCTCGAAGCGGTGGTCGGTGACCTCGCGGCTGATCCGCAGCGCGTCCCCGAAGTAGCGCAGCGCCGGTGCCCGGTCGGCGAGCTGGTGGAAGGCGTTGCCCAGCGACATCAGGGTCGCCGCCTCCAGCCGGGAGTTCCCCTCCGCGCGGAAGGTCTCCAGCGCCGCGAACAACGGCCCGACCGCGCGGTCCGCCCGGCCCATCCGCACGCAGGTGTAGCCGAGGTTGCGCCGCGCCAGCGCCACGCCCACCGCGTCACCCGCCGCGCCGTGCACCCGCATGGCGGCCTCGTAAGACTCCAGCGCCCGGTCGAACTCGCGCAGCTCGGAGTGCGCGTTGCCGATGTTGTTGTGCAGCCGGGCCTCCCCGCGCAGGTCACCGGCCTCCTGGACGAGCGCGAGCGCCTGCCGCTGCACCACCATGGCCTCCGCGATGCGCGAGGTCATCTGCAACGCGATCCCCAGGCCGCGCAACATCTCCGCCTCCGCCCGCCGGTCACCGAGCGCGCGGGCGGCCGCGACGGCGTGCTCGCACTGCTCCACGCGCGCCGCCCAGTTGCCGCGCGCCTCGAAGTAGCTCGTCAGCAGGTACGCCAGCTGCCAGGTCTCCCGCCGCAGACCGGCGTTCGCGGCCAGCCGGATGACGTGCAGCAGGTTGTCGCGCTCGGCGTCGAGGTGGGCCAGCACCTCGACGCGGTCGGCCGCGAACGGCAGGTCGTCGCACGGCGGGCGGGTCACGAGGTCGTGGCGCGGGTTGAGCACCGCGTTGGCCGCGTGCGCGATCGTCAGGTACCGGTCGAGCAGGCGTTCCAGCCCGTCGCCGAGGTCACCGCTCTGCCGGGCGAACAGCCGGACCAGGTCGTGCAGCGCGTACCGGCCGGCGCCGACCTCGCTGACGAGGTGCGACGCGACCAGCTCGTCGAGCCCCGGTCCCAGCGCGTCGGCGAGGTCGGCGGGGAAGCTGGCCCCCGGGTGCTCGCCGAGCACGCGGAACAGGCGGGCCGCCTGCGGGCTGAGCGTGCGGTGCGCGCTCGCGAACACCGTGCGGACGGTGCGGTCGTCGCCCTCGACCGCCAGCACGTCGAGCGGGTCGTTGCGGGTCAGCTCCCGCACCAGGTCGGCGATCCGCCTGCCGGGTCGCACCGCGAGCCGCGCCGCCGCGATCCGCAGCGCGAGCGGCAACCGTCCGCAGTGGACGGCGAGGGCCGAGGTCGCGTCGGACTCCGCGTGCACCCGCTGCGCGCCGAGGATGTCGGCGAGCAGGTCGTGCGCCTCCGGTTCGCTCAGCAGGCCGAGGCGCACCGTGTGCACGGCGTGGTGCGTGCCGAGCGCGGAGAGCGTGTCGCGGCTCGTGACCAGCAGCAGGTTGCCCTGGTCGCCGGGCACGAGCGGCAGCACGTCCCGCGCGCGGCGGACGTCGTCGAGCACGATCAGCAGCCGTTTGCCGTGGGTGAGCGTCCGGTACAGCGCGGCCGGGTCGGCGGGTGTCCGGTCAGCGGGGACACCGAGCGCGTGCAGCACCTCGGCCAGCGCCTGGGCGGGCGTGAGCCGTTGCAGGTCCAGGAACACCTGCCCGTCGGGGAACCGGTCGGCGACCCGGTGCGCCCACTCGACCGCGAAGGTGGTCTTGCCGACGCCGGCGACACCGGAGACCACGACGATCGGCGGCAGACCGGCCAGTGCGGCGAGCTCGGCGGCCCGGCCGGTGAAGTGCCCGGCACGGGCGGGCAGCTGGGCCGGTCTCGCGGTGCGCGTGACGGGTTTCGCGCTGTGCAGGGAGGGGTCGCGCCGCAGAACGGCGGTGTGCAGGGCGCTCAGCTCGGGACCGGGGTCGGCGCCGAGCTCGTCGGCGAGCCGGGATCTGAGGCGCTGGAACGCTTCAAGCGCGTCCGCGTGCCTCCCGTCCAGGTGCAGCGCCCGCATCAGCAGGCCGACGAGCCGTTCCCTGGTCGGGTGGCTCACCACCAGCCGTTCCAGCTCGCTGATCGCGTCCTGGCGGTCGAGCCGCTGCGCCCAGTGCGCCTCCAGGGCGGTGAGCCGCTGCTCGCGCAACCGGCCGATCTCCGCGCGGCCCCACCCGAACAGCTCGGTGCCGCCCAGCGGTTCGCCCCGCCACAGCGCCAGGTCCCTGGTCCGCTCGAACCGGTCGGCGTCCACGGAGGCGTCCAGCCGGTAGCCGCCGGGACCGGTGACGAGCGCGCCGGGCATCCCGCAGTCCGCGAGCGCCTGCCGCACCCGTGCGACGTGGCTGTGCAACGACCGCACGGCCGTGCGCGGCGGATCGTCCCCCCACAGCACGTCCACCAGGCGGTCGACGGAAACCGGTGTGCCGGCGCGGAGGGCGAGCACCGCCACGACGCTGCGCTGGCGGACGCCGTTCAGCTCGGCCCGGCCGAGCGGGCCGCACACCTCCACCGGCCCGAGGATCCGGACCTCGCCACGTCCGCCCACGTGCCGCACGGTAGCGGGCCGGACACCCCCGGCGGCAGCGCTGAACCGGGCAAACCGCCCGCATTCACGAATCTGCCGGTCACGTCCGCGTATGGCTCGCCCGGCCGCCCCCGTCGAATTCGACTCGAAGATCGCGGGCCGGAAGTCCTTTGCTGGCACCGTTTGCGGCCGATCTCGTAGATTGCCGGGCATGCCTTTGCGGAAAGCGATGTCCGTGGTCCTGGCCCTCCCCCTCCTGCTGGCGGGCCTGCCGTCCGCGACCGCGCACACCCGCTCGTGCGCCCGCGCGGACCTGCTGTTCTGCGAGGATTTCCAGTCCGTGCCGCTGGGCGGCGCGACCAGCCTGCGGTGGGGCGTCGACACCCGGCACGGCACGCTGACCGTGGAGAAGGCGGCCCGCGGCCAGCGGGTGCTGCACGTGCACACCGAGGCCAACGGCCGCGCGTTCCTGCGGGTCGACGACTTCTCCGCACCGGGCAACAGCTTCTACGGCCGGATGCGGCTGAAGGTGGACGCCTTCCCGAAGAAGCCCGACTGGGCGCACTACACCCTCGTCGAGGCCACCGGCCAGGGCAGCGCGGAGGTCGTGCGACCGCTGGGCGGCCAGTACGTGCCCACGTCCGGCCGCGCGCTGTGGGGCGTCGGTGCCGACGGCGGCCCGACCGGTGACTGGACGAACTGGCGGGAGTCCGCGCCCTCGCGCGAGGACGTGTGGCAGTGCGTCGAGTGGCGGATGGACGCCTCCGACAACCGCGTCGAGCTGTGGTTCGACGGCAAGCCGCAACCCGACCTGACCGTCTCGACCCGCTCGCACGGCGGCAACCCGGTGGACTTCGTGTTCCCGGCGTTCGACACGGTGAAGATCGGGTGGCAGCTCTACCAGCCCAACGACGGCGCCTACGACCTGTGGGTCGACGACATCGCGCTGGGGTCGCGCCGCGTGGGCTGCTGACCGACGGCACGGCGCTCCGCGAGCAGCAGGTAGGCGGCCGCGGTCCAGGTGTAGGCGCGGTCGCGCAGCCCCTCCCCCGTCAACGCGTCGAAGTTCTCGGCGAACCCCGACTTCTCGCACGTGGCCAGGAACCGGGCGCTCACCAGGTCGGCCAGCTCCACCGCGCCGCCGCGGCGCAGGCCGTCCTCGACGAGCACGGTGGCGGGCGCCCACACCGGTCCGCGCCAGTAGCCGTCGGGTTCGTACCAGGGCGAGTCCGGCCGTTCGGTGGCCGGCCCGACGGACGTGAGGTGCGCGGCCACCCCGGCGCAGAGGTGCTCGAACACCTCGCGCGGCAGGTGTTCGCCCAGCACGACGGGCATCAGGTCGAGCAGGCTCGCGCTGCGCCGTTTCGTGCCGCTCGCGACGCCCTGGCTCACGAAGTGGTCGCCGTGCCACAGCTCGTCGAGCAGGGCCGTCAGCAGCTCGTCGGCCTGCTCGGACCAACGGGCGGAGTCCTCGCCGGTCTCGGCGGCGAGGACGGCGAGCTCCCGGCACTGCAGCACCAGGAACGCGGCCAGGTCGGGTGAGCGGACCAGGCGTTCCTCGCGGAACACCGTCGAGTTGTCCCAGCCGCTGTCGTTGCCGTGCTCGTAGTGCGGCAGGCGGCTGCCGGGTGCGCGGCGGTGGTCGAGCCAGAACGACGTCCACGCGGACAGCTGGCGGTAGGCGGTTCCCACGTCCGGCAGCCCGCCGGGGAGGCGGTGGCGCAGCAGGGAGAGCGCCCAGCCGTGAATCGGCGGCTTGACGAAGTTGCGCAGCACCTCGGAGTGCGTGACGGAGTCGGGCAGCGCGCCCTCGGCGTCCTGGTGGTCGAACACCACCTGGAACTGCTGCCACGCGAGCTCCGGCGCGCCACCGGCCAGCGCCAGCGCGGTGAAGCAGTGGTCCCAGCTCCACACCTTGTCCATCCAGTGCTTCGACATCAGCACGGCCGGGCGACGCACGAACCCGGCCGGGCGCACGGTGGCCGACCAGAGCACGTAGGCGGCCAGCTCGGCGGCCGGGACGTGGTCGTCGCGCCACGGTGCCACGGCGTCGGCGAACCGGGTGAACTCCTCGTGCACGGCCGTCACGTCCTCGGCGAAGGTCGTAGCGGGTGAGAACGGCGCGCGGGCCGTGCCGATCTCCTCGACCAGCAGCTCCCACGGTTCCTCCGCGCTCAGCACCACCGCCCGCCGCGCCGAGCCGAGCGCCTGGTCGCCCGCCTGGTCCCACCGTCCGGACAGGACGGTCAGGCGCAGCCGGTGGCCGGTCTCGTAGGAGGTGAAGACCAGGCCGCCGGCCGGGTCTGCGAAGAGGTACGTGCCGGTGAACGGGGTCAGCGCCGGTTCGGCGGCGCTGAGCTCCAGTCCGGTGCCGGTGCCCGAGATCCGCAGGACGTCCGGTGCCGAGAACACCGCGGTGACCCGGCCCTGCCCGGTGCTCCAGGTGAGGGTCGCGGGATCGGCGGTCACCTCGGCCGGCGCCGGCACGGGAACCAGGCGCAGCAACGGGTGCATGCCGTTGCGGTGCGAGACGAGGTGCACGTCGTCGGCGTAGGTGGCCAGTCCCACCACCGGGGAGAGGCCGAACCAGGCGCCGGACCGGCTGAAGGGGATCTCGCGCACGGAGAACTCGGTTGCCACGGCGTTCCTCTCGGTCCTTCGAACTCAGTCCTTCACGGCGCCGGAGGTGACCCCGGCGGCCACGTAGCGCTGGGCCAGCACGAGCAGCACGGCGGCCGGCACCGACGCGACCACGGCGGTGGCCATGATCGCGTTCCACTCCTGGTTGTTGTTGCCGATGTAGCGGTAGATGCCGAGCGTCAACGGCTGCCAGGCGCCACCGGAGTCGAGGGTCGCGGCGAACACGAAGTCCGACCACGCCCACAGGAACGCGAACAGCGCCGCGGTCACCAGGCCGTTGCGGCTCGCGGGCAGCACCACCGAGACGAACGTGCGCCACGGTCCCGCGCCGTCGATGCGGGCGGCCTGCAGCAGCTCGTCCGGCACCGCCGCGATGAACGACGTCAGGACCAGCACCGCGAACGGCACCGCCACCGTCGAGTCGGCGAAGACGAGGCCCCACACCGTGTTCGTGATGCCCAGCCGCACGTAGAGCCCGTAGAAGCCGAGCGCCATGATGATCCCGGGGACCATCTGCGCGACCAGCAGCACGAACCCGAGCACGCGCCGCCCGGCCGGCCACAGCTTCGCCAGCGCGTACGCGGCCGGCGCGGCCAGCAGCAGGGTGAGCACGACGGTGCCCAGCGCGACCAGCAGGCTGGTGCCGAAGTACGGCAGCTGTTCGTGCAGCACCCGCCGGTAGCCCTCCAGCGTGGGTGAGGCCGGGAACAGGCTCGGGGGCGACTTCCGCATCTCCCCTGCCGGGGTCAGGGAGACCGCGACCATCCAGTAGACCGGGAACAGCATCACCGCGGTCAGCCCCAGACCGGCCCACGTGCGCCACGACCGGGCCCTCATCCGCGCTCCTGCACCCGCGCGTAGCAGAGCCCGGCCACCAGCGAGACGAGGATCAGCACGGTCCCCACGGCGGCGCTGGGCCCGAACCGCGGCAGCGCGCCACCGAAGCCGAGCTCGTAGGACCAGGTCGCGAGCGTCGTCGACGAGCCGCTCGGCCCGCCCCTGGTCATGACCCAGATCAGGTCGAACACCTTGAGCGTGTAGACCAGCCCGAGCAGCAGCGTGATCGCGGAGACCGGCCGCAGCATGGGGAACGTGACGTGCCGGAACGTCTGCCAGCCGCTCGCACCGTCCAAAGCGGACGCTTCGTGCACCTCGGGCGGGATCGTGCGCAGGCCGCTGTAGAGCACCACGAGGTTGAACGGCACGCCGATCCAGATGTTGGCGATGGTCACCGACACCAGCGACCACGACGGGGAGGTCAGCCAGTTGACCGGGTCGAGGCCGACCGCCGCCAGTGCCGCGTTGACCAGCCCCGACTCGCTGTTGAGCAGCCACGCCCAGGTCGACGCCGACACGATCAGCGGCAGCAGCCACGGCACGAGGAACAACGCGCGCAACGTCGCCGACAGCGGGAAGTCGCGGGCGAAGAACACCGCCAGCGCCAGGCCGATCGTGTACTGGAAGCTCAGCGACACGACCGTGAACAGCACCGTGTTCAGCACCGCCGTGCGGAACGTCGGGTCGGCGAACACCGCCACGTAGTTGTCGAGCCCGACGAACGGCGCGCCACCGCGGACGAACGTCCGCACGGTGTAGCCGCGCAGGCTCAGCTCCACCGTGGTGTACAGGGGGTACGCGTAGGAGATCAGCAGGTACGCGCTGAGCGGGACCGCGAACGCCCAGGCTGCGAGCCGTGCGCGCACGGCTACTTCGCGGCGGCCGCGGTGGCCTGGGCGTCCTTCAACGCGGCCTCCGGTGTCTTGGCGCCGGTGAGCGCGGCCTGCACCGCACCCCACAGCGGTTGCGAGATGCGCGGGTAGCGGGTGCCGAGGTTGTCGCCGGTGCGCCCCTTGGCGGCGTTCACCGCGGCCACCCACACCGCCAACTCGGGCAGGGCGGCCACCTGCTGCTCCTGCACCGACCGCACGGCGGAGACGTAGGTCAGGGCGGTGTCGGCGGCGAGCACGCGTTCCGGGCTCGTGAGGCAGGTGGCGATCTGCCCGGCCTTGGTCTCGGTGGCCTTGTCGTCCTGCACGGGCACGGTCACGAACTCGCCTCCCGTCGGCGCGGGCGCGGTGCCGCCGGTGCGACCCGGGATCGCGATGACGCCGTACTCGAAGCCGGTCTTCTTCGCGTTCTGCAGCTGCCAGGTGCCGTTCTCGGCGAAGGCGTACTCGCCGGTGGCGAACTCCTGCCAGCTGGTGGTCTGGGTGTTGCCGATGACCGAGTTGGGCGCGAAACCCTGGTCCAGCCACGACTTCCACAGCGCCAGCGCGCTGATGGCCTGGGTGGAGCCGAGGTCGGTGAGCGCGGCGCCCGAACCCCAGAACCACGGCAGGAACTGGAAGGTGCCCTCCTCGGTGCCGATCGCGGAGAACGTGATGCCCTTCCTGCCCGCCGCCTTCACCTTGGCCAGCGCGGTGGTGAGGGCCGCCCAGTCCGTGATCGCCGCGGGGTCGACACCGGCGGCGGCGAGCACGGACCTGTTGTAGTAGAGCGCCAAAGTGTTGGCACCGATGGGAACGCCGTAGGTCTGCCCGTCGAGCGCACCGGCCGACACGAGGTTGGGCGCCGCCGCGGACGCGTCGAGGCCGACCTCGGAGTTGGGCCGCAGCACGCCGCCCTCGGCGAGCGTCGACACCACGGGGTTGTCGACGACCAGGACGTGCGGCGCCGTGCGCTGCTGTGCGGCGAGCAGCACCTTGCCGGTCAGGTCGGTGGTGTCGAAGGACTGCCGCCGCACCTCGACGCCGGCCTCGGAACCGCACCGGTCGACGGTGCGCGCCCACTCGGAGCCGGCGGTGAACTGCGGGTAGGGGTCCCAGACGGAGAACACGTCCGGCGCGCCCGCGCTCGGCGCCGAGGTGCACGCGGTCACGACCAGGCCGGCCGCGAGGAGGGTCAGGGCTGCGCGTCGCATGAGGTGGTCCTCCCTGCCGGCCCCGTCGCCAGCAATCATCGAACCGGTTCGATTTTCGAGCAGCCGCGCCAACGTAGCCGTCTCGGCTGACCGCGTGCAAGAGGCGGTGGCCTACAGTGTCGACTGTCGAATCGGTTCCTTCGACGAGGGGAAGCGGCATGAACATCGGCGAGATCGCCCGGCGGGCCGGGGTCTCCCGCAGCACCGTGTCGTACGCGCTGAGCGGCAAGCGGCCGGTGTCCGCGGCGACCGTCCGGCGGATCAACGACGTCATCGCCGAACTCGGCTTCCGGCCCAACGCCAGCGCTCGCGCCCTCGCCGAAGGCCGCACCAGGACGCTCGGCCTGGTGATCCCGCCCGCGAGCACCCGGCTGACCGACGTGCAGCTGAGCTTCGTCGCGAGCGTCGTCGAGGCGGCCGCCGCGCACGACCACGACGTGCTGCTCTCCCCCAGCGGCGGCGACCACGACCGCTCGTTCGACCGCGTGGTGACCGGCCGCAGGGTCGACGGGGTGATCTTGATGGAGATCCTGCTGCACGACCCGCGCGTCGAGCGCCTGACCAGCACCGGCCTGCCGTTCGTGACGATCGGCCACGTCGCGGACCCGGCCGCCTCCTGGTGGGTCGACGTCGACTACGGCGGCCTGATCAGCCGCTGCGTGCGGCACCTCGCCGACCTCGGGCACCGCGACATCGTGCTGGTCAACCGCTCCGCCGAGCTGGTCGCGTCCGGCTACGGCCCGGCGGTGCGCGCGACGGCCGCGTTCCTGCGGACCGCCGCGGAGTGCGGCCTGACCGCCCACGACGTGTGCTGCTCCGACGACCCGGCCGCCGGCGTGGCGTGCTTCGAGCAGATCCGGGCGGACTGGCCGGAGGTGACGGCGGCCGTGACGATCAACGAGGCCGCACTGCCCGGCGTGCAGCGCGCGTTGCACGCGGCCCGCCTCGACGTGCCCCGCGACTTCTCGCTCACCGGCGTGATCGCCGACCGGCTCGCCGAGGACTTCCACCCGCCGCTGACCGCCGCCGACGTGCCCGCGGGGCAGATGGCGCGGCTCGCGGTCGACCTGCTGCTGGAGCAGATCGCCGACCCGGCGGCCACGCCGCGGCACGCGCTGCTGGCGCCGTCGATCACACTGCGGTCGAGCACCGGGGCGCGCCGGAGCGGCTGAGCCTCGACCTGCGGTCGGCGCGCGGAACGGGCGGTCCGGTCAGGGCGCCTCTGCGGGACGAACGGCGCGACTCGCCGCGCTGCAGCCGAACCGGTTCGACCCACGAGCCTCTTGCCCGGAACTCCGCTGTGCGCGTACTTTCACTCCTCGATCGAACCGGTTCGAGTCTCCGTCGCCCCTGACCCGTTACGGAGCCCACCCATGGTTCACCGACGAACCCGCACAGCCCTCTTGGCGGTACTCGTGTCAGCCTTCGCGTTCACCACCCCTGCCCAGGCTGCGAACGAGGCCATCAGCGTCGACTTCGCCACGACCACCGGCACCCCCGCCCAGCGCGCCTCCGGCTGGATCTACGGCATGACGGAGAACGCCGCGGGGCCCGCCGACCACTTCTTCCGCGACGTCAAGTTCCGGTACATGCGCGCAGGTGGTGCGCAGCTCGACAGCCCTGGCGGCTGGGTTTCTGGCAAGTACGAGCGCCGCTGGAACGCCACCAGGGCGCAGTTGCTGCGGACACGCGCGCTGGGTGGTGAGTTCGTGCTGCTGCCCCACGACCTGTGGGGCGCGGACGGCTACCCGATCTCGCGCTTCCCCGGCGACAACGGCAACTGGACCGACTACGACAACTTCCTCACCCGCGTGATCGACGACGTCCGGGCGACCGGCGTGCCGGTGCAGTGGGACCTGTGGAACGAAGCCAACATCACGACGTTCTGGAACCGGTCGCAGGCGCAGTACTTCGAGCTGTGGCGCCGCACGTACCAGCGCGTCCGGGCGGCGTTCCCCGCGCACCTGATCGTCGGGCCGAGCCACGCGGGCGTGCCGTCCACCGGCGGCTGGTGGGTGCAGTACCTGGACTTCGTGCGCGCCAACAACGTCGTGCCCGACGTCTTCAGCTGGCACGCGCTGCCCGGCGACCCGGTCGCCAACGTCGCCACGGCGAACGCGACGCTCGACGCGCGGGGCATCCCGCACCCGCGGCCGTACCAGATCAACGAGTACGGCGCGTCGAACGAGCAGAACCCCGGCGACGGGGCGTGGTACATCGCGCGGCTGGAACGCGCCGGTGCCGACGGGCTGCGCGCCAACTGGGCCAGTGCGGGCAACCTGCACAACGACCTCGGCAACCTGCTGGTGCGCAACGCGGCCGGGCAGCACCAGCCCAAGGGCGAGTGGTGGGTCTACCGGTTCTACGCCGGGCAGACCGGCCAGAGCACCGCCACCACGCCGAGCCAGTCCTACGACTCGTTCGCCACCAAGGCCAACGGTGTCGCGAAGGTCCTCATCGGCGGCGGCAGCACGACCGGCAACGTCGCGGTCACGTTGCAGCGCCTGGACACCACGACCGGGATCGTGCAGAACAACCAGGTCCGCGTTCTCGTGCAGCGCATCCCGCACAACAACGGCGGCGCGGTGCAAGGTCCGGTCACCGTGCAGAACTCCGTGGTGTCGTTGTCCGGCAACGCCGTCACGGTCACCGTGCCGCACAACGACGTCAACGAGACGTCCACGATCACGCTGCTGCCGCCCGGCTCGGCCGGGTTCCAGACCGTGGCCGTGGCGCAGCACTCCCAGCAGTGCCTGGACAACACGAACCTGAGCACCGCCGACGGCAACCAGCAGCAGCAGTTCCCCTGCGAGGGCGGTGACCAGCAGCTGTGGAACTTCACGCCGGTCGCGGGCGTGGCCGACACCTTCACCGTCGCCAACCAGCAGTCGGGCAAGTGCCTGGACGTCTCCTCGGCCGCGGACGGTGCCCCGGTCGTGCAGCAGACCTGCGCGCCGGGGTCGACCGCCCAGCAGTTCACGGTGCGCAGGGTCACCTACAGCGGCAACGACCAGCACGACCACCAGCTCGTGGCGCGTGCCAGCGGCAAGTGCGTGGACGTGAACGGCGTCTCGACCGCGGCGGGCGCCCGGACCATCCAGTGGACGTGCAAGGCCGTGAACCAGAACAGCCAGCTCAACCAGACCTGGCGGCTCTGGGGCCGGTGACGGTCCCTGCCGGTCTCCGATCCCCCACAACGCAGTGGAGCGGCTCATGACAACGACCCGAACCAGCCCGAGGCGCGTTCTGCACGCGGCACTGGGCCTGTCCCTCGCGCTGGCCGTCCTCCCGGTCGGCTCAGCGGCGTCAACTCCCGCGGCGGCACCGGCACCGGTGGCGGCAGCGGCCACCGGGACGTGCGACATCTACGCGTCCGGTGGCACGCCCTGCATCGCCGCGCACAGCACGGTGCGAGCGCTTTACGGCTCCTACGGCGGAAACCTCTACCAGGTCCGGCGTTCGTCGGACAGCACGACGCGCGACATCGCCGTGCTGACCGCGGGCGGCAACGCGAACGCGGCCACGCAGGACGCGTTCTGCGCGGGCACCACGTGCGTGGTCACGGTGGTCTACGACCAGTCCGGCCGCGGCAACGACCTGTGGTACCAGGGGTCCGGCGTCGTGCCCGGCTCGCCGCAGAGCAGGCCGGCCGTCGCGACGTCCGAGGCGCTGACCGTCGGCGGCGACAAGGCCTACTCGCTCTACATCAACCCCGGCAACAGCTACTGGCGCGACGGCCACCTGACCGGTGTCCCCACCGGCAGCGCGCCGGAGGGCATGTACATGGTCACCAGCGGCACGCACGTCAACGGCGGCTGCTGCTTCGACTACGGCAACAGCGAGACCACCCGCAAGGCCGACGCGGCCGGGGCGATGGACGCCATCAACTTCAGCACGCAGTGCTGGTTCGGCGGCTGCCAGGGCACCGGTCCGTGGGTGCAGGCCGACCTCGAGTGGGGCCTCTTCCCCGGCGGCAGCCAGTCGTGGAACCCGAACCAGCGGGCGTTCCCCACCAGGTTCGTCACGGCCATGCTCAAGAACAACGGCACCACGCGGTTCGCGCTCAAGGGCGGCAACGCGCAGAACGGCACCGTGACGACGTTGTGGGACGGCTCGCTGCCACCGGGCTACAGCCCGATGAAGAAGCAGGGCGCCATCATCCTCGGCAGCGGTGGTGACTGCTGCAAGCCCGACGGCGGCGCGAACCTCAGCGCGGGCACGTTCTACGAGGGCGCCATGGTGGCCGGGTACCCGTCCGACGCGACCGAGAACGCCGTGCAGGCCAACATCATCGCGGCCGGGTACGGCACCGGCGGTGGCGGCGGTTCCACCGGACCGGTGCGCGCGCTGGCCGCCGGCCGGTGCCTCGACGTCAACGGTGCGAGCACCGCCGTCGGTGCGGCGGTGCAGATCTGGGACTGCCACGCGGGGGCGAACCAGACGTGGACGCGCACCGCGTCCGGCCAGCTCACCGTCTACAGCGGATCGACGCTCCGCTGCGCGGCGCCGCAGAACAACCAGCCGGCGGCGGGCACGGCGGTGGTGACCGCGACCTGTGACGGCAGTGCGAACCAGCGCTGGACGGTCAACGCCAACGGCACGATCACCGGTGGTTCCGGACTCTGCCTGGACGTCAACGGCGCCGCGACCGCCAACGGCACCAGGGTCGTCCTGTGGACCTGCCACGGCGGCGCCAACCAGCAGTGGACGTTCGGCTGACGCAGCCCGGTTGCTGCAGGTGGAGCAGGAGCGGCCGTCCGGGTGACGCCGCCAGGTCAGGGCTGAACGGGGCTTGCCGATGACGACGGGACCACCCTACGGTCTCCTGGGAGCGCTCCCAGAAGCCCCGTCGACGAGGACGGAGAACCTCACGAGATGAGATCGCAACCCCCACGCCTGTTCGTTGCCGCCCTGCTCACGGCGCTCACCGCGACCGCGCTGCCGGCAGCGGGCACCGCCGAGGCTGCGGAGTACGAGCGCGTGCTCAACGGGAAGTTCGACAGCGGTTCCGCCGACCCGTGGTGGAGCAGCGCCGGTGTGACGAACCGGGTGACCGGCGGCGAGCTGTGCGCCGCGGTCACCGGTGGCACCACGAACCCCTGGGACGCGCTGGTCGGCCAGAACGGTGTGCCGTTCGAGGCCGACCAGCCGTACACCCTGTCGTTCGACGCGCACGCCACCACCGCGCAGACGGTGGCCGCGGCGGCCGGTGAGGCCGTGAGCCCGTACCGGGGCATCGCCCGGCAGGAGTTCGCGGTGACGCCGACGAAGCAGCGGTTCAGCTTCACGTTCACGTCCGCCCTGGACTTCCCGGACGCGGGCAACGGCCAGGTCGCCTTCCAACTGGGCGGCCAAGCGGCCGACAACACCGTCTGCGTCGACAACGTGTCGCTCGTCGGCGGCGTGAAGCCGCCCGGTGGCGTCAACCCCAACCCGACCAGGAAGGTGCAGGTCGACCAGGTCGGCTACGTGCCGGGCCTGCCGAAGCGGGCGACGCTCGTGTCCACCGCGACCACGCCGCAGACGTGGACGCTGAAGAACTCCGCGGGTGCGGCCGTGGCCACCGGCCAGACCGTGCCCAAGGGTGCGGACGTGACGTCCGGCGACTCGGTGCACCAGATCGACTTCTCGTCGTACGACACGGCGGGCACCGGGTACACGCTGGTGGTCGGGTCGGACGCCAGCTTCCCGTTCGACATCTCGGCCGACGCGGTGAAGCGGCTGCGCTACGACTCGCTGGCGTTCTTCTACCACCAGCGCAGCGGCACGCCGATCGACGCGCAGTACGTGGGCGAGCAGTACGCGCGCCCGGCCGGTCACGTGAACGTCGCGCCGAACCAGGGCGACAACAACGTGCCGTGCCGCGCGGACCTCGCCTGCGGCTACACGCTCGACGTGCGCGGCGGCTGGTACGACGCGGGCGACCACGGCAAGTACGTGGTCAACGGCGGCATCTCGGTCTGGCAGCTGCTCAACTCCTACGAGCGCGCGTCCCGCATCGGTGACGCCTCGGCGTTCCGCGACGGCACGCTCGCCATCCCGGAGAAGTCCAACGGCGTGCCCGACCTGCTCGACGAGGCCCGCTGGGAGGTCGACTTCCTGCTGAAGATGCAGGCACCGGACGGCATGGCGCACCACAAGGTCCACGACGCCAACTGGACGGCCCTGCCGACCCGCCCCGAGCTCGACGACCAGCCGCGCAGGCTGTCGGCGACCAGCACGGCGGCGACGCTGAACCTGGCGGCCGTGGCGGCGCAGGCGTCCCGCCTCTGGAAGTCGATCGACGCCACGTACTCGGCGAAGCTGCTCACCGCGGCCCGCAAGGCGTACACGGCGGCGAAGGCCAACCCGAACAAGATCGCGGACCCGAACGACGGCACCGGCGGCGGCGCCTACAGCGACAGCACCCTGACCGACGAGTTCTACTGGGCCGCTGCCGAGCTGTACGCGACGACCGGCGAGGCCGCCTACCGCACCGACGTGACCGGCTCCACGCACTACAAGGGCGCCAGCCTGACCAGGGCCGGCTTCTTCTGGGGCGGCACGGCGCCCCTGGGCGACATCACCCTCGCCCTGGTGCCCACCGGCCTGCCCGCCGCGGACGTCGCGGCGATCAAGTCGGCGTTCGCCACCGTGGCCGACCAGCACCTGGCCGCCATGGCCCAGATGGGCTACGCGACGCCGTACGACAACAGCGTCGACGGCTACGTCTGGGGCTCGAACTCCGCGGTGCTGAACAACGCCCAGGTGATCGCGCTGGCCCACGACTTCACCGGAGCGGACAAGTACCGCGACGGCGTCTTCGAGGCCCTGCACTACCTCCTCGGCCGCAACCCGCTGAGCACCTCGTACGTGGCGGGCTACGGCGACCAGGCCGTGCAGAACGTGCACCACCGCTTCTGGGCCAAGCAGAACGACCCGACCCTGCCGATCGCACCGCCGGGCTCCCTGTCCGGCGGCCCGAACAGCGGCTTGCAGGACCCGATCGTCCAGCGCCTGCTCACCGGGTGCCCGCAGCAGAAGTGCTGGGTCGACGACATCGGCGCCTACTCGGTCAACGAGGTCGCGGTGAACTGGAACTCGGCGCTGGCCTGGGTGTCCGGCTGGGCGGCCGAGAAGTCCGGCAAGCCGCCGGTCCCCGTCTCGGACTGCGAGGTCACCTACACCGCGAACAAGTGGCAGGGCGGCCTGTCCGCGCAGGTGGCGCTGAAGAACACCGGCACGGCCGCGTGGACGGAGTGGAAGCTCGGGTTCGCGTTCCCCGGCGACCAGAAGGTCACCGCCGGCTGGTCGGCGAACTGGACCCAGACCGGCAAGGACGTGGCCGCGACGAACATGTCGTGGAACAACCGGGTCGAACCGGGCAAGTCGGTCTACATCGGGTTCAACGCCTCCGGCGGTGGAGCCGACCCGGCGGCCTTCACGATCAACGGCAAGGGCTGCAAGACCGGCTGACCCCCGAGGGGGCCGGCCCGGTCGACCGGCAGGACGAAGCGCGCCCGCTACCGCAACCGCGGTGGTGGGCGCGCTTTCGTGCCGGAGGGACGGCGTGGACCACCAATCGAGATAGCCGGACAACCGTCCTGTGAGCGCTAACAGCCACTACCTGCGGTTATCAACCTGTCACTTGACTGGTCCATTGTTAGCGATAACACTCGCCGCCTACAGCACTGTTGCCTGTCGGTGACATCGAGGAGAACCAATGAGGCTTGTCCGGATCGCGGTCACCACCGCACTCGCCGTCTCCCTCGCGGCCTGCGGTTCAACGGAGAAGACAGTCGATCAGCAGACCGGCTCGGGGGAAGGCGCACTCGTCGGCATCACGATGCCCACCCGGTCGTCGGAGCGGTGGGTCCGCGACGGCGACAGCCTCAAGAAGTCGCTGGAGGCCAAGGGGTACAAGGTCGACCTGCAGTACGCCGAGGACAGCATCCCCACGCAGGCCAACCAGATCGAGAACCAGATCACCCAGAAGGCCAAGCTGCTGATCATCGCGTCGATCGACGGCAAGTCGCTCAGCTCGCAGCTGCAGCAGGCCGCCGACGCGAAGATCCCGGTCATCTCCTACGACCGGCTCCTGCTCAACACCCCGAACGTCGACTACTACGCGACGTTCGACAACTACAAGGTCGGCGTGCAGCAGGCGAACTCGCTGCTGGCCGGGCTGAAGACCAGGGGCGAGGGGCCGTTCAACATCGAGCTGTTCGCCGGGTCGTCCGACGACAACAACGCGACGTTCTTCTTCAACGGCGCGATGTCCGTCCTCCAGCCGCTGATCGACCAGGGCAAGCTCGTCGTGAAGTCGGGCCAGAAGGACTTCAACACCGTCGCGATCCTGCGCTGGGACGCGGCCACCGCGCAGCGGCGCATGGAGGACCTGCTCACCTCGACCTACGGCAGCGCCAAGGTCGACGGCGTGCTGTCGCCCTTCGACGGCATCTCGATCGGCATCATCTCCGCGCTCGGCAGCAACGGCTACGGCACCGGCGGCCAGGCGCTGCCGATCGTGACCGGGCAGGACGCCCAGGTCGCCTCGGTGAAGTCGATCATCAAGGGCGAGCAGTACTCCACGATCTTCAAGGACCTGCGCCAGCTCACCGACGTGGCCGCGAAGATGGCCGACTCGCTGCTCAAGGGCGGCAAGCCGGAGGTCAACAACACCACGGACTACAACAACGGCGTCAAGGTCGTGCCGGCGTTCCTGCTCCAGCCGGTCCCGGTGGACAAGGCGAACTACCAGAAGGAACTGGTCGAGTCCGGCTACTACACCGCCGACCAGCTCAAGTAGGTCCCGGTGAACGACGACGTCCTGGTGATGCGCGGCATCACCAAGAGGTTCGCGGGTGTCACCGCGCTGCACGAGGTCTCGCTGACCGTGCGGCGCGGTGAGATCCACGCGATCTGCGGGGAGAACGGCGCGGGCAAGTCCACGCTGATGAAGGTGCTGTCCGGGGTGCACCCGCACGGCACGTACGACGGGGAGATCCTCTTCGAGGGCGAGCCGTGCGCGTTCGACGGGGTGCGCGACAGCGAGCGCCGCGGCATCGTGATCATCCACCAGGAGCTGGCGCTGTGCGGTCAGCTCTCCGTCGCCGAGAACCTGTTCCTGGGCAACGAGAGGGCGCGGCGCGGGCTCATCGACTGGAACCGCACCAACCACGAGGCTCAGGTGCTGCTCGACCGGGTGGGGCTGCGGGAGAACCCGACCACCAGGGTCGACGACCTCGGTGTCGGCAAGCAGCAGCTCGTCGAGATCGCCAAGGCGCTGTCCAAGGAGGTCAAGCTCCTGATCCTGGACGAGCCGACCGCCGCGCTCAACGACGACGACTCGCAGCACCTGCTCGACCTGCTCGACGGCCTGCGGGACGAGGGCATCACCTCGGTGATCATCTCCCACAAGCTGGGCGAGGTCACCAGGGTCGCCGACACGGTCACCGTGCTGCGCGACGGGAAGACGATCGAGACGTTGCCGGCGAAGGGCCTCAGCGAGGACCGGATCATCGCGGGCATGGTCGGGCGCGACCTGGAGCACCGGTTCCCGCCGCGCACGCCGGACATCGGCGAGGAGGTGCTGCGCATCGAGGACTGGACGGTGCACAGCCCCGCCCAGCCGGACCGGGTGGTCGTCGACAGGGCCACCCTGTCGTTGCGGCGCGGGGAGATCGTCGGTCTCGCCGGCCTGATGGGCGCCGGTCGCACGGAGCTCGCCATGAGCGTGTTCGGCCGTTCCTACGGCGTGGGCATCTCCGGGCGCGTGGTCAAGGAAGGCCGGGAGATCGACACGCGCACCGTGCGCGCCGCGATCGACCACGGGCTCGCGTACGTGAGCGAGGACCGCAAGCGCTACGGGCTCAACCTGATCGACAACGTGCAGCGCAACGTCTCCGCCGCCGCGCTGGGCAAGCTCGCGCGCCGCGGCTGGGTGAACGAGAACGAGGAGAACTCGGTCGCCGAGCGGTTCCGGCGGTCGATGGGCATCCGGACCGCGTCGGTGTCGACGCCGACCGGCGCGCTGTCGGGCGGCAACCAGCAGAAGGTCGTGCTGGCGAAGTGGATGTTCACCGACCCGGACGTGCTGATCCTGGACGAACCGACGCGCGGCATCGACGTCGGCGCCAAGTACGAGATCTACTCGATCATCAACGACCTGGCAGCGCAGGGCCGCGCGGTGCTGGTGATCTCCTCGGAGCTGCCGGAGCTGCTCGGCCTGTGCGACCGCGTGTACGCGCTGTCGGAGGGCCGCATCACCGGCGAGGTGAGCCGCGAAGAGGCCACGCAGGAACGCCTGATGCAATACATGACGCGAGGACAAGGTTCATGACCACGAAGACCGCGCCCGCTCCGGCCACCGCGCCCGCAGCACAGCCCCGGCGGTTCTCGATCAACCTGCGGCAGTCGGGCATCTACGTCGCGTTCGCGTTGATCGTCGTGCTGTTCACCGTGCTGACCGGCGGCGACCTGCTGCAGCCGCAGAACATCTCGAACATCATCGTGCAGAACTCCTACGTGCTGATCCTCGCGATCGGCATGATCCTGGTGATCATCGGTGGGCACATCGACCTCTCGGTCGGCTCCACGGTGGCGCTGACCGGAGCGATCTGCGCGGTGCTGACCGTCCAGTGGGGACTGCCGTGGCCGGTCGCGGTGCTGGTGACGCTGCTCGCCGGCGCGCTCATCGGTGCGGCGCAGGGCTACTGGATCGCCTACTTCGGCATCCCCGCGTTCATCGTGACGCTGGCGGGCATGCTCGTGTTCCGCGCGCTCACCATGTCCACGCTGGGCAACCAGGGCATCGGCCCGTTCCCCGACGAGATCCGGGCGCTGTCCAACGGGTTCACCGGCGGCTACCTCGGCAACATCGGCCTCGGCCCGCTGGGCGGCGCCGACCTCGTGAGCCTGCTCGCCGGGCTCGCCTGCGTGGCCGGGTTCGCGTTGTCGCAGTGGCGCAAGCGGTCCGCCCGCCTCGGGTACGGCCAGACCGTCGACCCGATGCCGGTGTTCGTGCTGAAGATCGTGGGCGTGGGCGTCGTCGTGATGGCCGTCGTCGTGCAGCTCGCCCGGTTCCGCAACCTGCCGTGGGTGCTGGTGCTGCTCGCGGCGCTCACGCTCGGCTACTCGCTGATGGCCGGCAACTCGGTGTTCGGACGGCACATCTACTCGATCGGCGGCAACCTGCAGGCCGCCACGCTGTCCGGTGTGAAGGTCAAGGCCGTCACGTTCTGGGTGTTCGTCAACATGGGCGCGCTGGCCGCGCTCGCCGGTGTGATCTTCGCGGGCCGGCTCAACCAGGCGGGCCCGACCGCGGGCGCGTCCTTCGAGCTCGACGCCATCGCGGCGGCGTTCATCGGCGGCGCGGCGGTGCAGGGCGGTGTCGGCAAGGTGGTCGGCGCCATCACCGGCGGCCTGATCATGGGCGTGATCAACAACGGCATGTCGCTGATCGGCTCGCCCAGCGAGCGCGTGATGCTCGTGAAGGGCCTGGTCCTGCTCCTGGCGGTCGCCTACGACGTGTGGACCAAGCGCCGCGGCCGCGCCTGACCCTCCTCGGGGCCAAGGGCACCGGGCGCTCCCCGGCGGGGACGGCGTGCGCCGGGAGGCGACGACCGACAAGATGACCTTCGACGGGGTCGGCACGACCAAGCCGGTCGTGCCGACCCCGGAGAGCGTCGCACCACAGCGGATCCGGCAGCAGCACTGCCGGGCCCTGTTCAACTGATCCAGAGGAGTTCGATGTCGCAGCGGGAGCCCGGGCTCGGCCGTGAGCTGTTCGGCCGGCTCGGTGACGCCGACGTGCACCGGTACGTCCTGGCCTGGCCGGGTGGCCTGACCGTGCGGGTGCTCGACCTCGGTGGCGTGGTCCAGTCGGTGGAGGCACCGGACCGGCGGGGTGTCCCCGGCAACGTCGTGCTCGGGTTCTCCTCGCTCGACGAGTACGCCGCGAACAACCGGCCGGGTGCGTCCAGGGTGTTCCTGGGCGCGCTGGTCGGCCGGTACGCGAACCGGATCGCGGGCGGGAGGTTCACGCTCGACGGCACGACCTACCACCTGCCCGTCAACAACGGCCCGAACACGCTGCACGGCGGTCCGGCGGGCTTCGACACCAGGGTGTGGTCCGCGACCGAGCTGCACGAACCGGACAGCGTGGGACTGCGGCTCGAGCTGGTGAGCCCGGCGGGCGACCAGGGCTTCCCGGCGACGGTGTCCGCCGAGGTCACGTACCGGCTGAGCCGCGACAACCGGCTCTCCATCACCTACGGGGCCACTGCGAACGCGCCCACCGTGCTGAACTTGACCAACCACACCTACTGGAACCTGGCCGGTGAGGGCAACGGCGACGTGTACGGGCACGCGCTGCGGCTCAACGCGAGCCGGTTCTGCCCGGTCGACGACACGCTGATCCCGCAGGGCGACCCGGTGCCGGTCGAGGGGACGCCGTTCGACTTCCGCGAGGCGACGCCGATCGGTGCCCGCGTCGACGGCCCCGACCCGCAGCTCGTCCTCGGCGGGGGCTACGACCACAACTGGGTGCTCGACGACTGGGCGCCGGGCAACCGGACGCCGGCCCTGGCCGCGCAGGCCGACGACCCGGTGTCCGGGCGGCGGCTGACCATGTGGACCACCGAGCCGGGCGTGCAGTTCTACTCGGGCAACTTCCTCACCGCGGAGCTGGTCGGCACCGGCGGCCGGCCCTACCACCGCGGCGCCGGGTTCGCGCTGGAGGCCCAGCACTTCCCCGACTCGCCGAACCGGCCGGACTTCCCCAGCACCGTGCTGCGGCCGGGCGAGGTGTACCACCAGGAGACGGTCTACCGGCTGTCCACGGTGGACTGACCGGGCGTGCATCCACGCGGCGTGCGCGCACGCCGCGTGGATGCACGTCGGACAGCCGCGGCGTCGTTGATCAGCCGTACGGGTGACGCGCGGGCCCTCAGCCGGCGGCGACATGGCCACCGCCCGAGTTCTTCTTCGAGAAGCTCACCTGACCACCGCGCCCCTCGCACCCGCCTCGCAGCTGCTGGTCGGTGCAGCAGAGCCAGGACGGGTGCGGGGGGCGGCGGACCGGTCAGGGGGTGGTGAGCTCGAACTTCGACACGCCCACCGACCCGCCCAGTGCCTGGGTCGCGTGGTTGAAGATGCCGAAGCGGTAGCCCATGAAGAACTGCCACTCGTTCTTCAACGTGAACCCGCTGCCCAGCGAGGTGAAGTTCACCCCGTCGGTGCTGTAGGAGAACCGGGCCTGCCTGCCGCTGCCGGGTCTGATGTCGGCGTTGGCGCGCAACCAGATCCGGGTCCCGGACAACGCCGCGCTCGCGACCTCCGTGCCGGTGCCGGTGGTGTTCCAGTTGCTGTCCATGGTCAGGCCGTTGACCATCACCACCCGGTTGCGGCCGCCGTCGCGCTTGACGCCGATCCACGCCGAGGAGTCGCGCAGCATCGCCAGGCCGCTGCGGTCGCCGTCGCGCATCGCGCTCACGTCCAGCGCCACGGTGGCCGTGGAGGTCGGGCCCTGCACGCGGTGGGTGAGGGTGTTGCGGGCGCTGTACAGGTCGTTGGTGACGGTCGCGGTGGACAGCCGCAGGCCGTTGTCGACGCTGTACTTCGTGGTGTCGGGGTTGTGGTTCCACTCCCACTGCGGGCCGAGCTTCGTGCCCTGGAACGTGTCCACGCCGATCATCGGTTTCACCTGGCGCGGTGGTGCCGGCAGGTTCGGCATCGGGTAGTTCACGCCCCAGCCGCCGTTGACGGTGGTGATGCGCGGCCAGCCGTCGGAGGTCCAGGTGATCGGGGCGAGCACCGGCACCCGGCCGCCGGGGTAGGCGTCCACGAAGGCCATGTAGTACCAGTCACCGTTCTGCGTCTGCACCATGCCGCCCTGGTGCGGCACGCCGCCGCCCTGGATCGGGGTCGGCATGTTCAGCAGCACCTGCTGGACGGTGTAGGGGCCCCACGGGCTGGAGGCCTTGAGCACGTACTGGCCGTTCGCGGGCCTGGTCAGCCAGATGTAGTAGTTGCCGCCGCGCTTGTAGAAGCGGGCGCCCTCCAGCGTGCCGATGTTCGACGGCGTCTGGAACACCTGCTGCGAGCGGACCTCGGACTTCCCGTCCGCCGAGAGCTGCGCGACGCTGATCGTGGTGTTGCCGTAGGCGACGTACATCGTGTCGTTGTCGTCCACGAGCATGCCCGCGTCGTAGTAGCACTTCGGAATGGTGGCGTGCTTGGCCCACTGCCCGTCGACCGCGGTGGCCGTGTAGATGTGGGTCTGGGCGAAGTCGATGCACCCGCCCCAGTAGAACGTCTTGTTGCTCTTGCGGTGCTGCAGGAACGACGCCCAGATGCCCCGCACGTAGCCGCGGCCACCGTTCATGTCGTACTTGTTGCCGAAGTCCAGCCTGGGCACGGAGTGGCCGGCGAACTCCCAGTTCACCAGGTCGTAGGAGCGCAGCACGGGCGCGCCCGGCGAGTAGTGCATCGTGGAGGCCGAGTAGTAGTACGCGTCGTCCACGCGGATGATGTCGATGTCCGCGAAGTCCTGCCACAGCACCGGGTTGGTGAACGACGACGGCCGGGGCGTGGTCGTCGTGGTCGTCGTGGTGGTCGTCGTGGTGGTCGTGGTCGTGCCGGTGTCGTTGCACGTCGTACCGTTGAGGCGGAACGACACCGGGTCCTGGTTGGCCGAGCTCGTCGTCGCGTTGAAGCCGAAGTCCACCTTGCCGCCGGTGGGGACGGAGCCGTTGTACGACGCGTTGCGGGCACTCACCTGGTCGCCGCTCTGCGTGATCACGGCGTTCCAGTGCTGCCCGACCTGCTGACCGGAGGCGTAGGTCCATTCGAGGGTCCAGCCGTTGATCGCGTCACCGGTGTTGGTGATCGCCACGGACGCGCCGAAGCCGCCCTGCCACTCGGAGGTCTTGGTGTAGGTCACCGAACAGCCGGGTGCGGCCTGGGCCGCGGTGCTCGCGGCGAGCCCGCCCGCCACCAGGGTGACCGCGGCGAGTGCGGCCGCGTACGGTGCGCGCCTCATGACCGGCTCCACTTCTGGTTCGACTGGCCGTTGCAGGTCCACAGCACGAGCCGGGAGCCGTTCGCGGTCGCCGCCCGTTCGACGTCCAGGCACAGACCGGCCTGGGTGTTGCGCAGCGACCCGTCGGCCTCCGCGGTCCAGCGCTGGTTGGCCTGGCCGTTGCACTGCCAGATGATGACCCGCGTGCCGTTGGCGGTGCCCTGGTTGTAGGCGTCGAGGCACTTGTCGCCGAACACCCGCACCTCACCGCCCGCCCAGCTGGTCCACTGCTGGCTGGCGGCGGTGGCGCAGTCCTGGATCGTGGCGTTCGCGCCCGCCGCGGTCGAGCTGTTCTCCACGTCGAGGCACCGGTTCGAGCCCGCACCGCGCAGTCGTGCGGTGGTCGACTGCACCGGGCTGCCGCCGCTCACCCGGAACGCGGCCACGCCGTGCGCCGGGACGGACGCGGAGACCGCGCCGGAGGTCGACGACGTGCCACCGGTCCACAGGTCGGTCAGCGTGAAGCTGCTGCCGGACAAGCCGATCTGGGCGGCCGTGGTGGACACCGTCGCGGTGCCGCCGCCCCGGTTGAACAGGCCCACGGCGACCGAGCCGTCCGACAGCGGCTTGGCGAACACCTCGGTGTTGCCGTCGTCGCGCACCCGTCGGCCACCGGCGCCCAGCGCGTCCTGGTTGACCGCGATCAGCCTGGTGTTGCGCAGCACCGCGCTCACGTCCGCGGACATGGTGCGGATGTCGTTGCCCGCCATCAGCGGAGCGGCCATCAACGCCCACAGCGCGAAGTGCGCGCGGGACTCGGTCAGCGTGAGGCCCGGCCGGCCGACGACCAGCATGTCGGGGTCGTTCCAGTGGCCGGGACCGGCCTGCGCTGCCAGCGGGGCGGTGACGTCGAGGACGTTGCCCACGCCCATGGGGTAGCTGTTGACGTTGCCGTTCTGCCAGATGTCCAGCAGGTCCTCGGTCGTGCGCCAGAGGTCGGCGATCTCGCCCCAGTTGTACTTGTCACCGGTAGGGGCGTGGAAGCTGTTGGAGTTGATGCTGTAGACGATCGGGCGGCCGGTGGCGCGCAGCGCGTCGCGCATGATCGTGAAGCGGGCGATCTGCTCGTCGCGGGTGCCGCTGCCCGAGCACCAGTCGTACTTCAGGTAGTCCACGCCCCAGGACGCGAACGAGCGGGCGTCCTGGGCCTCGTGGCCCTTGCTGCCGGTCGAACCGGGGTGCGTGCCGACGCCCTGCGCGCACGTCTTCTCGTTCGGCGCCTGGTAGATGCCGAACTTCAGGCCGCGCGAGTGGATGTAGTCGCCCAGCGCCTTCATCCCGCTGGGGAACTTCGACGGGTGCGCCCGCAGGTTGCCCGCGGAGTCGCGTTGCGGGTCGAACCAGCAGTCGTCCACGACCACGTACTGGTAGCCGGCGTCGCGCATGCCGGAGGACACCATCGCGTCCGCGGCCTGGCGGACCTGGCCCTCGGTGATGCCGCAGCCGAAGCTGTTCCAGCTGTTCCAGCCCAGCGGCGGGGTGAGCGCCGGGCTGCCGGGCGCGGCGACGACGGGGGACGCGGTGACCTGGCTCGCCGTGACGGCGGCGACCGCGGTCAGCAGGGCGGCGGCGAGGTGCGCCAGTCTTCTCGACCGGGTGGGCATCGTTGCCTTCTCTCGGACAGGGAGGGTGTGGGCGGTTCTGCGGCAGTGGGAGGACGCCGCCGGGGCGGGTGTCCGGCGGCGTCCGGCTGGGGGGCGGTCAGCAGGTCGAGTTGGTCTGCGTCAGCAGGCCGAGCTTCCAGGGCAGCTGGTTGTAGTCACCACCCGCGTTGGGGTCCATGCCCTGGTAGAGGAACTTCAGCTGGCACGGGCTGATCTCCATCGTCTGGTCCACACCGGAGCGGATCATCTCGCCGTGGCTGATGTCACGCGTCCACTGCCCACCGGGGAACGTCACGTTGCTCGCGCGGGCGAACGGGTTCGACTCCTCCGCGGCCAGCGGGGTCCACGGGCCGGTGATCGCCGGTGCGGTCCAGGTGCGGAACCAGCGCCGGCCGTCCGAGCCGATCGCCTCGTGCACCAACAGGTACTGGTTCTTGCCCGCGATCTTGTAGACGTTGGACGCCTCGAACAACCGGTTGCGGTTGGAGTCCTGCATCGCGATCACGGTGTTGGTGAACCCGTTGGGGTACTGGGCGAGCGTCGTCTCCGAGCGGTACAGGTGGCCGTTGTCGTCGGAGGAGAACAGGTAGCACTTGGCGGTGTCGCAGACGACCCAGAAGTCGACCCAATAGCCGTTGCCGATGTTGTCGCGGATGATCTGCGGCATGCCGCCCGCGTAGAAGTTCTTCGGCGCCGACCACGAGGACGGGTTCGAGATGTCCGTGGTCGTGGAGTACGACGCGTTCGAGCCCGTCTGGTACACGAGGTACCACAGGCGCTGGGGCGCGAAGTAGAACACGTGCGGCGCGGCCTTGTACCCGGTGCCCACAGCCGTGCGGTCCAGGTAGTAGTGCGGTGCCGAGGACGCCTGCGAGAAGTCCGTGAAGCTCGTGTACATGATGTTGTAGCCGGTCGTGTAGACCGACGCGAACACGTGGTACTTGCCGTTGTGGTAGACGATGCTCGGGTCCTTGACCGAGTACACCCTCGGGTGCGCGGAGTCCGGCTTCGGCGAGATCAGCGCACCGCCGGAGGACCAGCGGAAGCTCGACGGCAGGTTCCCGACCGGCGGGTTGTCCGACGTGGTGGTCGTCGTCGTGGTGGTGGTCGTGGGGCCGACGTCACCGGTGCACAGCGTGCCGTTGAGGGTGAACGCGGTGGGGTTCGGGGAGTTCGTGCCGGACGCGGTCCCGTTGAACCCGAACTCGACCTTGCCGCCGGTGCCGATCTGCGCGTTGTAGGCGACGTTGCGCGCGGTCACGTCGGCGCCGGACTGGGTCACCTGGGCGTTCCAGGCCTGCGACACCTTCTGCCCCGCGTCGTAGCTCCAGGTCAGCGTCCAGCCGTCGACCGCGTCACCGAGGTTGGTGACGCTGACGTTCGCGGTGAACCCGCCGTCCCACTGCGACGGTGCGGAGTAGGTGACCGAGCAGCCGGGGGCGGCCGAGGCGGGCGGCAGCGCGACCGCGGTCAGCGCGGTCACCGCCAGCAGCGGCACCGCGGTGAGCGCGGTGAGCCGGGCTCTGCGGGAGGAGAACAGTCGTCGTACGAGGAACATGATCACCCTTCGACGTCGGAGGGAGGGACCGGCCGGGTCACGCGCAGGTGGCGGTGCCGACCGAGGGCGCACCGGACCCGGAGGCGAGGAAGCCGAACGTGGTGGTGGCGCCGGGGGCGAGCGCGCCGTTGTAGGGGGCGTTGGTGACGGTCACCGCGCCGCTGGCGGTACCGCCCCAGAGCTGGGAGATGGTGTGGCCGCCGGGGAGCGTGAACCGGACGGTCCACCCGGTCAGCGCGGTGGCGGTGGGGTTGGCGACGGTCACCTCGGCCTGGAAGCCGCCGTTCCAGGTGCCGGTGACCTGGGCGGTGGCCGTGCACGATCCGCCGGGCTGCGGTTGCTGCGGGTCGCCGACGCTGCCCGGCACCGAGCGCAGCGCGGTGAACCAGGTGGCCGCCATCTTGGCGTAGCCGGCGGCGTTCGGGTGGATGCCGTCGGGCAGGTCCGAGATCGGGACCGACGGGTACATGTCCACGACGTGCACCCGCTTGCCCGCCGCCGCCTTCGCGCACAGCAACGGCACGATCGCCGCGTTGTAGCCGCGCACGGTGGCGTCGGCGAACCGGATCGGGATGATCGTCGAGACGAACACCTCCGCGTTCGGCGCCTGCGCGGTGATCTTGTCGACCAGCGCGGACAGCCGCCGCGGCGCACCGCCCGGATCGCTGCCGTACATGTCGTTGGTGCCGATGTGCAGCAGAACCGTGCGCGGTGTGTAGGTGCGCAGCCAGTTCACGACGTTCGCGTCGACCTGCGCGATGGTCCAGCCGGGGTGGCCCTCGTGGTTGCGGTCGGGCATCGAGGACGGGCCGTCGGCCAGTGACCCGACGAAGTCGACGGACCGCCCGTCGGCCCGCAGCTTCGCCCCCAGGTCGAGCCGGTAGCCGCCGATCGAACCGCCCTGGGTGATGGAGTCACCGAGCGGCATGACCCGCACCGGGTCCGCCGCGACGTCCACAGTGGACTGACCGGGCGACGTGGACTCCTCGGCCGCCGCAGGCGGTGCCGCCAGCAGGACGGCGAGCGCGGCTGCGCACAGGGCGGTGAGCGGGCTCGGCATGGGTGGGCCTTCCCGGGAGACCGGGGTGGCAGGCCCGTGGTCTCCCTGCGTCGTCGCTGACGAGCGGTCCGCGGCAGGGGTCCGACTCCGGCCAATGTAACCAGGCCGTCACAGCCGGTCAAAGCTAAAGTTGTGAGCGTTAACCTTTAGCTTCACCCACGAGAAGCCGTCGAATTTCATTCGATCGAGCCAAGCACTGTTAACGCACACATCGACCGTCGAGCCCTCCGTCAACGACGCGGAGCGGCCACCGATCCCCCCTCGCGCACCGGCATCGGCACCCGGTGGACCATCGGCGCGCGGGCGTCGCGACCCCGCCGTTCCACCACGTCCACCAGCACCGCGACCGCCTTCGCGCCGAGCTCGTGGTGCGGCAGTGCGACCGTGGTCAGCCGGGGCCGCATCCACGAGGCGACCGGGTGGTCGTCGAAGCCGATCACCGAGACGTCGCCGGGCACCGAGAGCCCGGCCTCGGCGAGCGCCTGGTAGGCGCCGAACGCCAGCCGGTCGTTGAAGCACACCAGCGCCTTCGGGCAGTGCCTGCGCAGCAGGGCGCGGGTGGCCTCGTAGCCGTACTCCGGTGTCCACTTCGGACAGCGGTGGGCGCCGGCCACCTCGACCCCGGCCGCGGTGAACACGTCGCGCAACCCGAGGAGCCGTTCCACCGCCGCGATGCTGTTCGGCGGCACGTCGTAGGCACCGGGTCCGGCGCCGATCAGGTGCACGCCCCGGTCGTGCCCGGCCTCGACCAGCACCAGCGCGGCCGAGCGACCGGCCTGCAGCTCGTCGGGCACCACCGACGGCGCCCGCGTCCTGGTCCACGCCGTGGCGTTGAGCAGCACGGCGGGGCCGTCGTGCACGCTGTCGGGCACCACGATGGCCCTGGTGTGCATGGCGGCGAAGATGACGCCGTCCGCACGCCGGTCTCGCATCGCCTCGACCAGCGACCGCTCCACCACCGGGTCACCGCCGGACTCGCCGACGAAGAGCATGAAACCGTTCTGATAAGCCGCGTCCGCGGCACCGCGCACCATGTCGCCCGCGAGGCCGGAGGAGGCCACCGCGTCGGACACGAAGCCGATCGTCTGCGACCGGCCGGTGCGCTGGCCCGCCGCGAGGGTGCTGCCGCGCCGGTAGCCCAGCTCCTGCGCCGTGGAGCGCACCCTGCGCTCGGCGGCCTCGGAGATGCGCAGCTCCCGTGCTCTGCCGGTCAGGACGAGCGAGGCGGTGGTGACCGACACCCCGCTCGCCGCCGCCACGTCGGCCAGTGTCACGCGCGTTCGTCCCACTCCGGATCCGCCTCCCGTCGCAGTACGGGCCCCGACCGCGTTGGCCCGGTCGGGAGGTTGCACGAAATGCTCGTGGTCACACGTCTTCACACCGGGCGTTCGCCGACCGGTCCTGGCGGAGGGACCGGCGGCGGGCACCCGCCTAGCGCTTCAGCCGGCCGGGATCGCCGGCGGCACCGCGGCGCACCAGCCACGCCTCGGTGATGTGGGTGAACATCGCCGCCGCGGCGCCGGGTGCGTCGTGGGCGGCGATGCGCTCGTAGATGCGGCGGTGGCCGCGGTTGGAGGCCTTGCACATGTCCCGGCCGCTCTTGCCCTGGTAGCCGGACGAGTTGATGACCTGCCCCTCCAGCGAACGCACGACACCGCGGGCGATGCGGTTGCCGGAGGCCTGCATGATCGTGTCGTGGAACTGCCGGTCGTGCTGCTCGTAGGTCGCGGTGTCGTCGACCAGCTCGTCCATCCGGTCGACCAGCTCCCGCAACCGGTCCAGCACGTCCTGCCCGGCCGTGAGCGCGGCGACCTGGGCCATGTCGGACTCCAGCAGCCGCCGGGTCACGACGACGTCGTCGAGGATCGCAAGCGTCTCGTCCTCGGCGATGGTGGCGGCGAGGACCAGCTCGTCGAGCATGTTCCACTGCGCCTGCTGGGTGACCGTGGTGCCCGCGCCCTGGCGGACCCGGACCAGCCCCTTCTCCTGGAGGATCTTGACCGCCTCGCGGATCACCGTCCTGCTCACCGAGAACGTCTCGCACAGCACCGGTTCCGGGGGCAGCGTCGTCCCCGGCGGGTAGCTGCCGCGCACGACCCGCTGCACCAGCTCGGCGGTCACCGCCGCGGCCAGGTTCGCCGGTCGCCGCGTCCAGCCGGGAGGCGCGGTGGTGACCGGCTCCGGCTGCGAACGTGTCGCTGACATCTGGCCTCCGTTGCGCTCCACGACGTCGTTGACGGCGATCCGACAGTATACGTAACACCATTGACGTCACACGTCATACGAGTTACGTTCCGATCTGTTTCCGGACGCGGGTGTTGACACCACGTCCGTGGCCCCTGGTGCGCCAGCCGGGGCCGCGGCCACCCGCCGGGTCGTTCCACGTCTCAGCCACGTCTCCGTCCACACCGGACATCACTCCGCCCGTCGCCGCAACGGGAGGGTGACCAGGCCACGCCCCTGCACGAGGAGGTCCCTTGTCCACGTCCCCCACAGCGCGCCGGCGGAGCGCGGTCGCGCTCACGGCGGCAGTGGTCGCCGCGCTCGTCACCGCTCCCCCTGCCACCGCGGCGACCACCACGCTCCACGCCTCCCCCACGGGCACCGGCACCAGCTGCACCGCGACCGAGCCGTGCGCGCTGCCGGCGGCCCAGGCGGCGGTGCGGTCCCGCACCGGCTCGATGACCGGCGACATCGTCGTGGAGCTCGCCGACGGCACGTACCGGCTCTCCCAGCCGTTGCGCTTCACCGCGGCCGACTCCGGCACGAACGGCTACCGGGTGCTGTGGCAGGCCGCGGCGTCCGCGCGACCGGTGATCAGCGGGTCGAGGGCCGTGACCGGCTGGACCGTCGCCGACTCCGGAAAGAACATCTGGCGGGCCGACGTCGGCACGGGCCTCGACGCCCGCCAGCTCTACGTCAACGGCGCGATCGCCACCCGCGCGCGCACGCAGCTCAACCGCGCGGACTTCACGTTCACCGACACGGGCATGCGCTTCTCCAACAGCGCGCTGAACTACCTCAACACCCTCGCGAACCAGAGCCGGGTCGAAGTGGAGAGCGTCAACTCGTTCACCGACCGGTACTCGCCGGTGCAGAGCATCAGCGGCAACTTCCTGACGATGCAGCAGCCCGCGTGGAACAACAACACCTTCGGCTACGACACGCTCAGCAAGCCGCACCGGGCGGGCCCGCTGTACCTGGCCAACGCCTACGAGCTCCTCGACTCGCCGGGCGAGTGGTACCTCAACACCGGCACCGGCACGCTCTACTACATCCCGCTGTCCGGCCAGAGCATGAGCAGCACCAGCGTCGAACTGCCGGCCCTGCAGTCGCTGGTCAACGTCGGCGGCACCTACGACGCGCCCGCGCGGAACATCACGTTCGCCGGCATCACGTTCACCGGCACGTCGTGGCTCGGCCCGAGCAGCAACCAGGGCTTCGCCGACCAGCAGACCGGCGCGTTCATGACGGGCAACCAGAACTGGCCCGCCGACCGGATCAACTCCTGCCAGCAGGGTTGCGCGCAGTTCGAGGCGGCGCGGCCGAACTGGGCGCAGATGCCCGCGGCGGTGCAGGTGTCGGCGGCCAGCGGCATCACGTTCACCGACTCGAGGTTCTTCAACCTCGGCCAGACCGCGATCGGCATCGGCAACGACGCCAACGCCCACGCGAGCGGCGTCGGCCTGGGCGCGTCCGGCATCACCGTGACCCGTTCGGAGATCGCCAGGACCTCGGCGGGCGGCGTGGTCGTCGGCGGCGTGCGGGCGGATGCCCACCACCCCGGTGACCAGCGGATGGTCAACCGGGACATCACGGTGAGCCACAACCGCATCCACGACATCGCCGTCGAGTACCGCGGCAACGTGTCGGTGCTCAACACCTACGTCAACGGCGCGACCGTGGCGAACAACGAGATCTACAACCTGCCGTACTCGGGCCTGTCCCTGGGCTACGGCTGGGGCGCCAACGACGCGGGCGGCAGCAACCACTACGCCAACCGCGGCCTGTACAACTACCAGCCGCGCTACTCGACGCCCACCACCGCGGCGAACAACCGGCTGCTCAACAACTACGTGCACGACGTGATGCAGCAGATGACCGACGGCGGGTGCATCTACACGCTCGGGTGGAACCCGAACGCCGAGATCAGCGGCAACCACTGCCTGCGCACCAACGGCTGGTTCGGCCTGTACTTCGACGAGGGCTCGAAGTACTACCGCGCCACCGGCAACGTCTTCTCCAACACCGGCACGTGGGCCACCGCCAACTACTGGGGCGGCGAGAACATGGGCAACTGGACCGTGAGCAACAACTGGTCCACCAACAACAGCACCAACATCACCAACGGCGACCGCGGCAACACCGTCTCCGGCAACGTGGTCGTCTCGAACGGCAACTGGCCGGCCGGTGCCCAGGCGGTGATCGCGAACGCCGGTCCGACCGGCACCGGTGGCGGCGGCCGGCAGAACGTGACGGTCGTCGGCACCCAGTCGGGCCGCTGCCTGGACGTCGCCGCGGTCAGCAACAACACCAGGGCCCGGCTCTGGGACTGCACCGGCAGCACGAACCAGCGCTGGAACCACACCACGGGCCGGCAGCTCACGCTCGGCGGCAAGTGCCTCGACGCCTCCGGCCAGGGCACGGTGAACGGCACCGCGGTGATCCTGTGGGACTGCACCGGCGGCCTGAACCAGCAGTGGAACGTCAACGCCGACGGCAGCATCGCCGGTGCGCAGTCCGGGCTGTGCCTGGACGCCAGCGCCAACGGCACGGCGAACGGGACGCTGGTGCAGCTCTGGACGTGCCACGGCGGCACGAACCAGAAGTGGACGCTGCGCGACTGAGGGGCCGCGCGGTGGGTGCGGGGGCCGGCGCCGTCCGGTCCCCGCATCGAGCCGGGAGAGGAAGATCGTGCGTGACGCCCAGTCCTGCCCAGCTGGCGTGCTCGCGCGGGAGACGGCAGTCCCCGCCACGGCCGGGGTGTGGGCCGTGACGGGGAACCGGTTCCCTGCCGGAGGAACGTCAGGAGGAGCAGGCAGCTCCGTTCAGCGCCGGCGCCTGGAACGGCGGCGTGGACCCGGTGTAGTTCGCGTTGTACCCGATGACGGCCTGGCCGCCGGACGGGATGGAGCCGTTCCACGACGCGTTGGTCACGGTGACCACGTCGCCGCCGTCGCTCCACTGGCCGCTCCAGCCCTGCGTCACGGTGACGCCGGGTGCGGAGAAGGTGAAGGTCCAGCCGTTGACCGCGGCACCGCGGTTCTCGACCACGACCTCGGCGCTGTAGCCGCCCTGCCACGAGCTGAGCAGGCGGTGGGTGGCACGGCAGCCGCCGCCGGGGTTGCCGCCGGTGGTCGTCGTCGTGGTCGTGGTCGTCGTGGTGGTCGTGGTGATCGGGCCCGCCGCCATCGCCAGGTCGTAGGCGCGCTGCGGCACGAACTGGCCGGCCGGGGCGATGCAGCCGTCGGACTCGCCGGGCAGCTTGATCCACAGGAACGCGTCGATCTTGCCGTCGCCGGTGGCGGCCGTGCTGGGGGTGCCGATGGCGCGCCCGGCGGGGTCGCACCACTCGCTGCCCGCGGGGCCGTTGCCGTTGCGGCTGGTGTCGATGACGGCCTTCAACCTGCTGTCGCCCACCGCGTTCAGCACGTTCTTGGCGAAGTTCACCTCGTCGGAGGTGGAGCGGTAGTTGGACACGTTGGTCGAGATGCCGTCGGCGCTGTTGGAGATGTCCGCGGCGCGCAGGCGGTTCGCGGCCTCCGACGGGTTCAGCCACGCGCTGTGGCCGATGTCGAAGTACACCTTGGCCTGGGAGGAACCGGACTTCAGCTTCTTGCCCGCGTAGGCCATGGAGGCCTTGGTCTGGTTCTGCTGGTCGGCGCTCTGGCAGCTCGTCATGATCGGCAGGACGTCGGGTTCCAGCACGATCGCGGCCGGGCGTCCGCCCAGGCCTGCCGCCACCTCGTCCACCCACGCCCGGTACGCCTGGTGCGAGGGCGCCCCGCCGCCACTGGCGCCGCCGCAGTCGCGGTTGGGGATGTTGTAGACCACCAGGATCGGGATCTTGCCGGCCGCGGCGGCCGCGCCCACGAAGGAGCTGACCTCCGACCGGACCGTCGAGGTGTTCGTGGTGGTGTACCAGCGCGCCTGGGGCACGGAGGCGATCCGGTCGCGGATCACCGCCGCCTTCGAGTCACCGGGGTTCGCCGCCACCCAGCGGGCGCTGGAGCTCGACGGGTCGACGTAGTACGCCGACTCCGCGGCGCTGACGGACGCGCCGCCGCTCACCGCCAGTGCGACGGTGCCGGCCACGAGTGCGCTCGCGGCCGCGCAGGCGCCCGCCGCGCGCCTCCGCGTGCCGGACGAGCGGGACTGGTCACGGGCCGGCGTGCCGGCGCGCGCGGGATCTGTTGCTCTCATTCAGGGGTCCTCGCAGCGTCGTTGCTGTTGCGATATGGGGCCGAACAATTGTGAGAGCGCTCTCACAAACCACCGAAGGGTGATTTCCGCTCGGCAGGTGCGTCCGAACTCGAACCACCGTAGGCACGCCGACGAGGGCCGGTCAAACGCTAAAAATGTGAGCGTTAACTTTAGCGCTTTGCGTTCGACAGCCCTTCAACAATTCGTGTTCGACAGATTCGATGAGCAGACTGGGAGCGCTCCCTGCATTTTGTAGCCCGTTCAGCTCAATCTCGCCGGGAAACTGCGGCCGTCTTCTTGTGAGCGTGAACATGCAACTGCCACACTCCTTGACAGCAAAGGCAACACCACCGACGCACGCAGCACCGAGCCCGGCACTGGCGCACCGGAGCTCCGCCCGTGCGAACTGTCTGCCCTGCCCATCACGCCCGGCATTCGGGCAAGTTTCGAAAGTGTGGACGATGAAACTGACATCGAGGTCAGTGTCACTTGTGCCAATCGTTTCGACAGTCGCCGCGGCGGCACTCGGCGCGACACTGATCGTCACCGCCACCGCGAACGCGGCCACCACTCTCGGTGCCGCCGCCGCTCAGAGCGGGCGTTATTTCGGCACCGCCGTCGCGGCGCAGAAGCTCGGCGACTCGACCTACGTGAACATCCTGAACACCGAGTTCAACATGGTCACCGCCGAGAACGAGATGAAGTGGGACGCGACCGAGCCCAACCGCGGTCAGTTCAACTACTCCGGCGGCGACCGCATCCTCAACCACGCCATCAGCAACGGCAAGCGGGTCCGCGGCCACGCGCTGCTGTGGCACCAGCAGCAGCCGCGCTGGGCCCAGAACCTCAGCGGTTCGGACCTGCGCCAGGCGGCCATCAACCACGTCACCCAGGTCGCCACCCACTACAAGGGCAAGATCTACGCCTGGGACGTCGTGAACGAGGCGTTCGCCGACGGCGGCAGCGGTGGCCGGCGCGACTCCAACCTGCAGCGCACCGGCAACGACTGGATCGAGGCGGCGTTCCGCGCGGCCCGTGCGGCCGACCCGGCCGCGAAGCTCTGCTACAACGACTACAACACCGACGGCATCAACGCGAAGTCCACGGGCATCTACAACATGGTCCGCGACTTCAAGGCCCGCGGTGTGCCGATCGACTGCGTCGGCCTCCAGTCGCACCTGACGAACAACGCGCCGTCGGACTACCAGGCCAACATCAAGCGCTTCGCGGACCTGGGCGTCGACGTCCAGATCACCGAGCTGGACATCGCGGGCTCCAACCAGGCCAACGCCTACGGTGCCGTGACCAGGGCCTGCATGGCCGTCGCGCGCTGCACCGGCATCACGGTGTGGGGCATCCGCGACACCGACTCGTGGCGCGGTGGCGAGAACCCGTTGCTGTTCACCGGCTCGGGTGCGAAGAAGCCCGCGTACAACTCGGTGCTGGACGCGCTGAACTCGGGTGGCCCCGGCGTGACGACCACGACCACCACCACCACGACGACCACCAGCAACGGCCCCGATCCCGTCGGTGACTGCACCGCCTCGGTGGAGCTCAACCAGTGGGACGGCGGGTTCGTCGCCAACGTGAAGGTCACCGCGGGCTCCTCGGCCCTCAACGGCTGGCGTGTCACGACGACGCTCAACGGTGCCACGATCACCGGTTCGTGGAGCGCCAACCGCAGCGGCACCAGCGGAACCGTCAACTGGACCAACGTCGACTACAACGGCAGCATCGCGGCCGGCCAGTCGACCACGTTCGGTTTCCAGGGCACCGGCAGCGCTTCGGGTCTGAACCCGGCCTGCGCCGCGAGCTGACACCGCACCACGCAGCAGCCGAGGACGGTTCCGCGGACCGGAAGCGCAGTCCGGTCCGCGGGACCTCCCCTGCCCTCGGGAGACGAGAATGGTCACGACACGCAGGTTCTGGACGCACCTCGCCCTGGTGGCGGGCATGCTCCTGGCGGTGTCCGCCCCCGCGAGGGCGGACAACCCGATCGTGCAGCACATCTACACGGCCGACCCGGCCCCGCTCGTCCACAACGGACGGGTCTACCTCTACACCGGACACGACGAGGACGGCTCGACCTGGTTCACCATGAAGGAGTGGCGGGTCTTCTCGTCGGCCGACATGGTCAACTGGACCGACCACGGCTCGCCCATGAACCTCGGCACGTTCAGCTGGGCCAAGCAGGACGCGTGGGCCGGCCAGGCCGTGGAGCGCAACGGCAAGTTCTACTGGTACGTCCCCGTGGTCAACCGCGCCACCAACCGGATGGCGATCGGCGTCGGCGTCTCCGACAGCCCCACCGGCCCGTTCCGCGACGCGCTCGGCCGCCCGCTGGTGGAGAACGGCGAGATCGACCCGTCGGTCATGATCGACAGCAGCGGCCAGGCCTACCTGTACTGGGGCAACCCCAACCTCTGGTACGTCCGCCTGAACGCCGACATGACCTCCTACTCCGGCGGCGTCAGCCAGATCCCGCTCACCACCGCCGGGTTCGGCACCCGCACCGGTGACCCCAAGCGGCCGACCCTCTACGAGGAAGCGCCCTGGGTGTACCAGCGCAACGGCCAGTACTACAACGTCTTCGCGGCGAAGTGCTGCTCGGAGTTCATCGGGTACTCGACCGCGCCGGGCCCCACCGGTCCGTGGACGTACCGCGGCACCCTGATGCCCACGCAGGGCAGCGCGTTCACCAACCACCCCGGCATCGTGGACTTCAAGGGCGGCTCGTACTTCTTCTACCACAACGGCGCGCTGCCGGGCGGCGGCGGTTTCACCCGGTCCGTGGCCGTGGAGAAGTTCAGCTACAACGCCGACGGCACCATCCCGCAGCTCTCCATGAGCACCACCGGGCCACCGGCCGCGGACACGCTGAACCCGTACGTGCGCCAGGAGGGCGAGACGGTCGCGTGGGGCAGCGGTGTCGAGACCGAGGCCTCCAGCGAGGGCGGGCTGAACCTCAGCCACACCAACAACGGCGACTACGTGAAGCTGAAGAACGTGGCGTTCGGCAACGGCGCCGCCACCTTCACCGCACGGGTGGCCTCCACCGTGGCGGGCAGCTCGATCGAGGTCCGCTCCGGCAGCGCCACGGGCGCCCTGGCCGGCCGGTGCTCGGTGCCCAACACGGGCGGCTGGCAGGCGTGGACCACCGTCACCTGCCCGGTGAGCGGCCTGACCGGCACCCGCGACCTGTACCTGAGGTTCAGCGGCGGCAGCGGCTACCTGCTCAACCTCAACTGGTGGCAGTTCGGTCCCGCCGGCACGAGCTCCGCCGTCCGAGAACCGATCACGGAGGACACCATGTGCTCGAAGATCCAGACCGTCGCCGCCACCAGGGCGAGTGACCTGACGTGCGGTGCGTCATGACCGCTCGCGCGCACTCGAGGAGGTACGGGCTCATCGCACTCGTGCCCGTGCTGCTGCTGATGCTGGCCGCTCTCGCGGTCTCCCTGGTGCCCCAGCCCGCGCAGGCCGCCTCACTGGTCCGCGTCACGAACTTCGGCGCCAACCCGACCGGCCTGAACATGTACGTGTACGTCCCGGACCGGGTCGCCCCCAAACCCGCGCTGCTCGTGATGGTGCACTTCTGCACCGGTTCGGCCAGCGCCGTGCACAACGGCAACGGGCGCGACTTCGTCACCGCGGCGGACCGGCTCGGGTACGTCATCGTCTACCCGGAGGCCACCCGGGAGGGCCGCTGCTTCGACGTGGCGACCGCCGGTGCGTTGCGCCGCAACGGGGGCAGCGACTCCACCGGCATCATGTCGATGGTCGCGCACGCGCGGCAGGCCTACAACGTCGACCCGGCGCGCATCGTCGTCGCCGGCTTCTCCTCCGGCGCGATGATGACCAACGTGCTGGCCGCCGAGTACCCGGACGTGTTCAGCGCGGGGTCGGCGTTCTCCGGCGTGCCGGCCGGCTGCTTCGCCACGACCAACGGGTCGCTGTGGAACAGCCAGTGCTCCGGCGGCACCCTGCTGAAGACCCCGCAGCAGTGGGGTGACCAGGCCAGGGCGATGTACCCCGGCTACACCGGGCGCTACCCGCGGATGCAGCTGTGGCACGGCACGAACGACACCACGCTGGCGTACCCGAACTTCGGCGAGGAGCTCGACCAGTGGACCAACCTCCACGGGCTGAGCCGCACCCCGGCGTTCACCGACCAGCCGCGGCAGAACTGGACCCGCACCCGGTACGGCGCGACCGGCACCGCCGCGACCGTCGAGGGCGTGAGCATCCAGGGCGTCGGGCACGACCTGCCGCAGTCGGGGATGCTCGCGTACGCGATCTCGTTCCTCGGTCTGGACGCGCCACCGACGACGACCACGACCACTACAACCACGACGACGACCACCACCACCACGACCACGACCACGCCCGTTCCCACGGACGGATGCGCGGTCACGGTCTCGGTCAACGCCTGGAACAACGGCCTGACCGAGACGATCACCATCACCAACACGTCGGCCACCGCCATCAACGGCTGGCAGCTCGGCTTCACGCTGCCCGGCGGGCAGACCATCACCGGCGGCTGGAGCGCGAGCTACGCGCCGGCCAGCGGCGCCGTGACGGCGAGCAACGTCGGCTACAACGGCCAGATCCCGCCGAACGGCTCGATCTCGATCGGCCTGCAGGCCACGCACACCGGTGACAGCGCGGCCGCGTCCGGCTTCACCCTCAACGGCGCGCGGTGCTCCACGGCCTGAGCCCACCGCTGTCCCCAGGCGCCGGCGGGCACCACCGCGTGCCCGCCGGCGGCCCGCACCCCCACCACCCCGCTCCTCGTGGCGAGCCACCAAGGGGAGTTCCGCGATCGCGCACACCCTTTGGAGGACTGGCATGTCCGACCTGAACCGGCGGCAGCTCATGGTGCTCGGCGCGGGAGCTGTGCTGACGCAGGCGGGGTGGACGGCGACCGCGGCCGCCGACCCACCTCGGGCGCGGGCGGCCGGTGACCTCTCGCTCTGGTACGACCGGGCAGCCGGGTCCGACTGGCTGCGCGCGCTGCCGGTGGGCAACGGCAGGCTCGGCGCGATGGTGTTCGGCAACACCGACACCGAACGCCTGCAGCTCAACGAGGACACCGTCTGGGCCGGCGGGCCGCACGACTACAGCAACCCGCGCGGTGCGGGCGCGCTCGCGCAGATCCGCCAGCTCGTCTTCTCGAACCAGTGGTCGCAGGCGCAGACCCTGATCGACCAGACCATGCTGGGCAGCCCGGCCGGTCAGCTCGCCTACCAGCCGGTCGGCGACCTCCGGCTGACCTTCCCGTCGGCCACCGCCACGAACTACCAGCGGTCGCTCGACCTCACCACGGCGACCACCGAGGTCACCTACACGGCGAACAACGTGCGCCACCGGCGTGAGGTGTTCGCGAGCGCACCGGACCAGGTGATCGTCATCAGGCTGACCGCGGAGACGGCGAACTCGGTCACGTTCACCGCGGCCTTCACCTCGCCGCAGCGTGTCACGGCCTCCAGCCCGGACGCGACGACGATCGCGCTCGACGGCATCTCCGGCACCCAGCGCAACATCGCGGGCACGGTGCGATTCCTCGCACTGGCCAGGGTCGTGGCCGAGGGCGGTTCGGTCAGCAGCTCCGGCGGCACGCTGCGGGTCACCGGCGCCAACGCGGTCACGGTCCTGATCTCCATCGGCACCAGCTACGTCGACCACCGAACCGTCAACGGCGACTACCAGGGCCGTGCCAGGACCCACCTGAACGCGGCCCAGGGCACCGCCTACGCCACACTGCGGTCCCGGCACGTCTCCGACTACCAGGCGCTGTTCAACCGCGTCACGCTCGACCTGGGCCGCACGTCCGCCGCCGACCAGCCGACCGACGTCCGCATCTCCCGGCACGGCAGCACCAGCGACCCGCAGTTCTCCACCCTGCTGTTCCAGTACGGCCGGTACCTGCTGATCTCCTCGTCACGCCCCGGCACGCAGCCGGCGAACCTCCAGGGCATCTGGAACGACCAGCTCGCCCCGGCGTGGGACTCGAAGTACACGATCAACGCGAACCTGCCGATGAACTACTGGCCCGCCGACACCACGAACCTCGCCGAGTGCTTCGAACCGGTGTTCCGGATGATCAACGACCTGACCACCACCGGCGCCCGCACCGCCCAGGTGCAGTACGGCGCCCGCGGCTGGGTCACCCACCACAACACCGACGCGTGGCGCGGCTCCTCGGTCGTCGACTTCGCCGCGGCCGGCATGTGGCAGACCGGCGGCGCGTGGCTGTCGACGTTGATCTGGGAGCACTACCGGTTCACCGGCGACGTGGCGTTCCTGCGCACGTACTACCCGGCGCTCAAGGGGTGCGCGCAGTTCTTCCTCGACACCCTCGTCACCGAGCCGAGCCTGGGCCACCTCGTCACGAACCCGTCGAACTCGCCGGAGCTCAACCACCACTCCGGCGTCAGCGTCTGCGCGGGTCCGACGATGGACATGCAGATCCTGCGCGACCTGTTCGACGGCTGCGCCGCCGCGTCCGAGGTGCTGGGTGTCGACACCGACTTCCGCACCCAGGTGCGGGCGGCCCGGCAACGGCTCGCGCCCACCAGGGTCGGTTCGCGCGGCAACGTCATGGAGTGGCAGTACGACTGGGTCGAGACCGAGCCGAACCACCGGCACGTCTCGCACCTGTACGGGCTGCACCCGAGCAACCAGATCACCAAGCGCGGCACGCCGCAGCTGCACGCCGCGGCCCGCAGGACGCTGGAGCTGCGCGGGGACGCCGGCACCGGGTGGTCGCTCGCGTGGAAGATCAACTTCTGGGCCCGGCTGGAGGAGGGGTCGCGGGCACACGACCTGCTGCGCTCGCTGGTGACCACGGACCGCTTGGCGCCCAACATGTTCGACCTGCACCCGCCGTTCCAGATCGACGGCAACTTCGGTGCCACGTCCGGTGTCGCGGAGATGCTGCTGCACAGCCACAACGGCGAGCTGCACGTGCTGCCCGCCCTGCCACCGGCCTGGCCCGCGGGCAGCGTCACCGGCCTGCGCGGGCGCGGCGGGTACACCGTCGGCGCGACCTGGGCCGCCGACGGCACCGTGGCGCTGACCGTCACCCCCGACCGCGACGGCACCGTCCGCGTGCGCAACCGGATCTTCGGCGGCACCTTCGAGCTGCGCGACACCACGACCGGCGCGGTGGTCCAGCCGGCCCAGCCCGAGAGCGGCGTCGCCGAGTTCCCCGGACAGGCCGGGCACGTCTACCGCGCGACCGGCCAGGGCTCGGCTCCGGCGGTGGTGCGGCCGGGCGTCAACTACCGCCTCGTCGCCCGGCACAGCGGGAAGTACCTCGACATCAGCGGTGTCTCGACGGCGGCGGGTGCGCTGCTGCAGCAGTGGTCGCCGACGAGCGGGCTCAACCAGCAGTTCGACTTCCTCGACTCCGGCGGCGGGTACTACCGGCTGCGCGCCCGGCACAGCGGCCTGGTCATGCAGGTCGCGGGCTCGGGCACCGGCGCCGACATCACCCAGCAGCCCGACACCGGTGCGGCCACCCAGCAGTGGCGGGTCGTCGACCAGGGCGGCGGCGTGATCAGCCTGGTCAACCGGCAGAGCGGTCTCGCCATGGACGTCTGGAACGCGGCGACCACCGACGGCACCCGCGTGTCCCAGTGGAACCAGAGCGCGGCCGACAACCAGCGGTTCCAACTCCAGCAAGTCTGACAACCGAAGGGACGACGATGTTCCACCAACACGAGGAGCGCTGCCGTGGCAGGGCCTAGGACGGTGCTGGCGATGGCCGTCGCGAGTGCCGTGGTGCTGCTGGGCGCGGCGGGCATCGCGCTCGGCGGCACGACCACGACCACCGGCGGCGTGGGCGCGGCGGCGGCGACGGCGGGGTGCGGCAAGGCCCCCTCACTGTCGAGCGGACGGCAGACCATCAGCAGCGGCGGCCAGAACCGCCAGTACATCCTGCGGCTGCCCGCCAACTACGACCCCAACCGGCAGTACCGGTTGTTCGTCGGGTTCCACTGGCTCAACGGCACCGCGAACGACGTCGACACCGGCGGGTCCGACGGCTACAACTGGTCCTACTACGGGCTGCGCAAGCTCGCCGACGCCGAGAACAACGGCACGATCTTCGTCGCGCCGCAGGGCAACAACAACGGCTGGGCCAACCCCGGTGGCCAGGACCTGACGTTCGTCGACGACATGCTGCGGCAGCTCGAGAACGCGCTGTGCGTCGACACGACCCAGCGTTACGCGGGCGGGTTCAGCTACGGCGGCGCGATGTCGTATGCCGTCGCGTGCGCCCGTGCCACCGTGTTCCGCGCTGTCGTCGTCTACGCGGGCGCTCAGCTCAGCGGCTGCAACGGCGGCACGCAGCCCATCGCGTACCTGGGCTTCCACGGTGTCAGCGACAACGTCCTGAACATCTCGCAGGGCCGCGCGCTGCGCGACAAGTTCGTGCGCAACAACGGCTGCACGGCGCAGAACCCGCGCGAGCCTGCCGCGGGCAGCCGCACCCACATCATCACCGCCTACAGCGGCTGCCGCGCCGGGTACCCGGTGGTGTGGGCGGCGTTCGACGGCGGGCACACCCCCGGCCCGATCGACTCCGGCGGTGACGGCTGGCGCACCTGGACCTCCGGCGAGGCGTGGAAGTTCATCACCCAGTTCGCGGGTCCGCCGGTCACCACGACGACGACCACCACGACCACCAGCGACGGACCCACGTCCACGACTCCGCTGCCCCAGGGCGAGTGCAGGGTCGGCGCGGAGGTCAACGCCTGGAACAACGGGCTGACCTCGACCATCACCATCACGAACACCGGCACGGCCGCGATCAGCGGCTGGTTGCTGGGCTTCACGCTGGGCAGCGGGCAGACCATCACCGGCGGGTGGAACGCCACCTACGACTCGCCGACCGGACGGGTGGGCGCGACCAACGTCTCCTACAACGGCGACCTCGCACCGGGCACATCGACCAGCATCGGCTTCCAGGCCACGCACACCGGCAACACCGCGGCACCGGCGCAGTTCACCCTCAACGGCAAGACGTGCACCTCCGCATGACCGCCACGACAGAGAGCGCGAACACCCTGATGCGTACCAGGCACCTCCTCCGCCGGACGGGGTGGCTGCTCGCGGCCGCCGCGCTGGCGTTCTCCGGCAGCAGCGTCGCCCAGGCGCAGGCACCGGCCGAGCCCGCCCCGCTCGCGGCCACCCCCGGCTGCGGCAAGGCACCGACGCTGCGCAGCGGCAACCAGACGATCCAGAGCAGCGGCAAGACCCGGTCGTTCATCCTGAGCATCCCGGACAACTACGACAACACCCGCCAGTACAAGCTCGTCTTCGGGCTGCACTGGCTGGGCGGCACCGCGCAGCAGGTGGCGGGCGGCGGCAGCGACGGCGACGTCTACGCCTACTACGGCCTGCGCAGGCTGGCGAACAACTCGACGATCTTCGTCGCACCGCAGGGCCTCAACAACGGCTGGGGCAACAGCGGCGGCGAGGACGTCCGGTTCGTCGACGACATGATGAGCCGCATCGAGAACGACCTCTGCGTCGACACCACGCAGCGGTTCTCGCTCGGCTTCAGCTACGGCGGCGCGATGAGCATCTCCCTCGCGTGCTCGCGCCCGACCGTGTTCCGCGCCATCGCCGCCATCGCCTCCCCCGGCGAGATCAGCGGCTGCGCCGGTGGCACCGCACCGGTGGCGTACATGGGCATCCACGGCGTCAGCGACAACATCGGCTCCGGCCGCGGCCAGCGGGACCGGTGGGTGCGCAACAACGGCTGCACGCCGCAGAACGCGCCGGAACCGGCCGCGGGCAGCCGCACGCACATCATCACGCAGTACGCGAACTGCCGCGCCGGCTACCCGGTGGTGTGGGCGCCGTTCGACGGCGGCCACCAGCAGGGACCGGTCGACGGGTGCGCGGGCTGCGAGAGCGGTGCCCGCAGCTGGGTGAAGGAGGAGGTCTGGAAGTTCTTCACCGGCGAGACGCCGCCGGCGCCGACCACGTTCCGGCTGCGCGGTGAGGCGGCCGGCCGCTGCCTCGACGTCAACGGCGCGAGCACGACCAACGGCGCGCAGATGATCACCTGGGACTGCCACACCAACGCGAACCAGCAGTTCACCCAGAACGGCCAGGCGCTGCAGGTGACCGGCAAGTGCCTGGACGCCCCCAACAACGCCGCCTCCGGCGCACGGGTGCAGATCTGGGACTGCCACGGCGGTGCGAACCAGGCCTGGCAGCTCACCGGCAGCGGCACGGTGACCAGCGTCCAGACCGGGCTCTGCCTCACCTCCGCCGGCACGGGCAACGGCGCGGCCGTGACGGTCGCGACCTGCCAGGGCGGTGCCAACCAGCGCTGGGCCAAGGCCTGACGTCCTGCCAGAACCGGAAAAAGAGGAGTGCGCGACTCTCTCCGCCGAGCGCCGCGCACTCCTCCAGGACGGTGTCCGAGTGGTGGAGGTCCACCCGTGCGGGCCGCATTCCGCACGCGCGGCACCACCACCCGACCGCCCGGTCCGCGTTCCCGGCCGCGAGGCCGGGTCCGGTCGCCGGATCAGCCCGACGACCCCGTTCTGCGGTGCTGGTGCGGCACCGCCGGGTCCGGGGCGCTCGCCCGCCGCGAGAGCCGCGGTGGCAGCAGCATCAACGGCGGTGGCTGCTTGCCGTCGAGCTTGGCCGCGAGCAGGTCGACCGCGTGCCGGCCGAGCTCCTCCGCCGGCAGCCGCACCGAGGTGAGCGGCGGCGACAGCTGCTCGGCGAGCTCGTCGGGGCAGATCGCGACCACGGCGACGTCACCGGGCACCTGCCGCCCGGCCGCCCGCAGGCACGACGTGATCCAGCCCAGCGCCGCCTCGTTGTGCACCACCAGCGCCGTCATCGACGGGTGCGCGCGGACCAGCGCCTTGGTGGCCCTGAGCACCGAGTCGTGGTCGTCCTCGACCGCGAGCGCGGTCGCCGCCACTCCCCTGCGCATCGCCGCGGCGCTGAAGCCGTTCATCGTGCGGTGCGCGGACCCGGTGCTGCGCCGGTAGACCGCGCTCGGTGCGCCGAGGAAGCCGATGGACCGGTGCCCGAGGTCGGCCAGGTGGTCGACGCACTTGGCCCCGGCCGCCTCGAAGTCGAGGTCGACGCAGGTGAGCCCGCGCGCGGTGGCCGGATGTCCGATGAGGACGGACGGCTTGGACAGCTGCCGCAGCAACGGCACCCGGTCGTCGTCCATCTCCACGTCCATCACGAGGAAGCCGTCGACCTGGGCGCTGTTGGCCGCTCTGCGCAGCCCGGAGGCGCCGTCGTCCGCCGTCATCAGCAGCAGGTCCATGTCGTACCGGCGCGCGGTGGTCACCGCGGCGGTGACGAACCGCATCATGCCCGGCAGGTGCATCCCCGCGCGCAGCGGCAGCACCAGCCCGATCACGTTGGTCCGGCTCGAGGACAGGCCCCTGTCGGTCACGTGCGGCTGGTACCCCAGCGCCCTGATGCTCTCCCTGACCCGCGACTTCGTGTCGGCGGAGATCGACCGCTTGCCCGTCAGCACGTAGGAGACGGTGCTCGGCGCGACTCCTGCGTGCCGAGCGACGTCCGCGATGGTGACCACACCGCCTCCTTCCCGCGTTCACCCGCTGTAGCGTTCCGACACCATAGAGATCCGGTTCAGTCCGTTACAAGAGTGATGTTCGCGTTAACATTGGTCATTTCTAGTGGTCCAGACGAATTCCGTACCGTATGGAAAGTTTCCGATTGGGCACGCTCACAAACCCGGTCAAGGATCGGCGCAGAGGGCGGCGACCTCGCCGGGTGCCAGTGCGCGGCCGTAGACCCGCAGGTCCTCGACGGCCGCGTCGAGGTGGGCGTCGCCCGCGTGCTGCGACCGCCCGAGCCAGTTCTGGGTGGTGCTGCCGAGCACCGCCGGGCTCACCGGGAACTCCGCGTCGCGTGCGACCTCCGCGCCGTTCACGTACAGCACGGCGAGTCCACCGGCCTGCGTGACGACGAGGTGCGTCCACTCGTCCACCGCGACCGTTCCCCCGTCGAGGTGCCGCTCGGCACCCGCGCCACCGGTCGTGATCGCGTACCGCACCCCGCCCCGGGGTCCGTGCGGCGCGAGGAACAGGTAGGAGTTCACGCCGCTGCCGAAGTCGGCGAGCCGCGCTCCCGCGACCGCCGACCGCGGCCGCACCCACACGGCCAGGCTGAACTCCCGCGCTCCGGCGAGCAGGCCCGGTGGCAGCACCACGTGCGCGCCCGCACCGTCGAGCGACAGCGCGGCCCCGGTGCGCCCGGTGCTCCAGCCCGCGCCACCCGCCAGCGTCGCCCGCTCGCCACCGGTGGCGTCCGCGGCGGTCGAGCCGCGGCCCTCGCCGAACCGGAAGTGCGCGATGAACAGCGGTGGCGCCGGGGTGTCGCCCACCCGCCAGTAGACGGTGTAGCGCTGACCGTGCAGCCGGAAGAACGGCAGCAGCGTGACCGGGCCCGTGCTGGCCATCGCGGTGTAGCGCAACGGGTTCGCGGTGGGCCGCAGGGTCGCGGTGCGCAGCGTGGGCAGGTGGGCGAGGTCGTTCGTGCCGTACGCGCCCGCGAGCACGATCGGCCCCACCTCGACCGTCCGCACCCGCTTGTCGTCCGGTGCCCGCCGCAGGTGCAGGTGCATCGGCAGGGTCACCTCGACCACGTCCCCGCTGCGCCAGTCGCGGTCCACCCGCGCGTAGGTGCCGGGCGTGACGGGCTCCGCGGCGACGCCGTTGACGTGCAGCAGCGCGCCCCGCGCCCAGGACGGGATGCGCACGCGCAGCTCGAACCGGCCGGTACCGGTGACGGTGAGCCGGGTCGCTCCCTCGTCCGGGAAGGACGTCTCCTGCCGCACCACCACGCCCCTGGCCGCCCAGGTGAGCACGGACGGGATGAACAGGGTGACGTACAGCGTGCGGCCTGCGTGGAAGTAGATGCTGCCGCCGTGCCCGGTGTCGGTCTCCAGGCCCGTGCCGTGGCAGCAGGTGAAGTCGTCGTAGTCGCTGCTGTAGGTGCGGATGCCGCCCGCGCGCAACGGCGTGAAGGTGCTGTGGTGGCCGTGCCGGGAGGTGGGGTCCTGCGCGCCGAGCAGGTGGTTGTGGAGCGCCTTCTCGTAGAAGTCGAAGTACCCCGGCTGACCGGGGTCGGTGCGGAAGAGCTGCCGGGTCAGCTTGAGCATCGTGTGGGTGGTGCAGCTCTCGCAGGTGTGGTCGGACAGCTCGGTGGCGATCCGGTGCGGTGGCTTGAAGTGCCCGTCGTTGGACGTGCCGCCGATGGCGTAGGTGTGCGCGCCGGTCACGATCCGCCAGAAGTTGACGGCGATGTCGCGGTAGCGGGTGGTGCCGGTGGCGTGGTAGGCCCTGATCGCCCCGAGCACCTTGGGGACCTGGGTGCCGGCGTGCAGACCGTTGAGCTCGTCGGTGCCCAGTGCGAGCGGGTCGAACACCGCGGAGTGCTCGAAGAACCGCGCAGCGGCCAGGTGCGCCGGGTCGCCGGTGACCTGGTAGAGGTTCACCAGGACCTCGTTCATGCCGCCGAACTCGGTGCGCAGCACCTCCTGGCGGTGCGCCTCGGTCAGCCGGCCGGCCCGCCACCTCACCCAGGCCGCCATCCCGGTCAGCACCCGCAGCGCCCGTGCGCTGCCCATCAGCACGTGCACGTCGAGCAGTCCCGCCATGATCTTGTGCAGGGTGTAGTAGGGCGCCTGGACCGGCTCTCCCGCCTCGACCCTGCCGAAGAAGCCCTCCGGGAACGCCGCGAGGTACCCGGTGCTGTAACCGGCGGTCCTGGCCCGGTCCTGGCACAGCGCCAGCTGCTCGACCAGGTGGTCGGCCCCGGCGGTGAACGCGGGGTCGCCGGTGCTCGCGAACGCCTGCGCGAGAGCGGACAGCACGTGGCCGGTCGAGTGGCCGCGCAGCCCGCTGTCCTGCGCCTCCCAGCCGCGGCACGGGATGACGCCCGAGGGCAGCCCGACGTTGCGGCGGAACGTGTGCAGCAACCGGTCGGGGTCGAGGAACCTCAGGTAGGCATGGGTGCGGGAGGTGTTGTCCAGGAACGGTCCCGGCAGCAGCGCCACCGCGCCGAGGGGGAACGCCTCCGCGGCCACGCCGAAGTCCTGGCGGGCCTGGCCGGTGCGCGGGTGCGTGACCGGCGTGCCGGCGGACAGCACGCCGTGGCGCGGGAGTTCTGGCATCGCGCATGACCTTTCGCAGGGGCCGGGCCATCCGCAGCGTGGTGCCGACCCGGGCCGGACACGAGGTCGGCCCGGGGTCGGCTGCTGCCTTCGAACCACGTCGAACGCACGGGGTGCCGCCGCGCGCCGCCGCCGCGGGTGCGGGTGCGGCGGCGGCGGGGCTCCTGCGCGAGCGGAAGTCGCGCAGGAGCCGTTTCACAGCGGTACCGCGGTGGTGCCGGTGGTGCTGTGGTGCGGTGCTCCGGTCACAGCGCCGGGTAGGCGTTGCGCATGAGCTCCTGGAACTGCGCGGAGAACCACTTGCCCGACAGCGGGGCGTCCGGCAGCGCACCCGACAGGTTGTTGCCGTTGCGGATGTTGCCGGTGTAGGTCGGGTCGCACATCTTGTCCGCGCCCTTGCCCTCGTTGTTCGGGATCTCCTTGCTCGCACCGTCGGACTCACCCGGCGGCTTCACCCACACGTAGGCGTCGATGCCCGGCTCCGGCGCCGCCTTCGGGCGCTCACCGAGGCCGGCACCGGACTGGTTGCACCAGTTGCCGAGGTGGATGCGGCGGTCCAGCTTGCCGCCGTTGACGTAGGCGTCCACGGTCGTCTGCGGGCCGGGACCCGTCGGACGGGCGCTGCCGCCCCAGCCGTTGCGGCTGGTGTCGATCAGCATGCCGACGTTCGCGTCGAAGCCCGCCTGCACGGCCCGGTTGCGGAACGCCTGCGCGTAGGACAGCTCGTCGACGTAGCGGTTCCAGTCCACCCACTTCGACTGGCGGACCGAGGTGCCGTTCACCGAGTCCTCGATCTTGAAGTACGGCTCCTTCAACGCACCGTAGTTCGCGGTGTTGGCGATGAAGCCCTGCACGTTCGCCTTCGTGCTGCCGGACGCGTTCGCCGCCTGGAACAGCAGCTCGGCCGTCGCGCCGAAGTTGTCGTCCCAGCCGATCCAGCCGTGGTGGCCGATGTCCAGGTAGTTGTAGACGTTCGGCACGGCACCCAGCTTCGCGAGCGCGTAGCCGACACCGGTGATGTAGTTTCCGTTGGCCTTCATCACGTCGCAGTTCGCCACCGCGGTGGGCCGCGGCGTCACGTTCGTGATCAGGTTCGGCAGCGAGTCGATCTCGACCGTGGTGACGATCCGCAGGTCCTTGTACGCGGGCCGGGCGAGGATCGCCGCGATCGGGTCGATGTACTCGGTCTTGTAGCGACCGATCTCGTCGGGCTTGAGCTCACCGTTCGACGCGAGCGCCGAGCAGTCGCGACCGGGCAGGTTGTAGATCACCAGCTGGATGACGAGTGGTGAGCCCGCCGCCTGGCGCACCGCCTCGTCCAGGTGTCCGACCAGTCCGCGCGAGTCCACGGTGCCGGTGATCGCCGCGATGCGGTCGAGCCACACGGCGGTGGGCTGGTTCGCGATCCGGCTGCCGCCCGGCTCCGCCGAGGCCTTGGCCGCCCAGTCCGGGTTGACGTACTGCTTCGCACCGACGTACGGGTTGTCGACCTTGCCGTTGCCCGGGTCGGGACCGGGGCCGTTCGACGTCGTCGTGGTCGTCGTCGTCGTGGTGGTGGGCCCGACCTCACCGGTGCACTGCGTGCCGTTCAGCGTGAACGTCGCCGGGCTGGCGTCGTTGGCGCCCGCACCGCTGCCGTTGAAGCCGAGCTCGGTGGACGCGCCGGTGCCGAGGTTGCCGTTCCACGACAGGCTCGTCGCGGTCACGTCGGCACCCGACTGCGCCCAGGTCGCGTTCCACCCCTGTGCCACGCGCTGGTTGCCGGGGAGGGTGAACTTGAGCGTCCAGCCGCCCGACACGGCGTCACCGAGGTTGGTGATCTTCACCGAGGCGCCGAACCCACCGCCGCCCCAGCTGTTCGCCTTGTAGTCCACCCGGCAACCGGGTGCGGCGCCCGCGGGTGCGCTGAGCGCCACCCCGAACGTCGCCACGGCGGTGGCGACCACGACACCCGCCGCGGCCCACCGCCTTTGTCCGTTGAGCGTCATTGCTCCGGATCTCCTGTCTCTCTCAGTGGTGTTTGATCGGGACGAGCGAACACGCGGTGGGCGTGCACTCGAGTCTGTTGAGTCCCAGGTACTCCATGCCCTCCGAGCCGGTCAGCGCGAAGCCGTCGCCGAAGGCGAGGTCCGGGTCGCCCCGGACCTCGCCGTTCGCGAGCGCCGCTCGCCAGGCCTCTTCCAGCCCTGGCCGCAGGACCAGCAGCCCGAGCCGTTCGTACGGCTCCTTGCTGCAGGTCCCCCACTCCGCGATGAACGGCGCGTAGACCTTGGCGCGCACCGGACCCGCGAACTCCGCGAAGTCCGCCTCGCGCCGGACGGTCGTGCACTCGTCGGTCAGCCGGTTGAGCCAGGCGGCGATGCCGTCGACCCCCTTGCTGAGGTCAGGGGTGGGTTCGGCGCGCCCGACGAGGAGGGCGAACGCGACCGAACCCACCACCAGGAGGGCGAGCAGTGCCCTCGTCAGCGGACGGCGCACGCCGACCCGTTGAGGGTGAACGCCGTCGGGTCGACCGGCGTGGACGTCGTCGTCGCGTTGAAGCCGAACGACGCCGTTCCACCGGGTGCGATGTCCGCGTTGTAGTTCGCGCCCTTCGCCGTCGCCTTCCCGTTCGCGACCGTGACGGTGGCCGACCACGCCTGCTGCAGCTGCTGGCCGGACGGCACGTCCCACACCAGCTGCCAGGCGCTGATCGCGCTGGTGCCGCTGTTGGTCACCGTCACGTTCGCGGTGAAGCCGCCGTTCCAGGAGCTCGGCCGCGCGTACGCGACCGTGCAGGAGCCGGTGGGTCCGCCGCCACCCGTGGACGTCCTGACCGTGACGCTCGGCGACGCCGGCGAGGCGTTGCCCGCCGAGTCGGTCGCGACCACCGTGAACGAGTACTGCGTGTCCGCGCTCAACCCGGTCACCGTCGCCGAGGTCGTCGACGTGGTGGCGACCACCTGGTCACCGCGGTAGACCCGGTAGCCGGTCACGCCGACGTCGTCCGTCGCCGCGCTCCAGTCCAGCTTCACCGAGCTGCTGGTGACACCCGACGCGACCGGCGTGCCGGGCGTCGACGGGGCGGTGGTGTCCGGCGTGCCGGTGCCACCGCCGAACTGGACGTCCGAGCAGCTGTAGAACGCCTCCGGGCTGTCCGAGCGCTGCCACAGCGAGTAGATGATGTGCCGGCCGGTCTTGTTGGGGAGCCGGGCCTGCCACGCGTACTCGCCGTTCGCGAGCGGCGGGTTCGTCACCTTGTCGAACGGCACGGACTCGAGGTCCGACCACTTGAGCGGCTTCGTCACGTCGAAGCCGTCCTTGGTGACGTACTGCTCCCAGGTGCCGGGGTGCGGTGCCCACGCGTTGTACCGGAACGTGACCGAGGCGTTCGCCTGCACCTGCGTCACCGGCCAGTCGGCGCGGGCGAGGTTGTAGGCGGCGAACTTCGTGGTGGGACCGCACAGGCTGCCGTCGGGCACGATCTCCCGGTGGCGGCCGCCCGCGTTGCTGATCAGGTTGCCGAACCAGTCCCACAGCGGCTGCTTGCCGCCCTGGGCCACCGCGGCCTGGCAGGCCGGGTTGGTGGGCTGCAGGTCACCGCCACCGCCGCCGGTACGGCCGTCCTCGTAGCAGAGGTAGGTGCGGCTGCCGGGCCAGACCATCGAGCCGTGCGCGACCGCGGTGCCGCCGGTCTGCACGAGCAGGGCACCGGTCGTGGCAGCAACGAGCGCAAGCGCCGTTGCCATGCGTTTTCTCATCTCGCTACTCCTCTCACCCGTAGAGCTCTGCGTGCAGCGAGAACGCCGTGGCGATCTCGGTCTGCGCCCAGAAGCGGTGGTAGGTGAACGTGGGTGCCGGGCCACCGTCCAGGTAGGCCTGGACCTTCGGCCACTGCGGGTCGTTGCGGAACATCGACCGCATCGACAGGAACGACGAACCCTGCTTGATGTCGTCGCCGTTCGGCATCTTCCCGGTCCAGCCCGGCGGCACGTACGGGCCCTCGAGCGTGCTGGTGTTGTAGACGTCGTCGAACCGGTTGTAGTCGGACCGGGTCTCCGGCGTCGCGATGCCGAGGCTGTCCTGGTGCGAGAGCAGCCCGGTCAGCAGTGCCTCACCCGTGGTCTTGGCCGCGGCGTCGCCCGACCTCGACGCGTAGTTCAGCAGCACCTTCGCGTACGACGCGGCCACGCCGACGTCCTGGTTGTGGTTCAGCACCCGCACCCGCAGGTTCGCGTTCGCACCGGGGTTGGTGGCGTTCCACGTGTCGGGCGCTCCCGACCACTCCAGGTCCGCGGGGATCTGGAAGTTCGTGCCGGTGGTCGTGTTCGCGATGGCCCACGGCACCCACTTGTCGAGGATCTTCTTGGCGCGCGCGTCACCGGTCAGCCGGTACAGCGCGGCCGTGCGCTCGATGCCCCACACCTGGAAGCCGAACCACCGGTTGCTCGGCGGGTCGCGCCACACCGGGTGGGCGTCGTAGTACATGCCGTAGAAGGTCGGCGTGCCCGCCGGGGGCGAGGCGTACTGGCCCTCCCAGCTGTTCGTCACACCGCCGGCGAGACCGCCGTCGGCCGACTGCAGCCACTGCAGCATCTCGAGCTGCCGGTCGAGCGAGGTCGCCCAGTCCTGCTGCCCGGTCGCGGACAGCGGCTTGAGCGCGGGCACGTTCGACAGCGCGTACGCGGCCAGCGGGTTCTGGTAGCCCTGGTGCGAGGCACCGTCACCGATGCGCCACGCCCAGCCGGCGGACGTGTCGGTCGCGCCACCCCACGCGTAGTACCAGGACATCAGGTAGTGCGCGCTGTTCTTGCCGGTCGCTCCGGGGCACGTCGTCGGGCTGGTGCAGTTGCCGATGCGCTTGAAGTACTTGTCGAACATGGCGTACCGCAGGTAGTCGCCCATCTTGGCCGACTTGCCGATCTCGCTCGCGATGTCGCCGGCCTTGCCCTGCGCCGTGGCCCACTGCTGGGCGAGCAGCGCCACCTGCACCACGCGGGCGTCCGCGTCCGGTGCGTTGGTGTACTTCCACTGCTTGGCGTAGGAGGAGTCCTTGGTGAACAGGTCGAGGAACCCGTTGGGGCCACCGTGCTTGAACGTGTCGCACGAGGGCTGCGGGATCGTCTCCCACACCGACTCCGACGAGCCGCGCTGGTAGGTGTTGATGTACGCGGGCGCCGTCGTGCCGTCACCGCAGCGGCCGAAGCCGTAGGTGTTGTCGACGTCGATCAGCCAGTGCATGCCGTAGACGTCCGAGCTGCCGTACGCGGACTTCAGCTCGTTCGCGATCGGGTCGGTGCCCACCGGCGCGGTGCTGCTGAGCACCGACGGGTACTGGTCCATCCGCGGGTGCTCGGGCGCGTAGGTCGCCGGCTTCGACGGGTCGTACTTGTCGTTGGTCGGCTGGTCGGCCTTCGCGGGGATGATGTACTTCTCCATCGACGCGAACGCGGACTTGAACGGCGCCCAGTCACCGGTGACGCGGCCGTAGCTCGCCTCCAGCCACAGGTAGTAGCTGTAGGCCTCCGACGTCGTCTGGTGGCCGTGGTCGGGTGCCTCGACCATCAGCGTCTCGACCGAGTGGTACGGCACGAGCAGGTCGCCGAACTTGCGGAAGTAGCCGCTCGCCGGGTCCTTGATCTTGTTGTACTGGTCGAGGAACGCCTTGTTGAAGTCCGACGTGCTCGGGTCGAGCTCCTTGACCGTCACCGTCGCCGGGGTGTGCCCGCTCGCCGACGCGGTGAACGTCGCGGTCGCGAGGTCACCGCCGTTGGCCGCCGACGTCACCGTCACCTTCTGCTTCGCGGTGCCGGACAACGTGAACGTCGTCGGCGTGGCGGTCAGGTCCGCGCTGCCGCTGCGGGCGAGCGTGACCGTGACCGGCGAGGTGGGTGCCGTGGCGAGGGAGACGTCGAACGTGGCCGTCTGCCCCTGCTTCACCGAGACCGCGCTCGGCGAGGCCACCACCGCGGGTCCGGCCAGCACCTTGACGGCCACCGGCGTGGACGTCGTGGTGGCGCCGCGGTTGTCGGTCGCCCGCGCGGCGATGCTGTGGTCACCGGCCGCGACCCCGGACCAGGTGCCGGTGAACGGCGCGCTGGTGTCGGTCGCGATCAGCTGGTCGCCCGCGTAGAAGTCGACCTTGGCGACCGTGCCGTCGGAGTCCGCCGCGGTGGCCGCGAGCGGGATCGACGCAGGCACGGTGTAGCTGCTGCCGTTGGCCGGGGACGTCAGCGCCACGGACGGCGCCTGGTTCGGGCCGGTGCAGGACACCCCGTTCACCGCGAAGTCCGTCGGTGGCTGGTTGGTCGAGCCCTTGCTGCCGTTGAACCCGACCGAGGCGCTGCCGCCGGACGGGATCGTGCGGGCCCAGTCCGGGTTGGTCACGGTGACGACCGCGCCGCTCTGGGCGAAGGTCCCGTTCCAGCCCTGCTGGACGCGTTGCCCGTCGGGGAACGTCCAGGTGAGCTTCCAGCCGTTCAGCGCCTCACCGTCGTTGCGGATCGCCACGCTGGCGCCGAAGCCGTTGTTCCATTCATTGGTTACCGAATACGTCACGGTGCAAGCAACCGCGAGCGGTGCCGCCACGGCGGGTACCCCGCCCATGACCACCACCGCCGCAACTGTCAACGCCGTTGTTCGCCGAGTCATGCCGCCGCCCTCTCGACAACTGGGAGCGCTCCCAGAGTTCACGGCACTGTAACGCGGGCCACATCGACCAACTGGCCGCCGGTGCAGCGGCTGTTGAACCGGAAAGCCGTTGTCGTTGCGCCACTTGACACAGCACCGGTTCGTCCACCGGTTACTCTTACTGCTCTCTTCGAGTGGAATTCTGGGAGCGGTCCCAGATGAGAGCGGGGATGCCTGCTTCGCGGCAGGGACCCCTCTGGGCCCGTCAGCCACGCCCGGTTCTCGCACCGGCCGTGACCACGCTCTTGCCGCTGCTCGCGCCGTCGAGCGGGTACGAGCAGGGCAGCGTCTTCACCGAACCGCCCCGGTCGCCCGTTCCCGAAGTGGTCGTCGCGCGCGACCAGCGGGCTGCCCTCGCCGCGGTGGAACGGGTCCTGGATGTTCTCGAAGCAGTTGCCTGCGACGAGCACACCGGCCTCCGTGGTGGACGCGACGCCGTAGCCGGTCACACCGCCGCAACAGTTGTCGTGGACGTGCACCGGACCGGCTGCCGTGCAGCCGATGTTCCACCCTGCGGCACACGCCGTTGTCGCCTGAGGAGGAGCCGACCTACGGTTCGCCCGGAGTAGAGACTGTGCGAGCCCGACGCTCCTGCCGCGAGAGGCACACCATGTCCACCCCCAGTTGTCCTGCCCACTCCTCCAGCACCTCGGTCACGCCGGCGGAAACCTCGTTCCGGCCCCTCGACTCGGAGGACTACCGGCGCGCGGCAGCCCCTGCCGTCTTCGCCGAGCTGGCCGCGCGAGGTCCCATCCACCACGTCGTGCTCCCCGGTGAGGCTCCTGCCTGGCTCGTGACACGGCGGGCAGAGGCCGAGGCAGCGCTGCGCGACCCGAGGCTGACGAAGGACCCGCTGGAGGTCGCGCGCTACGGACAGGCCGTCGGCCGCCGACGCGTGCCGGAGGACTTCACCGCGGTGAGCGGACGGCAGTTGATGAACCTCGACGGAGCAGACCACGCGCGGATCCGGCGGGTGATCACCAGGTACCTCGTCGACAGCGCCGTCGCCCGCAAGCAGACCGTGCTGACCGAGACGGTCCGGCACCACGTCGACGCCCTCGCCGCCGAGGAGACCGCTGACCTCGTCGCGGACTTCGCCGTACCTCTCGTCAACGACGTCATCGGCCGGATCATCGGTGTCCCACCGGAACTGAACGAGATCATCATGACCGGAGGGGCGTTGTTGTTCGGCCCGGACGACCCGACCGCACCGGCGATGATCGACGCGTACCGGCAGGTCACCGCTGCCGCAGGCCGCGCTGTTGCGGAGGGTTCCACCGCGGAGGGCGCGGACGACCTCCTGGGAGGGCTCGCGTGCGCGGTGCGCGACGGGCTCGTGAGCAGGCGGGAGGCGGCGTCCAACCTGGCCATGGTGATGATCGCGGCGACCGGCGGTCCGGTGAAGATGCTGGCTCATTCCGCGGTCGCGCTGCACGACGACCCGCTCCTGCGCGACGCGATGCTCAGCGGCGACCCGATGGCGGTCGTCGAGGACCTGCTCTACCAGCAGCCTCCCATTCCGTTCACGAGCTGGCGGTTCGCCACGGAGACGATGGAGATCGCCGGGCAACAGGTGCGCGCGGGCGACGCCGTGATGGTCCTCATCGCCACGGCGAACAGCGAGCCCGCTCCACCGGCCTGCCCTTCCGGCGCTCCCGCGGCTCCAGGTGAACGTGCTCCGGCGGAGCGGCGGCCCGAGAGGAACCTCGCGTTCGGCGGCGGCCGGCACCGCTGCCCCGGCCAGTCGCTCGCACGACGGTTGGCCGCGACGGCACTGCCCGCCCTCTTCCGCGCGTTCCCCTCCGTCCAGTTGCAGGTCCCCGGCACCGAGCTGATCTGGCGAGGTGGTTTCGGGCCCCGGGGGCCAGGACGCGTCCCCGTCCGGTTGCGCAGCTGAACAGAACGCCGGGCGATGTCACCACCCGGACCACCACCCTTCGAACATCGCGCAGATCAGGAACCCCGCATGCCCAATGACGGCCGTGCCGCCGCGACCACCCTCGCCGAACTGATCGACCACCTCGACGACGAACACGGTGGCGTGCTCGTCCGGTTTCCCGTCACCGGTGAACAGCAGTGCCATGCGGACGTGCCCGCGCTGGCATGGGGCGTGGCCGATGAGCTCCTGCGGGCCGGTGTCGAGGAGGGCTCCGTCGTCGGAGTCCTGTCCGGCACCGAGCCGGGTTTTCTGCCTGCCGTGTTCGGTGTCTGGGCCGCCGGCGGAGCGATCACCGTGCTGCCGGTGCCACCGATGCCGACGCCTCCCGAGTCCGTCGCCGCCGCGCTCGGTCCCGTGGCGGGCCTGCTGACCCACGTCGTCGTCACGGACAGCCAGATCGGTGTGGCCGAACAACTCGCCGCGCGCCATCCGGAGTTGCGCGTGGTGCGGGTCAGCGACTGCGCGCCGAAGCCGAGGATCGCGTCTTGCGCGCGACCCGAGTCCCCCGCCGTCGTCCAGTTCACGTCGGGCAGCACCTCCCGGCCGAAGGGCGTCGTGCTGTCCCATTCGGCCGTGCTCGCCTGCTTCGCGTCGACGGCGTCCGCGAGCGGCGTCGCCGCGGGGGACATCTTCGTGTCGTGGGTACCTGTGTTCCACGACTTCGGTCTCATCACGATCCTCTTCGGACTGTGGTCGGGCTACGAGCTGCACCTGTTCTCGCCGTGGCACTTCATCCGCAGGCCGCGCAAGGTCATCGAACACATGAGTGCCGCTGGTGCCACTGCGTTCGGTGGTCCCAACTTCGCCTACGACCGCATCGCCACGGCCTACGACGACGGTCTGCTCGACGGGCTCGACCTGAGCAGGTGGCGACTGGCGCTCAACGGTGGCGAACCCGTGAAACCCGGCACGGTCGAGCGCTTCTCGGCCGCGCTGGGCCCCGCCGGGCTCGCCCCCGGCGTGTTGTTCCCCGTGTACGGCATGGCGGAGGCGACGTTGTCGGTGGCCTGCCCGGAGCCGGGTGCACCCGCTCGGGCGTTGTGGCTCGACCGCGCGTCGCTCGGAGATCGACGGGTCGCCGTTCGCGTGCCGGACGGTTCCTCGGACGGGATCGGACTCGTGTCGGTCGGCCGGCCCGTGCCCGGCATGGAGCTGAAGCTGCTCGCCGACGACGGAACGGAGGTCGCGGACGGCTCCGTGGGCGAGATCGTGCTGCGCGGGCCCTCGGTGATGACCGGGTACTGGGACGACCCCGTCGCGACCGCGACGGCGATCCGCGACGGCTGGTTGCAGACCGGTGACCTGGGCGTGCGGATCGCCGGTGAGCTCTACGTGACCGGCAGGCGCAAGGACATGATCATCGTTGCGGGCCGCAACTTCTACGCCGAGGACGTCGAAGACGTCGCGCGCACACTGCTGCCACCGGAGCTCGGTCGCTGTGTCGCGTTCGCCGACACCGACGAAGAACGCGTCGTCGTGGTGCTCGAGACGTCCGATCCGGCAGCCGGCGCCGAACTGGGCGACAAGGTTCGAGGACTTGTGTCGGCACGTCTGGACCTCGGCTCGGTCGACGTGTACGCGGTGCCGCGCAACACGTTGCCGCGCACGACCAGTGGCAAGTGGCAACGCAGGCTCACCTCGCGGTTGTTCCGCCAGCTGACCGGATCCTGACGGTCCGCTCAAGGCGGAACCAGTCTTTCCTGCGAAGGAGTTCAACCATGGCCGACACGGCTCGCACTGAAACCGACTACCTGGAGCTCGTCCGCAGCGCGTTGACGCACGCGCTGGAAGTCGAACGCGAAGACACCGACCTCGGTGAGGACGTCGAGCTCGTCGGGATGCCGAACATGAGCTCTCTCGCGATGCTGCGCGGTCTGATCCACGTCGAAGGTGTGCTGGGCTTCGAGCTGGCGGACGACCGACTGGTCACCGTGCGCACCATCGGCGAACTGGCAGCCGCGATCGCGGAGCAGGACGAGGAGTCCGCCCGATGACAGCGCGAGCTGTGCGTTGTCCGCTGCACACGAGCGACTACACCACCTCTCCTCATCCCGCGGTCTTCGACGAGCTCGCCGACAGCGGCCCCGTGCACCGCATCTCGCTCCCCGGCGAGGTGCCGGCGTGGTTGATCACCGAACGCGACCTCGCCGAACGGACCCTGCGCGACCCGCGGCTGACGAAGGACCCGATGCGAGTGGCGCGGTACCGCCACCCCGTCGGCTCCCGCCGCGTGCCGGACGACTTCACCTCCGTCGGGGGCCGCACGATCATGAACCTCGACGGCGATGACCACGTGCGCATCCGGCGCGTCATCGGCAGGCGGCTGTCCGCTGCCGCGCTGACCACCGCACAGCCGATGATCGAGGCTCTCGTGCACCACCGCCTCGACACGATCACCCGCAACGACACGGCGGATCTGGTCGAGGACTTCGCGGTTCCCCTCGTCACGGACATCATCGGACAGCTTTTCGGGGTGCGTGCAGACTTCGCACGAGCCATCGTCACCCACGGCAGCAAACTGTTCGGGCCTCAGCACCCGGAAGACCCGGACATGGTGCAGGCCTACCCCCTGCTCGTCCAAGCGGTGAACGATGCGCTGGACGAGGGTGCGTCAAAGGAAGGCCGCGACGACCTGCTGGGAGATCTGCTCGCCGCCCAGCGGGACGGCAGGTTGCGCAAGCGGGAGACCATGTCGAACCTCGCACTGCTCATGATCGGGGCCGCCGACCCGGTGATCGCGCTCATCTCCCGTGGCGTCGCACTGGTCCAGGCCGACAGCCACGCGCGTGCCGAACTGCTGCACGGCGACGCTGACGCCGTGGTCGAGTCATTGCTCCGCGAACAACCGCCCATCCCCTTCAGCGGCTGGCGGTTCGCCACCGAGCCGATGGATCTCGACGGCCACTCCGTCGCACCAGGCGATGCGGTCCTGGTGCTGATCCCAGCCGCGAACCGCGCGGTGGACGCCGGGAACCGGCAGGGGCACCTCTCCTTCGGCGGCGGAGTGCACCGCTGTCCCGGCGGTCACCTCGCGCGCATCGAGGCGGTCGCGGCTCTGCGCGGGTTGTTCAGCCGGTTCCCCGATCTGCGGCTCGAGCTGCCGTTCGAGGAGTGGGTGTGGGTCGGTGGTATCGGTCCGCGGGTCCCTGAACGCGTACCCGTCCTGCTGAACGGCGCAGCGCGGTGAGGGTCGCGGGAGCGATCACGATCGCGGGAACCGCCCTGTGGCTTCCCGACGAGGTCTACTCGGCGTCCGAAGCGCAGACGGCGGGCTCGGTGACGGCGGCGGATTCCGAAGGCGAGCTCATCGGCCGGCTCCCGGTGGCGGACATCGCACCACCCCGGATGGCCCGGCTCGCCGCACAACGCGCACTGGAGCACGCGGGGGTGACGGCAGCGGAAGTAGGGCTGCTGGTGCACGCCTGGGTGTTCGACCAGGGCCCGCAGACGTGGACTCCCCCGCATCGTGTCGCACGGGAGCTGGGCGCGCGGCGCTGCGCCGCGATCGGCATACGACAGATGTCCAACGGTGGTGCGGCCGCGATGCAGACCGCCATCGCCCATCTCCTCGCGGAGCCTCGCGCAGCCTCCGCACTCGTGACCACAGCGGACAACTTCAGCAGCCTGCCCTACGACAGGTGGCTTTCGGTGCCACCGCTCGGCGACGGTGCCACCGCCGTCGTGCTGACCAGAGGCCCCGGCCCGCAGGTGGTCGAATCCATCACGACAGCGGGCGATGCCGGGATGGAACTGCACTTCCCCACCTCCGATCCCTTCGAACCGGGTGCCGCCCGCACGGCCGGCTCACCCAGCAGGCAGGCGCTGCACGCGTTCGCCGCCCACGTGCGCGACGCCGCCGAGCAGGCGCTGGAGGACGCCGGGCTGGACTGGAACGACATCAGCTCCGTGCTGCTCCCACGGCTCGGCAAGACGTTGGTGAGCCACCTGGCCCGCACCGGACTGCCCGCTGATGTGGCCGATCGAGTCGTCCGGACGGGATACGCGACCGGGCACCTCGGTTCAGGCGACATGCTGGCCAACCTGGCCGAGCACCCGGGTCCGCGGAAGGACGAGCACCACCTGCACGTCAGCACCGGGGCAGGACTCACCACCACCTGCTTGATCACCCGTGGTCGCTGAGCATGGACGGACGGCACACGCCAGGTGTGGTGGGCAGGCCGGTGTGTCACCGGTTCCTCTTCTGAGCGCGGTCAGCGAGACGTTGCCGGCGGGGTCAGATCGCGAGCCCTGTGCGCTCGTCCCGCGCGTGTTGCAGTTTGCCGGCCATCTCGGTCCACGTCGCGTCCGCGATGAAGGTCTGGTCGTGCGCGGTCGACTGGTTTCGCCCCACGATCGTTCCCACACCGAGGTAGTTGACCACTTTTCCCTTGTGCACTCCCAGGAAGCCGGAGTCGCCCGCGAAGGCGGAGACGGCGTCGTTGAACGCTTCCACGGCCGTGGTGTGCCGTGCCGGCGCGACCTCCGCCAGGCCTGCCACATACCCGCGCAGGCCGAGGTCGCGGACCAGGTCGAAGAACGACCGGTGTTTCCGCGGCAGTTGGCTGCCGCGCAGCTCCTGGGCGAACACACCGAGCGTCGAGTCGTACTGCGTGCGGCCGATCAACGCGTCGAACAGGTGCACCAGGGGTGTGGCGGAGCCGCTCGGTCCGGTGGGGTAGCCGGGCGGCGGAACCGTCCAGGTGACGAGGGTCTTGGCCCAGTCGACCGGGTCGCAGAAGGTCGTGCTGTCACTGCGCGGGCTGACCCGGCGGAAGGACTTCGTCGCCCGCCGGGCGCACTCGGCCGCGACCAGCAGGACCCGGCAGACCTCGTCGTGCGCGTCCGGGCCGTGCTCGCGCACCACCTGCTCCAAGCGGCACAGTTCCCCCACCATCGGCGTCGCCGCGGCGTTGATCTCGAAGAAGGCCGAGGTGAACACCTGCTCGGCGCGATTGTCGTACACCGGGATCGAGGGACGCAGGTTCTCGATGACCGCGTCCTCGATCCGGTACTCACCCGAGGGGCCCACCAGGCCGGGATCGCTGAAGGTGACGTTGTTGAACACCCAGTCCTCGAGGGTGAGCCCCGCACCGTCCCGACCGAGCCGGCGGCACACCTGCTGCCACGGCTGTGTGATCGCCGGGGGCAGCTGATCCGGGATGTCGCGGTTGCGGGACACGTACATGCGCTCGACGCCGAACCGCCAGTAGGAGTGAGCCACCAGGCCCAGCACGGTCGCCGCCCGCTTGACCTGCTCGTCAGGAAGGTCGTCCGGACCTGCGGCCAGCAGCGGGAGGTCCGCGATGATCGCTTGGGCGTCCTGGGCGAAGGCGAGCTCCGGCAGCCGCGCGGCCACCTGTTCCCAAGCCGCATGCGGACCGGTCAACGGCGAACTGGCCACCGTCCGGGGCATGAACCCGTGGTCGACGGTGATGTCGCCGTCCAGGTTCCGGGCCGAACCCGCGGAACAGGTGGCGATGTGCTGGGCGAGCGAATCCGGTTCAGGCATCATCGAGTTCCGCCTCATCATTGTTGTGGACCCAATCCTCGATCACCGACATGACTTCCCCGACGCGGTCCGCTGATTCGGCACAAGACGTGCGGAGCGCACGCACAGCCATGGAAGTGCGAACAACCAAATCGTCCAACAGGACGACGCAGTGTTGCTGAATCCATTGCGCCAACGACGCGGTGGCGGTTGTGTCGGCCTTCGCCAACGATTCCTCCACACGGGCTTGGGCATCGGCTGAGAGCTCATCCAGTCGCCGCAGCATCGCGGGATCCGCAGTCCGCCCGAGCAGCGCGGAGAACCCTTGGACGAAGGTTCGGAGGTGGTCGTCCAGGAGGTGGCGGTAGGACTGACCGAGGTAGATCAGGTCGTGAACGGGGTTCCTCCCCGCGCTGTGCTGGACGGCGAAGGAGTTGCGCACCAGCCTGATGTGGTCGAGCAGCTCACCGAGGGGCGCCCACGCGGTGGGCGGCGGAACGTCGTCGACCTCGGCGACGGCGAGCTGCCGCACCTTGTGCCGAACGCCGGGACGTGCGTGCGCCGACACGTGGTGAAAATCCACGGACGCGTCTCGTCCCAGATTCGCGAGCAACACCGCTTCGCCACCTGGATGCCAGCGCAGGAACTCGCTCACGTCGAGAACTTGCGTGTCCACCACGATCAGTGGGCACGACATTCCCGACCTTTCGAGGACATCTTCCATCGACATGACATTTCGATCCACGCTGATGCTCCAAGCACGGGGAATTCGAACTCGACGCCTGTCCGCAGTACGATTAGCTCCATCTAACGAAGCATCCGTCATCTGCACAAGATCGGGTTCCACAGCGTGGAACGCCGCACAGTCGAGCCATTCGCCCCGATGATCTTCGATACGACAATCGATTGTCGCACTTCGGCAACGTTGACAACTGTCCTATGATCCCCACGGGCTGCGCGGGACTCCCGCGTCGTACCCGATCCGGTCAACCTCTTCGACGTTGTTCGAATCGAACGTTCGAATGCGGTTGACAGAAAACAGCACCGCTCTACGATATAAAATACCGCCGCGCATCCACTTCAAGCGGAGCGCACATGAAGAAACTGGCAACAATGGTGTTGGCCGCGGCACTGGCCGCGTTCCTCGCACCTCAGGCACAGGCAGCGGGCAGCACTTTCCCCACCCCGGTGGGCCAGAAGGCCGTGGGTGCCACGATCAAGGTCTCGTCCAGCGGCTACGACGGTGGCATGCAGCGGTTCTACGGCACCGGGAACCTCGGTTCCGGTGGCCAGGGCGAGGGTCAGGACCCGATCTTCCAGCTGGCCGACGGCGCGACCCTGCGCAACGTCGTGCTCGGCGCGCCGGCGGCGGACGGGGTCCACTGCCTGGGCACCTGCACGCTCTCCAACGTGTGGTGGGAGGACGTCGGCGAGGACGCTGCCACGTTCAAGGGCACGTCGTCTGGGCAGACCATGACCATCACCGGCGGCGGCGCGCGCAAGGCGTCGGACAAGGTGTTCCAGCACAACGGACCGGGCACGATGATCATCCGCAACTTCCAGGTGGACGACTTCGGCAAGCTCTACCGGTCCTGCGGCAACTGCAAGACGCAGCACAAGCGGAACGTGGTGCTGGAGAACATCACCGCGTTCTCGCCAGGCAAGGCCCTCGTCGGCATCAACACCAACTACGGTGACACGGCCCGGTTCTCCCGGATCACGATCGTCGGCGACAGCAGCCGCAAGATCGCGATCTGCGACAAGTACCAGGGCGTGACGAGCGGTGAGCCGAAGAAGATCGGTACGGGCGCGGACGGGAAGAACTGCTTCTTCTCCGCATCCGACCTGACCTACCGCTAACGGATCGGGGCCCCGGCGAAATGCCGGGGCCCCGATTTCTCACCACACTTCAAGGGTGTGAACTCCGATGTACTCCGAATTCCAGTCGTCACCGATTCCCGGTAACGCGGACAACGCGACCGTGCCGTCCTCGTCGAGTGGGTCGGGAATGGAGTTGCGGTGCGGTGGCACCCGGTCGAAGTCCACGTGCGGGTGCAGCAGGCCGCGTTCGTACCACCGGCCCGCGTCGGTGGCACCGAGCACGGTCAGGCTCGCGCTGCCGTTGCCGTGGACCTCGCAGTCCATGTTGAACGCCTCTGCCAGGTGCACGGTCTTGAGCACCGGCGTGATGCCACCGGACCCGGCCGGGCCCGCGCGCAGCACGTCGCACGCGCCGGCCGTGATCCACTCGGCGCGGGTGAGGTGCTTGCCCCAGGCGACCTCCGGGCCGATCACCGGGATCGCCAGCTGCTCTGAGAGCCAGCGGTAGGAGCTGATCGAGGCCTCCTCCATCGGTTCCTCGAACCAGTAGAAGTCCAGCTCCTCCAACGCCCTGCCGAGCTTGAGCGCCTCGGTGCGCGAGTACCAGTGGCTCGCGTCGAGCATCAGCTCGACGTCCGGTCCCACGGCCTCCCGCACCGCCCGGCACGCCTCGACGTCCCGCGCGACGCTCGGCGCACCCGGTACCGGCGGCATCCACGTGTGCAGCTTGATCGCCCGGTACCCGGTCGCCACGAGCTGTTTGGCGAAGTCGGCGTAGTCGCCCGGCGTCGCGAGGCCGCCGGTGTCACCGCACATCGTGCTGGCGTAGGCGGGCACCCGGTCGCGGGCGCCACCGGCCAGCCGCCACGCCGGCAGCTCCGCCCGCCGTGCCACCAGGTCCCACAGCGCCTGGTCGACGAACCCGAGCGCCCGGTCGGTGAACCCGCCGTGCGCGCCGCGTTGCCGCCGGGCCAGCAACCGCCACAGCTTCTCGCGGTCCCACGGGTCCTGCCCGAGCAGCACCGGCCGCACGTGCTTGTCGAGCACGGCCGGGCGCAGCTGGTCCGGCTGCACCTGGCAGTACCCGGTCACGCCGTCGGTGTCGGTGATCTCCAGCAGCGCCTCGGTCACCTCGTGCTCGGGCGCCGGGTGCCGGTGCCCCTCCGCGTCGACGGACGTGCACGCGGTCGTCGTGAACGTCCGCACCGCGACCCGGTCGATCATTTGCGCTTCTCCCAGTCCTGCTGGGCGGTCGTCAGCTTGGTGGCGAGCTGGTCGAGGAACTCCTGCGCGGGCATCTGGCCGAGCAGCACCTTCTGGTACAGCGGCTCGGTGTCGGTCTTGGTGATCGAGGAGTACTCCGGCAGGTGCACCGGTGCCGGCACGAGCACGGTCGCCGGGTCCTCCAGCACGCCGAGCGCCATCTTCACGGCCGGGTTCTTCTGGATCCACTCGGCGCCGCGCACGTCGGTGTTCGCCGGGATCTGCCCGACCTTCTCGTTCCAGTAGCCGTTGCTCTCCGCGGACACCAGGAACTCGACGAACCGCCACGCGGCGTCGGTGTTCTTGCCGCCCTTGAACACCGCGAACCCGTCGGTCGGGTTCGGCACCACCGTCCGCTTGCCCGACGGCCCCTTCGGCAGCGGCATCGCGGCGACCCGCTCCGGCCCGAGCGTCTTCATGACGTCCGCGGTCGACCCGAGGTTGTGGTGCATCATCGCGACCGTGCCACCGGTGAACTGGGCGACCATCTGCGTGTAGTTGTTGTTGACGTCGGCCTCGGGCGTCGCCTTCTTGTAGAGGTCGGCGACCTTGCGCACGAGCTCGGCGTTGCGCGGGTCGGCCACCGTGCTCTTCCCGCCGTCGTAGAACTTCTCGACACCGGAGTAGGAGTAGGCCTCGGACAGCAGCTGGAAGACGGACCCGGCACCGCCGCGGATGGTGAACCCGTACTGGTTGGCCGCCGGGTCGGTGAGCTTGATGGCGGCCTGCACGAGCTCGTCCCAGGTGACCGGCTCGGTGATCCCCTTCTCCTCGAACCGGTCCGACCGGTACCAGACGACGTCCATGTTGCCCGACGCGGGAACGGCGTAGAGCTTGCCGTCCGACGACGTCTGCCGCACGGTCTCCAGCAGCCCCGGGATCAGCTTGCCCTTGAGCGAGCTGCCCTCCAGCCGCTCGTCGACCGGCTCCAGTGCGTCCTGCCCCGCGAGGTGCGCGAGGTAGGAAGTGGTGACACCGCCGACGTCCGGTGTGGAGCCGCCGGCGATGGCCGTGTCGTACTTCTGCTGCACCGACGAGCTGGGGATGCCGACGTACTCGACCTCGACGTCCGGGTTCGCGGCCTCGAAGCGCTTGATCAGCTCCTGGTAGATGGGCGTGCGGCCGGGACCGCCGTTGTTGTCCCAGAAGGTGATCGTCGTCTTGTCGTCCTGGGCTCCGGCACACGCGCCGAGCAGGAGTGCCAGCGCGACCAGCAGTGCTCTCATCTCTCTCCTCTATCCCTTCACTGCGCCGGCACTCAGCCCCTGCACCAGGAACCGCTGCACCACGGCGAAGACCAGAACGACCGGCACCGCGGCGACGACGCCACCCGCCGCGAGCGCACCGAAGTCGGTGTTGAACTCGCCGAGCGCGTAGCTCAGCCCGACCGGCAGCGTGAACTTGTCCTGCTTGCTCGCGAACATCAGCGCGAACAGGAAGTTGTTCCAGGCGCCGATGAACGCGAACGACCCGACGGCCACGAGTGCGGGGCGCAGCTGCGGCAGGGTCACCGCGAAGAACGCGCGCAGCCGGGTGCAGCCGTCGACCATCGCGGCCTCTTCGAGCTCCACCGGCACGTTGCGCACGAAACCGCTCATCAGGATCAGGGCGAGCGGCAGCTGGAACGCCGTGTCGGCGATGACCAGACCGGTGAGGCTGTTGAGCAGGCCGGCGCCCTTGAAGATCACGAACAGCGGGATCAGCAGCATCGCGCCGGGGATGAACTGCGTGCACAGCAGTGCCAGCAGGAACACCCGCTGGCCGCGGAACCTGAACCGCGCCAGCGCGTAGCCGCCCATGAGCGCGAACACCGTGACGACGACCAGGGTGCCGACGGCGATGATCAGGCTGTTCTGGAAGAACAACCCGAACCCGATGCCGTTCCACACCGTGTCGAAGTGCTCGAACGTGATCGGCCACGGCACCAGCGCGGTCTCCCCCGCGGGCCGGAACGCGAAGACGAGCATCCAGTAGAACGGGATCAGCGTGAACAGCAGGTAGAGCACCAGCGGGAGGTGCAGCCGGAAGTAGCGGCTCGGGTCGCGCTGCTTGCGGCGCCTGGGCGGTGGTGGCGGCGGGTCGAGGGCCACCTCCGGGCGGACGAGGGTCTGGGTCATGCCCGGCTCCCGAACTTGGACACCCTCAGGTAGAGGATGGAGAAGAACAGCAGGATCACGAAGCCGGCCATCGTGAGCGCGGAGCCGTAGCCGAAGTCGTGCGAGTCGACGGCCTTGCGCGCCACGTACAGCGGCAGCGTGGTGGTCTGGTTCGCCGGGCCACCACCGGTGAGCGTGTAGATCAGGTCGACGTTGTTGAACTCCCACACCGCGCGCAGCAGCGTCGAGAGCACGATCGCGTCGCGCAGGTGCGGCAGGGTGACGCTCACGAACCGCCGCCACCGCCCGGCACCGTCGACCGAGGCGGCCTCGTAGAGGTCGTTCGGGATGGTCTGCAGGTCGGCGAGCAGCAGGATCGCGAAGAACGGCACCCCGCGCCACAGCTCGGTGACGACGGTCGCGGGGAACACGGTCGCCGGGTCGCCGAGCACGGACGTGCCGGGATCGCCGATGCCCCACTGGGCGAGCTGCTGGAAGATGCCCGTCGAGGGGTTGTAGAGCAGGATCCAGATGCCGGTGGTGAGCACACCGGACACCGCCCACGGCGAGAACACCAGTGACCGGGCCAGCGCGCGGCCGACGAACGTCTCGTTCACGATCAGCGCGAGGACCAGCCCCAGCACCAGCTGCAGCCCGACCTCGACGAACACCCACTTCGCGCTGAAGGCGAGGCTCTGCCAGAACAGCTGGTCCTCGAACAGCATGCGGCGGAAGTTCTCGAAGCCGATGAAGCCGTTCTTCCACGGCTGGGTGACGGTGTGCTGGCGCAGGCTGAACCACCCGACGCTCGCGATCGGGTAGACCAGGAACACGAGCATCAGCACGAGCGTCGGGGCGATCAGGGCGTAGGGCGCCCAGGTGCGGGTCCTCACGCGGGGTTCCACCCGCCGAGGTAGGCGCTCTTCGTGTACTGCCGCGCCTGGTCGTCGGTGAGCTGCGGCCGGTCGGCACCGGTGCCCGCGCCGGGGCCGGTGTTGCGGTACTCGGCGAACCGCGCGCCGCGCCACGGGAAGCCGGACATGTCCGTCCACGGCGTGCGCTTGATCGCGGCGGGCAGCTCGGTGTTGCGGATGACGACCTGGGCGATCGCGTCCGGGTCGCCGCTGGGGTGCCACGGGCGGCCGAGGTAGTAGGTGCCGGCCGGGGCGTCGCTGCGGATCTTCGAGTCGACCACGAGGAAGCCGTACGGGTTGTCGCGGCGGGTGCTGGCGGCGGTGACGTAGCCGTTCGGGTCTCCGCCGCGGTTCAGCGCGGTGATGGTGGCGCGTTCGAAGACCGCGGTGGCGCGGCCGAACAGGAAGTCGACGTCGCCGGTGATCGCGCAGTCCCGGTAGTACTGCCGCGCCTTCGTACCGACGGCGGCGGTGTCGGCGTAGAGCGTGTCCTGGTGGCCCAGGAAGTGGACGCGGTCGAACAGCATCCGGTCGCCGGTGGCCTTGACCGCCACGGCCTGGGTGGCCGTGATCTCCGGGTGCTTCGCGCGGTCGAAGGAGTTGCTGAAGGTGAGGTCGCGCGCGGTGAAGTCGTCGGCGGCGATGGTGGCGGTGGCGCTGCCGGTCGTGCCGTAGGTGGTGCCGTCGGGTTTCTTGGTGCCGCTGGCGTTGTCGAAGTCGACCACCACGTCCTGGGCACGTCCGGTGGCGCCGCGCAGGGTCAGGCCGCGCTTGGTGGCGGGAACCTTGACGACCTCGCGGTAGACGCCCTTGGGCAGGGTGACCACACCGCCCGCCGGTGCCGCGTCGATCGCGGCCTGCACGGTCGCGAAGCCCTGGCCGACGACGAGGTGGTGCCCCGCGGGCTGGGCGCCGGCCCTGAGGTGCCGGACCCGGTGCGCGGGTTCGAGGCCGCGGTTCAGCGCCGGGGTCCAGCCGGCGTCGGTGCCGAGCTGCTTGTCCGGGAACGCGGCGTTGTGCGCGGCCACCAGGCTGACGGGCCGGCCGTCGACCAGGTTGCCGGTGTCGGTGAGCGCGGTGCCGCCCCAGTTGTGAACGACCTCCTCCGGCGCGATGCCGCGGATGAAGTTGTTCTGCGCGTACAGCTGTGACCGCACGCCCACGCCCCAGCTGTAGACCTGCTCGCCCTCGTAGAGGTTGTTGTAGACGTGCACCTGTCCGAACCGGACGCGGGGCGCGCGTTCCTGGACGTTGCGGAACACGTTGTGGTGCACCGAGACGCGCAGCTTGCCGGGATCGGTGGTGGAGGTGTTCGACGAGCCGATCAGCATCGTCTTGCCGTGGTCGGCGAACACGTTGCGGGACACCGTGACCAGGTCGCTGCCGGTGGTGATGTCGAGCTGCCCGTCGTGCACCTGGTAGGGCCGTCCGAAGTGGAGCGGAGCGGCGCTGTCGAGGTTCGGCTCGTCGGTGAACGTGTTGTGGTCCACCCACACGTGCTCGGACCGCTGCAGCGACACCGAGTCGTAGAGCGAGTTCCAGTTGCCGGGGGACGCGCCGGGGCTGGTGTCGGTCGGGTCCCACTGCGGGAAGCAGTCGTGGGTGTCGCGGAAGGTCAGGTTGCGCACGACCACGTTGCGCACCCCGTGGATCCGCATGCTGCCACCGGTGATCCCGGCGCCGCGCCCGACGCCGATGATCGTGGTGTCGGAGCCGACGTCGAGCGCGATGGCCGCCTCCTGCCGCTTGGCCGACGCGACCCGCGCGTCCTCCAGCGGTCCCTCCGGCTCGCGCTCCCAGCCCCACACCGCCGGGTCGTAGGCGGCGAGGTACCCGGCCCGCGTGTAGCCGCCGGTCTCGTAATCGGTGCAGCGCAACGGTTTTCCGTCCGCACCGGTGTTCGCGTCGATCACGCCCCTGACCTTGACGATCCGCGGCGCGGGTGCCGCGAGCGCCGCGACGAGCTCCGCCCGCGTGCGCACCTCGTGCACGTGACCGGCGGGTGCCGCGGCACCACCGGTCGTGCCGGGCCCGCTGGACGCCCAGCCGTCACCGGCGGGCAACACCTGCCGGGCCGGGTCGTGGCCGGCCTGCGCTGGCACGCCCACCACCCCGGTACCCAGGCACGCCACAACCACCGCACCAACGAAAAGCCGCATCGGGGAATGCCCTCTCGATCGACTGATTCACATTCTTGAACGACGTACACAAGCGTGAAGCGAGTATTGCGCTCGTTTCCGGCGCACGTCAACGAAGTGAATTCATTCGACGAAGAGGTGGGGCGTTCGACGTTCCTTCGAATCGAATGTCGTCGAACCGCATTTGCCCCGGAGGAATGTGCCGCACAGCAAGGAGCCCGTCCCACCGGTGCCAGGCAGCGGCGGGACGGGCTCTGCGCGGTTGCTCGTCCAAGCAGGTTGCCAGCTGTTGTGCCTTCAGCGCCCCGCATTCCCGACCTTGCTCCACTGGCGTCTGCAAGGAGGGGAAGGGGGCGGGCGAGACTTCTGGCCAGGGTTTAGCGGCTGACCTCCTCCGGGACTGACTGCGGCAGCGGTCGCAGCGCGGGCACGAAAGCCAGCGCGGGCAGCAGCAACAGCGGCACGACCAGCAACCCGCGCAGCACCCCGACGTGGTCGCCGAGGAACCCGACGAGCGGCGGACCCGCGAGGAACGCCGTGTAGCCGATCACCGCGACCACGCTGACCCTGGCCGCCGCGTGCGCCGGGTCGTCGGCCGCGGCGCTCATGCCGACCGGGAACCCGAGCGCGGTGCCCAGCCCCCACACCGCGACACCGGCGATGGCCAACCCGGGTGAGCCGGCGAACACCGCCAGGGTCACGCCGGCCGCGGCGAGCAGCATCGTCACGACGAGCACCGGCACGCGGCCCCACCGGTCGAGCGCGACGGTGCCGGCGATCCGGCCCGCGGTCATGGTCGTCACGAACACGCCGAACACCAGCGCGCCGGTGCCGGTGTCGAAGTCGTAGCCGTCGACGAACGCCACCGCGACCCAGTCGTTGGCCGTGCCCTCGGTGAACGCGAGCACCAGCACCAGTGCGCCGACCAGCAGCGTGCGGGGTTCGCGCCACGCGGCCAGGACGCCGCTGCCGGTGCCGTGCTCTGGCTCGCCCGCGAAGCGGTAGGTCCGCGCTGCCAGCAGGGTGCCGGCCGCGACGACCGCCGCCACCACGAGCAGGTGCGCGGTCACCGGCAGCAGCAGCCACGCCACCAGGGACGCGAGACCGGCCGCGGCCACGGTGCCAAGGCTCCACATCGCGTGGAACCGGGGCATCACCGTCTTGCCCAGCGCGCGTTCCACCTCGGCGGCCTCGACGTTCATCGCGACGTCGCAGGTGCCCGAGCCGTAGCCGAGCACGAAGATCCCGATCGCCGTCAGCGCGACCGACGGGACCGCCCCGATTCCCGCACCCGCCACCGCGAGGCCGGTGCTCACCACGGCCGCCGACAGCACCACGGTCCGCCGCGGGCCGAGCCGGTGGGTCACCTCCCCCGCCGTGAGCATCGCGAGGAACGCGCCCGCCGACATCGACAACAGCAGCAGTCCGAGCGCACCCGCGGTCAGCCCGAGCGCCTCGCGGGCGACGGGCACGCGGGCGAACCAGGTCGCCACGGCCACGCCGTTGAGCCCGAACGTCACCGCGACCCCCGCCGCGGCCGCGCGGACCTGCCCGCGTGTCACCGTGAGCGTCATCCGGTTCTCCTTTCTCGATCCACAAAGCCACACCCCACACGTGGAAGCGCTTCCACCGCAATACTGCGGAGATGACGGGACAACACACCCCGACACTGGACGACGTGGCCCGCGCCGCCGGCGTGTCCAGGGCCACCGCCTCCCGCGTGGTCACCGGGCAGGGCGCCGCCTCCCGGCAGGCGCGCGACCGGGTGGCCGCCGCCGTGGCGATGCTGGGCTACGTGCCCGACGCCGCCGCCCGCGCACTGGCCAGCCGCAGCGGGACCCGGCTCGCCATCGCGGTCATCGGCCACACCGCCGCCGTGCTCGACGACCCGTACGTCGGCCGGGTCCTCACCACCGCCGCGCACACCGCCGCCGAACGCGAGGTCGGCGTGTCCCTGCACTGGTTGCCCCTGCACGACCCGGCGTCGCTCGCGCGGCTCGCCGAGACCCGCGGGCTGGGCGGGCTGCTCGTGGTGAACCCGACGCAGTCCGCGCTCGACGCGGTGCCGCGGTCCCTGCGCGGCCGGGTCGCCGCGATCGGGGTCGGCACGCGGCACGTGCCGTCGTTCGACGTCGACAACCGCACCGGCACCGAGGGCGTCGTGCGGCACCTGGCGAACACCGGCCGGCAGCGGATCGCGATGGTCACCGGTCCGTCGTGGCTGCCGTGCGGGGACCGGGCCGTGGCGGCCTATCGTCGGGTGGTGCACGCCTGCGGCGGCGAACCCAGGGTCGTCCCCGGCGACTTCACCGCCGCCCGCGGTGCCGAGGCGGCCGTCGAGATCATGGCGCGCTGGCCGGACACCGACGCGGTGTTCGCGCTCAGCGACCTCACCGCGCTGGGTGTCCTCGACGGACTGCACGCGCTCGGCGTCCGGGTGCCGGGCGACGTGGCGGTCGCCGGGTTCGACGACATCGCCTTCGCGTGCCTGAGCCGCCCGGCGCTCACCACCTCGACGCACCCGGTGGAGCAGATCGCGGCGGCAGCGGCACAGGCCGTGCTCGACCGCCACGACACGGGCACCGCCACTTTCTACCCCTCCACCCTGGTGGTGCGCGAGAGCGCCTGACGGCCTACTCCGCGGTGCGGTTCTCGCCGTTCAGCGTGAAAGCGCCGGGAACGGGGGTACCGCCGCGGGTGGAGCCGGTGAAGCCGATGACGACCGTGCCGCCGGCCGGGAGCTGCGCGTTGTAGCTCGCGTTGGCGGCGTGCACGGTGGGACCGGACTGGAGCGCGGTCGCGTTCCACATGCCCGTCACGGACTCCCCGCTGCCGAACGTCCACCGCAGCGTCCAGCCGTTGACCGGCCGGGTGCCGGTGTTGCGCACGGTCACGCCGGCCTGGAACCCGCCGGGCCACTGGCCGGTGACCCGGTAGGCGACGGCGCAGACCTGGGCAGGCGGTCGCGGCGGGACCGTCGTCGTCGGTGCCGGGGCCGGACGCGGCGGCACGACCGCGGTGGGTGCCGGTGTCGTGGCCGGCGCGGGCGGAGGGGGCGGTACCGGCGCCGGGAGAGGCGGCACCGGTACCGGTCCGGGGCCGGGGACGAGGTCGAGCCCGTTGCACGGCTCGCCCCACAGGCCGAGGTCTGCGGCCGCGGCCTGGGACTCGGCGGCCAGCAGCGGGCCGCCGTCCACGTCCTGGGCCCGCAACACGCCTTGCCGCACCGCGAGCTTCGCGTAGTCGGCGCCGTCCGCCAGCACGATCTTGACGCCGCCGCTGAGGAAGTCGACCCGCACCTCGTCGGCCAGCAGCGTCGTCCGCGCGAACGCGAGCGCCGCCTCCGCCCAGCAGTCCGCCGGTGGCGCCAGCTGGGCCACGCGCACCGTCGTGCCGTCGGCCAGCTCGACCGCCCTGGGGTCGAGCACGTCCCGCACGTGGTGCAGCACGCCCCGGGAGATCGTCTCCTCGTTGACGAGCGAGGGCGGTGGTGCTGTGGGCAGTTCCGCCGTGCACGCTCCGGTGAGCAGTGCCAAGACCACGAGCAAACTCCTGCGCGTCACCACAACCCCTGTTGTCGTTCAACCATCGACAACCCTAGGGGTTCGCCCCGCCGGTTCAACCGACCGTTCGGAGTGGACTACCTGCGCGGAACGGGTGCGGTAGCAGCACCGGCCACAGTGGACAGACTGACCGCGGACGCGGCCAGCAGAGCGAGCGTTCTGGTCATCGGTTCTGCGTTGAACGCGCGATGTTCACGCTAACAACCACCGAGGCCGCTCACGGGACGTCAAGGTCCTGTCGAACGGGACCGCACCCGTTCGACAGGACCCCCGGAGACGCACACCCCCGAGGAGAGGTGTCACCTGAGCGAACAGGTGGCGAAGCGCTCCAGGCCCTCCGGCTTCACGGCCACGCGGCCGATCGCCGTCTCGATCCGGTTGAGAGCCGCGACCCGCTTGTCCGCCAACGGACCCAGGATCGCGTTCTGCACGAAGTTAGGACCGCCCTGGCCCACCGAGGTGCGCAACCGCTCGTTCGCCTCGGCGATCTGCCTGTCGAGGTTCGCGAGCTCGCGGTCCACTTCGGCCCGTGCCGCGGCAGGTACGTCGGGCACGGCCGGTGCCGGGCACGCGATCGCACCGGCGACCGCGTTGTTCCCGCCGCCGTTGTTGTTCCCGCCGTTGTTGTTCCCGCCGTTGTTGTTGCCGCCGTTGTTGTTGCCGTTGCCCGCGTTCGCCCGCGTGGTCGTGACGGGCGCCGGGCCGACCGCGGGTGCCTGGCCGAGTCCGCAGCTCGCGAACCGCTCCAGGCCCTCCGGTTTGTCGGCGACGCGGCCGATCGCCGTCTCGATCCGGTTGAGCGCGGCGACGCGCTTGCTCGCCAAGGGGCCGAGGATCGCGTTCTGCACGAAGTTCGGGCCGCCCTGGCCCGCGGAGGTGCGGAGTCGTTCGTTCGCCTCGGCGATCTGCTTGTCCAGGTTGACCAGCTCGCGCTGCACCTCGGCCTGCGCCTGTGCGGGGACCGCCGGGACGACCGGCTGCGGGCAGGCGATCGACTGGCTGCCGTCACCGGACCCGGTGGCCGCGAAGGCGACGGCGGCCGTGACCGCCGTCAGCGTGCCCGCCACCGCGATGCCCGCGATCAGCCGGCGCTTGCCCCGTTCCGGTCGTGCATGTGCTCTCGACATATTCGAACCTCACGACTGTGGTGGACTGCTCTTCTGCCGGCACAGCGGAATACGGATCACCGTCGTGAAGGGTTCAACCACTTGTGAGCGTTCACAGTGCAATGGCATGCTCACTGCTCGTTGCGCAGACCGCACCTGCGACGATCGGGGAACCGCCATGCCGCCGGCAGACAACGTCGTGCACGAACAGCTCCCGCTGCGCGTTCGCGGGGTGGACCTGGCGGTGGCGTCCGTGCGCCGCGAAGGGGTTGACGCGCCGATCGTCTTCCTGCACGGCTTCGGCACGAGCAAGGAGGACTACCTCGACATCACCCAGCGGCACGACTTCGCCGGGCGCGCGTTCCTCGCCTACGACGCACCGGGCAGCGGCGCCACCGAGTGCGCCGACCTCGCCGCCGTCGACATCCCGTTCCTGGTGGACGCCGCGCACGCGGTGCTCGACCACGCGGGCATCGACCGGTTCCACCTGGTGGGGCACTCCACCGGCGGACTCACCGGGTTGCTGCTCGCACACCGGCTACCGCGGCGGGTGCTGAGCTTCGTGAACATCAAGGGCGTGCTCGCGCCGGAGGACTGCCTGCTGAGCCGACAGGCGCTGATGGCACCGGACCCGGCCGAGCACTTCTTCCGGTTCGCCGAACGCACCCGCAACGCGCCGCACTACGGCAGCGGCCTGTACGCCGCGGGTCTGCCGCACAAGATCCGCCGCGGTGCCGTGGCCGGGGTGTTCCGCTCGATGGTCGAACTCGCCGACCACGGCGACCTGATCGCGAAGTTCCTGGCCCTGCCCTGCCCGCGGATGTACCTGTACGGCGAGCAGTGCGCCGGCCTGTCCTACCTGCAGAGGCTGGACGCGAACGGGGTGGAGCTCGCCGAGGTCCCGCACAGCGGGCACCTGCCGATGTACTCCAACCCCGTCGCGATGTGGCGTCAGCTGGCGGAGTTCCTCGCCCGTCAGCTCATTCCCATGGCCAGGCGGTGGTAGGCCTGGTTCCAGCGCAGCCGGTCGACGAACGAGGCGGGCGTGGTGTCCGCGTCGATCAGCACCAGCTCGGTGGCCGCCATCTGGGCGAAGTCCCGCAGCACCTCCGCTCCGACCGCCTGGGTCATCACGGTGTGGTGCGGCCCGCCGGCGGTGAGCCAGCACTCCGCCGACGTCGACAGCGACGGCGCCGGCTGCCACACCGCGCGCGCCACCGGCAGCTTCGGCAGCGGCTCGTCCGGCTCCACGACGGTGACCTCGTTGGCCACCAGGCGGAAGCGGTCGCCGAGGTCGGCCAGGCCGACCACGACGGCGGGCCCGGTCGCCGCGTCGAACACCAGCCGCACCGGGTCCTCCCGGTCGCCGATGCCCAGCGGGTGGATCTCGCACGACGGCTGCGCGGTGGCGATCGTCGGGCAGACCTCCAGCATGTGCGCGCCGAGGATCTTCGGCGTACCCGGCCCGAAGTGGTAGGTGTAGTCCTCCATGAACGACGTGCCGCGCCCGGTGCCGGTGCCCATCGCCTTCACGGCGGCGAGCAGGGCCGAGGTCTTCCAGTCGCCCTCGCCGCCGAAGCCGTAGCCGTCGGCCATCAGCCGCTGCACCGCGAGCCCCGGCAGCTGCCGCAGCCCGCCCAGGTCCTGGAAGTTCGTGGTGAACGCGCCGAACCCGCCGTCGTCGAGGAAGGACCGCAGGCCGATCTCGATGCGGGCGGCGTAGCGCAGCGAGTCGTGCCGCTCTCCCCCGCGCGCCAGCTCCGGTGCCAGCCGGTACGCCTCGGCGTAGTCGGTGACGAGCAGGTCGACGTCGGCGTCGGCCACCGCGTCGACCACGGCGACGAGGTCGTTGACGCCGTAGGTGTTGACCGAGACGCCGAACCGCAGCTCCGCCTCGACCTTGTCGCCCTCGGTCACGGCGACGTCGCGCATGTTGTCGCCGAACCGCGCCAGCCGCAGGTTGCGCATGTGCGCGCTACCGGCCGCCGCCCGTGCCCAGCCGTCGATCCGCTGTGCGACAACGGGATCGCTCGCGTGCCCGGCCACGGTCTTGCGGGCCACCCCGATCCTGGTCTGCACGTAGGCGAACTCGCGGTCGCCGTGCGCTGCCTGGTTGAGGTTCATGAAGTCCATGTCGATGGTGGACCACGGCAACGCCTCGTTGAGCTGCGTGTGCAGGTGCAGCAACGGCTTGCGCAGCAGGTCCAGGCCGGTGATCCACATCTTCGCCGGCGAGAAGGTGTGCATCCAGGCGATGATCCCGACGCACGACGGGTCGTTGTTCGCCTCCTGCATGACCGTGCGGATCGCACCGGAGTCGGTGAGCACCGGCTTCCACACGATCTCCGCGCTGATCTTGCCGGAGTCGCTCAGCATCCGCTGGATCTGCTGCGACTGCGCGGCCACCTGGTCGAGCGTCTCGGGGCCGTAGAGGTGCTGGCTGCCGGTGAGGAACCAGATCTGGGGCTTGTCCGGCATGTGCTCTCCTTCTGGGCTCACTGGCCGTAGACGTTCTGGTAGCGCTCGTAGAGCCGGTCGACGTGTTCCTGCTCGATCACGTCGGGCTTGCCGAGCTGGAGTGCGAAGTGGACGGTGCGGGCGACGTCCTCCAGCAGCACGGCGGCCTTCACCGCGGCGCGTGCCGTCTCGCCGATCGTGAACGGGCCGTGGTTGCGCATCAGCACGGCCTTCGACCGGCTGGCGCTCAGGGTCTCCACGATGCCCTGGCCGATGGAGTCGTCGCCGATCAGCGCGAACGGCCCGACCGGGATGTCGCCGCCGAACTCGTCGGCGATCATCGTGAGCACGCACGGGATGGGCTCCCCGCGCGCCGCCCACGCCGTCGCGTAAGGGGAATGCGTGTGCACGACACCGCCGACGTGCGGCATGTGCCGGTACACGTAGGCGTGCGCGGCGGTGTCGGAGGACGGTGCGAGCTCGCCCTGGACGAGGGTGCCGTGCAGGTCGGTCACGACCATCGCGTGCGGGCCCAGGTCGTCGTAGGACACCCCGGACGGCTTGATGACCATCAGGTCCTGGTCGGGCACGCGGGCCGAGATGTTTCCGGCCGTCCAGCTCACCAGCCCGTAGCGGGTCAGCTCGCGGTGCAGCTCGGCGACCGTGCGGCGCAGCTCTGCCGTGGCGGACATCAGCTCTTCCCCTCCAGTGCGTCGCGGCGGTACTGGCGCAGCCGGTGCATGACATCGTTGGCACCGCGGCCGAAGTAGTCGTGCAGCTCCAGGTAGTCGAGGAAGAGCCGTTCGTACGCCTCGACGTTCTCCGGTACGGGCGTGAAGACGTTGCGCCGCACGGAACCCATCGCGGCGGCGGCCTTGCGGATGTCCGGGTGGGCGCCCGCGGCGACGGCGGCGTGCATCGCGGAGCCGAGCGCGGGGCCCTGTGCCGAGCCGATCACCGACAGCGGCAGGTTCACGACATCGGCGTAGATCTGCATCAGCAGCTCGTTCTTGACCAGTCCGCCCGCGATCACGAGCTCGGTCACCGGCACACCGGAGTCGGTGAAGGCGTCGATGATGACCCGCGTGCCGAACGCGGTCGCCTCCAGCAGCGCGCGGTAGACGTCCTCGGCCCTGGTGGCGAGGGTCTGGCCGATGATCACGCCGGACAGCTCGTGGTCGACGAGCACGGACCGGTTGCCGCTGTGCCAGTCGAGCGCGATGAGCCCGTGCTCCCCCACCGCCTGGCCGGCGGCCAGCTCGGTCAGCAGCTCGTGCACGGTGATGCCGCGTTCGGCGGCCTGCTCGTGGTAGGCCGGCGGGACGCTGCTGCGCAGGAACCACGCGAAGATGTCGCCGACACCGCTCTGCCCGGCCTCGTAGCCCCACAGCCCAGGAATGATGCCGCCGTCGACCACACCACACATGCCCGGCACGTCGCGCAGCACGGCGCCGCTCATCACGTGGCAGGTGGAGGTGCCCATGATCGCGACCATCTGGCCGGGCTCGACGGCCTGGGCGGCCGGTGCGGTGACGTGCGCGTCGACGTTGCCGACCGCGACGGCGATGCCCTCGGGCAGCCCGGTCCACTCCGCGGCCCTGGCGCTGAGCCCGCCCGCGCGGTCACCGAGCGCCGAGAGCGGGTGGTCGAGCTTGTCGGCGACGAACCCGGCGAAGTCGGGGTTGAGCTCGGCGAGGAAGTCCTCGCCGGGGTAGGCGCCGTCCTGGAGGATGCCCTTGTACCCAGCGGTGCAGGCGTTGCGCGTGTAGGTGCCGCAGAGCTGCCAGGTGATCCAGTCGGCGGCCTCGACCCAGTGCTCCATCGCCGCGTAGACCTCGGGTGCCTCCTCCAGCACCTGGAGGCCCTTGGCGAACTCCCACTCCGAGGAGATCAGGCCGCCGTAGCGCGGCAGCCACGCCTCGCCGCGGGTGCGGGCCAGCTCGTTGATCCGGTCGGCCTGGCCCTGGGCGGCGTGGTGGCGCCACAGCTTCACGTAGGCGTGCGGGTTCCCGGCGAACTCCGGCAGGTCGCACAGCGGTGTGCCGTCCGCGGTGACCGGCACCATCGTGCAGGCCGTGAAGTCGGTGCCGATCCCGACCACCTGGGACGGCGAGATCCCGGCCGCCTCGACCGCCTGTGGGACGGCGGTGCGCAGCACGTCGAGGTAGTCGGCCGGGACCTGCAGGGCCCACTCCGGCGGCAGCGGACGGCCGGTCGCGGGCAGGACCTGGTCCACGACCCCGTGGCGGTACTCGTGGACGGCGGTGCCGAGCTCGGCGCCGTCATGGACGCGCACGACCACGGCGCGGCCGGACAGCGTGCCGAAGTCGACACCCACCACGCACGCGTCGCGGTCGATCGTCATGTCAGTCACGGCCTGAGTGTTATCGCTAACAATCACGCCGTCAAGATGCGCCGCGAACATCGTGATTTCCCAGCAAGAACACCGATGTCCACCGCCGTGAGCGCACGACAAAACGCCCACCGGTGTGCCACCGGCGGGCGGTCCTCACATCTCGTCACACGCGCTGTCCACCGCACGCGGGGAGCTTTCGTACTCTCCTGGTGAACGAAAGGTCCCCGCGTGCGGGAAGCAGCGGGGGTCAGGCGGGTGGGGACACGCTGTCCCTGGTCACCAAGTAAGGGGCCACCGTGCGGCGCGGGCGGGCGGTCTCGCCGTCGCTCACCTGCTCCAGCAGCAGACCGAGGGTTTCCCGTGCCACCGCGGCGAAGTCCGGGCGGACGGTCGTGAGCGGCGGGATGAAGTAGGCCGCTTCCGGCACGTCGTCGAACCCGACCACACTCACGTCGTGCGGCACCCGCCGGCCCCGTTCGCTCAGCGCCCGCAGCAGGCCGAGGGCCAAGTGGTCGTTGGAGCAGAACACCGCCGTCACCTCGGGCATCCGCGCGAGCATCTGACCCGCGCGGTACCCCGACGCCGCGCTCCAGTCGGCCGTCACCACCGGCGGCACCTCGGCGTCCACCGACTCCAGCGCACGCCGCCAGCCCTGCACGCGACCGGCCGCGTCGAACCAGTCGGCGGGACCGGACACGTGCCACACCGTGCTGTGGCCCGCCTGCAGCAGGTGGGTGGTGGCCTCGAACGCACCGGCCGCCTGGTCGACCGTGACCAGCGGCGTCGCGCGGTCGGGGTCGCCGTCCACCGTCACCAGCGGCACGCCGGCGGGCACGTCCGCCAGCGCGTCGGCGGCACCGGAGTTCGGCGCGATCACCACGATGCCGGCCACGCGCTGGTCGCGGTGGCGTTCGACGGCCGCGGAGATGGACTCGCGGTCGAGCACCTTGACCCGGCCGACGCTCACCGCGAACCCGGCCTGGCCCGCCGCCTCCTCGAAGGCGGACAGCAGCGAGGCCGGGCCGTACAGCGTCGAGTTCTGCGCCACCACGCCGATGAGCTGCGTCTTGCCGGTGACCAGCGCGCGGGCCGCGCGGTTGGGCCGGTAGTCGAGCTCCTTGATCGCGGCCTGCACCCGCAGCCGGGTCTGCTCGCGGACGTTGGGGTGGTTGTTGAGAACGCGCGAGACCGTCTGGTGGGACACCCCGGCGAGTCGTGCGACGTCGGTCATCGCGGGGTCGCGCGAAATCTTCTGGTCCACGAACGGTCTCCGATCCTTGGTCTAGACCGATTATGTTAGCGATAACACCGGTCAGTCCTGGTACAGCTCACCCATTGTGACCGCTATTCGAGCCGAAACGTCGCACGTCGGCGCGCGTCGCGGTCGTTTCCGGGTTTGCCGGTCACCAGTCTCCCCCGGTCGTGGATGAGATAAGAATCTGCTCCAACATTCAACGAAATCGCCGTGCTGTCAGCGAGTCCGGCAACCCGGACGAAGCTCGCCGCACGGCCGTAGGCGTCCGTGTCCTCGTACGGGTCGATCCGCACCACGTCACCGTCGACGCGCACGTACCGGTCCGGGAAGTTCACCGACTGCAGCGCGACCGTCCCGGAGCCCGAGAAGCCCGGCACGAAACGGAACTGCGAGTCGGCCAGCTCGCGGACGTTGCCGTCGACCCGCAGCCGGTACTCGTAGTGCCGCACGGTCAGCGCCGGGGAGTCCAACGGCGACAGCCGCGTGATCGGCCCTCCCTCCCCCACCGGGACGCCGAACGACGGGGTGCCGTCGGCGTTCCAGTGCAGCCGCTGCACGCGGGTGTGCCGGTTCGGGTCGAACAACGGGTCGCCGCTGATGTCGCGGTAGTCGCGGGAGTGGTAGATGAGCACGTCCACGTCGCCGACCGTGGTGAACGAGTTGTGCCCCGGCCCGTACTGCGAGGTCGGCACGTGCGTGGCGAACACCGGGTTCGGCGACTTCGTCCACGACCGCGCGTCGAGCAGGTTCGCGTTCTCGTCGGCGGTCAGCAGGCCCATGCAGTACCGGGCGTCGGTGGCGCTCGCGGAGAACGTCACGAACACGCGGCCGTTGCGGATGAGCACCGCCGGCCCCTCGTTCACCCGGAACCCCTGCACCTCCCACGCCGCCGTCGGCGTGGCGATCCGGACCGGCGCCGTCCGCAACGCGAGCGGGGAGGCCATCTCGGCGATGTAGAGGTTGGTGCCGGAGCCGACGGCGGGCTCGTTCTGCGCCCACAGGAAGTAGCGCTTGCCGCGGTGCGCGAACGTCGTCGCGTCGAGCGTGAACGTGTCCAGGTGTGTCGTGATCTGGCCGCGCAGCACCCAGCCGTCCAGCCGCGGGTCGGCGTTCGGGGACTCCAGCACATAGGTGCGGATGCGGAACGGGTCGTCCTTGTCACCGGCAGCGAAGTAGACGTACCACCTGCCGTCGATGCGGTGCAGCTCCGGCGCCCAGATGTAGCCGCCCATCTTCCCGGTGGCCGGACGGCGCCAGATGGTGCGCTCGCGGGCGGCGGTCAGGCCGTCCAGGGTGGACGCTCCGCGCACGACGATCCGGTCGTACTCGGGCACGGACCCGGTGAGGTAGTACATGCCGTCGGTGGGCGGTGTGACGAACGGGTCGGCGCGCTGTTCGACGAGCGGGTTGCGGGTGGGCAGCCCGGCCGCGGGTTCGGCGGCGACGGCGGTGGCCGCGGGTGCGGCGGAGGCGAGCGCCCCGGTCGCGGCGAGCACGCCGCCCGTGCGCAGCAGGGATCGGCGGTCGATCACGAGCGGCTCCTGATCCGGAGGAAGGTGACGGAGTTCGGCGGGAAGGTGTGCGTGAAGCTGCTCGCCACCCGCACCTGCTCGGAGCGGGGCTTGATCGGCTGGGCGAACTCGGTGTTCACGTCGTCGGGACGGCCCTGCAGCACGGTCGCACGCGCCGTGGACGACACCGGGACACCGAGGTCGACGCGGGTGCGGGCGGCGTTGTCCTGGGCGTTGACGACCTTGACGACCAGCTCGCCGGTGGCGCGGTCGCGGGTGACGACCTGGCGGAACGGTTCGGCGACCTGGTCGGTGAACTCGCCCCACTTCCGCCCGTCGAGGAACAGCGCGACCTTCCGGCCGCGGACCTCGACCCGCACGTCGTAGGTGCGGCCGGTCTCGATGCGGGTGCCGTCGGTCAGCAGGGTGCTCTTGCCGCCGCCGGCGGCCTTCTCCACAGCGGACTGGGTGTTGTTCCAGCCGCCGAGGTTCCACCAGTAGTGGTTGCCGGTGTCCTTGACGCCGAACGCGACGAGGAAGCCCTCACGGCCGGACTGCTTGGTGGCCTTGAGGTTCAGCGTGTAGTCGTGCCAGCTCCTGTCGCCGGCGGTGACGAGCGTGTCCTCAGCGGCCGCGTCGGACTGGACGTAGGCGCCGTTGACGACGTTCCACGCGCCGCGGCCGGTCTTCGTCCACTGCGCGTCGGTGCCGGAGAAGTCGTCGCCGAACAACGCCTCACCGGACGCGCCGGTGACCCGCACGTCGTCGTAGCTCGCGGCGGTGGCCCAGGTGGACAGGCCGATCGCGCCGGTGATCGGCGTCTGGGTGGCCGGGGTGGCGGTCGCGGTGCTGGGCACGACGTGGTCGCCCACGTTGGTCATGAACAGCTTCTGCACCTCGTAGCTCGCCGAGCCCCACGACGCGTGGTTGTTGAACCAAATCATGTCCGGCTTCCACTGCACGTAGTCCTCGTTGGCCAGCAGCGGCGCGTACGACGCGAGCTTCACGACGTCGGCGTTGCGTTCCAGGCCGGTCATGAACGCGGCCTCGCTCAGCGCGTTGAAGAACTTGTTGTCCTGGGAGGCGTACTCGCCGAGGAACACCTTGGGACCGTTGCGGTCGTAGGAGTCGTATCGGGCGTTGTTCTCCAGGAACCAGCTCGGGCTGTTGTAGTAGTGCTCGTCGACCATCTTCACGCCGGCCTGCCGGTTGAGCTGCCAGAGGCGGTCGAACACGCCACCGGTGTCGTCGGGGCCGGAGTTGCTGACGACCGTGATGTCCGGGTACCTCGCGTTGATCGCGGTGCGGAACTCGGTGAAGCGGGCGAAGAACTCGTCGGGCAGGTTCTCCTCGTTGCCGACGCCGAGGTGCGTGAGCCCGAACGGCTTCGGGTGGCCCATCTCGGCGCGCTTGCGGCCCCAGGTGGAGTCGGCGGGGCCGTTGGCGAACTCGATCAGGTCCAGCGTGTCCTGGACGTGCCGGCGCAGCAGCGCGGGGTCGTCCGTGGCGCGGTTCTGGCCGCAGCCGGTGACCAGGGCGGGCACGACGGGCAGCGGCATGGCGCCGATGTCCTCGGCGAACTGGAAGTACTCGTAGTAGCCCAGGCCGTAGGACTGGTTGTAGCCCCAGAAGTTCCAGTTCGTGGCGCGCTGCTCGACCGGGCCGATGGTGTCCTTCCACTGGTACGAACGGCGGCGCTCGTAGCCCGGCGCGTCGTAGCCCTGGTGGCTGCCGGTGTTGACCAGGCAGCCGCCGGGGAAGCGCACGAAGCCGGGCTTCAGCGCGGCGACCTTCTCGGCCAGGTCGCGGCGCAGGCCGTGGCCCTTGAAGGTGTCCTGCGGCAGCAGCGAGACCATGTCGAGCCGCAGCGTCCCGGTGCCCTCGCCGGTGACGAGCAGCCGGCCGGTCGTCGTGGACCTGCGGGCGCGGACGGTGCCGGTGTACTTCGCCCAGCCGTCACCGCGGACCTCGACCCGCACCGGGTCGCCGAGCGGGGCACCGGCTGGATCGGTCACGGTGGCGGTCAGCGCGGTCCTGGCCTGGTCGGTGCGGGCCCAGACGGAGAAGTCGTAGCGCTGGCCCTCCCGCACGGCGATGCCGGAGTTGTAACCGGAGTTGATCACACCGGCGGGCAGGCCGAGCTTCAGGTAGCGGCGGTTGCGCTCGTTGAGGCGCCCGGCGTCGTCGGCCACGTCCAGGGTGCCGCTGTGCGGTGCCCACGCGGTGAGCCCGGTGTAGCCCGCGTTGTCGGCGGGGTCGTACTCGAACGAGCGGTTCTGCACGAGCTCGGCGTACAGGCCGCCGTCGGCGGCGCGGTTGATGTCCTCGAAGAACACGCCGTACATCGAGTCGTCGATGGACGGGCCCTTCGCCGTGGCGTCGACCTTGAGCGCGTAGTCGGTCTCCGCGGCGGCGCCCGAACCCGGCACGCCGACCAGCAGACCGGCGGCGAGAGCGGCGGACAACAACACGTGCTTGCGGGGCACGGACTTGCGGGGCACGGATTTGCCTCCCCTGCTCGGAAGTGAGCGTTAACATAGGGCTGCGAACTCGTTACGGGCAAGGACTTGACGCGGCAGATGTGAACGTTCACTGTTGTCCACCTGACAACCGCGGACACGCGGTCGAGCTCCGCGACACCGTCGTCACCCCGGAGGAATCCCAGTGCTGAAGAAGATCACGACAGCCGCCAGCGTGGTCGCGCTGTTCGCGTTGACAGCGTGCGGCGGCTCGAGCGGCGGCGGCGATGCCGCCTCCGGCCAGTCCGGCGACAAGATCACCATGGGCTTCGCCCAGGTGGGCGCCGAGAGCGGCTGGCGCACCGCCAACACGAAGTCGATCCAGGACGAGGCCAAGACCGCCGGCATCGACCTGAAGTTCTCCGACGCGCAGCAGAAGCAGGAGAACCAGATCAAGGCGATCCGGTCCTACATCCAGCAGAAGGTGTCGGTGATCGCGTTCAGCCCGGTCGTCGAGACCGGCTGGGACACCGTGCTGCTGGAGGCCAAGCGCGCCAACATCCCGGTCATCCTCACCGACCGCTCGATCGACTCCGACGACACCTCGCTCTACAAGACGTTCCTCGGGTCGGACTTCGTCGAGGAGGGCCGCAAGGCCGGTGACTGGCTGGTGGCCAACGCCTCCGGGCCCACCAACGTGGTCGAGCTGCAGGGCACCACCGGTGCCGCGCCCGCGATCGACCGCAAGAAGGGCTTCGAGGAGAAGATCGCCGGCAAGTCCGACATCAAGGTCGTCGCCTCGCAGACCGGTGACTTCACCCGCTCCGGCGGCAAGCAGGTCATGGAGGCCTTCCTCAAGTCCCAGCCCAAGATCGACGTGGTCTACGCCCACAACGACGACATGGGCCTGGGCGCGATCGAGGCCATCAAGGCCGCCGGCAAGGTGCCCGGCAAGGACATCAAGATCATCACCGTGGACGCGGTGAAGGACGGCATGACCGCGCTGGCCAACGGCGAGATCAACTTCATCGTCGAGTGCAACCCGTTGCTGGGCAAGCAGTTGATGGACCTGGCGAAGAAGGTCGTCAAGGGCGAGGAGGTGCCGGCCAGGGTCGTGACCGAGGAGGGCACGTTCACCCAGGAGCAGGCCAAGACCGCGCTGCCGCAGCGCCAGTACTGACCCCGGTCCCCGCCGCGGGACAGCACACGCGGTGGGTGGTCGCGCGGTCGTGACCACCCACCGCCCCACCAGACCGCGGGACCCGTCGCTCCGCCCAAGTGGTGACGGGTCCCGCACCTCAGCGACGAAGGCCTGAGCCATGACCGAGTCACCGCCGCCAGTCGTCGAGATGCGGGGCATCACCCTCGCGTTCCCCGGCGTGAAGGCGTTGCAGGACGTCGACTTCCGGTTGTTCCCCGGCGAGGTGCACGCCCTCATGGGCGAGAACGGCGCCGGGAAGTCCACCCTGATCAAGACCCTGACCGGCGTGCACCGCCCCGACAGCGGCCAGGTCGTGCTGGCCGGCGCCGACGTGGCGTTCTCCTCCCCCGGCGAGGCGCAGCACGCCGGCATCAGCACGGTCTACCAGGAGGTCAACCTCTGCGCGAACCTCACGGTCGCGGAGAACATCCTGCTGGGCCGCGAACCCCGCAAGCGCGGCGGCATCGACTTCCCGGCCATGCGCAAGCGCTCCGCCGAGGTCCTCTCCCGCATCGGCGTGCACATCGACCCGGCCTCCAGCCTCGGCGAGCACCCGATCGCGGTGCAGCAGCTCGTGGCCATCGCGCGCGCGATCGCGGTCGACTGCCGGGTGCTCGTGCTCGACGAGCCGACGTCCAGCCTGGACGCCGGTGAGGTCGCCGAGCTGTTCCGCATCATGCGGGTGCTGCGCGACGAGGGCGTCGCGATCCTGTTCGTGTCGCACTTCCTCGACCAGGTCTACGAGATCTCCGACCGGATGACGGTGCTGCGCAACGGGACCCTCGTCGGTGAGCACCTCACCGCCGAGGTCGACCGGCGGGCGCTGATCGCCCAGATGATCGGCCGCGACCTCGGCGCGCTGGAGGCCATCGAGGACGCCGCCGAGCAGCGCCACCCGGAGGGACCGGTGCTGGTGCACGCGGAGGGCCTCGGCCGCCGCGGCGCCATCGAACCGTTCGACCTGGAGATCCGCGCGGGCGAGGTGGTCGGCCTGGCCGGTCTGCTCGGCTCCGGCCGCACCGAGCTCGCCCGGCTGCTGTTCGGCGCGGACAAGGCCGACTCCGGCCGCGTGCTCGTCGACGGCAAGCCCGTGCGGCTGCGCGGACCGCGGTCGGCCATCGCCGCCGGCATCGCGTTCAGCTCCGAGGACCGCAAGGGCGAGGGCGTGGTCGCGGACCTGTCCATCCGGGACAACCTGGTGCTCGCCATGCAGGCCGCACGCGGGTGGACCCGGCCGCTGTCGCGCAAGACCAAGGACCAGCTCGTCGAGAAGTACCTGACGGCGCTGGACATCCGCCCGGCCAACCCGGACGCGCTGGTGCGCACCCTGTCCGGCGGCAACCAGCAGAAGGTCCTGCTCGCCCGCTGGCTCGTCACCGAGCCGCGGCTGCTGATCCTGGACGAGCCGACCAGGGGCATCGACATCGGCGCGAAGGCCCAGATCCAGCAGCTCGTCACGACCCTGGCCGCGGAGGGCACCGCGGTGCTGTTCATCTCCGCCGAGCTGGAGGAGGTCGTGCGCATCGCCGACCGGATCGTGGTGCTGCGCGACCGGCGCAAGATCGCCGAGCTGGACGGGTCGGTCACCGGCGTGGACGAGGTGGTCGAGCTCATCGCGGGCGGAGCCGCACCGGAGAAGGTGGTGTCGTGAAGAACCGTTTGCTGTGGCCGTTGCTCGCGCTGGCCGCGCTGCTGCTGCTCAACCTCGTCGTCACGCCGTCGTTCTTCTCGTTGCGCGTCCAGGACGGCCACCTCTACGGCGGCCTGGTCGACGTGCTCAAGAACGGCGCGCCGACCCTGCTGATCGCACTGGGCATGACCCTGGTGATCGCCACCCGCGGCATCGACCTCTCCGTCGGCGCGGTGGCAGCGATCGCGGGCGCGGTCACGTGCGTCCACATCGGAACGTCCGACTCGGCGGGCACCGCGTTCGCCGGCATGGCGATCGCGCTCGTGCTGTGCGCGGTGCTCGGGCTGTGGAACGGGTTCCTCGTGGCGGGGCTGGGCATCCAGCCGATCATCGCGACCCTCGTGCTGATGACGGCGGGCCGCGGTGTGGCCATGCTCGTCACCGAGGGGCAGATCGTCACGGTCAACAACGACGCCTACCGCCAGGTCGGCGCCGGGTTCGTCGTGCTGCCGATCTCGATCCTGATCAGCCTGCTGGTGCTGGGGCTGGTGGCGTTCGCGACCCGGCGCACCGCGCTGGGCATGCTGATCGAGTCGGTCGGCGTGAACCCGGAGGCCTCGCGGCTGGCCGGCGTGCGGTCGCGCACGATCATCTGGACCGTCTACGTGTTCGCCGCCGTGTGCGCGGGCATCGCCGGTCTGATGATCAGCTCGAACGTGAGCGCGGCCGACGCCAACAACGCCGGTCTGTGGATCGAGATGGACGCGATCCTCGCCGTCGTCATCGGCGGCACGTCGCTCGCGGGCGGGCGCTACTCGCTCACCGGCACGCTGCTCGGTGCCCTGATCATCCAGACCCTCACCACCACCGTCTACACGATCGGCGTCGCCCCGGAGGTCACGCTGCTCTTCAAGGCGGTCGTCGTCATCGCCGTGTGCCTGGTGCAGGCCCCGAAGGCCCGTGCGGCGCTCAGCTTCCGGAAGGTGGCCGTCTCATGACCACGCTCGTCGGCGGGGTGCCGTCGCGGTTCCTGCCCGTCCTCGCGACCGTCGTGCTGTTCGTCCTCTCCTTCGGGATCGGCTCGGTGCGCTACGACGGCTTCGCGTCCGGCCAGGTGATCGCGAACCTGTTCATCGACAACGCGTTCCTGATCGTGCTCGCGGCGGGGATGACGTTCGTGATCCTCAGCGGCGGCATCGACCTGTCCGTCGGGTCGGTGGTCGCGCTGTCCACGATGGTCACCGCGGCCGGGCTGCGCGCGGGCTGGCCGGTGCCGCTGGTCGTGCTGGCGGTGCTGGTGATCGGCTCGACGCTGGGCCTGCTGATGGGGCTGGTGATCCACAAGTTCGACATCCAGCCGTTCATCGTGACGCTGGCCGGCATGTTCCTGGCCCGCGGCCTGTGCTTCCTGATCAGCGTCGAGTCGGTGTCCATCAAGGACCGCACGCTGCGCGACATCGCGACCGCCGCCATCCCGCTGCCCGGTGGCGTGACGATCACCTACAACGTCGTGATCGCGCTGCTGGTCGTGCTCGCCGCCATGTACGTGCTGCACCGCACCCGGTTCGGCCGCACGGTGTACGCGGTGGGCGGCAACGAGTCGTCCGCGCTGCTGATGGGCCTGCCGACCGCGCGGGTGAAGGTCGGCGTGTACGTGATCAGCGGGTTCTGCTCGGCGCTGGCCGGGCTGCTGTTCAGCCTGTACATGCTGTCGGGCTACGGCCTGCACGCCGTCGGCATGGAGCTGGAGGCGATCGCGGCCGTGGTCATCGGCGGGACGTTGCTCGCCGGTGGTGTCGGCTACGTGCTGGGCGGGCTGGCCGGGGTGCTGGTGCTCGGCACGATCCAGACGCTGATCTCGTTCCAGGGCACGCTCAGCTCGTGGTGGACGAAGATCGTGATCGGTGTGCTGCTGCTGGTGTTCATCGCGGTGCAGCGGACCATGGTGCGGCGGTGAGGCGTGCCGCCCCGTACGCGCTGGTAGTGCTCGTGGTGCTGGTCGCGGTCGTGGTCGTGGTCCGCGACCCGCCCGGCATCGCGGGCACCCCGGCCGCCGCGGCCGCGCGTGCTCGTACGACAGGAGTCCCGACCCGCTGACCGTCGCGATGAGCTGGGCCGACTACGGGAATTCAGCGGCCTGTGGTACGTACGTGCTGGTCAAGGCCGCGAACGGGAAGAGCGTCACGGTCCGGGTCACCGACCTGTGCCCCGGCCAGTGGCGGCAGCTGCCGAGGGCCGGGTACGACTGCTTCCTCGCCGAGAACGGCTGCGGCGGGCCGGTCGCGGTCACCGACCCCTACGGCGAACGGTTCGTGCTGCCCGCGCTACCGGTCCGGCCTGACGTGGTCCAGCCGACGGAAGAGCAGTTCAGCGCCCACTGACCCGATCGTGGGGAACATTCGCGGCCCGTACGATGTTGATCATTGCAGGGCAGACGACACCGTGGCGCTCAGCCCAGACGACTGGGTGCAGAACCAGACCAAGCAGATCCCGGAGACCGGGACCACCGAGGGCGTCCTGATCTTCGACCGGCCCATCGTCCTCCTGACCGTGCGTGGTGCCAAGAGCGGCCAGCTGCGCTGCATGCCCGTCATGCGCGTGGAGCACGACGGCAGCTACGCGGTGGTGGCGTCGAAGGGCGGCGCGCCCGAGCACCCCGCGTGGTTCCGCCAGCACACGCGCGCCGACTGCTGAGTGCGCAGGCCACCGGCGAGGCCGACCCGCTGTGCCATGGCTGCGGCCATCAGCCTGTACCAGCCCGGCAGTGGACAACGACTGAAGTCGAACCGGTACTCACGCCCACCCTCGCCGCGGAAGAACCCCGCGCAACCGTCCTCGGTGCCGTCCTGCACACCCGGCGGTGCCGAGCAGGGGCCGACGGGCCACGGCCGGGGTGCCGCGTCTGCTGCTGCCGCGCCCGCTCACCGCGCACCGACTGCGAGCGCGGAGTCTTCGGCGGGGTTCTCCCGCAGCTCGGTCAGCGGGATCAGATGCGGGTCCTCCCAGGTGTCGGGCACCAAAGCCATCCGGGTGTGCATCTCCAACTCACCCAGCGCGATGGCACAGCCGGATATTGCAACTGTCCGAATAACAATGTGTCCATCGGTGGCTCACTTCAGCTTCGGTCAGGCCCGGCGGTAGCGCTCCCAGGACGGGGTCGGACGGCAAGGCGTCGGATTGGCGATCAGGGCAACGACGCCGGTCCGCGAGCGGCGAGATGACCAGTCGTATCAGTGCGGCGACGTCGACCAGGCGCTGGAACCTCTTGACGCGTCAGTGAAACCAGTTCTGGTGGCGGCCCGGTTATTCCATGCCAAAATGGAACAATGGGATCTACGCCGTTCGGGCGTTTGGGTTCAGCTTTGCCGCGTGCGGCAAGACCATCGTGCCACACCAGCGTTCGCTGATCGGAATCCAACCACGTTGTTATCGACCCGCACTCGCCCAGCCGGGTTCGGGTAGGCCCACTTCTTCGCGACCAACCGTCGATGCCACCGCAGCGCGGTGCCCGGACATCAACCGGTGCTCTCGCAGCCACACCGGTAACTGGCGGACCAACGCGGCCAGCACGGCACGATCAGCCCAATCCAACCGAGGACGGCGCTGACTGCGAGGTCCCCGTCCTCACTGCGTGCCGCGATCAAGCCGACCCAGAAGTCCGCCGGTTCGCAGATGCCACCAGCCAACCGCAGGCCCAGAACAACGACGGCGATGTCGTTGTCAGGGCTGCCAGAAGTCGAACGCGTCATCGGTCCGCACAAGTCTCGGACAGGCCCGTCCACAGGGCACGGGAGCAAGCTTCAGTGATCAGTTCAGCTGAGCCGGCACGCCGTGCTAGCGGCGGTCGCAGAGCGCGTTCTTGACCAGGTCGAAGGACGGGTCCTCGAGCGGCGTCGGCGGGGTGGACGACTCCACCGGGATCACCGAGTCGGTGTTCATCGAGACGATGACGCTGCGCTTGCCGTCGGGCGTGATCCCGTTGCGGGTCTGGAAGCCCTGGATGTCACCTGCGTGCGACCAGAATCCGCCGCACGCGGTGGGAATCCAGGCGATGCCCAGTCCGTACCGCGCTTCCGGCCACACCGACTGCAGGCTCGGCGCCGGCACCGTCTTCTGCATCTCGGCCAGCTCCGCGGGAGCGAGGAGCTCGCCCGAGATCAGGGCTCGCAGGAAGACGAGCGCGTCGTTGGTGGTGCTGACCAGCTCTCCCGCCGCTTCGGCGTAGGACGGGTTGAGCTCGGTGACGTCGACGGGCTTTCCGAAGCGCAACGGATCCGCTGTGACGTCTTCCGGGAAGCGCTCGTACGCGGTCGCGTGGGGGTGCGGCAGCGCAGTCGAGTGACCGGGGGCCGACGTGTTCCGCAATCCCAGGCGCTGGACGATCCGCTCGTCGACGGCGGTGCGCCAGTCCTGGCCGGTCACCTTGCCGATGATCATTCCGGCCAGCACGTAGTTGGTGTTGGAGTAGCTCCAGCCGGCGCCGGGCGCGAAGGTCGGTGTCTGACGCATCGCGAGGGCCACGAGGTCCGCCGGGGAGTGCTTGTCGAACCGGTGCTGCCGGAAGTCGTCATCGGTGAACACGGGCACGCTGGCGATGTACTCGGGAATGCCGCTGGTGTGCTGGAGCAGCTGACGAACGGTGATCCTGCTGCCGTCGTTCCCACTGCCGGTCACGACTCCGGGCAGCCACTTCTCGACGGTGTCGTCGAGTGACAGGCGGCGTTCGCCGACGAGCTGGAGCAGCGTGGTCGCCACGAAGGTCTTGCTGAAGCTCGCGATGCGGAAGTGGGAGTCCCACGGCACCGGTGTCTTCGCGTCGGTGTCGCCTGCTCCGCTGCGGACCTTCACCGCACCGCCGGGCGTGCGTAGTTCGGTCAGAACGCCGGGAGCACCTTTCGCCACCAGTGCGTCGGCGTCTTTCTGCAAAGAGGCCTGAACCGCGTCGTCCGTGTCGTGCTCGGCACCGGCCGGTGAACATCCGGCCACAAACGATATTGCAAGCAGCGCCACCAAGGCGCTCGTTTTCGTACTCACGACATCACCGTAAGAACGCATTCACGCGATGTCGTCATCCTTGTTGGTCGTCCGTCCTACCCCTCTGGTGGTAGAGCGGATCTCTTGTGTTTCCGAACAAGAATCCCGTGGTAGCGTCCCGCCGGTGCGCAAGCTTCTCCGACCGGCGTGGGCAGACCTTCTTCTCGCCCTGGTTGCCACGGCCCTCACCCTGGCCAATCAAGTGGAATATTTCGGCGCTGATCTCACACCTGCGGATTTGTCGCTCGCCGCGCTCACAGTGGCGCCGATGGTGATCCGTCACATCGCGCCGGTGACGTCGTTGTGCATGATTCTCGGTTCGACGGTCGCCTACACGTTCTTCGGTCATGGCGTCCTGGGCAACATGGGGCTGGGTGTGCTCGTCGGCGTGTTCACCGTCGCCAACGTGCGCAGCTCACGGACCGCCGCGGTCATGGCAGTGACCTCGGCACTATGCCTGCTGGTGCCCGAATACGTCGGGGAGGCGACGCTGAAATGGTCGGAAGCCGTGCAGACCGTCCTGGTCCTGTTCGTTGCCTGGATACTCGGCGAGAGTTCCAAGAAATGGGCCAGGCGTGCCGAGGAAGCAGCTGAGCGAGCAGGTCGCGCGGCCGCCGACGAGCGAGTGCGGATCGCACGGGAGTTGCACGACATCGTCGCGCACCACATGTCTGTGATCTCCTTGCAGACCGGGGTGGCCGAGTACACCATCGCGTCCGATCCCGCCACCGCGCGTACCGCGATCTCAACCGTCTCCGAGTCCTGCCGGCAGGGCTTGACCGAGATGCGCAGGTTGCTCGACGTGCTGCGGGTGGAGAACGAAACAGAATTTCCCGACGTGCAACTGGCGAGTCCTGGCCTCGACACTCTCCCCGGTTTGGTGAACCGCACGCGCGACGCCGGTCTCGCCGTCGAACTCGTGGTCCGGGGAACACCGCGCGCCTTGCCCTCCGGGCAGGACCTCTGTGCCTACCGCGTCGCGCAGGAATCCTTGACCAACGTCCTCAAGCACGCGGGTCCTGCAGCTGTGGAGGTGGTGCTCGACTACCGTGCGCACGAACTGTTGTTGACCATCACCGATGACGGCGCGCCGAGACCTTCCGGCGCCAAGGCGAAATCGCACGGCATCCGGGGGATGCGTGAGCGCGCCGAACTCTACGGTGGCATCCTGGACGCCGGACACCGCTCTCCCCGAGGGTTCCAGGTCGTGTTGCGCCTGCCGATTCCTGACGAGGCCTGATTTCGACCGCCGACCGAATGCACGTGCTGGAGAGATGTCATGGCAATCCGCGTCCTGGTGGTCGACGACCAGTACCTCGTTCGCCACGCTCTCATGGCGTTGCTCAACGCCGCACCCGGCATCGAACCCGTCGGCGAGGCGTCAGACGGTGAGCGCGCCGTGGCGTTGGTCGCCGATCTGACGCCCGACGTGGTGCTCATGGACATCAAGATGCCGGTCATGGACGGACTCAGCGCCACCCGGCGCATCCTCGCGATGCGCCCGGAGACCCAGGTCGTCGTGTTGACCACCTTCGACATCCCCGAGTACGTCTACACGGCGCTGACCGACGGAGCCGCCGGGTTCATCATGAAGGACACACCTCCCGATCGGATCATCGCGGCGGTGCGCACGGTCGCGGTAGGAGAGATGCTGATCTCGCCGGCCATCACCCTGCGGCTGATCCAGACCTACGCACAACGTCACCGCGTCGAACTCCAGGCGAACACCCGGCTGCTGGAACTGACGCCACGAGAGACCGAGATCCTGCGGCTGCTCGGGACCGGATCGACCAACGAGGAGATCGCGGACCAGCTCGCCATCAGCGAAGCGACGGTGAAGACGCACGTGAAGCACACGATGCGGAAGTTGAACCTGACCACCCGCGCTCAGGCTGTGGTCGTGGCCTACGAGAGCGGACTGGTCGTTCCTGGCTCTGCGGCTCGCAGCGGCTGAGGTGTGAGAACGCTTCCGCACCGCACGCGTGCGACGCTTCGGTCCACGAGGCGGAGCTCCACAGCGGACAGTGGTCCCGCTGGGTCACTTCTGGAGGTTCTCGCGGTACTCCTGCTGGCGATGACCGAAGGCGGCGTTGCGCACCGCCTCGTCGCTCTCCAGGCGCGCACCGAGCGCCCCTGCCACCGTCGCGACCGACGCGGCGAACCACGCCAGGCCCAGGTAGTCGCGCACGGCCGGAGAGTGAGCGATCTGCTGCGCCAGCACGGACGGTTCGAGCACCAACACCGCCGCGCCGAGCACCACCAGGAACAACGCCACGTACAACCTGGAGATCCCCCAGCACCAGCATGACCACCGTCGTGAGGTTGTACAGCCGCGCCCGCGCCTTCTCCTTCGTGTCGGACGGCCGCTCCCACAGGTCGTGCGTGACAACCAGCCACGTCACCATGGCGGTGATCGACAGCAGCATCGCCGCCACCAGCCTCACCACGCTCGACTGCGCGCCGAGCATCCACATGGTTGGGCTGATCAACGTGTAGGCCCCGTGCCGAAGGTGGTCACGAGCATGCTGGACATGCCCATCGCGAGCCGCCACGGCCGGTTCGCCCTGACCACGCCCGCGGACATCCGCAACCGGCCGCGTAGACCAGGTGCCACAACCGCACACCGATGTCGTCGGTCGGCGAGTCCACCCGCCGCGCACGCCGCTTCATCAGACCTCATGATCCCTGAGCTCGGCAACGACGGCACTGACGACATCACCGGTCTTGCGGCGCAGGCCCAGCTGCCCAGTGCCGGGAGCGACGCCACAGCGAGGCCGTCGTCGGCACTGGCATCCGCGACCACCGGATCGGTGCCGTCCCTGCGCGGCAGGTCCGTCAGGCACACCCACAGGTCGCAACGCTCGTCCACGACCTGGTCCCGCACCGCCTGCACGACGTGCCGCACCGAGCCGTGCTCGTCGGCGGCGAGCTGGTCGCACACAGGCACCAGCGCCGCGCGAAAGCCTTCCACCGCCAGCGCAGACAGGCCAAGGACCACGAAGTGCGGCTGGAGTACTGGCCTGGTTCGAACCGCGGACCGGAACAAGTTCCGGTTGGAACCTCGACGAACCAACGCTGATGTGGTTACGGTACGGAGTTGGACAATCACGCACTGCTATCTCATTGGGGTGGAATCCTTCATGGGGGAAACCGGCCTGCGCCGGCACTTGACCGTGCCCGCCGGGACCGCACTCGCCGTCGGCGCGGTGCTCGGACCGAGCGTGCTGGTGCTGCCGGCGTTGACCGCACGGACCGCCGGACCGGCCGCGCTCGTCGCGTGGGGGGTCATGTCGTTGTTCGGGCTGGTGTTGGCAGTGGCGCTGGGCCGGGCCGGGGCACGCATCCCGGACGCCGGAGGCATCATCGCCTACGTCTCGCACGCCTTCGGGCCTCGGTCCGCCCGTGTGTGCGGCTGGTGGTTCCTCGCCTCGGTGCCGCTGTCCGTGCCGGTGATCGCGCTGGTCGGCGCGCATTACGTGACGTCGTACTTCGGCCTGCCCGACGCTGCCGCCTCGGTGTTGGCCCTGGTGCTGTTGTTCGTGTCGCTGTGGCTCAACTCGCGAGGGCTGAAGGCGTCCGCGGCGGTGCAAACCGGGGCTGTGGCCGCCGTGGGTGCGGTGATCGCGGCGATCTCCGTCGCCGGACTGCCCGATGTGCGGTCCGGGTTTCTGACGCCGTTTGTGCCGAACGGGTGGATGGCGGTCGGAGCGGCCGCACTGCTGATCTTCTGGTCCTACATCGGGTTCGAGATGGTCGTGCACCTCGCGGAGGACTTCCGCCGCCCCGGACGCGATCTGCCGCTCAGCATGGGGATCGCGTCGGTCGTGCTCTCGGTGCTGTACTGCGCGGCGGCGTTCGTGACCATCGGTACCGGCGCGTACCTGCAGGGCAACGGGCTGGCGCCGATGAGCGTGGCCGCCGCGTCCGCGTTCGGCCGGGCGGCAGGGGTGGCGACAGCGGTGTTCGCGCTGGCGTGCGCGTTCGTGGCCGTGCACACGAACATCGCAGGCCTCTCCCGCCTTCTGTACGCCCAGGCGCGCGTGGGCGAGCTGCCGAAAGCGTTGGCGCGGCTGCACTCCCGGCACCGCACGCCGTGGGTCGCGTTGGCGTGCCTGGGAGTTTTCTTCGCGGTGGTGCTGCTCGCGGACGCACTGCTGCGACCTGATCTCGGGGAACTGCTGGCATGGCCGAGCGCCACGTTCCTCGTGCTGTACCTGGCGGGCACCGCGGCCGCTGTGAAGGTGCTGCCACCCGACGACATCGGTCGTGTCTGCGCCGTGGTCGCGTTTCTGGGGTGCCTGCTGGTGCTGCCGTTCGGCGGGTGGGCGTTGCTGTACCCGCTCGCCGTGGTGCTGCTCGCAACCACACTGAGAAGGGGAATCAGTTGAGTCTGGTCGAGTTCGACGGTGAGCACCTCGACATCGCGGGTGTCCGTGGCGTCGCGGAGCTGGGGCAGGAGTGCGCGGTCGCACCGGCCGCGCTCGCGAAGGCGGCCACGAGCCGCGCGATGTTCGAGGACATCGCCCGGCAGAACATCCCGATCTACGGCGTGACCACCGGCTACGGCGAAATGATCTACATGCGCGTCGACGTGGCGAAGGAGGTGGAACTGCAGACGAACCTGGTGCGCAGCCACAGCGCGGGCGTCGGCCCGCTGTTCGCCGTCGACGAGGCACGCGCGATCGTGGCGGCGCGGCTGAACGCACTGGCAAAGGGGTATTCGGCGGTGCGGCCGGAAGTGCTGCAGCGCTTGGCGTTGTACCTCAACTCGGACATCACGCCCGCCATTCCGGAGATCGGCTCGCTCGGCGCGAGCGGTGACCTCGCGCCGCTCGCCCACGTGGCGAGCACGGTCATCGGTGAGGGTTACGTGCTGCGCGACGGCAAGCCCGTGCCGACCGGGGAGGTGTTGCGGGCCAAGGGCATCGAGCCGCTGGAGCTGCGCTTCAAGGAGGGTCTGGCACTGATCAACGGCACGTCCGCGATGACCGGCCTCGGCTCGCTGGTCGTGGCGCGGGCACTAGAGCAGGTGCGGCAGGCGGAGATCGTGACCGCGCTGATGATCGAGGCGTTGCGCGGCTCCACCAGCCCGTTTCTGGCCGAGGGTCACGACATCGCCCGCCCGCACCCCGGCCAGATCGCCTCGGCCGCGAACCTGCGGGCGTTGCTCGCGGGCAGCTTGTTGACCGTCGAGCACGCCGACCTGCGGCGCGAGCTGGAGGAGGGGCACGACGGCAAGGACGTGCAGCGCACGGAGATCTATCTGCAGAAGGCGTACACCATGCGCGCCGTCCCGCAGGTGGCCGGCGCGGTGCGGGACACGTTGCACGACGCCGTGCGCAAGCTGGAGATCGAGCTCAACTCGTCGAACGACAACCCGTTGTTCTTCGAGGGCAGGGAGATCTTCCACGGCGCCAACTTCCACGGCCAGCCGATCGCGTTTGCCATGGACTACGTGACGATCGCGTTGACGCAGCTGGGTGTGCTGTCCGAACGGCAGACGAACCGGCTGCTGAACAGGCACCTCAACTACGGCCTGCCGGAGTTCCTCGTCGCCGGCGATCCTGGTCTGAACAGCGGGTTCGCCGGGGCGCAGTACCCGGCCACGGCGCTGGTCGCGGAGAACAGGACGATCGGCCCCGCGTCCACGCAAAGTGTGCCGTCCAACGGGGACAACCAGGACATCGTCAGCATGGGCCTGATCTCGGCACGCAACGCCCGCCGCGTGCTGTCCAACAACACCCGGATTCTCGCCGTGCAGTACCTGGCGGCCGCGCAGGCCGTGGACGTGGCGGGGCGGCGGTCCGGGCTGAGCCCGCAGTCTGCGGCCACGTACTCGAAGGTCCGGTCGTTGGTGCCCACTTTGGCCGAGGACCGGTTCATGGCGGACGACATCGAGGTCGTCGCCGCCGCTGTCGCAGCGGGTGAGTTCGTGTCCGCTGTCGGGGTGGAACTCAACTGATCGGATTCACACGCCGGGGACGATCAGCACGTGATGGTGGTGGACCACGTGCTGGTCGTCGACGTCGAGGCGACCTGTTGAGCAGGAACGCCGCCGCCGGGCGAGTCGACGCAGATCATCGAGATCGGGATGTGCCCGGTCGAGGTGTCGTCCGGTGAACGCGGTTCGCGGCGCAGCCGGTGCTGACGACCTCACCGCGCATCGGCAAACCGCGCAACTCACTGCCTTCGACCTGCAAGGCGATCCCGGGCGGCGGCAGCAGCCCATTCATGAGGGCCACCCCGGAATCACCAGTGCCCGGTCAAGGGCAGTCGGGACTCTGCCGGTACCACTTCCCTTTCCCCGCCGACGACCTGACCGTCCTACTCGGACTGGAAGGGTGGAGTACAACGAGGTCGAGAAGGCCCGGCGAACGTCCCGATCAGTCGGGGAGGCCGACCTGGGTGTTGGACAGGTCGAGACCGATCGCGAAGTCCGCGCTGTAGCCGGTCCCGGTGCTGGTGGGGTTCAGCACCATCTGGGCACCACCCCTCAGGTAAATGGAGTCCCTGTTGTTGGTGGTGTCCGCAGGGCCTTTACGCGCGTACGGCTGGGTCTGGAGGTAGGCCGCGCCGAACGCGGTCGTGAAGTACAGCTGTGACGTGAACTCGTACGGACGGCCGTTGGTGCCAGTCGTCCGGATCTTGATGTGGATGTGGAGCGTCCTGCCGGTGTACCAGCCGGGCAGGATGGTGATGAATTGTGCCTTCCCATCCGTGTTGGTTTTCTGATAGCCGCGCAGGAAACGGCGACCAGAACTCCCCTGCGACGGGATGTCCGAGTAAAGCCCGAGCGCGTCGCACTGCCAGATGTCCACTGTGGCGTCAGGCAGGGGGGTGCACTGTCCCGGGCGGACCGACTGGACGGTGAAGTTGAGCGTCAGCGCCGTTCCTGGCGACGGCCGACCGGTGGCCGGGTCGGTTCGGATGTCGGACCGGTTGAGCATCCTGTCGACGAAATAGGGACCTTCCATCTGCTCCGGCTTGACCACGCAGTTCAGCGCCGGTGCGCAGACCTCGGGGCCGCCGGTTGTCTGGGTGGCGCCGGCCACGGGAGATCCCGCGACCGTGAGCGTCGCGCCTGCGGCGCCGAGCAGGATCAGCGCCTGCCGTCGGCCGAGTACACGGCCTACCGGCTCATCGTCGTCGTGCATGGAGTTTTTCCTTCCGGGCATACCGTTCGCTGTGCGTGGTGGGAACGGAATGCATGTGGTGAGTGGTTGCAGGAAACCGCGCACGATGGAACTGTCCAAGACCGCCAGAATCGCTGTCGAGAGGATTCACCCGTCTGCCGCCATCACGAAATACCGTTCGTGGGACTGATAGCCCGATCATCGGAATCCGCAGTCATTGCACATGGGGCAATTCACGTGGTCCGGGCCGTTCCCGGTTATATCTTCGTCACGCTGTTACCGCCGGACGGCGGCACGGCGACTGTCGCGGCGCCTCGACGTGGTCACGGACACCCAAGGGGTTGCGCACGCAGATCGGCGTCTCCGGATCGGCAATCGGACCTCGACCGCGCACCCACGCCACCGACCCTGGAGGACGGTGACAGTGCCCTTTCGGTGGGGGTGGATGAGCACGACCCCGCGCACCTCACAATGGGGTAGCAGTCACCGTCAAGCCGGACGGCTGGGGCGACCTCAACGGCTTGATTCCCCGAAGCGATCGCGTCATGCCCTATCGACTGCAGCGTCACGAGCAGCGACTTGCCCTACCGCCTGCTCAGCGACAACCCTCAAGGGGCCGTGCGCGCGATGTCGGACATCGTGCCGGGAACCGCAGGCACGATCATGGCGCACCAGAGCCGATGGACCATCATCTTCACGCAGATGGGCACACTCGGTTACCCCCACCTTGACCTACACAACGGAGAACTCGCCACGCACATCGCTGACACTCAACGCGCCGGCCTTCCGGGTTCCCCCGCAAGCGGGAGCCCACTGACACGGCAAACCGACCGAATCCTGATGGACAAGAACCGCAGCACGTCCTGTCCTTCAAGCCTCCCCCGGCCGGACGGGAAGCAGTGCGACGAGTATCCCTTCGCCTCGACCAACCAGGGCGCGTTCCTCGGCGGCGGCCTCTACAGCGCCAGGATGATCAAAGAAGAAGACAATGAAAAGGGTGGCAGGGAGCTGTCCGCGTTCTATCGTGACCAGCGGATCATCAACTTCGATCCCTTCTACGTCCAGATCGTCTGATCAGGAGGCATGAATGTGACACGGCAGCCGATCCGCCTGTCCGGCGAGGTACGAGTGTCCTACCACCAGTTCTTCATGCTGGACGAAGGCTTCTACCCCGAGGACGGCGGTCGGCTGTCGTGGCACAGCAACGGACTGGCCACCACAGCGTCAGGACTGCTCGGCATCAACGCCGGCATCCACACCGGGCCCGTCGAACTCGTAGTAGAGCGCCACACGGACCCGCCGGAGCCGGATCTGGACGCCTGGGAAGACGTCGTCGAGGTCTCCCTCGACGCACCCGCAGGAGCACTTCGAGTCAGCGCGCTGATGGACGACATCCCCGGACAACTCCGCACACCCGCGACCGAGACCGCCGGTCGCTACAGGGCTCGCGTTCACGCCACCGGACGCGACTCCGCCGTCGATGAATCCAGCCTCGACATTCTCGAGCACTACCTCATCCAACTGTGGCCAGACACCGGCGATCGCGCCGCGGAACTCCTCAAAGGGGCAAGCCGATACGGAACACAACGCCGTAAGGCATGTGGAATGGTTCTGTCCGGCCGATCGATGCCGGCGACAATCAACGAGGCGGCACCAAACTGGCAGGATTCTACGGCCAGAACCGCATCCTGGACAACGATGCGTTCTACGTGAACGTCATGTCCGGCTAAAGTGATCGGCACAATCTGGGCTTGCCCGCACACGCGGCAAGAGCTGCGGGCAAGCCCAGGCCACCTGATCGAACAACAGCGACAAGAGGGTGTGCCGTGCCGGGGCTACTGGGTCACCACGAGCTGATCACCGTGCCCGCCCACCGGTTGCTCACCGTGCGCGACCAGGACAACGAGCCGGCACAGGTCTCGACGAGGCCATCACACACGCCCAGGCGACCATCGTGGCGTCGACCGGCTATGAGCTGGTGATCAACTGTGCGCAGGACCTGCTGCCGGTGTCCGCACGCCTCGAGACGTGGTCCGCACCCCCTGAGGGAGCCGACGAAGGCGGCTGGTCGAAACCCCAGCTGTTCGAACTCGGGTGCCCGAGTGGCCTGCTCGTCCTCAGCTCCCCCACCGGCGACGCACTCGACGCGCAATTGCCGGCGGGACCAGGTATCTACGCGCTCGAGGTCACCTATCAGGCACGCGAACAAGCCCTCGCAGCACGGCAGGAGATCCTCGAACACGAGGACATCGCTGTCCACAGGGAAGCCCTCGTCACCGCACAGCCAGGCGGCTTCGAGCGGTACCGGATCCGAATGTGGCTCTCCGCGGCCTTGCCCGACGACGAGTAAAGCACGGCGCAACACCAGCTTCGCTGCTTCGGCACCGAACCGGAAATCGATGAGCCTTACCTGCGCTGACGCCGCACGAAACGGCTCATCACCGCTCCCACCGTCAGTGCTGCGCCGGCAACGACCGTGATCGCTGCCTGCCCCCAGAGGATCTCGGCGGCGTTGTACGGTGTCGGCGACAGAACATTAGCGGCGGGGACGCGATCGCGGACGGCAGCAGAGACCGACAAGGCCACACTGGCCACAGCCGCAGCCACCATGAGATCGGGCCACCGACGCCGCAGCGCCCACAACGCCATCACGGCCACCCCTGCGAACCCGACGATCACCGACTTGATCGGATCACCTGGGTACGCAGCGGGCCACTGCCCCCATCCGCCGGCAAGAAACCGGGTGGGACCCAGCCACGTGCTCGGCGATTCCCATCGGACGAAGCCCGTCGTAGAAGCTGAGCATGTCGATCCACCCGGCTACCCACGCGATCGCTCCCGCGCTGAGAGGAACCAGCGAATCGAAGCCGGCAGCATGCCGTCAGTCGGAACAACCCGGGACCGCGTAACAAGTACCGGAGCGGCAGCTGCCACCAGTACGACAGACACGCACCACAACGCGGCAGCTCGCCAAGAAGGATACGACGTCAGCGAAACGTCGAAACCAGTGTTCGCTGACGGTGTGAAAACAGCCATCCCGAGGCCCCACAACGCCACAACCGACAGGCCGAAGACCAAACCAGGGAAGGCCCGTTTCAGATCCGCTGACACAACGGCACAGTACAACGCCCTTCTGGTCCATCGACCCATCCGCCGACAGGTATCCGACGACTTGCTCGCTCAGTCCTCGCGGTGCCAGTCGGCCCCGCCTGGCTGGTCGTGCCGATCTTCTTCGCCGTCGCGTCGCTCGGGTTCGTCCTCGGTCCGGCCACGGCGCTCGCGCTCGACGCCGTGCCGCAGGCCGCGGGCACCGGGTCGGCGGTGCTGGGCGCGTCGCAGTTCGGGCTCGCCGCTGTCGTGTCACCGCTGGTGAGCGCGAGGGAGGGGCACTCGGCGGTGCCGATGGCGGTCACGATCGCCGTGCTCGCCACCATCGCGGCGGGCTTCTGCGCCTTGCTGGGACGTGCGGCCCGCCGCGCCGACGTGCCCGAGGCGGAGCTCCAGCCCGCGCGGACCTGAGCCGCGCCGGGGAGCGGGCGGGCATCCGTGCCCGCCCGCTCCCGTTGTCATGTCGGCATGGGAACACCGGCCTTCCTCGCCGTGCGCAGTGCACGCGCCCACCACGTCAGCTCGGCGAGCATCGTGTCCGCCGCGGCGTCAGCGATCTCCTCCTCCTTGGGCAGGCCGTCGGCTGTGAAGCACTTCTTGGCGCCGTGGAAGGACACCGTCTCCCGGACCGTCGTCGCGTACAGCTCGGCGAACACCAGCCGCAGGGACTCGACGGCGCGCAGGCCACCGGAAAGACCGCCATAGCAGACGAACGAGACGGCCTTGCGGTACCACTCCTGGTTGACGCTGTCGATCGCGTGCTTCAGCAGGCCGGGCGCGCTGTGGTTGTACTCGGGGGTCACCACCACGAACGCGTCGGACGCCGCCACGGCGTCGACCCACACCAGGTTGCGCCCCGGCTGCTCCCAGTGCTCGGGGGTGAGCACGTCCTGGAGGTCGAGGTGGGTGACGTGCAGGTCGGGCCGCCGCAGGGCGCGGGAGTGCACCCACGAGCTCACGACCGGGGCGAACCTCCCCTGTCGCAGGCTCCCGTTGACGATGGTGACGCGGATGGGGCTGTCGTCGTCTTCCATGGGCAACATCGCTCCCTCAGCTCAGCACGCTGATGGTCAACTGGTCGCTGTCGAGGTCGTCCTCCAGCACCCGCGCGGGAGTGCGGACGACACCCGCGTCGGAGAGGATGCGCCGGTCGGTGGAGTGCAGCCGGACGTGGTCGGGACCCGCCTGGACCACACCCCCTCCGTTGTCACCGACGAAGCCCGCCGGCAGGCGGTAGCTCCCCTCGGCCAGGTGGGCCGACAGCAGGACGTGGTAGCGCGGAGTGCCCGGCCAGTCGGCGATGATCTCGTAGGTGCCGATGCCGGTGACGCACGAGACCGGGACCTCGATGCCGGTCTCCTCCGCGCACTCGCGCACCGCCGCGGCCTTGGCCGCCTCGCCCAGCTCGATGACGCCGCCGGGGAGCATCCAGCGGCCGGCGAACGGTCCGCCCTTCTGGCGGACGAGGGTCGGCCTGCCGTCCTCACCGAGGACGACGAGCACCGCCACCGGGATGATCCCGGTGTAGCGCGCGGACGTCCGCCAGTCCGCCGGGCTGGTCAGATGAGTGGTCACTGTTCTCTCGCTCTCGGAAGTCCCGTGATCGACCTCCTGCCGGCCGGGCACGGTGTCGGACGGACGGAGGAGCGGCGGGACGAACGGGCATCAGAACTCGCGCAGGCGCTGCTTGAGCGTCTGGCCGGGCGTGTACGCGCTGCGCGCCAGGCCGCGGCGTTGCAGGGCGGGGACCAGGCCGTCGGTCAGGTCGGCGATGAAGCGGCGGTTGAGGCGCAGCAACGGGGTGGTGAGCATGAACCCGTCGCCGCCGACCTCCTCCATGACCTCACCCATCCGCGCCGCCACCGAGTCCGGCGTGCCGATCAGCTCCACAGAGGACACGAGGCCGCCCGCGTTCTCCGTGACCAGCTGCCGCAGCGTCTTCCCGCTGCCCCACTGCTGGAACTGGTCGAGGGTGCCCTTCTCCCCGTTGGTCTCCAGCTTGTGCGGCAACGGCTCGTCCAGCGCGAACTGCGCGAAGTCGATCTGGGTCAGAGCGGAGACCTGCACCAGCACGTCGGCGATGAAGTCGTCGTTGTCGACCATGCGCTGGTGCTTCTCGCGCGCATCCTGCTCGGTCTCGCCGACGGTCGGCGTGACGCAGAACAGGACCTTGATCTCGTCGGGGTCCCTGCCCGCGGCCTCCGCGTGCTTGCGGATGTCGTCGCGGAAGGCCTTCATCTCCGCCGGGCCGTTGGCGATGGCGATGACCGAGTCGGCGTTTCGGGCGGCGAAGGCCCGTCCCCTCGGCGACGCGCCCGCCTGCACGAACGCGGGCCGGTGCTGCGGCGACGGCACGGTGTTGAGGGGGCCGCGGCTGGAGAAGTACTTGCCGCGGAAGTGGATCGGGCGCACCTTGTCCGGGTCCGCGTAGACGCCCTTCTCCCGGTCGCGCACGACCGCGTCGTGGTCCCAGGACGCCAGCAGCTGCTTGACCAGGTCGACGTACTCGTCGGCCATCTCGTAGCGCTGCTCGCGGCTGGGCAGCGCGTCCAGGCCGAAGTTCTGCGCGGCCAGGTCCTCCGCGCTGGTGACGATGTTCCAGCCGAACCGGCCGCCGAGCAGGCTGTCCATCGTGGACGCCAGGCGCGCGGTCATGAACGGCGGGTAGGCCAGTGTGGACAGTGTCGCGACGATGCCCAGCTCCGTGGTCGACTTCCCCATCACGGCGGCCAGCGGCACCGGGTCGTGCTTGGGCGCGATCGCGGCCTGGCGCAACGCCGCCGCGGCGCTGCCGCCGTAGGTCTCCGGGACCATCAGCTTGTCCTCGATGATCACGTAGTCCAGGCAGGCGCGCTCAAGCGCCTTGGCGATCTCCATGTAGAACTCGCCGTCCCAGGTGTCACCGCCGGAGCCGAACTGGCCGCGCCAGTCGTCGGTGGTGAAGTTGAGGATGAAGGCGAGGTGGAACGTGGAGGCCATGCTCACTCCTTGTCGAACGGTGGTTGCCGGCGGACGAGCCCGAAGCCCTCTGCCACCGACTTCGCGGCACGCGCGCTCACGTGCTCGAAGAGGAGGGCACCGGACTCCGCGCTGGCACCGGAGGTGCGGCTGAGCACACCGCGGGTGCTCGCCCTGGAGACCTCCAGCGGGTGGACGTAGATCCCCGCGGGCGGCGGGGTGTCGTGGTCGGGCCGCACCTCGCGCACCAGGTCGGGCCGCAGGTGCAGCATCAGGCTGGTCTCGGTGTGCCCGGCGTGCTCGGCGTGCCAGCCGGGGAAGCCCTCGACGTGCTCGCGCGCCCACGCGTCGTCGACCAGGCTCCACCAGCTGAAGACCTGCACCTCGCGGTCGGACAGCGCACCACCGGGACGCGTGGCGTCGTCGACGGCGTCGAGCAGCAGCGCCTCGTTCTCGAAGTGCCCGTTGAGCACCACCAGTCGCGCCAGCGGCAGCTCCGCGATCGAGCGCAGCACCTCGCGAACGTAGGAGATCAGCTCGGCGCCGGAGGCGTAGAGCGTGCCGGGGAAGGCCAGTCCGCCACCGCTCTGCGGCAGCGAGCGCGCCGCGATGTCCAGCGTGGGCAGCAGCAGGCCGTCGACCCGTTCGGCCAGCTCGGCAGCGAACGCCTCGGCCAGCACGGAGTCGACCGACAGGGGCAGGTGGGGACCGTGCTGCTCGGTGGAGCCGATGGGCCAGATGACCGTCGCGCCCGCCAGCGCCTCGTGCACCTCGGCGCTGCTGAGGTCCGCGAAGTAGCGGCTCACACCACCACTCCGTCCGGCTCGTGCTCGACGACGCCCGCGACGATGGCGGCGAGCGTGGAGTACATGTCGGTGTGCAGCGCTGTGTAGACCTGGGTGACCGTCGCCCCGACCGCCAGGTACTCGCGCACGTCGTCGGCCGTGGCGATGCCGCCGATGCCCAGGATCTCCGCGCCGACACCAGCCCTGCGCAGGGAGTGGATCGCGGCCAGCACGAGCGGCTTGATGCCGGGACCCGAGTAGCCGAACACACCGCCCAGCTCCAGCTCGCCCGCGACGGACACGGCCGCGGCCGGGATGGTGTCGCTGATGCTCAGCGCGTCCGCACCGGCGTCGAGCGCGGCCTTGGACCGGTCGCGCAGGCTTTCGCCGATGGCCAGCTTCACCGCGAACGGCAACGACGTCGCCGCGCGCACGGCGCTGGTGTAGGCCGCCACCCGCTCCGGTGTGTCCTCCAGCCCGTCCTCCTCGTTCAGGCAGGAGATGCCCAGCTCCAGCGCGCGGCACCCGGTCTGCTCGACCTGTGCGGCCAGCTCCGCTAGCTCGGCCGGGCTGTCGGCGTGCAGGGAGGCGATCACGGGCAGGTCGTCCTCGGTGAAGCCGCGCAGGTGTCCCAGCCACTCCCCGACGGAGCGCTTGGAGTAGGTGGTGCTGTTGATCATTCCGGTGGGCAGCCTGAGGATGCGCTCGTCGAGGTCGCGCGGCGGGCTGGGGTGGATGGTCTTGGTGACCACCGCGCCCGCGCCGGTGGCGATGAGCCGCCGGATGTTGCGGGCCTGGTCCGTCAGCAGACCCGAGCCCACGACGACCGGGTTCGCCAGGTCCATGCCGAGCACGCGCGCGGTGGAGCCGCTGCGGGGGCTCACCGGCCCGCCACCGGGGTCTTCACCGCGACGGCGGAGGACCGCACGGCCTCGCGCTGGCGCGTCGTGGCCCGCAGCACGGCCTCGACCAGCAGGAACGGCGCGCGGGTGAACCGGTCGAGGTCGAGCACCTGCACGTTGCCGATGCGGTGCAGCCCCTTGAGCAGGTGGCTGGCCGACTCGACGATGGGCTGCCGGGTGACCAGCACGATCGGCCGCCCGAGGGCGGTGGCCCAGCCCAGCTCGATGTGGGTGCCGTCGGTGCGCATCAGCTCCTCGTCGGAGGTGGGCAGCACGGGGATGAAGACGTCGCACTTGGACATCCAGCGCAGATCCCGCGCCGACACCTGCTCGGGGCTGAACGCGGCGGTCCGCGCCCCGAACTCCTCGACGGTGTGCGCGGAGAAGATCGTGCCGCCCTGTCCGCGCAGCGTCTCGATCGCCAGGGAGATCGCGCTGCGCAGGTGCCCGGTGAACCCGTCGGGGCGGATGGCGTGCTGGATGGGACCGCCGACGAATAGGTCTAGACCAGTGAGCGCGGAATGTGGTGGGTGCTGCTCGGTCAGCATTTGTTCGCCCTTCGAGGTTGCGATGTCGAGAAGAATGGGAATGATCTGTCGACAAAGTTCGCGGCGACGGCTTTCAGCAATCAGTATCCGGCGCGAATAATCCGCGCCGGCACCTCCGATCGGGTGACTGTTCAGAGCCTAAACAAAATGCCTCGAAAAAGAATCGTGCGCGCGCCGAAAAACCGCGCGACAACGCGCGGGTGTTGTCCGGGCGACCGGTCGGACCTCAGTCGGGCGGGTCCTCCCCGGCGGACGGCGGCCGCAGCAGCACCGCCACGGCGGCGGCGATCACGAGCAGCACCGCCGCGGCACCGCCGACGGCCACGCGCACGCCGGTGTCGAACGCGGACTCGGCGGCGGTCGTCAGCGCACCGGCATCGGCCTGCGACAAGGTCGCCGCGACCTCCTGGGCCCCATTGACGGAACTGCGCGCGACGTCGCCCTCGCCCTCGGAGAGGAACGGCGGTGTGGTCAGGCTGAACCGGTAGACGACCGCCAGCACGCTGCCGAGCAGCGCCACGCCCATTCCCGCGGACAGCTCGAAGGACGTCTCCTGGATGGCGGCGGCCTCACCCGCGCGCTCGGGTGCGACGACGGCGGTGATGGAGTCGGCGCCGGAGGTCATGATGATGCCCGCGCCGAAGCCGGAGACCACCAGCACGCCGACCAGCGCGGGGTACCAGGTGGTCAGCGGGCTGGCCGCGAAGAAGGCGAGCGCGGCGGCGAACGCCGTGAGCGCGCCCGTCATCGACCAGCGGCTGCCGAACCGGTCGGCGATCCGCGGTGCGAGCGTGGCCCCGAGCGCGTTGGCCACGGCCAGCGGCACGATCGCCGCCCCGGCCTGCAACGGCGTGAACTCGCGCGCCTGCTGGAACCACTGCATGAGCAGGAAGAGCATCGCCACGTAGGAACCGAACGCACCGAACACGGCGATGATCGCGACGCTGAAGCGGCGGTTGCGGAACAGTTCGAGGTCCAGCAGCGGCTGGTGCAGCCGGCGTTGCCGCAGCACGAACCACACCAGCACCGCGATGCCGGCGACGCCGCCGGCGAGGGTGAACGGCGTCAGCCCGCCGGGGGCGGTGGCCTCCTTGAGCCCGTAGGCGAAGCCCGCGAGCCCGACCACCGACAGGACGACGCTCAGCGGGTCCCACGGCCTGGGCTCGGGGTTGGAGGACTCGGGGATGACCAGGGCGCCGACGACGAGCACGACGACCACGACGGGGACGTTGACCAGGAAGACCGAGCCCCACGGGAAGTGCTCGACGAGCGCGCCGCCGATCAGCGGCCCCAGGGTGGTGCCCACGCTGTGCGCGGCGGTCCACAAGCCGATCGCGAAGGCGCGCTCGCGGTCGTCGGGGAAGACGTTGCGGATGATGGCCACGGTGGCGGCCATGATCAGTGCGGTGCCGAGCCCGAGCACGGCGCGCGCGGCGATCAGCAGGCCGATCGACGGCGCGAACGCCGCGGCCAGCGAGGCCAGGCCGAACAGGGCGAAGCCGGTCAGCGCCACCCGGCGCCGCCCGATCTTGTCGGCCAGGGTGCCGCACACGATCAGGAAGGCGGCGACGGTCAGCGAGTAGACGTCGACGATCCACAGCAGTCCCGGCCCGCTGGGGTCGAGGTCGCGGGCGAGCGCGGGCACGGCGACGTGCAGGACCGTGAGGTCCAGGCCGGCCAGCAGCAGGCTCGTGCACAGCACGGCCAGGACCAGCCACCGCCGGTGGTGCTCGCTTTTGGCTTGGGAACGTGTGGAGGGCTTGAGACTCACTGACCCTTTGTCTACTTATCGTAACGCAGAGTCAAGCAGTGAACACGCTGTGTCATAGTGACAAGCTGTATACCTTTGCGGGCAGCGGCGATCCACGTTGCAATATGATCTCCGTCATATTTCGGCGGACTCCGTCACCGCCGCCGGTCGCGCGCTGTCCCGGTACTGCGCACCCCAGCTGTCGAGCTTGTCGACAAGCTCCCGCAGCGACTCGCCCAGTTCGCTGACGGAGTACTCCGTCCTCGGCGGCACCTCCGCGTACACGGCCCGCGTGACCAGTCCGTCGGTTTCCAGCTCCTTCAGCTGCCGGCTCAGCATCCGCGGTGTCACCGACGGCAGCATCTTCCGCAGCTCGCCGAATCGGAGCGTTCCGTCCAGCAGGTACTTCAGGATCAGCATTTTCCATTTTCCGCCGATCACCACGAGCGCCACTTCGACGTTGCACAGCTCGGGCATCTCGTCGATGTTCTCCCGAATTCTCACCTGTCTCACGGAGTGGAATTCTACGGCACCGCCGAGAATCGGGCAAATGAGACGAGCTTGATTTCGCGGCGGTTTACCTGGTGACAATCGACCCGAAACATTCGTGGTGACCCCGCCGGGTCAGTCCGCGTCGAGGTGCCGGCGGCGCGCGGCGGCACGGCCCGCGTAGCGGACCCCGCGGTTGGCGGCCTTCACCCAGCCCTGCCACTCCTTGTGCGCGGAGCGCTCCTGGGTCCGTGCGCAGCAACGCCACGGGGAGGCGATCCCGGTGACCACCGCCCAGCGGCACCGGGTACCCGTGTGCTCCCGCGGCGGGAGCGGGGGGAGGTCGCACGACCCGTGCCGGTGGTCGTGCAGGGGCAGGCCACCGTGCTCGCGGTGCCGCACCCACGCCGGTTTGGTCTTGTCCGTGCGGGACATCTCGTTCCTCCGGAACCAGCCACCCGTGCTCCCGGACCCTCCGGGCGGGCGGCTAAGGCATCCGCCGCACCACGACCACCTTCTTCTTCTGCGCTGTGGCGGAACGACCCGTGCCGCCCGCTCCTCGCACGGTACCGAACCGGCGAACTCGCCGAGGTCGGCCGCGCGGGCGATCTCGTGAACGGCGTGACGGCCCTGGCCTGCCGGCAGCCGCCGGAAGCGGAGACCTGACCGTCTCGTGGCTGAAGACCGGCGTCAGCGTTGCCGCGGTGCCGTGCGGTGCAGCAGCCGGTGGACGCGGCGCACCGACGCCAGCCGTTCCTCGCCGTTGAGCGCGAGCGCCCGCACCACCGGGTCGTCCGGGCCGCGTCGCCTGCGGATCTCCGCGAGCCGGAGCGCGCGAACCTGCCCGACACGGTCGAGGTCGTGCAGGGCGACCTCGCCGACCGCGAGGCCGTTGCCGCCGTGCTGAAGGGCGTCGACTCGGCGTTCTACGTCTCGCCGCACGAGGCCAACGAGATCGAGATCGCCACGATCTTCGGCGAGGAGGCCCAGCGCGCGGGCGCCCGTCTCGCGTTCGGCGGCTTCCACGTCGAGGACCCGGAGGCGCGCGCGGGAGCGGCCCAGGCGATGCCGGACTACACGGGGAAGCTGCGGCTCGCGGCGTTCCTGGCGGGCACCGACACGCGGCCGGCCATGTTCAGCCTCACCAACTTCGACCAGAACGACGAGGTCTTCCGCGCCGACATCGAGGCGGGTGTCCACCCGACGCCGCTGCACGCCAGGGGCGTCAACCGGATCGACCTGCGCGACGCCGCCGAGGTGATCACCCGCGCGCTCGTCGACCCCGGCTTCGCGGCCGGCAGCTACCAGTTGCTGGGACCGGAGTCGTTGAACGGCGAGCAGAGTGCCCAGATCTGGGCCGAGGCGCTCGGCCGCGAAGTCGTCTACACCGGGAACGACCCCGAGTGGCGCAAGGCGTTCGGGCGCAGGCTCTCCGGCCAGAAGCTCATCGGCTGGATCCACAGCTTCGAGCTGCTCAGCGCGGGACCGATCCTGACCGACCCGGCCCAGGTCGCGACCATGACCGAGCTGCTCGGCCACGCGCCGCGCTCCCTGCGCGACTACGTGCGCGACTCGGTGAACCGCTGATGCCCGCACCGACGGCGGCAGGAGCGTCGTGAAGATCGGCTCCACGCTGCCGCAGGCGGGCACGGCCGCCCGGCAGGTGCAGCGGGCGGGCCGCTACGCGAGCGAGGGCGAACGGCTCGGAGCGGACAGCCTGTGGGTGATCGACCGGCTGCTCGCGCCGGTCGCCCCCACGGCGGGCCACAACGGCGCCGACACGTTCCCGGACGAGTTCCGCGCGGTGCTCGACCCGTTCGTGCTGCTGAGCGTTGCCGCCACGGCCACGGAACGGGTGCTCATCGGCAGCAACGTCCTCAACGCGCCGTGGTACCCGCCGGTGGTGCTCGGCCGCGCGCTCACGTGCCTGGACGTGCTCAGCGACGGGCGCCTCGTGCCGGACCTCGGCATCGGCTGGTCACCGGACGAGTTCACCGCGGTGAACGTCGCGATGTCCGAACGCGGCAGCCGCCTGGACGAGACCCTGGACGTGCTGGACCAGCTCTGGACCCCCGGCCCTGCCGAGTACCGGGGCAGGCGTCGACGCCTCGGTACGGGTTGAACCCTGAGCGGGATCGGGACGATCGATTCGCGGGGGGCTGGAACGGTGGCCCTCCTCCGCCGCCGCAGCCCTACGCCTACGGATCTCGGCGCGTTCGCCGACGTCGAGGATGCGGATCGACCTCGCGTGGTTGACCTTGCCGTCCACCCGTGGTGAGAGCGTGCGGCGCACGTCGTAGACCGCCCAGGGCACCGCGGCCAGCAGCGTCTCGAACTGGTCGAGCACCTCGGCGGTGCAGTTGATCTGCAGCAGTCGTAGTTGTGTCGCACAGCGCTGGTGCGCGGGTCAAGGCGATGCCCGCTTCAGCGCCTCCGCTGAGCTCCGCGGGTCATCGCCTCCCGCGCCGTCGTGAGAGACCGGTCATCGGCCCGAGGATGTCCGTTTCTCGACCGGTCAGCTCGAAGCCTGAGCTGGCTCGATCTCCCACCGGAGCTCGTGTGCCCAGTCGGCACCAAGGCGGCAGGGGAACTGAGTGCCATCGTCAGTGATGGCCATCCATCCGAAGCTCCGACCGGTCGAGCTGAGGCACTGAAACCGTGACGCTTCCAGCCCGTTGTGTAAACGCAGCGGGCCGTTCAGCTTGATCGTCGTACCGACCACGACGTCCTTCAGACGCTGGCGCACTTCCGATCGTCTGGTGAGCCGGTTGCGGCACTTCGCACGCCACTCCAACGCGTACTCGTTGGTCGTGGGGCTGAGTGCGTCGAGGACCTTGGCCGGGGCGCTAGCTACTGCCCTCCCGGTCCGGCAGGACGCCGCGCAGTCCACGAACGTACAGTTCTCCGCTCGCTGGCCTGCGAGGGAACAGAAGTTGCCGCAGAATCGTTGATCGTGGACATGGCAGACGTGAAGCTCAGCCCCACTGAGTGGGTGCGGGACCAGACGGCGAAGATCCTGGAGACGGGTACCACCGAGGGCATCAAGGTCGCCGGCAGGCCGATCGTGCTGCTGACGGTGCGCGGCGCCAAGAGCGGCCAGCTGCGCTACACCCCGGTTATGCGCGTGGAGCACGACGGCAGCTACGCGGTCGTGGCCTCGAAGGGCGGCGCGCCCGAGCACCCGGCGTGGTTTCACAGCCTCAAGGCGTACCCCGAGATCAAGCTGCAGGACGGGACCGTGACGAAGGACTTCGTCGCGCGCGAGGTAGACGGCGACGAACGCGCCCAGTGGTGGGAGCGGGCCGTCGCGGCCTACCCGCCCTACGCCGAGTACCAGACCAAGACCGACCGGCAGATCCCGGTGTTCGTGCTCGAAGCGAAGTGACGCGCGGGCGGTCCCGGTGTCGCGGGACCGCCCGCCTCCGTCACCAGGTGATGCCCAGCCCGGCGAGGAAGTCGCCGAGCTTCGTGGCGATCAACCGGTGGTCGCGGGCGGAGAAGTGCCAGTCGCAGCCCAGCCGGTCGATGGCGGGGTCGGCGAAGTTCCAGTGGCGGACCCGGCTGTCGCCCTGGGCCGTGCGCTCCTGCACGACCTGGCGTGCGGCGTCGGCGAACACCCCGGACGCCTCCGGGACGCCCACGACGATCTCCGTGCCGGCGCCGTAGCGGGTCCGCAGCTTCGCGAGGAACCCGAGGTAGGCGCTCTTGTAGGCGGTGACCAGGCTCTCCTGCGTCGGCCACTGCTCACCGGGGTTGAGCGCGGTGGAGAAGTCGTTGGTGCCCAGGCCCACCACGACGACCTTCGGCTGCCAGCTCGGGGGCTTGACCCACACGTCGCCCTCGACGTGCAGCAGCGCCCGGTCGTAGTAGGTGCGGTAGCTGGTGCCCGGCTGGCCGCCCGCGTAGTTGCGCACCATGCCGCGCCCGGAGAACGCGTTGATCTGGTAGTCCGCGTTCAGCGCGCGAGCCGTGAGCGCACCGAAGCTGATGTCGGAGTTCGTGTTGCGGTCGACGCCGCCGTTGGCGGAGCAGTCCCGCGTGGTCGAGAGGTTGCCGTAGCCGGCGGTCAGCGAGTCGCCGATGAACTCGATCTGCCTGCTGCGCGCCGCCGGCCGGTCGAGCACCACGCCGCCGTTGGCCGCGACGAACCCGCCGAACTGCCCCGCGGCGTACGTGCTCTCCGTGCGCTTGACGAGCCGCACGCGGTGCTCGGCGTTGCTGAGCCCGCCGACCTGGTGCGTGACCCTGCCGGGCTTGACCAGCGTGGCCACCGTCGTGCCGTCGACCTGCACGTCGTAGTCGTTGACCGCGTCGTTGAGCACCACACCCACGCCGGTGCCGCGGAACCGGCCCTCGAAGTAGACACCGGGCCAGGTGTACTGGCCGGTGGCGGTGACCCGGCCGGCGGTGTGCGCCTGCGTCAGCGGGTCCGGCGCGGGCGTGTCCCCCGTGCAGGCGGTGCCGTTGAGCGCGAACCCGGTGGGAGCGGGCGTGGTGGCGCCGGTGGCGACGAAGCCGACCCCGGCGGTGGCACCGGTGCCGATGCGGGCGTTGTAGCCGGTGTCGGTGACGGTCACCTGGGCACCGGACTGCCGCACGGTCCCGTTCCACAGCTGCGTGACGGTCTGCCCGCCGCCGAACGACCACGTCAACTGCCAGCCGTCGACGGCGTCACCGAGGTTCGTGACCTCCGCCGAGGCGATGAACCCGCCCTGCCACTCGTTGGTCACCTGGTAGACCACCCGGCACCCGGCTGCGGCACCGGCCGCCGGCGCACCGGCGGAGAGGACGGCCGCTGTCATCGCGGCGGTGAGGACGGCGGCTGCCGTCGGCTTCAACCGGTGCACTTGCTCTCCTCGTTCGGCCGTCCACTGCGGACTGTGCGGGAACGCTCCCGGAACCTCGACCGTAGCGTCGAACGAGATCGAAAACGAGCCTGGCGGTGTTCGACGACGACCGGTCGAACCGGGTCGAAGCCGGACCTGCCGGCCGGTCGGACGACGCGTCGATCACCCGACGCGCGTGCAGACCACGCCCAGCGCGTCGACCTCGCTGCCCGCGCGGCCGTGGAAGCCCGCGATCTGGAACCCGGCCGGTGCCGTGTAGGTGACGGCGTTCGGTGTCTCAGTGCCGCCGGACAGCGTGCGGCCGGTGTTCGTGGTGAAGCGGGCGAAGAAGATCCGGGTGCGCCCGTCGTGTTGTCCGGAGTGGAGGGTCACCGACGTGAGGTGCTCCCCCGGTGCGAGGGTCAGCTGCTGAGCCGTGCCGCCGTTGCCGCCGTGGGTGAACGTCGTGCCGTCGGCGAGTGCGAGGCCCACCTGGTCGACCCGTGAGCCCGTGCGCAGGGTCAGCTGGGTCACCCGTTGCGCCGGCGGGACGGTGGCCACGTCGGTGAACGGAGTGCCGTGCGGGCCGCCCCACTGGTCGCTGAGCGACAGGGCCGGGTCGAGGGTCCACCGGAAGTCCGCCGCGATCGGGTAGTGGTCGGACAGCATCTTGTCGTCCGCGGTGCGGAAGGCGGCGTTCTCGTAGGCGTAGCGGGTGAGGCTGAGGGTGATGTACCGGTTGCCGCGGAACAGGACCTTGTCGACGACCTCGCACGCGTCGGTGACGTTCGCGTCGTCGCAGACCAGCGCCGGGCTGCCGGCCTCCGGCGGCACGCCACCCCGTTCCTCCTGCACCCACGCGTCGGTGAGGCCGTTGGCGGTGACCAGCTCGCGGATGTTGTCGCCGGCGCGGGTGTAGCGGGTGTTGGTGTCACCGGCGACCACGACGGCGTTGCCGGCGGAGTTCGCGGCGATGAACCGGGAGAGCTCGCTGATGTTGGCGCGGCGGGCGGCCAGGTCCGCATCGGTCGAGCCGGCGTTGGAGTGCACGTTGTAGAAGTCGACCAGCACGCCCTCGGCCAGCCTGGTGCGGGAGAAAGTGAAGCCCTTGGGCGTCAGGCAGTCCGTGCCGTTGCAGCGGTCCCACTTGTCGCGAACGAGGTCGGAGTACGGGTAGTTGGCGAGGGTGTTGAGGCCGTCGCCGAACGGGACGCCGCCGCTGGTGGGCGTGCGGAACGGGTGGGTGTTGTTGGCGTACAACGACGCGTGGTAGTTGAAGTCCTCCTGGACGTGCACGACGTCGTACGGCCGGATGCGCTGGCCGATGATCGGCGTGTTCACCCTCGGGTTGCCGCTGGACAGGCCTTCCGGCAGCCCGGCGACGTTGTAGCTGAGCACCGAGAACGTCCCACCGGCCGGCGCCGCCACGGCTGTGGCCGGGAGCAGCGCCGCCGCGACCAAGCCGGCGACGACGACAGTTCTGGTCAACACCTGCACGGCACCACTCCCGCCTCGCGATCGAGCACGACGCCGCGAGGCTAGAGCAACGCGAAGAAACTTCACATACCGTGGAGGTGACAACACCGCAACGAAGAACGGGAAACCGTCGAACGCGTCGAACGGCATTCGACGGTTTCCGTCCTAAGTGGACCTCAGATGACGAAGTCCGGCGTCCGCTCCCGGCTCGCGTCGGCCAGGGCCTTGGTGACCCCGTCGACGCCCTCGCGCAGGCCGTAGACGGGGGTTCCGGGCTGCTGGCGCCAGGACTCGTCGATGCCGCCCGCGTCGACCGTGTCGAACCCGAGCTCGTCGATCAGCGCGCGCACCTTCGCCTTCGCCGCCTCGTCGTCGCCGGCCACCGGCAGCGCCATCCGGTCGGGGGCACCGGCCGGGCGGGCCCGGTCGAGGATGTCGGCGGCGTAGGTGCCGTTGAAGGCCTTGACGACGGGGTGGCCGAGGTGGCGCTCGGTCCAGCGGCTCTCCGTGACCCCCTCGTCGAGGATCTCGGCGATCCGCCCGTCCCGCTGCTGCGGGTAGTAGTTGCCGGTGTCGATCACCGCGAAGCCCTCCGCCGCGTCGGCGAACAGGCCGGACGGCAGGTCGGGGATCGCCTTCAGCGGGATCGTGACGACGACGACCTCCGCGCCGCGGGCCGCCTCCTCGACCGCGACGGGCGTCGCTCCGGTCTCTTCGGCCAGCGCGGTGAGCGTCTGCGGGCCGCGGGAGTTCGCGACCGAGACGTCGTGCCCGAGCGCGGTCAGCCGCCTGGTGAGGTTGCCGCCGATGTTGCCGGCGCCGATGATGCCGATCTTCATGACAGGCCCTTCCAAGATCGATGGACCTGCACGTCAACACCCCGCCCCTCTCTCCTATTCCGCTCCCCGCCGAACCTCCCCGCCGAACTTCCCCACTCACACCACCGCCTCGTTCACCCCACTCCCGCTTCGTTCACCCCCACCCCCGGCCCGTTCACCTCTACCCCCGGCTCGTTCACCCCACCCCCGCCTCGTTCACCCACACGCCCCTCACGCGCCTCATTTCACCGCACGCGGGGAGCCTTCGTACTCCAGGACCGCACGAAAGGCCCCCGCGTGCGAACCGGGCAAGGGAGGGTGGGTGCGGAGAGTGAGGGTTAGGCGGGGGAGCCGGAGGCGGTGTCACCTGTCCTGGTGACGTGGTAGGTGACCTTGGCGCCGCTCCAGTAGTGGAACGTCAGCGTCACCCGCGCGCCGTCCCGCACGGCCGCGAAGAACTCCGCGGTCAGGCGGGTACGGGACTCCGAGTAGTTGGGGGTGAAAGCGCGGTCGTACTCCTTGAACGACGTCCAGTCGTGCGGGCCGGCGAAGGTGCCGTCGTCGTACTTCGCCTCCATGGTGGCGAGCTGGTCGCCGCGGAACGCGGTCGGGACGTCGAACGCCGCGGTCGAGCCGGTCGCGGCCGACAGCACCGGCGTGTCGTGCGTGATCACGTAGAACCGCCACGGCACGCCCTGCGAGAACCGGGCGGTCAGCACCGCGTTCGTGCCGTACCCGCGCGACCCGCCCAGCCTGGTCAGCGCGGCGGCCGTGAGGGTGAGCTGGTCGCCGGAGACCGTGTAGTCCCGGCCGCGGACCAGGGCGGTGTTCCCGTTGTGCAGGCCGGTGAACGCGGTGCCGTTCAGGTTGAGGGCGATCGTCCTCGCGGTGACGGGACTGGACTTCGCGAGGAACACCTGGTCGGTGAACGCCGTGCCGGAGCGCGTGGTCCAGCTCGACCTGATCTGCGCGTACAGCTCGGGATCGCTCCACTGGAACGACGTGCGGCCCAGGTGCTGGCCGTTGTCCCAGAGCATCGTGGTGATGTTCTTGGCCTTGGCGTAGTGGCCGAGCTGTTCGAAGAACTTGAGCTTCTCGCCCTGCTCGATGGTGCCGGTGTGCCGGTCGAAGCCCAGCAGGCCGTACTCGCCCAGCACCACCGGGATGCCGCGCGCGACCAGCGTGTCGTGCACGCGGTCGAACGAGTCGGTGAGGTCCTTCTGCGCGGTGGCGTCGAACCGGGTGCCACCGGCGACGTTCACGCTGAACGGCCAGTAGCCGTAGTAGTGCACGGTCGCGATCAGGTTGGGGTCGGCCAGGCTGCGGATCTGCTCCGCCAGCGGGTCGAGGTACTGCTGTTCGGACGAGGTGTGCAGGGACGGCAGGACGAGCAGGCGGGTGGCGTTGTTGCCACCGGAGCGGCGGACGACGCCGTGGAACGCCGCGTTCAGCTCGGCGTTGAGCGCGATCTCCTGCGGCTTGCCGGTGCTGCCGGTGAACTGCGGCTCGTTCCAGCTCTCGAACGCGAGCTTCGGCCCGTACGCGGCGAAGGCGCCCACCAGCTGCGTCCAGATCCGGGTGAACCGGTCGAGCACCTGGTCGTGCTCGGCGGGCATCCTCGACATCCACTGCCACGAGTCGTGATGGACGTTGAGCATCACGTACAGGTCGCGGGCCAAGGCCCAGCGCACGACCTCCTCGACACGGGCCAGGTACGCCGCCTCGACCGTGCCGTCCGGCCCGAGGTGCGCGCTCCACGTGACGGGGATGCGGATGCTCTTGAAGCCCTGCGCCTTCACGTTGTCCAGCAACGCCTCCGTGACCCGCGGGTTGCCCCACGACGTCTCGTCGGCGCCGGTCGAGTCGAGCGTGTTGCCGAGGTTCCAGCCCGGCTGCATCGCCGCGGTGTGCTGCGCGGCGCTGAGCTGCCTGCCGCCGTGCACGCACGTGACGCCGTTGAGCGAGAACGCCAGCGGCGCGGTGTTGGCGTGGTCCCAGCTGCCGGAGAAGCCGAACCGCGCGGTCGCCTGCGGTGCCAGCTCCGCGTTGTGCCCGGCGTTCGTGGCGGTGACCACCTCGTCGGGTGACTCGGTGACCGTCGCGTTCCAGGCGTGGCCCACCTGCTGGCCGGTCGGCCACTCCCAGCTCAGCCGCCACCCGTCGAGGGCGGGACCGAGGTTGGTGACGGCGACGTCGGCCGTGAAACCGCCGGGCCACTGGCCGGAGACCTCGTAGGTGACCCGGCAGCCCGGTGGTGCGGCGGCGGTCGCCGTTCCCGCGGTGAGTCCCGCGGACACCACGACGGCCACCACCGCACCGGCCAGCCTTCTCACACCGGTCGAGTTGAACATCAAGCGCCCCGCAATCGTCGTTGATCAGTCGAGCGGCTCGTAGTCGATCCAGTCGAGGTGGACGGTGCCGGTGGCGGCGTAGGCGCCGATGACCCGTCCGGTGAAACCGCCGGCCACCTCGGTCGAGAGGTACCGGCCGTCGAGCTCGGCGAGCGTGGTCGGGGTGCCGTCGGCCGCCTCGACGGCGAAGGAGACGGTGTCCGGGCCGGACCGCGCGTCGCGCAGCTCGCGCGCCTCGTCCACCCGCACCACGAGCACCACCGGCCCGGCCGGCACCGGCTGCACGGCCACGACCGTCCGGAGTGGACCGATGCGGACGTGCACGCGCACCTCGCCGGAGCCGGCCTCGACCTCGTAGTGGTGCTCCTCGTCGAGCCGCACCGCCAGCCCGCCGCTGCCCCGCTCCACGTCGACCAGTGCGCGGACCCGGCACGACCGGTGCTGCTGGCGGCGGCCGACGAAGACGACGGACGGGTCGTCCAGACCGGCGCCGCGGGCGTGCAGGGTCAGCCAGCCCGGCCGCACCTCGGTCGTGCAGTGCTCCTCGGAGCGGTCGCGCACGGAGATCCACGACGGCCGCAGCGCGCTGTCGTCGAAGTCGTCCCGGTCCGGCTCCACCGGTCCCGGTCGCAGCGGCCACGGCGGCGTGGCGGTCAGCGGGCCGGCCACCGGCCAGTCGTCGACCCAGCGCACCGGCGCCAGGAACGTCTCCCGGCCCAGCACGTGCCAGCCGGGGGTGCCACCGCCGGGCCGCACGCCCAGCAGCACCATCCACCACGACCCGTCCGGGCCCTGCACCAGGTCGGCGTGACCGGTGTTCTGGACCGGCTCGCCGGTGCCGCGGTGGGTCAGGACCGGGTTGGCGGGGCAGGGTTCGAACGGGCCGTCCGGGGCGGGACCGCGGGCGATCGAGACCGCGTGACCGCGTTCCGTGCCGCCCTCGGCGATGAGCAGGTACCAGAAGCGGCCGATCCGGTACAGGTGCGGTGCCTCCGGTGCCTTGGCCCGGTCGGTGCCGGACCAGAGCGGCTGCGGGCCGCCGAGGACGGTGCCGGTGGCGAGGTCGACGCGGTACTGGTGGACGCCCGCCATCGTGCACCAGCAGGTGCCGTCGTCGTCCCACGCCAGGTCCGGGTCGATGCCGTGCACGCCGGGCAGCGGGATCGGGTCCGACCACGGCCCCGCGGGGTCGGTGGCGGTGAACACCACCGTCCCGCCGCCGTGGCTCACGCTCGTGACGATCAGGTGGAACTTGCCGTCGTGGTGGCGCAGCGTCGGCGCGTAGATCCCGGCCGACGACGGCGTGTCCGCGGTCAGCAGCAGCTGGCTCGGCCGGTCCAGCGCGTTGCCGAGCTGCGTCCAGTGCACCAGGTCCCGGCTGTGGAACACCGGGACGCCCGGGAAGTACTCGAAGCTGGAGCACACCAGGTAGTAGTCCTCGCCGACCCGGCAGACGCTCGGGTCGGGGTACATGCCCGCGAGAACAGGGGTGGCGGCGCCGGTCACCGGTCACGCTCCCCGTGGGGTGAGGCGGTGGAGGACCGCGGAGGGGGCGGCGGGCAGCGTCAGGGAGAGCTCACCGGGCGACCACCGCACCTCCGCGGCGCTGTCAGCGGGGTAGAGCCGCTCCACGTCCACATCGGACAGTCCGGGGAACGGCAGCGTCACGGTGTCCGCGCCGCCGCGCCGCCAGACGGCCAGGTAGGTGGCGGACGGTGTGCTCAGCGCGAGCGCGAGCCACGGGTCCTCCCAGCCGGGCAGGCCGAGCGGCCAGGACGGCACCGCCCGCGGCAGGTCGGCGCGGATCGCCTTGTACACGGCCAGTGCTTCGTGGACGAGCGCTCGTGCCGGCGGGGTGAGGTCGGCGAGCTTGCCCGAGAGGTGGATGCGGCCGAGCAGTGCGCTCGTCAGGCCGAAGGCGACCTCGTCGAGCGAGTCCTCCGGTTGCGGGTAGGCCCAGACGGCGCTCTGCTCCGGGGTGATCGCGGTCGGCGCGGAGGCCGCGATCGGTGCGTAGCGGTCGTGGTTCTGCTGGTCGCTCGTGGACTGCAGCTGAAGCCGCGACAGCAGCGCGTGGTCGATCCGCATGCCGCCGGAGGCGCAGTTCTCCAGCACCAGGTGCGGGTGGCGGTCGAGGACGCCGTCGAGCCAGTCGAGGTGCGCCCGGTTGTGGCCGAGCAGGCCGTCCGCGGGACTCTCCTCCTCCTCCGCGCTCGTGCCGGAGCCGGGGTCGACGTTGTGGTCCAGCTTGAGGTAGCCGACGCCCCACTCGCCGACCAGCCGGTCCACCACCTCGTCGAGGTGGGCGCGGGCGGCCGGGTGGCGCAGGTCGAGGTGGTGGCGCCCGCAGTCGCCGACCCGCGTGCCCGAGCGGCGGAAGAACGCCTCGTCCGGCAACGACCGCGCGAGCGGGCTGCGCACCCCGATGACCTCCGGTTCCAGCCACAGCCCCGGCACCATGCCGCGGTCGCGGATTCGGTCGAGCACCTCGCCCAGCCCGCCGGGGAACCGGGTGCGGGACGGCTGCCACGCACCGACGCCGTCCCACCAGCTCTCGCCGATCTCGGCGTACCAGCCCGCGTCGATGACGAAGTACTCCGCACCGGCGTCGGCGGCGGCGTCGACCAGCGGCAGCAGCTTCGCCGTGGTCGGGTCGCCCATCAGGCAGTTCATGTAGTCGTTGAAGATGATCGGCAGGTCGTCGTGGTCGGTGTGCGGCCGCCGGGTGACGCGGCGGTAGCGGGTCAGCGCGGCGAACGCGTCGTCCGGCCCACCGCCGGCGCTGAACGCGAGCGCGACGGGCACGGTGCGGAACTCCTCCCCCGGTGCCAGCACCCGGTTCCAGCCGTGGTCGAGGTCGGCGGGCCCGGACAGCGCGACGTAGCCGCTGCCGTCCTGCTCACCGAGCTCCCACCGCCACCCTCCGCCGTTGTGCTCGACCTGCCACACCCACGAGCGGCCCGTCGCCCGGTCGGTGACGCCGCCCATCGGCAGGTGGCCGCAGCTGGACCAGACACCCCGCCCGGCGACGACCTCCGCTCCCTTGTGGCGGTAGTCGGGATGCCTGCCGTTGCGATCGGGCACCGTCAGGCGGGCGGGCTGCCGGCGCCACCGGCACTCCGCGAGCCAGTCGTTCTCCGCCCGCAGCACGTCGGCGGTGGCCAGCGGGCCGAGACCGCCCAGCACGAGGGAGGTGACGGACTCCAGCCGCAGCGGGGCGGTCCCGTCGTTGCGCACGAGGACTTCCCCGCGCACCACGGGAATGCCCTCGGGGGAACGGAGGGACACCTCCGCGGTCACGCCGCTCACCTCGTCGTGCAGCTCGACGACGACCCCCTGCCAGTCCTCTTCGGACAGTGCGCGGTGGCCGCGGTACCGCAGCCGTGCCCCGATGGCGGTGTCGACCAGGCGGCTGCTCGACCAGGTCCGGCCGTGGTCCGCCGTCGTGATCTCCACCAGCGGTGACGTGCTGCCGGCGTGGTGCACCCCGTCCTCGGTGACGTGCAGCTCGTGCTCGATTGCGGTGTGGCCCCAGCGGATCGTGGTCACGGCCGTCCTCCCCTCAGCACGGCGCACGCTCCGGGCGCCAGCGCGGTCAGCGGTCCACCGGTCAGCAGGTCGTGCGCGGTCTCCGGCAGCGGCACGCGTTCGGTGGTGTGGTTGAGCACCACGTGCCAACGCTCGTGCTCGCCCTGGCGGGTCACGGCCTCCACGCCGGGCGGCAGGCCGGGCAGCACGGGGCCGACGCCGGTGGCGTCCAGCAGCCGGGCGACCAGTGCCCGATAAGAAATGTCGTCAAGGCGGGTGGACAGGTACCAGCCCTCTCCCCCGCCGTAGCCGTAGCGGGTGAGCGCCGGGGAACCCGCGAGCGCGCCGTGGGCGTACTCGACGACCGCCTCGGCGCCCCGCGTGCGCAGCGACTCGCTCCACACCGTGCCGTGCGAGCCGTCGGAGAGGGTGATGCGCTCGTCCTGCCGCAGCGGCCGGTACTCCTCGACCCGGATGCCGAGGGCCGCGCGCAGCGGTGCGGCCGGGTAGCCGCCGAGCCGGGCGTGCGCCCGGTCGTCGACGACGCCGCTGAAGTGCTGCACCAGCAGCGTGCCGCCGCGGGCGACGTAACGCCGCAGGTTCTCCGCTCCCGCATCGGACAGCAGGTACAGCGCCGGGGCCAGCACGAGCCGGTAGCGGCCCAGGTCGGCCGTCGGGTGCGCGAAGTCGGCGACCACCCCGGCGTCCCAGACCGCGCGGTGGGCGGCCCGCAGCGCCGGGTGGTAGCCGAGGTCGGACGAGGGCAGGCCGTCGGCGTTCAGGGCCCACCAGGCGTCGGAGTCGTGCAGCACCGCCACCTGCGCGGTGACGGTCGAGCCCGCGAGCGGGGCCAGTCGCGCGACGGCCCTGCCCGTCTCGGCCACCTCGGTGAACACGCGGCTGTCCGGCCCGGCGTGCGGGACCATCGCCGAGTGCCACTGCTCGGCACCGGCCTTCGACTGGCGCCACTGGAAGAACAGCGCCCCCTCGGAACCGCGCGCGATGTGCCCGAGCGAGTGCCGCAGGACCTCACCGGGTTCCTTGGCGAGCACCCGGCCGTGGTCGTAGACGGTGCTGGTGCCCTGTTCCATCAGCAGCCACGGCCCGCCGCCGGCGAACGACCGGGCGCGGTCCGCGGCGAACGCCACGTCGGCGGCCGCGTCGAGACCCGGCCGGTCCGGGTAGTGGTCGACCGCCACCACGTCGACCTCACGGCCCAGCGCCCACAGGTCGACGTTCTGGTAGGCGGGCATCATCAGGTTCGTCGTCACCGGCCGGTCGCTGTGCGCGCGGATCGCGTCCCGCTGCTCGGTGTAGGCCGCGACCACCTCGTCGGAGAAGAACCGGCTGAAGTCGAGCGTGTGGCCGGGGTTGCGGTGCCACTGGGTGGCGCGCGGCGGCAGGACCTGCTCCCAGCTGCCGTAGCGCTGGCTCCAGAACGCCGTCCCCCACGCCTCGTTCACCGCCTCCAGCGAGCCGTGGCGGGCCCGCAGCCACACCCGGAACGCGGCGGCGGTGTGCTCGCACCAGCACAACGTCATGTACTCGTTGTGCACGTGCCACAGCGCCAGCGCCGGGTGGTCGCCGTAGCGCTCGGCGAGCGCGGCGGCGATCCGGCGGGCGGCGGCGCGGTAGGCGGGCGCGGTGAGGCAGTAGGTGTCCCGGCTGCCGTGCACGAGCCGGGTGCCGTCCTGGGTGACCGGCAGTGCGTCCGGGTGCGCGAGCGTGAACCACGGCGGCGGCGAGGCGGTCGGCGTGGCCAGGTCGACCGCCACACCGCCTGCGTGCAGGCGGTCCAGGTGCGCGTCCAGCCAGCCGAAGTCGTAGCGGCCCTCCTCCGGCTCCAGCAGCGCCCAGGAGAACACGCCGACCGTGGCCAGGTTGACCCCGGCCTGCCGCATCAGCTCGTCGTCCTCCTTCCACACCTGCTCGTCCCACTGCTCGGGGTTGTAGTCGCCGCCGAACGCGAGCCCGCCGAGCCGGTAGGTCAGCCGGCGTGCCGTCATGCGCCCTCCTCGCGCACCGGCAGCACCGCGCCGTCGCGCAGGAACAGCGGGATGCGCTCGATCGGCGCCGCGACGGTGACCGTGCGGCCGCCCTCGTGCTCCTCGCCGGTCCACGCGTCGGTCCACCGCGCGCCCGCGGGCAGGTGCACGTCGCGTTCCCGCACACCCGCCTCGGTGACCGGGGCCACCAGCAGGTCGGGGCCGAGCAGGAACGCGTCCTCCACCCGCCACGCCGCCGGGTCGTCCGGGAACTCCAGGAACACCGGCCGCATCGGCGGGACACCGGTCCGCGCCGCCGTGCGCATCTGCTCCAGCACGTAGGGCCGCAGGCGTTCCCGCAGCCGCAGGTGCGCGGCGAGGACCTCGTAGGCCTGTTCGCCGTAGGACCAGACCTCGTTGGCCAGACCGGTCATCGCGGGTTCCAGCACCTGTTCGGAGCCGCGGAAGCCGTGCAGCCGGAACAACGGGCAGAAGGTGCCGTACTGGAACCACCTGACGAGCACCTCGCGGTAGGCGGGGTCGTCCGGGTCGCCGCCGTGGAACCCGCCGATGTCCGTGGTCCACCACGGGATGCCGGACAGCATCACGTTCAGCCCGGCTTTGATCTGGGCGCGCAGCGTGGCGAAGTCCGTGCCGATGTCACCGGACCACAGCGCGGCGCCGTAGCGTTGCGCGCCCGCCCACGACGACCGGTTGAGCGAGATGACCTCGGTCTCCCCGGCCGCTGTGAGTCCGTCGTGGACGGTGCGGGCGTTCTCGCGCGGGTAGAGGTTGCCGACCTCCAGGCCGGGACCGGCGTGGTAGCGCAGGTTGTACTGGTGGCCGGGCTTGAGCTCGGGTTCGCCGGCGTCCAGCCAGAACACCTTGATCCCGAGGTCGTGGTAGCCCTGCCGGATGCGGTCCCACACGTACTCGCGCGCCCGCGGGTTGGTGGCGTCGTAGAACGCGACCTGCGCGGAGTAGGCCCCGAGCCCCTTGTCCGGCCAGTCGGCGTGCGCCATCGGCCCGAACTCCGTGCCGATGAACAACCCCTGGTCCAGCATCGGGTGGTAGGTCTCGCTCGCCGGGCTCACCGACGGCCACACCGACACCATGAGCTGGACGCCCATCTCACCGAGCTCGCGCACCATCCCGGCCGGGTCGGGCCACTCTGCGGGGTCGAACCGCCACTCGCCGAGGTGCGTCCAGTGGAAGAAGTCGCAGACGATCACCGACAGCGGCAGCCCGCGCCGCTTGTACTCGCGTGCCACGGCCATCAGCTCGTCCTGGTCGCGGTAGCGCAGCTTGCACTGCCAGAACCCGGCCGCCCACTCGGGCAGCTCGGGCGCGTGCCCGGTGGCGTCGGCGTAGGCGCGCAACACGTCGGCGGGCTGCCCCGCGGTGACCCAGTAGTCGATCTGGCGGGCGCTGTCGGCCACCCAGCGGGTGCCGGTCTCGGCCAGCTCCACGCGGCCGATCGCGGGCGAGTTCCACAGCAGGCCGTAGCCGCGGTCGGAGACCAGCAGCGGGATGGTGACCTCGGCGTTGCGCTGCACCAGGTCGATGACGGCGCCCTTCTGGTCCAGCAGCCCGTGGGTGTGCTGCCCGAGCCCGTAGAGGCGTTCGCCGGGGTAGGCGCGGAACCGCTGTTCGAGCCGGTGGTAGCCGTTGCCCGTCGCGGTCGCGAGCCGCGGTCCCGGCCACCAGAAGTGGGCGGGCTGTTCGGCGAGCAGCTCGCTGCCGTCCTCCGTGCGCAGGAACGTGAGCGAGCCGGCCGACGCGCCCAGCTCGGGGGTGAGCTGGCCCTCGGTGTGCGCGTCCACCCTGACCGTGATCCGGCCGTTGACGAGGGTGGCCCGGTGCTCGGTGATCTCGACCTCGGCCGCGCCGCCCTCCGGTGGCGCGTCCAGCAGCGCACCCGGCAGGCCGTCCAGCAGCGGGCCGCCCGGGGTGGCCCTGACCCGGACGGCGTCCGGGCCCCAGGCCTCGACGCGCACGGTCTCGCCCTTGGCCCGCCATTCCAGTGCGGTGCCGAGGTCTCGGAAGTGGTGGGGCATGCGGGAGCTCCCTCGCGTTCGTGAGTGAGGCGGAGAAGGTCGGGCGTGCGGTCGCCGGCGCGTCAGGCCGGGCGCGGTGCGGGTCCCGTGCTCTCGCGGACCGTCAGGGCAGGCGTCAGCAGCACCATGTCGTCGACCGGCCGGCCACCGTCGTTCACCGCGGTCAGCCGGCGCATCACCTGCTCGACGGCGACCCGGCCGAGCTCCTGCGCCGACCCGGTCACCGCGGTGAGCCGCGGCGCGAACTGCTCGGCGAGCTGGTCCTGGCACAGCGCGATCACCGAGGCGTCCTCGGGCACGGTGCGGCCGCTGGTGCGCAGCAACGTGAGCAGCGGGCCGATCGCGCCCTCGTTCTGCACGACGAACCCGGTGGTCGCCGGGCGGTCGGCGAGGATGCGGGCCAGCGTCCCGGCCGTGGACTCGTAGGTGCCCTCGCAGGAGCGGTGCAGGAACCGCAGCCCGCGCTGCTCGGCCCGGTCGCGGAACCCGGCGAGCGTGCGTTCGGCGTAGGCGGCGTGGCGGTGGTAGACACCGGAGCCGTAGCCGATGAACGCGACCTCGCGGTGACCGAGGTCCGCGAGGTGGTCGGCGCACTGCGCGCCCGCGGCCACGAAGTCGTGGTCCACGCAGGACAGCCCGCGGGTGTCGGACGGCAGGCCCATCAGCGTGGCCTGGGTGCCCTGGCCGCGCAGCACGGGGATGCGCTCGTCGTCCATCTCGACGTCCATCACGATCACGCCGTCGGCCAGTCCGCTGGCACCGATGCGGCGCACCCCGTCCGGGCCCTCGTCGTTGGTGATCAGCAGGACGTCGTAGCCGTGCTGGCGGGCCGCCACGGTCACGGCGATCGCGATCTCCATCATCACCGGCACGTACACGTCGGTGCGCAGCGGCACCATCAGCGCGATGATGTGCGACCGCCGCGCGGCCAGCGCCCGCGCACCGGCGTGCGGGTGGTAGCCCAGCTGCTGCACGGCGCTGCGCACCCGGTTGCGGGTCTCCTCGGAGATGGCGCGCTTGCCGCTCAGCACGTAGCTCACCGTGCTGGACGACACGCCCGCGTGCCTGGCCACGTCGGCAATGGTCACCATGAGTTCTCAGCCCTTGATAGCACCGGTCAGGACACCCGTGCGGAAGTGCTTCTGCACGAACGGGTAGACGACGAGCAACGGCACGAGCGTCAGCACGACCACGGCCATCTGCAGCGACAGCGGCGCGGTCTGCGACAGCGCGTCACCGAAGCCGTTGTTGACCGAGCCGGGCATCCCGTTACCGCGGCTGACGTAGGTGTAGAGCACGTACTGCAACGGCCACTTCTCGCTGTCCGTCGGCATGTACAGCATCACGTTGAAGAACGAGTTCCAGTAACCGACGCCGTAGAACAACGCCATCACCGCGGTCACCGCCCGCGAGGTCGGCAGCACGATGGACCACAGGATCCGCCACTCCCCCGCGCCGTCGATGCGCGCGGCCTCGATCAGGTCGGCCGAGGTGCTGGAGTAGAACGCCCGCAGGATCAGGATGTTGAACACCGACACCGCGCTCGGCAGGACCAGCGACCACAGCTGCCCGTACCCGCTGAGGCCGGTGACGACGAGGAACGTCGGGATCAGGCCGCCGTTGACGAACATCGTGACGATCAGCAGCGACAGCAGGAACCGGTGCCCGAACGACCGCGACCGGGACAGCCCGTAGGCGCACAGCACCGACACCACCATCGACACCGCCGTGCCGACCAGCGTGATGCCGAGGCTGACCACCAGTGCGTTGCGCACCGTCACGTCGCTGAGCATCACCCGGTAGGTCTCCAGGGTCAGGCCGTCCGGCCAGATCACCAGGCCACCGGCCCGGTTCACCGCGCCCTGGGTGGACAGGCTGGTGAGCACGACGATCCACAGCGGGACCAGCATGACCAGCAGCACCCCGCCCAGCGTGATGCCCTTGGCCGTCTCGCCCGCGACGGTCGGCGGCTCCTCCCAGACCGGGCGCTCGTTCCTGCGCCGCTTGCGGACCGGTTGCGGTGCGAGGGGTTCCGCGGCCGTGTCGCCGCCGGTGCGTTCGATCGCGAGTGTCATCTCCGGTACAACCCGTCTTCGCCGAAGGCGTGCGCCAGCTTGTTCGCACCCCAGATGAGCAGCAGCGAGATCACGCTCTTGAACAACCCCGCCGCCGCGCCGTAGCTGTAGTCGTTGGTGGCGATGCCGAAGTAGAACGAGAAGGTGTCCAGCACGTCGGCCGTGTCGTGGCCGACCGCGTACCGCTGGATCAGGAACTGCTCGAACCCGACGGTCAGCGCGTTGCCCAGGCGCAGCACCAGCATCAGCACGATCACGCCGCGCAGGCCGGGCAGCGTGATGTGCCACAGCCGCCGCCACCGCCCGGCACCGTCGGCGGCGGCCGCCTCGTAGAGGTCGGTGTTGATCGCGGCGAGGGCGGCCAGGAACACGATGATGCCCCAGCCCGCCTCCTTCCAGACCACCTGCGCGGTGACGAGCAACGCGAAGGTGTCCGGGTTCGTCATCACGTCCCAGGTCGCCAGGTCGTTGCCGCGCAGGAACTGGTTGAGCACGCCGGCGCCGCCGAGCATCTGCTGGAAGATCGTGATCGCCAGCACCCACGAGAAGAAGTGCGGCAGGTAGACCACGGACTGGATGAAGTTGCGGACCCGTTCGCTCAGCACGGAGTTCAGCAGCAGCGCCAGCGCGATCGGCACCGGGAAGAACAGGACCAGCTGCACGAAGCTGAGGTAGAGCGTGTTGCGCACCGCGCCCCAGAACAACGGGTCGGCGAAGAGCCGTTCGAACTGGTAGAAGCCCACCCACGGGCTGCCGGAGACACCGGAGAGCGGGTCGTACTCCTGGAACGCGGTGACGACGCCGAACAGCGGCACGTAGTTGAACACCAGCAACAGCAGGACCGCGGGCAGCGTCATCAGGACCAGCGAACGGTCCCGCAGCAACCTGGCCCGCCAGCCCAGCCGTGCCGGCCGGCCGCGGCGGCGCGCCCCGAGCGTGGTCACTGCCCCGTGCCGTGCTTCTGCAGGACGTTCTCGTCCATCCACGCGATCAGCCGGTCACCGCCGCCGCTGGTCTTCCAGGTCGCGACGGCGTCCCTGACGTCCTGCACCTTCTTCTTGCCGCGGTAGCAGTCCTTGACGGTGTCCTCGACGGCCTGCGCGGCCTCCGCGGTGGCCTGCGCCTGCGGCATGCTGACGTTCATGCTCCAGAACACCGGCTTGGCGAGCGTCTGCACGTTCGCGTTCTGCCAGGCGGTGTGGTCCCTGGTGACGCTGTCGCCGGTGGGGTTGCTGACCACGGCCGGCGACGAGGCCAGGAACGGGTAGGTCAGCGCCTGGACCTCCTTCTTGCCCGCCTCCGTGGGCGTCGGCACGCCGTCGACCGTCGTGAAGTGGGTCCCCTCGACGCCGAAGTTGACCATCGTGTACTCGGCGGAGCCGAACGGTGCGGCCAGGTAGTTCGCAACGGCCAGCAGCTCCTCGACCTGCTCCGGCTTCAGTGAGGCGTTGAGGTAGCTGAGGATGCTGGTGGACGGGCCCATGTCGACGCGCGGCTTGCTCGTGCCGTCGGCGGCGATGACGTTGAACGCGCCGCGCCGGTAGTTCGGGTTCGCGGCCCGGCCGGACTGGTGGTCGGCGAGGTTCCACGCGCCCATGCCGTCGCCGGTGATCAGCGCCTTGCCCGCGTAGAACCGGGTGGTGCCCGCGGAGTCGCCGGCCAGTGAGTCCGGGTGCACGTAGCCCGCGGTCGCGAGGCGGTGGTGCCAGTCGAGGGCGGCGAAGAACTCCTCGGTCTCGTACTTGTGGACGAGCTTGCCGCCGTCCACCTTCCACTTCAGCGGTGCGCCGAAGGTGGTGAAGAGGTAGGTCCAGACGTCGCCGAACGCCCAGACACCGCCTTTCGCGTCGGTCAGCTCCTTGCCGAGGTTCATCAGGTCGTCGGCGGACTTGACCTGGTCCGCGGTGATGCCCTTGGCCTCCAGCACATCACGCCGGTAGTACGTGGTGCCCGCGATCTCGAACCCCGAGGACACGCACGGAATGCCGTAGAGCTTGTCGCCCCACGCGCCGGCCCGCCAGGCCGCGGTGGGGATGGCGGCCAGGTTCGGGTACTTCTTCACCTTGTCGCCGGCCAGGTACGGGGTGAGGTCGGCAAGCTGGCTGCCGGCCAGGCCGCCGGTGTTGAAGTTCGCGTTCCACCACGCGGGCAGCTGAATCCAGTCCGGCAGCTTCTTCGCCGCGGTCATCGTCGAGACGATGGTGTTGTAGGTGTTGCCGTCGGCGGGCTTCATCTGCAGCTCGACGCCCAGTGCCTTGTTCATGGCCTGGTAGAAGGAGTTGTCCGCGGGCGGGGTGGTGCCCCACAGCGGTGTCACCGCCGCGTACCGGCCACCCGCGCCGGGCACACCGGGCACGGTCGCGACCCGGTCGGCCGGGTAGCCGAGGAACCCGGGCTTCGTGAGCACGTCGGGACCGCCCGCCACGGACGGGATGTCCGGCTTGATCGCCGTGTTCGGCACGTGGGCGGGCAACGCGGCCTGGAGCCCGGCCCCGGAGTTCACCCCCGCGCGCTGCGCCGCGCTGCCCCCGCAGGCCGACAGCAGCGGCCCCACCGCGACGAGACCGGCCGCGGAGACGGCGGCGCTCAGGAAGTTCCTGCGGTTCAACTCGATGCCCATGACGGATCCGATCCTTCGTCGTCGAAGTGTCGAAGCGCTTAAACAGATGCCCGGCACAGTAGTGACGCAGATCGCACGAGACAAGACCGTTGACAGCAGAAACCCAAGCGTGCCACCGTCGAAACGCTTCACTGCACGCGCCAACCCGGAGGGGTCACCACGTGGTTTCCGAGGCTGTGTCCGCCGTCGATCGGCTGCCTTTCCGCGACCCGTCGCTCCCGACGCGCAAGCGCATCGACGACCTGCTCGGGCGCCTCACGCCCGACGAGCGGCTCGCGATGCTGCACCAGTACTCGCCGGCCGTACCCCGGCTCGGCCTGGCCGCGTTCCGCACCGGGACGGAGGCGTTGCACGGCGTCGCCTGGCTGGGGCAGGCCACGGTGTTCCCGCAGGCCGTGGGGCTGGGTGCGACGTGGGACGAGGAGCTGGTGCACCACGTCGCCGAGGCCACCGCGGTGGAGCTGCGTGCGTTCCACTACCACCGCCCGACCGCGGTCGGCACCGGCACGAACAGCCTCCAGGCGTGGGCGCCGGTGCTGAACCTGCTGCGCGACCCGCGCTGGGGCCGCAACGAGGAGGGCTACTCCGAGGACCCGCTGCACACCGCGCGGCTCGGGACGGCGTTCTGCCGCGGTCTCGCGGGCGACCACCACCGGTTCCTGCGCACGGCCCCCGTGCTCAAGCACTTCCTGGCCTACAACAACGAGGACGACCGCTGCACCACCTCGTCCGGCCTGCGCCCGCGGGTGCTGCAGGAGTACGACCTGGCGGCGTTCCGGCCGGTGGTCGCCTCCGGTGCCGCCACCGGCGCGATGGCCGGCTACAACCTGGTCAACGGCCGCCCGTGCCACGTCAGCCCGCTGCTGGGCACCGAGCTGCGCCGCTGGGCGGAGCCGACCGGCCGTGAGCTGTTCGTGGTGAGCGACGCCGAGGCACCGTCCAACCTGGTCGACCCCGAGCACTACTTCCACGACCACGCCGAGTCCCACGCCGCCGCGCTGAAAGCGGGCATCGACAGCTTCACCGACCACGGGCAGGACAGCGCGGTCCCGGTCGGCCGGTTGCGCGAGGCGCTGCGGCGCGGGCTGATCGACCAGTCCGATGTGGACCGCGCGGTGCGCAGGCAGCTGGAGCTCCGCTTCCGCCTGGGCGAGTTCGACCCGGAGCTCGACCCGTACTCCGCGATCGGGCCCGAGGTGGTCGACTGCCCCGAGCACCGCGCGCTGGCGCTGCGGTCGGCGACGGAGTCGGTGGTGTTGTTGCGCAACACCGGGTTGCTGCCCATCGACGCGGCCGCCTCACCGCGGGTCGCCGTCATCGGGCCGTTCGCCGACACGCTGTGCGAGGACTGGTACAGCGGCACGTTCCCGTACCAGGTCACGGTGGCGGACGGGTTCTCGGCGGTGCTGGGGACCTACGGCGGCGAGGTGGTCGTCGCGAACGGCGCCGACCGGGTCGCGCTGCGCTCGCGCACCACCGGCGACCTGCTCGGCAAGACCGCGTTCGACATCCTCGACTGGGGCGACGGCGTGCTGACCCTGCGGTCCGCGGAGACCCGGCGCTACCTGAGCCTCCGGCGCGAGGACGGGACGCTGGCCGCGGACCAGGAGCAGATCAAGAGCTGGGACGTCAGCGAGACGTTCCGCCTCGTGCCCGCCGATGGTCCGGTGCTGCTGCAGAGCGTGCTCACGGGCCGATACGCCGTCGTCGACCCGGTTGACGGCCACGTCACCGTCACCGCGGAGTCTGCGGAGACCGCCGAGCGCTGGGAACGCGAGGTGCTGCGCGACGGCACCGCGGACGCGGTCGCGGCGGCGTTGTCGGCGGACGTCGCCGTGGTGGTGCTGGGCAACCAGCCGCTGATCGGTGGCCGCGAGACCCAGGACCGCGCGGGCATCGCGCTGCCGGAGTCGCAGGAAGCGCTGCTGCGCCGCGTCGCCGGGGTCCGCAGGGACACCGCGCTGGTCGTGATGAGCAGCTACCCCTACGCCCTCGACTGGGCCGACGAGCACCTGCCCGCCGTGGTGTGGACGTCCCACGGCGGGCAGGAGACAGGCCGCGCGGTCGCCGCCGTGCTGCTGGGCGAGGCCGAGCCCGCCGGGCGCTTGCCGCAGACCTGGTACCGCGGCGACGACGAGTTGCCGCACCCGCTCGACTACGACGTCGTCAAGGCGGGCTGGACCTACCAGTACCACCGGGCAGCGCCGCTGTACCCGTTCGGCCACGGCCTGTCCTACACCCGGTTCGAGCACCGCGACCTGTTCCTGTCCGCGGACACGCTGACCGCGGACAGCGCGGTCGACGTCTCGGTGACGCTCGCCAACACCGGCGACCGCACCGGCAGCGAGGTCGTGCAGCTCTACGTCCGCGCACTCGACGCGCGCTACGAGGCACCGCGGCTGCGGCTCGCCGACTTCCGCAAGGTCGTGCTGGCGCCGGGGGAAAGCCGCGTGCTGGCGTTCCGGCTGTCCACCGACCGGCTGGCCCACTGGGACGTCGCGACCGGTGCGTTCACCACCGACCCCGGCCGCTACGAGCTGCTCGTCGCCCGGTCGGCCGAGGACGTCGTGCTCACCGCCCCGCTCGCGGTGGCCGGCCCGGCTCCCGCACCGCGTGCCGGTGTCGACCGGCGGGTGCTCGCCGTGGACTTCGACGACTACGACAGCGCCACCCTCGCGGACGCCACCCGTGTGGACGGTGACGCGGTCACGCCCGCGGCCGGTGCGGCGACGCTGTGGTTCCGCTCCACCGACCTCTCCGGCGCTGTCCGCGTCGAGGCGGAGGTCGCGGCGGAGAACGACGAACCGGACGCCCGTGTCGCGTTCTGGACCGGCGAGGACCTGCTCGCGGAGCTCCCCGTGCCCTCCACCGGTGACCGCTACCGGTGGACGACGGTGTCGGCGGCGTTGTCCGCACCCGTGACCGGAGTCCAGGATCTGCGGGTGACGCTGCGCGGTTCGTTCCGGCTGACCGCGTTCCGCTTCGGATCCGCCTGAGACCGGTGGCCCGCCGAACCGGCGGAGGCGGGCCACCACCTTTCTCCAGGCCGCGCGGCCTGGCCGGGACCGGTGGCCCGTCGCTCGGCGGGGACGGGCCACCACCTTCCCCTGTGAGGAGCTGCGATGCCGCTGACGGACCTCTCGCTCGACGAGCTCACCGCGTACCACCCGGACCTGCCGGCGCCACCGGACTTCGACGCGTTCTGGGAGCGCACGCTGACCGAGGCGCGTTCGCACGACGGCGCGGTGACCGCGGAGCGCGTGACCGACCGGTACCGGCTGCGCACCGTCGAGGCCTACGACGTCCGCTTCCCCGGCTGGAACGGCGACCCGGTCGCGGCCTGGCTGCTGCTGCCGCGCGGCGCCGACGGCCCGCTGCCCGTCGTCGTCACCTACCTCGGCTACAGCTGCGGGCGCGGCGTGCCCACCGACCACCTGCTGTTCTCCGCCGCCGGCTGCGCCCAGCTCGTCGTGGACAGCCGCGGCCAGGGCCACGACACCCCTGACCGCCACGCGAGCGGCGGAACCCAGTGGGTCAAGGGTTTCCTGACCCGCGGCATCGACTCCCCCGACGACCACTACTACCGGCGGCTGATGACCGACTGCGCCCGCGCCGTGGACGCGCTGCCGCAGCTGCCGGGGGTGGACCCCGGCCGGGTGGTCGTCGCGGGCGGCAGCCAGGGCGGTGGGCTGACGATCGCGGTGGCCGGGCTGCTGGGCGACCGGGTGGCGGCGGCGCTGCCGGACGTGCCGTTCCTGTGCCACTTCCGGCGCGCGGTGGACATCACCGCCGACGGCCCGTACCCGGAGGTGGCCGAGTACCTGCGCCTGCACAGCCGGCACCGCGTCGACCCGGCGTTCGCGACGCTGTCCTACTTCGACGGTGCCCACTTCGCCCGGCGCGCCACCGCGCCCGCGTTGTTCAGCGTCGCGCTGATGGACCCGGTCTGCCCACCGTCCACCGTGTACGCGGCGTTCAACCGCTACGCCGGTGCGGACAAGACGATGACGGTGTGGCAGTTCGCCGACCACGGCGGCGGGTACGGCTCCAACGCCGCGGTCCAGCTGGAGTGGCTGCACGAGCGCGGGCTGGTGCCCGACGCCGGGTGAGCCCGTTCTCCGCACGAACTCCGCGTGGCCCACCGGGAACACCGGTGGGCCACGCGTTTCCGGGCGGTCAGCCCACGGACACCGAGTAGCTGTTGGTGGCGAAGTTGAGGCCACCGCTGGACGAGGTGATCTCGTAGCCGAACTGCACGGCACCCACCGTCACGTCACCGAACCAGCCGCGGCCGCGGATCCAGTCCATGACCGCCTTGACGTCCACGGTCCCGGCACCGGTGTTGGACGTGCGGACGAACGAGAACACCTCGTTGTGGCCGTTGGAACCGCGGTAGACGTTCCAGCTGTGACCGCCCACGGTGGCCGAGGCCTGCCACGAGCCGATCGGGCCGACGTTGCCGACCTTGTTCATCCACAGCATGATCTCGTAGGCGTTGTTGTTCGCCCAGATGTCGTACGCGGTGGTGTACGAGCCGGCGTTCGGGTAGCTGACGTTGAAGCTGCTGCGCAGGCTGCCCAGCGAGCTGAGCCTGCGGTTCACCATCTTCTCCGAGTGCGGGTACGACTTCACGCCACCGGTGTTGGGCTGGTTCGACCACACGCCCCAGTTGCTGTAGGAGTTGGCCCAGACGGTCTGCGGGCCGTACCCGTTGCCCCACACGTTGTTGCGGACCGTGTACCCGCCGTTCGACCAGGTGCCCCACCGGTCGGTCGAGCTCCAGGTCGCGGCGAGTGCGGTGCCGGCGCCCAGCGACACCGTCAGAGCGGCGACGACCGCGAGAACCAGATAACGCGCTTTCCCGTACATGTCCGATTCCTTCCGTGCTGCGTTGAACGGAATCCGCACCGCCGGCGTCGAAGCGGTTCACCACGAAGCTAACATCGAACAGATCGAATACAACCGCGCGAAATCGTTCGACCGCATTTGCGGCAAAACCACCTGCGAATCAGCTCAGGCGCTGCGGGCCGGTGCGCACGGACAGGTTCGGCGGCAGCAGCGTCAGCGGCGGCGCCTGCTGGCCGTTCAGCTTGGTGACCAGCAGCTCGACGGCCCGCCGCCCCAGCGCCTCGGCCGGCAGCTGGACCGAGGTGAGCCGCAGCCGTTCGGCGAGCTCGTCGGGGCAGATCGCCACCACGGCCACGTCGTCGGGCACTCGCCTGCCTTCAGCGCGCAGGCACTCCAGCACCCAGCCGAGCACGGCCTCGTTGTGCACGACCAGCGCCGTCATCCGCGGCAGCTCCCGCAGCAGCGTGCCCACCACGGCGTGCACCGAGTCGTACCGCGGCTCGGCGGGCAACGCGGTCGACGCGACACCGCGCCGCATGGCCGCGGAGCTGAACCCCGCCAGCGTCCGCTGGGCGAAGCCGGTATTGCGCGCGTAGACCACGCTCGGCGCGCCGAGGAACCCGATGCTGCGATGACCAAGCTCTGCGAGGTGGTCGACGCACCGCGCGCCCGCCGCCTCGAAATCCAGGTCGACGCAGGTCAGGCCCTTGACCGCGGCCGGGTGCCCGAGCAGGACGGCCGGGCGGCCCAGCTCGCGCAGCACCGGCAGGCGCTCGTCGTCCAGGCCGACGTCCATCACCACGCACCCGTCGACCCTGGCGCCGTTCGCCAGCCGCCGCAGTCCCGCGGCGCCCTGGTCGGCGGTCACCAGCAGCACGTCCATGTCGTGCTGGCGGGCGGCGGTGACGACGGAGGTGACGAAGCGCATGACCACCGGCAGCTGCACGCCCTCGCGCAGCGGCAGGACCAGGCCGATCACGTTCGAGCGGCTGCTCGCCAACGCCCGTGCGCCCGCGTGCGGGTGGTAGCCCAGCAGCTGGATGCTCTCCCGCACCCGGACCCTCGTGTCGGCCGAGACCGGGCGGTTGCCGGTGAGCACGTAGGAAACGGTGCTGGGCGCGACTCCCGCGTGCCTCGCCACGTCAACAATGGTGACCACGTCGACACCTCCGCAAATCGAAGCGCTTCGAACGTGGTTCAGTACCGTGACACAGTCGAAACGCGGGCGTCAAGAGAACGACTTCCGTTCGACGATTTCGACGAATGCCCACCGCTGTTCGACCGCCGGGTGGTGCCGCGAGGGCCGCGCCGGAGCCGCCGGACGTCTGCGCGACGCCGTTCCGCGCGCACTACGATGATCGCCACCACTCGTGGCGAACCCGAAGGGCGGGCATGATCACCATCAAAGAGGTCGCCCGCCACGCCGGCGTCTCGATGAGCACGGTGTCGTACGTGCTCAGCGGGAAGCGGAGCATCTCGGAGGAGACCAAGCGCCGCGTCGAGCAGAGCATCGTGGCGCTGGGCTACCACCCGAACGCCGGTGCGCGCGCACTCGCGTCGAACCGCTCGCAGGTGCTCGGCCTGGTCGTCCCGCTGCGGTCGGACCAGAACATGCCGGTGATCATGCAGTTCGTGTCGTCGATCGTGGCGTCCGCCCGCGGCCACGACTACGACGTGCTGCTGCTGACCAAGGAGGCGGGTCCCGGCGAGGCCCACCGGGTCACGGCGCGGTCCATGGCGGACGCGATCATCATGATGGACGTCGAGAGCGCGGACCCGCGGGTGCCCGAACTGCGCGCGGTCGACGCCCCGGTGGTGCTGATCGGCATGCCCGACGACCACGGCGGTCTGAGCTGCGTCGACCTCGACTTCACCAGCGCGGGCAGGCAGATGGCGGCGCACCTGGCCGATCGCGGCCACCGGTCGATCGCGTTGATCGGCTCGCACCCGTCGGTCTACGAGCGCGGCACCAGCTACGCCGCCCGGCTGCTGGCCGGGTTCCAGAGCGAGACCACCAGGCGTGCCCTGCCCGCGTCGGTGCACTCCTGCGCTCCCGGCTACGACTCGGTCGCGGCCTGCCTGGACGAGGTGCTGCACCCCGACCGCGGCACCACCGGCCTGGTGGTGCACAACGAGGCGGTCCTCGGCCAGCTGCTGCTCGAGCTGCGGCGCCGCTCGCTGGACGTGCCCGGCGACCTGTCGGTGATCACGCTGTGCCCTGACGACCTCGCGCAGGACCTGCCCGTGCCGCTCACGTCGATCTCCGTGCCCGCGCAGGAGCTGGGCGCCATCGCGGTCGAGATGGTGATGAGCCGCCTCGCGCACGACCACGCGCCGGAGGTGCGGCTGCTGCAACCCCGGCTCACCGACCGCGGCAGCACCGCCGTTCTCTGACAACGATTTCCCGTCCGCGTTCGATGCAATTCGACTCGAATGCGTCGAACGACAACGCGCATTCCAATAACGTGAAAGTTCTTCCGCGCCTTGGACGTGCGACGTAGCCTGCCGTGACGAGATCAGCCGTTCGGCCGAACCGGTTGTGGTACGAGCGCCGACGGCTCCTTGCCGCAGAGGGACGATGAGAAAACTACTGGGCGCCGTCAGGACAAGACCCGTCGCATCGCTGTTGGTCGTGGCCGTCCTGGTCGCCGGCGCGGCGAGCGCCTGCGGCGACGACGAGCCGCCGGCACCACCGGCCCAGCCGGTGCAGGCCGAGGTCCCCACCATCGAGCCGCCGCGCAAGGAGGCGCTGACCACGACCGTGCAACGGGTCCCGGACGTGCGGACCGTGCAGCTCTCCGACGGCGAGCAGGTCGAGGTCGAGGGCCTGGCCGAGCCCGACGCGTGCTGGTCGGACGCCGCCACGGCGTTCGCGCGGACGGTGCTGCTGGAGAAGCCGGTCGAGTCGACGTCGACCGGGTCGCTGCGGCTGGCCGACGGCACGGACTACGCGGTGCTGGCCGTCGAGCTCGGCATGGTGCGCAGCGAGGCGGGCGACGACCGCGTGCTGCGCGAGGCCGAGGCGTCCGCGTCGGCGAAGGGCCTCGGCCGGTGGGGGCCGCCGTGCGTCCGGCCGAGCACCCCGGTCCCGCCGCCGGCCCCAAACCCGGTCGTCCCGACGCCGGCCACGACCACGCCGGCCGCGCCGCAGCCGGTGACCGGCTGCTCGGTCGAGTACCGCGTCACGAACTCGTGGCCCGGCGGGTTCCGCACCGACGTCACCATCCGCAACACCGGCACGACCGACGTCACCGGCTGGACGTTGCGGTGGAAGTTCGCCAACGGCCAGACGGTGACGGAGATGTGGAACGCGACGCACCGGCAGACGGGCGCCGACGTGTCCGCGACCGCCGTGTCCTACAACCAGGCGATCCCGCGCGGCAGGACGGTGCCGGCCGGGTTCACCGCCAGCGGTGGCAGCACCAACACCGCGCCGCGTGCGTTCAGCCTCAACGGGTTCGCCTGCACGGTGGTGTGATCAGGTCACGTCCAGGTGGAAGAGGCGGTCGCGGTACCGCACCGCGACCGTCCGCGCCTCACCACCGCGCACGACCACGCCGGTCAGCTCCCCGTCGTCCCAGCCGATGTCGACGGTGAGCCCGCCGCGGGCCCGCAGCCCGCGCACCGAGCCGCGCCGCCAGGCCGGTGGCAGTGCGGGCAGCACGCGCAGCTCGCCGGTGTGGCTCTGCAGCAGCATCTCGGCGATCGCGGCCGTGATGCCGAGGTTGCCGTCGATCTGGAACGGCGGGTGGGCGCAGAACAGGTTGCGGTAGACACCACCGCCGTGCGCGCCCTCCGCGGTGACGTCGGTGAGGAAGAGCGCCAGCAGCTCCCCGGCGCGGTCACCGTCGCCGAGCCGGGCCCACAGCGCCGTCTTCCAGGCGAGCGACCACCCCGTGCCCGCGTCACCGCGTTCCAGCAACGCCTCTCGTGCCGCCGCCGCGAGCTCCGGTGTGCGGTGCGGGTCGATCCGGTTGCCGGGGTACAGGCCGACGAGGTGCGACACGTGCCGGTGACCCGGTTCGGCGTCCGGCAGCTCGGTGGCCCACTCCAGCAGCTGCCCGCGGCTGCCGATCGGCGGGGAAGGCAGCCGTGGCAGGAGCTCCCTCGACCGTCGCACGATCTCGTCCTCGACTCCGAGCACCTCGGCGGCCTCGACGAGACGGGCGAGGAGCTCACCGGTGAGCGTGAGGTCCATTGTGGACCCGACACCCACCGCGACCGGACGGCCGGCGCTGTCGAGGTAGTGGTTCTCCGGCGACGTCGACGGCGCGGTGGTGAGCCCGCCGTCGTGCTCGACGAGCCAGCCGGCGCAGAACTCGGCGGCCCCGCGCACCACCGGCCACGCCCGCTCGCGCAACCACCCCTTGTCCCCGCCGAACTCGTAGTGCTCCCACAGGTGCAGCGCGAGCCACGCCCCGGCCAACGGCCAGTTCGCCCACGCCGGGTCCCCCGCGCCCGCACCGACCGGCGTGGCGGGGCACCACGGATCGCTGTTGTGGTGCGCCGTCCAGCCGGGCAGGCCGTACAGCTCACGTGCGACCTGTTCGCCCCGGACGGCAAGCCGTTCGACGAACTCCAGCAACGGCTCGTGGCACTCGGGCAGACCGGTGACCTCGGCGGGCCAGTAGTTCATCTGCAGGTTGATGTTGAGCGTGTAGTTGCCGCGCCACGGCGGGTCGACGTGCGGGTTCCAGACGCCCTGGAGGTTGGCGGGCAGCGTGCCCGGCCGTGAGCTCGTGATCAGCAGGTACCGGCCGAACCGGAACAGCAGCGCGGCCAGCGCGGGGTCGGGCGCCGCGATCCGTTCGTCGGTGGGCAGGTCCGGCGCAGGCCCGAGGTCGAGGTCGGCCCGGTCGAACAGCTCCCGGTGTGCGGCAACGGCTTCCTCGCGCAACCGGGACCAGCCGAGCGCACGGGCCCGCCGCACGCGGTCGGTGGTGAGCCGGGCGCACACGGCGGGGTCGCGTTCGGGGTCGGTGGCGGGGCCGCGGTGGCCGGCTTCGGTGGCCACGTAGACGGTGACGGTGTGCGGGGCGTCGCGGTCGGTCCGGTCGGTGTGGTCAGCGTGGTCGGTCCGGTCGACGAGGACTGCGGCGGCGTAGGCCATGCCCACCGCACCGGCGAGCCCCACCACGTCCCCGTCCGCGAACTCCTCCGCGGCCAGCGCGCTGTCGAGCCGCACCCCGACCTCGACCGGCCGGTCCACCCGCACCCGCCACGCCAGCACGTGCAACCCGGGGTGGCACACCGCCTCCCGCACCACCCCGGCGCCACCGGCCCGGCAGCGCACCGAGTAGACCCCGGTCGCGAGGTCCAGCCGCCGCTCGTACCCCTCCGCCGCCGCGTCCTCCACGGCAGCGTCCCCGACCCGCAGCTCCAACCGCAGGTCCGCGAGCGGCAGGTACCGGGCCGTGTCCGGGCCCTGCACCGCCTTGAGCAGTTCCTCCGCCCCGACGGCATCCCCCGCCAGCGCGAGCCGCCGGGCCCGTTCCACCACCGCCGGATCACCCGCCACCGCGGCGACCGGCCCACCGGTCCACAACCGGTCGTCGTTCAGCTGGAACAGCTCCGTGCGCACACCGCCGAACGCCATAGCGCCCAGCCGGCCCGTGCCCAGCGGCAGGGCTTCCTCCCACACCGCTGCCGGCGAGCGAAACCACAGCGCCGAATCCGAAATCGAAGCGCTTCGATACACGTGGGAAAGGTGACCACGCCACCTTCCCCAGCGTCAAGGAATCGGCCCGAGGCGAATTCCGCGGTGACCGGCTCAGCCCGCCGGGAGGATCCGCCACTGCTGGTTCGTGCTGTTGCTGTCGGCCCACTGGCCGAGGTTCGCCGCCGTCGCCGTGCGTCCCATGCCGTCGAGGTAGAGCCCCGTGGCGCGGTTGCGGATGCGGACGTCGTTGCCCCTGGCCTTGCCGGTCACCACGGCCCACTGCTGGCTCGTGGCGGTGCTGCTCGCGCGCTGGCCGGTGTCGGAACCGTTGCCGGTGCGGCCGGCGCCGTCGAGGTACAGGCCGGTCACGGTGTTGCGGAAGCGCACGAACGAACCGGTGTTCTCGACCACCCAGCGCTGGCTGGCGCTGGTGCCGCCGGTGCCCTGACCGGCCGCGGCGTCGGTGCTGCGGCCGAGGCCGTCGACGTACCAGCCGGTCGCGACGTTGCGGATCTCGACGGTGGTGGAGCCGTTGTTGCCGAGGCCCCAGGAGTGCCGCAGCTGCTGGAGGCCGGACGGGTTCGTCAGCGTCAGCGCGGTGTTCTGGCCGGTGCCGCTGCGGGTGGTCATGCTGTACCAGTCGCCGTCGCGCAGACCGGGCCAGTAGACGCTGCCCATGCCGAGGCTGCGCAGCTTCGCGGCGACACCGCGGACGTAGTCGGCCATGTAGGAACCGCTGGGGACGCTGTAGTCAACCGCGTCGAAGTACACGCCGTTCTTGGTGCCGGGGCCCATCGCGCCGCCCCACTCGGTGGCGATGGTGCGGCTCGCGTAGGCGCCGATGTAGCTGCCGATGTGGTCGGCCCACTCGGTCTCGCTCTCGAAGCCGGCGAAGAACGAGTAGTCGTGCACGGCGAGCAGGGTGCCGTTGAGCCGGCTGTCGCCGCCGACCGCGGGGACGTTCTGGGCGAGGCCGGCGCCGTCGAGGACGACCCGGCCGCGCGGGACGGACGAGTACCTGTTCAGCCAGTCGTTGTACATGTTGTTGAGGTCGCCCGTGCTGTACCCGTGCGGTTCGTTGATGACCTCGAAGTAGGCGTTGGGGTGCGAGCCGTACTTGGCGACCACCCGGTCCCACATCTGCTGGAACGCCGCCTGGTTCTGCGGCCGGCCACCGGTGTGCGCCCAGTACGCGAGGATCACGTTGCCCTTGGTGAGCGCCGTGTCGATCGCACCGGTGTAGGTGCCCCAGTAGGTCGACACCGTCGGCTCGTTCACCGGCAACCGCACGGTGTTCGCGCCGGTGACGGCGTAGAGCCCGCCGACGACGCGGTCGGCGACGGTGGCGGCCGAGGAGTAGGTGTCCGAGGCGCTGAGCCCCGAGGGGTAGAGCACGCCGTTCACGAAGTTGTCGCGCTGGTCGGCCCAGTTGACGCCCCGGAACCCGGCGGTGGACGCCTGCGCGGCGGTCGTGCCCGCGGTCAGCAGCCCGGCCACGAGGAGGACGGAGGTCAACAGGCGTAATGTGGTAAGCGCTTTCCAAGGTCTCATCGGCCCATGAGAGCAGCGGTTTCGGACGAGCGTCAAGACGGCGGCCGGGGGATGACAGAACACCGCCACACCCCGTTCGGCAGCTAAAGTCCACACAGGACGTTTAGCACCGCTCCCGCAGAACGTTTGGGATCAGACGACGATCTGGGCCGTCCTGGGCGCGGTCCTCATAGGAGCACGGACCGTCCACACGTTGCTCCAAACGGCCATGGCCGGGCGACTCGCTGCGACGTAAGGTGATCCACCACGCGGCCCACGGGAGATGTCGCCGCGTGTGACCGTTCGCGCACGAGGGGAAATCGCCGGGATGAACATCGATACCGCGCTGAAAGAAGCCATGACCATCACCGGCGCGGTGGGGGCCGCGCTCGTCGACTACGACAGCGGGATGTCGCTGGGGTCGATCGGCGGTGGCGACTGGCTCGACCTGGAGGTGGCGGCGGCCGGGAACACCGAGGTCGTGCGGTCCAAGCAGCGGGTCATCTCGGCGCTCAAGCTGAACGACGAGATCGAGGACATCCTGATCACCCTGCAGCGCCAGTACCACCTGATCCGGCTGCTCTCCCCGGGCAAGCGGGGCTCGTCGATGCTCTTCCTGTACCTCGTGCTGGACCGGGAGCGGGCCAACCTGGCCCTCGCCAGGCACAGCCTGAGGGCCATCGAAGCCGACCTGACGGTGTGAACGAGATGTTCATCCACCCGTCGTCGTCCCCGGAAGCCCTGCCGACGCGCCGGCGCGGGGCGACGACACCGAGCCACGGCCCGGTCACCACTCCCCTGCCGGGCACCGACGCGAAGGTCATGACCGAGGCGCTGGCGGAGGTCCACGGGTCGATCGACTCGATCGCGATCAACGGCGTGCTGGTCGCCACCAGGGACGGCCTGGTGCTGTGCGCCGTCACCCGCGGCGTCCAGGACGACGGCGTGGCGGCGATGGCCGCGGCGGCGGCGGGTCTCGCGAACCAGTTCACCGCGCAGGCCGGTGTCGGCAGCCCGCGGGCGGTGTTCTTCGAGGGCGACTCCGGTCAGGCCGGGGTGTTCGGTGTCGACGCCGACACGTTGCTGGTCGTGCTCGGCACGCGTGACACGACGATGGGCATGTTCAACGTGGTGGCGAAGCAGGCGCTGTCGTTGTTGCAGGAGGCGGTGGCCAACCGCCGCTGACCCCCTCGCTCCGCACCTCTCCGGCATCTGCGTGGCGAGCAGGAGGGAGGCCCGCCTGCCGCTGCCGCGTCCCACAGCGGCCGGCGGGCCCGTTCTCACTCGCCCACGGCCTGCCGAGGCGGGGACACCACGAGCCACTCCAGCTCCGCGGCGAGCACGCCGAGCTGGAACCGGGACTGCACGCCGAGCAACGACTGCAGCCGCGCGATCCGCCGGTGCAGGGTGCGCAGGCTGACGTCGAGCTCGCGGGCGATCGCCCGGTCGGTGGCGCCGGTGCCCATGAGCCGCAGCAGGCGGCGGGTGGCGGCCGTGGGTTCCTTGCCGACGGCCACGGTGTGGTCCTGGCGCACCGCGGGGACCGCCGTCAGGTGGCTTTCCCGCCGGGTGGGGCGTGACGTGAGCGGTCTGGTCATCGGCTGAACTCCTCTGCGGGCATGCCCTGCAGCGCTAGCAACAGGTTCCGTACTTCGGTCGCGGCGACGCGCCCGGTGCGCTCGACCGACGGCGGCACCGCCGGGTCCGAGCAGAGCAGCACCGGGCCGTCGGCCGCGCGGTCGGGCGATCTGCCGTGCGTGCCGCGCACGCACGACGGGTCCAGCGGCACGACGTTCATCGCGTACCGCAGGCCGAGCTTCTTGCGGGCCAGGTTGAGCCCCGCCCTGGCCTTCGCGAGCGGGTCGGCCGGGTCGAAGAAGAGTTCCGCCGGGTCGTAGCCGGGCTTGCGGTGGATGTCCACGCCACGGGCGAAGTCCGGCGCACGGTTGTCGTCGGTCCAGTAGTAGTAGGTGAACCACGCGTCCGGCTCGGCGACCGCGACCAGCTCACCGGACCGTTCGTGGTCCAGTCCGACGGCCGCCTGCCCCTCGCGGTCGTACAGCACGTCGACGCCGGGCAGCTCGGCGAGCACGGCCCTGGTGCGCGGCACGTCGGCCGGGTCGGCGACGTACACGTGCGCGACCTGGTGGTCGGCCACCGCGAACGCCCGGGACGTCCACGGGTCCAGGTACTCCATCCCGGCCTGCGTGTGGACCTCCAGCAGACCGGCGGCGCGCAGTGCGCGGTTGACGTTCACCGGCCGGCGCGCGTCCGTGATGCCGTACTCCGACAACGCGACCACGGTGGCGTCCGCGACATCGGCCAGCAACGGCGCCAGCGCGCGGTCCACGTCCGCCGCCGCCTTCACCGCCTGCGGGGACGACGGGCCGAACCGCTGGAGGTCGTAGTCCAGGTGCGGCACGTAGACCAGCAGCAGGTCGGGCCGCTGCTCGGTGAACACCTTCCTGGCAGCGCCGATGATCCACTCGCTGGACGCCAGCGCCGCCGTGGGACCCCAGTACTGGAACAGCGGGAACTCCCCCAGTGCACCCACCAGCTCGTCGTGCAGGCCGGGTGGGCGGACGTAGCAGTCCGGCGACTTGCGGCCGTCCGCGTGGTAGATCGGCCGGGGCGTGACGGTGATGTCGGTGGACGCGCCCATCGCGTACCACCAGCAGATGTTGGCGGCGGTGTAACCGGGGTGGGCGCGGCGGGCGGTCTCCCACAGCTTCTCGCCGCCGACGAGCCGGTTGTGCTGGCGCCACAGGTGGACCTCGCCGAGGTCGCGGAAGTACCAGCCGTTGCCGACGATCCCGTGCCGTGCCGGGGTGAGGCCGGTGAGCAGCGTGGCCTGCGCGCTGCACGTCACGGCCGGCAGCACCGTGCCCAGCTCCGCCTGCCAGCCCAGCCGCGCCAGGTTCGGCATGTGGGCCAGCAGCGCCGGGGTCATGCCGACGACGTTCAGCACCACCAGTGGTTTCACGCCGCCACCCCCGCCGCCAGGTGCTGGTGCGCCCACCGCAGCTCCGCCGCGATGCCGTCGGCCAGGTCGCCCGCCCCCGGCAGCACCGTCCAGGTGTAGGTCTCGACCTCGACGTGGGTACCGGGGTCCACCGCGGCGACCGCGGCCACGAGCACGTCGGTGGTGGACGTGAGCGGTGCGGGTGGCACGGCGTGCAGCGGCACGTGGAAGTGCACCCGCCACGGGTGCTCGGCGGGCAGGGTGTGGAACGCCTCCGGCAGGTCGTCCGCGGCCAGCACGCCGCCCGGCGCGTTCTCCCGGACCTGGTGCAGGTACCGGGGTTCGCCGTAGGCCGCGACCGCCAGCCTGCCCTCCTCGGTGCCGGGTTCCGCGACTTCGAGCGCCGCCGACGCCTGCACCTTGACGATCGACAGCCCCGCCCGCCGGATCGACTCGACCGCCGCCACCGGGTCGGCGAACGACACCGCGAGGTGGCAGGTGTCCAGGCACAGCCCGACGAGCTCGGGGTCGGCCCGGCCGGCGAGCCAGCCGACCGCGTCGGCGACGGTGTCGAGCACGCAGCCCGGTTCCGGTTCGACGGCGAGCTTGACCGGCCGGCCGGGCAGTTCGCGCAGGAACCGGGTGAGCTCGGCGAGCGCGGCCGTCGCGGCGCCGTCGTCCATCAACGTCCACGGCTCCCGCCACGCCAGCGGCAGGGTGGAGATGCTGCCGTACGCGGCGGAGTCGGGCAGCAGGTCGGCCAGTACGGTCGCGCAGTCCTTCGTGTACTCGAGCCGCCGCGGGTCGGTCCACGTCGGGAAGTACACCTTGTGCTTGACGACCTCCTCGTGGAAGTCGCCGTACGGGAACGCGTTCAGCGTCGACACCGTCAGGCCGCGCGCCGCCAGCTCCGCCCCGAACGCCCGCCGCGCGGACACGTCCTCGGCGAGGCCGTGGGCGACCGGTGCGGGCAGCCACAGCCCCAGCGGGAGCGTGTCCGTGCCCAGCGCCTCCCGCACGCGCACGGCGTGCCGGTCGAGCTGGGCGAGGACGCCGGGCAGGTCGGGTGCCGGGTGGACGTTGGTGCAGTAGGCGATCACCGCTCACCCCGCAGCACCGAGCTGCCGGTGGCCGCGTCGACCGCACCCGCCGTCACCGGGTCGAGCGCGAGCCGGCCGCTCTGGCCGTAGAACTCGACCGGGTTGTGCCACAACACCTTCTCGACGTCGTCGGCGGAGAACCCGGCGTCCAGCATGGCCTGCCCGGTCTTGTACGTCTTCAACGGGTCGGAGCGGCCCCAGTCGGCGGCGGAGTTGACCAGCATCCGGTCCGTGCCGTGCTCGGTGAGCAGCGCGACCGTCCGCTTCTCGTCCATCTTGGTGTCCGGGTAGACGGAGAACCCCATCCAGCAGCCCGCGTCCGCGACCATCCGCACGGTGGTCTCGTTGAGGTGGTCGACCAGCACCCGTTCCGGTGCCAGCCCGGACTCGCGGACGACGTCGAGCGTGCGCCGGGTACCGGCCTGCTTGTCGCGGTGCGGGGTGTGCACGAGGACCGGGAGGTCGTGCCGCTGCGCCAGTTCCAGCTGGCGGGCGAACGCGTCGTCCTCCTCGGGCGTCATCGAGTCGTAGCCGACCTCGCCGACCGCGACCACGCCGTCCTTGGCGAGGTAGCGCGGCAGCACGTCGAGCACCTCGGCGCAGCGCGGGTCGTTGGCCTCCTTGGGGTTCAGCGCGAGCGCGCAGTGGTGGGCGATGCCGAACTGGGCGGCGCGGAAGCGTTCCCACCCGAGCAGGGCGTCGAAGTAGTCGACGAACGACCCGACGCTCGTGCGCGGCTGCCCGAGCCAGAACGCGGGCTCGACGAGCGCCTCCACCCCGGCGTCGCGCATGGCCTCGTAGTCGTCGGTCGTGCGGGACGTCATGTGGATGTGCGGGTCGAAGATGCGCATCACGAAGCCTTTCCGAGCAGGGCGAGGGCGTCGGCGGGCACGGGACGGCCGGCGGCACGGCGTTCCTCCGCGAACGCGGCCACCATGCGCAGCAGCTCCGGGTCCGAGTGCCGGTCCAGGCCGTCGACCGCGGTCAGCGGGATGCCCATGAACAGGCACTTGAGCACGCCGTGGCGCCACGCGTGCCGGCTCAGGTGCCGGGTGGCGAACGGGCCGAGCGCCGCCGCCACGAGGCCGGTCTCGTTGCTGCGCAACGCGTCCTCGACCAGCGCGACACCGGCGGCGGGAGCCCGGTCGCCCAGCTCGGCGAGGCCGCGCAGGACGCCGCGCCGTTCCGCGGAGGTGCCGTACCGGTAGAGCCGGGTGAGGCCGTCGACCGGGTCGCCGGTCGCGTCGGCGAACGCGGTGAGCAGCCGGACCCTGGCGGCGTCCTCACCCGTTCCGACCGCTCTGCCCACGGCCGGGAACAGGGTGTCGATCGCGTTCGGGTCGGTCCGCACCGCCCGTTCGGCGTCGGCCAGCCACCGGGCCGCGCGCAACGCCCGCAGCGCCCGTGCCGCCACGTCCGGTGCCGCGTGGCTGTGCCGGGGCAGCTCGACCGCGGCGACACCGGTGTACCCGATGTCGGTCAGCGCGGCGAGGGTGGCGGGCAGGTCCAGGTGCCCGTCACCGAACTCCAGGTGCTCGTGCACGCCCGGCAGCATGTCGTCGAGCTGCACGTTGACCAGCAGCTCACCGGCCTGCCGGATGCACGCGGCCGCGTCCTGCGGCTCGACGGCGACGCAGTGCCCGACGTCGAGGGTGATCCGCAGCTGTTCGGGGTCGCCGAGCTCGGTGCGCAGCCGCAGCGCCTGCTCCAGCCACTGCACGACCATGCCCGGTTCCGGTTCGAGTCCGATGGGGACGGACGGGCCGTTCTCCAGCACGGCGGCCACCCCCGAGCGCAGGTGGTCCCAGTCGTCCGGCGAGCCGATGCCCGACCAGAACGACACGCAGTCCGCGCCGAGGTCGACCGCGATCCGCTTGGCGCGCACCAGGAAGTCGACCCGGCGGTCCTGGTCGGAGCTGACCAGGGTCGGGTGGTGCTTGCGACGCGGGTCGAGCAGGTACCGCGCGCCGGTCTCCACCACGGCCCGCAGGCCCAGCTCGTGCAGGCGGGCGGCGAGCCGGTCGGTCTGCCGGGCGACGTCGTCGGCGAACGGGTCGAGGTGGTGGTGGTCGAGGGTCAGCGCCACGGCGGTGTAGCCGAGGTCGGCGATCACGGCGAGCGCGTCGCCGAGGCGGTGGTTGCTGAAACCGTTGGTGCCGTAGCCCAGGTGGAACGTCATGTCGGGCTCACCTTCCTGCTCAGCGCCTGCGCCAGCGGCAGCACGACCGGCAGTGCGGCACCGTGCTCGGCGAGCGCGGACTGCAGCAGCACCATGCCGTGGATGCCTTCCTTCGTGGCGGTGCGGACGTTCCGCGCGCTCGGGTCCTGGACCACGTTCCACTGCGCGCGCCCGACCGTGACCGCGTAGCCCAGCGCCCCCGCGATCCCGGAGATGCGCCGGGACGACACGGCCGCGGCGACGGCGGTGAGGACCGTGCCCGCCAGCACCGCCTTCGCCGTGGCGGGCGACGTGCCGTGCACCTCACCGCGCGACAACGCCGTGACGCCCAGGGTGTGCGCGGCCATCAGGCCCGCAGGCAGCACGGCCCGGCCGCCCAGCAGGACGTCCAGCGCACGGCACGCGGCCATCGCGAACGGCCCGGCGGGCGTGGCCTTCAACGCGGTGTCATAGGCCCACACGGCGGCGGCGAGCGGCAGTGCGTTGCGCCCGGCGGCCGCGGCGAGCCCGACGCCGAGCGCGGTCAGGCCCGCCGCCGTCGCCAGTGCCGCGTCCGGTGCGACCCGGCCGGACGGGATCGGGCGCTCCGGCCGTTCGGCCGCGTCCAGGTCCCGGTCGGCCCAGTCGTTGAGCGCCATGCCCGCCCAGTACAGCGACACCGATGCCAGCGGCAGCAGCAGTCCCCTGCCGCGCAACGGTTTCCGCGCGCCGACCAGGGTGTCCCCCAGCACGGTGAGCGCCGCCGGTGCGCGCACCAGCTCCACGTACGCCTTCATCACCGGGTCACTTCCACGGCGCGGGGTAGCCGGGCATCTGCTCGCAGCCGCACATCGCGTAGTGCAGCGGCGGCATGTCCTGCTTGATGAAGTCCTTCAGCGTGTCCTGGGTGACCTTGGGCTGCGGCAGCACCCACTCGCGCGGCACCTGCTTGCCGCCGAGCACGCGCAGCGCTGCGATCACCGGCGTGCGCCACTGGTAGGTCGGGTAGGTGGGGGCGACCGCGGTCATCTTCTCGTCGGCCCAGATGCGCAGGAAGTCCTGCTGGTCCTCGCCCACGAACGGCGGGATGGCCACCCCGGCGTCCTGGAACGCCTCGACCGCGGCCACTGCGGTGGCACCGGCGTCCATCCAGACGCCGTCGATCTTGCCCTCGCGCTGGATGTACTCGTTGACGATGCTCTTGGTCTTGGCGGCGTCGCCGTCTGTGAACTCGACGCCCACGACCTTCACCTGGCTGCCCGCGAACACCTCGTCGGCCGCGGCCCAGCGCTGCTCCAGCACGTCGACCCCGGGCAGGATGCGCAGGGCGAGGACCTTGCCTCCGGGCGCCACCTTCTCCTTGAGGAACTCGGCGCCGTCGGCACCGAAGGCGAACCCGCCGATCGGGTGGATGAACGTGACCGGGCAGCTCGTCTTCACGCCGCGGTCGAACACGATCACCGGGACGCCGGTCGCGCACGCGGCCTCGACCGCCGGGGTGAGCGTGGCGGTGGTGTTGGGCGAGACGACCAGCGCGCTGCACCCCTGGGAGGCGAGCGACTGGATGTCGCTGATCTGCTTGTCGTCCTTGGCCTCGGCGTCCAGGACGGTGAACTTGGTGATCTCCGGGTGCAGCTTCACCTCCTGCTGCATGGTCTTGAACCCGACCTGCCGCCACGGGTTGTCCACCGAGGCGTTGGAGAAGCAGAGGTGGTAGCCGCCACCGGGCTTGGCGTACTTGGCCGTGTCGGTCAGCTCCGGATCGAGCGCCTGCTCCCAGGGCCCCGCCGTGCCGTCCTGGCCGTCGAGCCCGGTCGCCTTCGCGGTGCGGAACCGCAGCTGGCGCGCGAGCTCCGCCTGGTCGTAGAACTCCGACTTCGCGGTGGCCTTCGCCGGTCCGGAGGTGCCGCCGGTGCCCGAGGTGGCGGGCAGGTCGCTGGAGCACCCGGCCACCACCAGCGCGCCGGCCAGGGCCACGACGGACCAATTCCTGTGCATGTGCTTGCTCCTCGGCTTCTTCGGCGGGGGCTCAGGCGGTGTGGTCAGGAGAGGTGGTGCGGCGGTGCGGTCACGTGCTGTCCACAGTGGTCTTGCGGTGCGGCAGCAGGCGGCGCAGCGCGGTGCCGCGGGCGGCGTAGGCCACGGCGGCGATGATGATCACGCCCTGCACGGCGGACTCCAGCGCACCGGAGACGCCGAGCAGGTTCAGCAGGGAGAAGAGCGCTTCGAGCGTCACGGCACCGGCGGCGGCGGCGACCACCGAACCCCGGCCGCCGCCGAGCAGGACCCCGCCGAGCACCACCGCGGTGATGGCGCGGAACTCCAGGCCCTGGCCGACCTGGGCGGAGACCCCGGCGAACCCGGCGAGCAGGATCGCGGCGACCGTGGCGAGCAGCGCCGACAGCACGAACGCGAGCAGCCGCAACCGGTCCACCCGGCCACCGGCGAGGTGGACCGCCTTCTCGTTGTCGCCCACCGCGACCAGCAGGCGTCCGGTCGGGCCGCGCATGAACCACACCGCCGCGCCGACCACGACCAGCAGGACCACCACCGACCACGGCACCTGCCCGAGCAGCGGCACGTCGGCACCGCCCCGGCCGGCCATCCGGAACGACGGCGACAGCGCACCGCGCGGTGCGCCACCGGTCCACAGGAACACCGCGCCGTCGAGGACCAGCAGCATCCCCAGCGTCACGATGAACGACGGCACCAGCAGCTTCGTCGTGACCAGCCCGTTGACCAGGCCGACCAGCAGCCCGAAGCCGAGCAGCAGCGCGACGACCCACGCGGTGTTGGCGTCGTCGCCGTCCACCAGCCGGGCCGCGATCACCACCTCGGCGGTCACCAGCGAGCCGACCGAGAGGTCGAACCCGCCGGACACGACCACGAAGTACTGCCCCACCGCGAGCACCACGAGCGGCGCCGCCCGCTTGAGCAGCGCGAGGTAGCCGCTGGGTTCGGAGTAGGCGGGACCGGCGAACGCCAGTGCCACCAGCAGGACCACGAGCACGACCAGCACGGGTGCCGTTCCGTCGGCGAGCCGCAGCCGGGTCACGACGACCTCCCCGTGTGCCGGCGGCGCGCGTACAGCGCCACAGCCACGACGAGCACGACACCGCGGACGACGTCCTTGAAGAACGAGTTCACGCCGAGGTCGTCGAAGATCGTGTCCAGGGTGGCCAGGATCAGCACCCCGCCGATGGTCCCGGCCACTCCGCCGCGACCACCCGCCAGCGCTGTACCGCCCAGCACGACCGCCGCGATGGACTCCAGGTCGTACCCGGCGTCGGTGCCGACGTACGGTGCGCCGGACCCCAGCCGCGAGGCCAGGAACACCCCGGCGAGCCCCGCCATGACGGCGCACACGACGTGCGCGGTGACGATCGTCCGCCCGGTGCGCACGCCGGACAGCCGCGCCACGTCGACGTCACCGCCGACGGCGTACATGTGGTAGCCGGTTCGGGTGCGGCGCAGGTACCACCACGCCGCCGCGGCGAGCGCCAGCATCAGCAGCGCGGACACCGGCACCGGGCCGATGCGGTCGTAGCCGAGGTGCTGGAACGCGCGCGGCACGCTGCCGGCCGGTCCGGTGTAGCTGTGCTCCAGGTAGCCGCGCAGGACGAGCGCGACGCCCAGCGTGGCGATGAACGCGTTGGCCTTCAGCACGGTGATCACCAGGCCGTTGACCAGCCCCACGACCGCGGCGACGGCCAGCGCCGCCAGCACGCCCGGCACGACCATGGCGGTGCTGCCCGCCATGGTCTCGGCGGCGATCAGCGAGCAGAGCCCGGCGAGGTAGGCCACGGACAGGTCGAGCGAGCCGGTGACGATCACCAGCGTCTGCCCGATCGCGACGAGGCCGAGCACCGTGCTGCGGGTCAGGATGTTGAGGACGCCGCCGTGGTCGAGGAGCACGCCGCCGTCGAGCGCCACCAGCACGCTGCCGACGACGAGCAACGCCGCCAGTGCCAGGTAGACGACCACGACCGGGGTGAACGCGACCGCGCGGTGCCGCGCGGGCAGCCGGCCGGCCGCCACGCCCACGGCGCTCACGCGGGTTCTCCGACCAGGTGTCCGGTGGCCAGGCCCATCACGGTCTCCTCGTCGGCACCGGCGGGCAGCTCGCCCGCGAGGGTGCCCTCGCGCAGCACGAGGACCCGGTCGCTCAGCCCGATCAGCTCCGGCAGCTCGGAGGAGACCAGCAGGATCGCGAGGCCGTCGGCCGCCAGGTCGCGCAGCAGCCGGTACAGCGCCTGCTTGGCGCCGACGTCGACACCGCGGGTCGGTTCGTCCACGAGCAGCACGCGCGGCCGCACGGCGAGCCACCTGGCCAGCACCACCTTCTGCTGGTTGCCGCCGGAGAGGTAGCGCACCTCCTGGTGCGGGCCGCGTGCGACGACGGCGACCGAGGCCAGCAGCTCCCGCAGGTCGGTCTCGCGGCGGGCGCGCGCACCGCGCGAGGTCGCCCGGCGGACGAGCAGGGTGTTGTCGCGCACCGACTGCCGCAACGCGAGCCCTTCGCCCTTGCGGTCCTCGGTGACGTACCCGATGCCCTTGCGCACCGCCGTGCGCGGACCGGTGACGCGGGCCGGGGTCCCGTCGAGCTCCAGCGTCCCGGTGGTGAACGGCTCGACGCCCCAGATCGCCCGCAGGAGCGCGGACCGGCCGGAGCCCTGCAGCCCTGCGACGCCGACGACCTCGCCCGACCGCACCTCGAACGTCAGGTCCCGCACCCGGTCGTTCCCCGCGCCGCGCAGCGCCAGCCGCACCTCGCCGGGCGCGGTGGCGCGCTCGGGGTAGAGCGTGTCGAGTGGACGGCCGACCATGTGCCGCACGACCTGTTCGGTGGTCAGCTCGGCGGTGGGCGCGGAGGTGACGAACGCGCCGTCCTTGAGCACCGTGATGCGGGTGCTGAGGTCGAACACCTCGCGCATCCGGTGCGACACGTAGAGGATCGCGATCCCGCGGTCGCGCAGCCTGCGCACCAGCCGGTACAGCAGCTCGACCTCGCCGTCGGCGAGCGCGGCGGTCGGCTCGTCCATCGCGAGGACGGTCGCGTCGGCCGACAGCGCCTTGACGATCTCCACGACCTGCTTGCGCGCCACGGAGAGCCGCGCCACCTCGGTGCCGGGGTCGATCCCGTCCTCGCCGAGCGAGCCGAGCAGCCGCCGGGTCTCCGCCTCCATCGCCCGCCGGTCGACCTGGCCGCGGCGCACGGGCTCGCGGCCCAGGAAGACGTTCTCGGCCACCGTGCGGTGCTCCAGCAGCGTGAGCTCCTGGTGGATGATCGCGATGCCCGCCGCCTGCGCGTCCCGCGGCGCGGCGAACGAGACCTCCTCGCCGCGCACGACGACCCGGCCCGTGTCCGGCCGGTGCACGCCCGCCAGCACCTTGAGCAGGGTGGACTTGCCCGCGCCGTTCTCGCCCACCAGCGCGTGGACCTCGCCGCCCCGCAGTGCGAGGTCGACGCCGCGCAGCACCGGCACGCCCAGGAAGGCCTTGCCGATCCCCTCCAACCGGACGACGTCCGTCACGCCGCCACCCCCGGTGTTACGCGGGTCACAGTCATGAGGCGAACGTAGAGTGGACTATTGGCGACTGTCAATCAAAAGTTGGCGCTTCTCTGCCAAAGGACACATGTCTTCGGGATGAATATCGCCATTACTCGGTCTATTTGGTTCACTGATCCGGTGCCGGACGTACCTTGGGCCCCCGCAGCATCGCCTGGACAGCTGCTGCGGCTGCTGCTCGACGGAGTGCCACGCACCCGCGCCGAGCTGGCCACCCAGACGGGCCTGACCCGCGCTGCGGTCCGGACCCGGCTCGACGCCCTGCAGGGAGCGGGATTCCTCACCGACCGCGTGATCACGGTGGCGACCGGCGGCCGTCCGGCCGGGCGGTTCGCGTTCAACGCGGGCGCGCGCACGGTGCTGGCCGCCGACGTCGGTGCCAGCCACGCCACGATCGCCGTCACCGACCTCGTGGGCGGGCTGCTGGCCTCCCGGCGCCTCGCCCTGGACGTCGCGACCGGCCCGGAGCGCGTCCTGGCGGCGCTGGCCGGGACGTGGCGGGAGATGGTGCGCGACGCGGGGCTGTCCGCGGTGTCGCTGGCCGGTGTCGGCATCGGCCTGCCCGGCCCGGTCGAGCACTCGTCCGGCCGCCCGAACCACCCGCCGATCATGCCGGCCTGGAACGGCTTCGACGTGCCGGGCCACCTGCGCGCCGAGTTCAGCGTGCCGGTGCTGGTGGACAACGAGGTCAACCTGATGGCGCTGGGCGAGCACGCGCACTCGTTCCCCGGCACCGACCACATGATCGTCGTGAAGGTCGCGACCGGCATCGGCTCCGGCTTCATCAGCAACGGCGTCCTGCACCGCGGCGCGGCCGGCGCGGCGGGGGACCTCGGCCACATCCGGGTGCCCGACGGCGACGGCGCCGACTGCGGCTGCGGCAACTCCGGCTGCCTGGAGGCCGTCGCGAGCGGCTCCGCGGTCGCGGCCCGGCTGCGCTCCAGGGGCGTCGAGGCGCACACGAGCGCCGACGTGGTCGCACTGGTCCGCGCGGGCAACGTCGAGGCGGGCCAGGCGATCCGGCAGGCCGGCCGCACCATCGGCGAGGTGCTCGCCGCGTGCGTCAGCATGGTCAACCCCTCGCTCATCGTGGTCGGCGGTGACCTCGCCGCGGCCGGTGAGATGCTGCTGGCCGGGGTGCGGGAGGCGGTCTACCGGCGCTCGCTGCCGCTGGCCACGGAGAACCTGCGGATCGTGCCGTCACGGGCCGGCGAGGTGGCCGGTGTGCTCGGTGCGGCGGCCATGGTCATCCACCACGTCCTGTCCCCCGCCGTCGTGGACCAGCAGCTGGGCTGACGCTTGCGGCGGGTGGCCTCACCGGTCCCTGGCCACGACGAGCCCCGCCAACGCGCGCAGCTCCGCCGCGCCGGCGGAGGTCGGGCAGGCCTGCCGCAGGCAGTCGAACGCGAGCCGCACCCGCCGGTCCGCCTCGGCCTCGGTCCAGGCCCGGCCACCGGCCTCCACGACGAGGTGGGCGAGCTCCTCGGGACCACTCGGCCGCACGGCGTTCCCGTAGCACCGCGCCAACCGCCGGGCCGCCGGGGTGTCCGTGGTCAGCGCCGCCACAACGGGCAGAGACCGGCGGCGTGCGCGGAGGTCGGCGTGGGCCGGCTTGCCGGTCCTGGCGGGGTCGCCCCAGATGCCGAGCAGGTCGTCGACGGCCTGGAACGCGACACCCAGGTGCACGCCGAACCCGCGGTAGTGCTCGGCCGTGGTCTCGTCGGCACCGGCCGCCACCGCACCGAGCCGGCAGGCGGCACCGAGCAACGCACCCGTCTTGCGTTCCGCCGTGACGAGGCACTCCGCCGGCGACACCGGCTCCGCCGCCACGTCCGCCGACTGCCCCTCGCACAGCTCGACCAGCACGTCGGCCAGCACCGGGGCCAGCGCGGGCGGCACCTGGCGCACCGCGAGCCCGATCAACGCGTCACCGGCGAGGATCGCGGCCGTGGTCCCGAACGCCATCCACGCCGACGGCCGGTGCCGCCGGGTCTCGTCGCCGTCCATCACGTCGTCGTGCAGCAGCGAGAAGTCGTGCAGCAGCTCGACCGCCGTGGCCACCGCGACCACCCCGGACGAGACCTCACCGCCGGCCGCACGAGCGCTCGCCAGCGCCAGCGCCGGACGCAGCGCCTTCCCCGTGGCCCGCGCGGGTCGGCCGTCCGCGTCCCACCACCCGATGTGGTAGCCGGCGACCCGTCGCAACGCGGGTCCCAGCCCGTCGACCGCCGCCCGCCGCACCGGCTCGACCGCCGCCCGTGCCTCGTCCAGCAGCCGCACCGGGTCAGCCGTCACCGCCCCTCCGGCGCACCGTCGACCGTGAGCCCGCCGGTGTCCCCGTCGCCGGACAGCTGCACGTGCACGTGCCCGCGCCCGGCCTCGATGTTGAGGACGTCGAGCTGCACCGCCGCCACCGACCACGTGCGGACCGCCAGCATCCGCTGCTCCTGCGCCAGTGCCAGCAGCGCGGCCCGGTCCGCCTCGGCCCCGCCGAACGCCAGCTCGCAGGTCTTCACCGCTGCCGCCAGCTGCTGCACCGCCGTGCGCATGCCGGTGCGCGCGATGTTGATCCCGTTGCCCGCCGACGGCGACTGCTCGTACGTCCCGGCCACCTCCGCCACGACGTCCCGCCAGCCGCTCACCGCCTCCGCGGTGGGGGCCTCGGCCATCGCCGCGAGCACCGGGGCCAGCCGGTCGCGGGTCTGCCGGGCCTGGTCGGACAACGGGCCGAGCTGGGCGGCGTCGCGGTCGGCCTCCTCGCGTTCGAGCTCCGCGATCCGCTGCTCGGTCGCGTCCGGGCCGGTCCACGACCCCACCAGGAACGCCACCGCCAGGCCGAGCAGGAACGCGGTCACGAGCCCCGCCCAGAACGGCCGTGCGGCGGGAACGGGCCGCGCGGCCGGTTTGACCGCACGGCTCCGCACGGTTTTGACCATCGAGTCCTCCTCCGGGAACAAGGGCGGCCGGCGGCGAGCCGCCGGCCGCCCTCCCGCTAGCGGAAGGTCCACCTCTGGTTGGTCCCGCCGTGACAGGTCCAGATGATCAGCTGGGTCCCGTCCGCCGAGCCGGCCCCGTTGGCGTCCAGGCACTTCGAGCCGTTGCGGATCGTGCCGTCGGACTGCGCGGTCCAGTTCTGGCCCGACCCGCCGTTGCACGACCACAGCCGCACAGCGGTGCCGTCGGTCTGGCTGTTGCCGGTGACCTCCAGGCACTTGTCCAGCGCGCGCAACGTGGTGCCGTTCTGCGTCCACTTCTGGTTGGCGCCGCCGTTGCACGTCCACAGCTGCACCTTGGCACCGTCGGTCGAGCTGGCGCCGTTCACGTCGACGCACTTGCCGGAGGCGCCGACGATCTCCTTGGCGCCACCGCCACCGCCGCCCGTCCCGACACCCGGCCCGACGTAGGTGATCGAGTCGAGGTCGAAGCTGGTCGACGAGGACGTGCGGAACACCGCGAACAGCTCAACGGAACCGGACGGCGCGGTCACGTTCACCGCGGGCAGGTTCACGTAGTTGTCCCAGCCGCCGGTGCTCGACACCGCCGCCGACGCGACCAGGGCGCCCGTCGGGGAACCCGACCGCAGCTCGATGGTCCCGCCACCGCCGGAGGGCGCGGACACCCGGAACGACACCTGGTTGATGCCGGTGAAGTTGACCGGGTTGAACGAGATCCAGTCGCCGTTGCCGATGTCACCGATCCGCGCACCGGACTCGGCACCGGACTGCGACACCACCCGCACGCCGGATGAGCCGGTGAAGAACTCGGCCTGCTTCTGCTTGGGCTGCAACACGACCTGGGCGCCGCCGGTCAGCGCCGGCACCCCGCTCGCGCCGCCGTCGGTGTACTCGGCGGACCCGATGACGTGCACGTTGAGGCCCTGGTGCCCGGAGTCGATGCCCGTCTGCAGCGTTCCCGTGCAGCCGGTCGCCGGTGAGCCGATCGGGTGCTTGTGCGTGTCGTGGCCCATGTTCGACTGCACGGTCACCCTGGAGCAGTCGATCGTGCCGTCCTCCGCGTCGGTCACCGACACGGTGTACGGGACGGTGTCACCGAAGTTGACCATGCCGCCGTCGGCTGGGCCGGTGAAGCGCACGACCGGTTCGGTGTTGCCCGCCGTCACGGTCACGTTCGCGGTGCCCGTCTTGCCCTTCGCGTTGGTCACGGTGAGCTGGGCGGTGAACCGGCCGCGGCCGGTGTAGGTGTGCGTCGGGTTCGCCTCGGTGGAGGTGCTGCCGTCGCCGAACACCCAGCGGTAGGTCAGCGCGGAACCACCGGGGTCGGCCGATCCGGCGCTGGAGAAGCGCACCGTCAGCGGCGAGCCGCCCGACAGCGGGGTGCCGGAGGCCTGGGCGACCGGGCTCTGTTCACCGGAGGCGGTGTAGTCGATGCGCCACAGACCCGCGCCCGGCAGCGGTTTGTTGTCGTCCCAGCCGGTGCCCCAGGTCAGCAGGTACATCGACCCGTCCGGCCCGAACTTCGCGTCCATCGGCGAGGCGAAGGACATGTTCGACAGGAAGTTGTTGATTTTCAACAGGTTTCCGGACGAGTCGAGCCGGAACTCCCACATCCGGTTGCGCGACCACTCGCCGAAGAACGGCGTCTGGTCGAAGTAGGCCGGGAACTTCGTGGTGGACGGGTTGTTCGCGTTGTACTGGTAGGCGGGGAACGCCATCGGCGCCTCGCCGCCGGTACCCATCTCCGGCCACACGTTGCCGTTGGCCCCGTTGCCGTACCACATGTCCGCGGCACGGGCGGCGGGCAGCGTGGTGAGACCGGTGTTGTTGGGCGAGTTGTTCACCGGTGCGGCGCAGTTGAACTTCGCGCCGGAGGTGTTGTTGGCGAAGTTCCAGTCGTTGTAGGCGATGTTGTTCGCCACGCAGTACGGCCAGCCGTAGTTGCCAGGCGACTTGATGACGTTCCACTCCACCAGGCCTGCCGGTCCGCGGTTGGGGTTGTCCGAGCCCGCGTCCGGGCCGTAGTCGGCCGCGTAGACCACGCCCGTGGTGGGGTGCACGCTGAAGCGGAACGCGTTGCGGAAGCCCATCGCGTAGATCTCGGGCCGGGTCTTGGCCGTGCCGGGCGCGAACATGTTGCCCGCCGGGACGGTGTAGGTGCCGTCGGCCTCCGGGTGGATGCGCAGGATCTTGCCGCGCAGGTCGTTGGTGTTGGCCGCGGTGCCCTGCGCGTCGTAGAGCGAACGGCCGGAGCGCTCGTCGATCGGCGCGTAGCCGGCCGAGTCGCCGTTGGGGTTCGTGTCGTCGCCGACGCTGATGTAGAGGTTGCCGTTCGGCCCGAACGCGAGCTGGCCGCCGGTGTGGCCCGGTTCCTCCCGCCGCGACGCGGGCAGGGTGAGCAGGACCTTCTCGGTCGAGGTGTCGAGCCGGTCGCCGTTCATCGTGAACCGGGAGATGCGCGCGATCTCCTGCGACCCGGTCGGCGAGTAGTTCAGGTACACCCACCGGTTCGTGGCGAACGCCGGGTCGAGCGCGAGGCCGACGAGACCGTCCTCCGAGGTCTGCCCGCCGCCGTAGACGCTGAGCGTGCCCGCGACGACCGTGGTCCTGGTGTCCGGCTTGTAGATCTTGAGGTTGCCGTTGTACTCGGTGAAGAACACCCGGCCGTCCGGTGCGACGTCGAGGGTGCTCGGCGCGATCGTGGAGCTGTCGAGCTGCACCTTCTGGAAGCTGCTCCACACCGTGGCCCCGCAGTCGGCCGAGACGACGCCGCCCGCGGACTCCACGCCGCCGGTGATGTGCTGGCGGAACAGGGGTTCGGAGTAGCTCGACGCCTGGTGGCCCATGCCGGTGGCCCACAGCCGGCCGCCCTCGTAGTTGCGGCACCAGGAGATCGGGTGGTCGACGCCCATCTTCGACGAGCCCGCGTCGTAGGTCGACTCGTCGGCGGTGACCAGGACGTGCACGTCACCGCGCGCGGAGCGGTTGAAGTTGTACCACTCCTCGGTGCGCGTCCAGCGGTCCGGCAGACCCGCGCCGGACGGGTGCTTGCGGTCGGCGACCTTCGCGGTGCCGGACACGACCGCCGAGTGCTGCGTCATCGTCATGCCGAGCATCTGGTCCCACCACGGGAACTGCGCCTCGATGTTCATGTCGGTGGCGTTGTGGATCGCGACCACACCACCGCCCCTGCGCATGTAGTTCTGCATCGCGGTGCGCTGTGCCGCGGTGTCCCACACCATGCCCGAGGTCTGCAGCATGACGACGACGTTGAACGTGGCGAGCGTGGTGTCGTTGAAGACCGACGCGTCCTCGCTCTTGGTGAGCTCCCAGCCGCGTTCGGCGGCCAGCTGCTCGAACATCGTGATGCCCGCGGGGATGGAGTCGTGCCGGTAGGCGCCCGAGGCGGTCTTGGAGAACAGCAGGACGTGCAGGCCGTGCGCCTGGGCGGGGGTGACCGGAACGACGAGCCCCATCACCACCAGGACACCGGCCAGCACTGACAGTAATCGCGTGAGTCTGCGTTGCATTGCCACTCCTCCGTGGTGGTGAGGCGGTCGGCGGTCAGGTCAGAGCGGCGGCGGCGGAACGCAGGAAGGCGAGCCCCTCGGCGGCGAGGGCGTCGGGCGAGTCGGCGAGCGGCCGCCAGATCGAGGCGGCGGTCGCGATGGCGGCGTTGTCCGGGGTGAACGACTCGATGCACAGCGGTCCCCGGTAGCCGGCCCCGGAGAGGGCGCCCAGCAGGGCCGGCCAGTCCTGGTGGTCGCGGCCCGGTGTGCCGCGGTCGTTGGCGCACACCTGGACGTGCGCGATCCGCGACCCGGCGGCGTGGACCGCCTTCACCGGTGCCGCTTCCTCGATGTTGAGGTGGTAGGTGTCGAGCGCCAGTCCGCAGCCCTCGTCCGGGAGCCCGGCCAGTGCCTCCAGCGCCTGGTCCACGGTGTTGAGCAGGCTGGTCTCGTAGCGGTTCAGCGGTTCCACGGCGACGCGGACGCCACGTGCGGCGGCGTGCTCGACGACCGGGGCCAGGTTCGCGCGCAGCTCCGCGTACACCCGCGGCCGGTCGTCGATCCGCCAGGTGCGGCCGACGGAGCTGTAGGCGGGACCGGCGATGACCGGGCTGCCCACGACCGCCGCGACGTCGACCACGTGCCGCAGGTAGTCCTGCGTCTCCCGCACGGTGTCCGCGGCGACCAGCTCGCGGCCCGGTGGCATGACCAGGCAGACGGTGGCGCGCAGGCCGAGCGCGGCGAGCAGGTCGGCCGCGCGGTGCGGGTCCCAGTCACCCGGCTGCTCGACCGGCAGCTCGATGACGTCGAAGCCCTGCTCGCGGACCTTCGGTGCGAGGGCGGCCAACCCGTCGTCGGTGAGCGGCGACGTCCAAACCCATGTGCTGACGCCAATGTCCCACATGAGCCTGAACGTAGGCCCGGACATATGACCGGGTCAATGCAGAAGAGCGTCGCTTCTGGCGTAACTTATGACGACTATCCGCCAAAAGTGCCGTGGACCTCCGCGGTGGCTACCCCGGCGACCCCCGCCGCGACGGCACCCAGCCGCGCGTCCAGCACCTCCGGCGACAGCACGTGCCGCACGACCATCGCCGCCGCGCCCAGCGCACCCGCGGTCACCCCGGCACCCGACGCGACGATCCGCAGGTTCTCCGTGGCAAGCGGCAGCGAACGCCGGTAGATCGACTCGCGCACCCCGGCCAGCAGCATCTCCCCCGCTTCGGCGAGCAGCCCGCCGATCACCACGAGCGCGGGGTTGAACATGCTCACGCACCCGGCGAGCACCTCGCCGATGTCGCGGCCCGCCTGCCGCACGACCCGGCCGGCCTCGAGGTTGCCCGACCGCACCAGGTGCACCACGTCGGCGGTGGAGTGCGCGGGCAGGCCCAGTCCCCGCAGCTTCGCCGCCAGCGCGGGTCCACCGGCGACCGCCTCCAGGCACTCGGTGTTGCCGCACCGGCACAGCACCTCGCCGCCCTGCGGCACCCGGATGTGCCCGAGGTCCCCCGCCGCGCCCGCCGCACCCCGGTGCAGCACGCCGTTGCTGATCAGCCCGGCACCGATGCCGGTCGCCGCCTTCACCACGATCATGTGCTGCACGTCCGGGTGGGACGCCGCGTGCTCGCCCAGCGCCATCAGGTTGACCTCGTTGTCGACGAGCACCGGGGCACCGAACTCCGCCTCGATCGCCGCGGGCACGTCGTAGCCGTCCCAGCCGGGCATGATCGGCGGGTTGTTCGGGCGCCCGGTGGAGTGCTCGACCGGTCCGGGCAGCCCGATGCCGACACCGGCGATCTCGGCGGGGTCCACCGTCCGCAGGAGCTCCCGCCAGGTCGCCACGAGCAGCGGCAGGATCACCGCGGGCCCGTCGGCGACGTCGAGGCCCACCTGCTCGACGGCCAGCAGCCGGCACGCCAGGTCCGCCACGGCCACGGTGGCGTGCGTGGCCCCCACCTCCGCCGCCAGCACGAGGTGCGCGCCGGGGTTGAACCCGAACCGGCTCGCCGGGCGCCCGCCGGTGGACTCACCCGTGCCGTTGCCGGTCACCAGTCCCGCGGCCACGAGCAGGTCCAGCCGCGCCCGCACCGTGGAACGGGCCAGGCCGGTCGCCGCCACGATCTCCGCTCGGGTGCGCGGCCTGCCGTCCATCAGCATGCGCAGCACAGCGGCCGGCGAACCCGCCTCGATGCCCTGGGTGCTCTCCATCAGCCAATTGTCACATCGCCACCGAAAGTACGGGTGCAGCTGTCACGGCCGCGTGTCACCGCCGCCCGAACCGGTGGCGTCGCGGTGGCGCGCGAACAACGCCGTGTAGTCCGCGTCCAGTCCGGCCAGCGCCGTGCGCAGCGCCTGGGTCACCCACGCCGTCGGCGACGCGTACCGGTCGAGCTTGGTGAGCAGCAGCAGCCGGGTCGCGCCGATGACGACCAGCGTGGTGCCGCTGGCGGAGATCGTGCCGTCGAACGCGACCACGCGCGTGACGCCCTCGCAGCCGGGGACGCCGTCGCGGACCGGGGCCGAGCCGCGCAGGTTGAGGTAGCCGGAGCCGCCGCTGACCGTGGCCCTGGTGGTGAAGCTCAGGCCACCGGGAAGGCCGTCGAGCGCGGTGTCGACGCTCAGCGTGGTGTCGACCGTGCGGCCGGGCGCGGGCAGCAGCTCGTGCACGATCACCCGGTCCACCCTGGACGCGAACGCCCGGCGGGCCCAGATGCCGTACCTGTCGATCCACGTCGAGATGACCTCGCCGGTGCGGTAGTCGGTGATCCGGCCGTAGCCGTCGACGGCGGTCATGCCGGGGCTGGAGATGCGGAACTCGTAGGCCGGGTCGCAGCCGGGGTGGTCGAAGACGACCTTCTCCATCGCGGGCATCCCGTACAGCAGGGCGCCGCACTCGTCGTTGTCGGTGCGGAAGCCGTCGGTCCTGGACACGGCCGGGCTCGTGTCGTGCCGGCCGCGCTCGCGGTCCACGGAGGTGCGCATCACACGACTCCTTCGTCAGTGATGGGTGGTCATGGCTGTGCGCGGCGTGTGGAACGGTGCCAGTCGTACCACGGAAGGCACGACTGGCACCGCGTTGTTCGACAGTTCGACTGTCAACCGGAACTGTCACCGGAACTGTCACTGGAACTGCGCGAAGAACCTCCAGATCTCGGCCTTCGTCCACGTCCGTGCACCGTCGTCACAGCCGCAGCCCTCCACCGGCGCGGGCGCGTGGCCCCCGTCGTAGGCGGCCCACTGCACCGGGTACCCGGCCCGGCACGAGTAGGTGGTCGTGACGTGCGTCCGGCTGCCCACCGCCGGTTCCCGCGGGCTTTGCGCGGCACAGCCGTTGTTGCGCACGAACCGGTCGCGCAACGACCGGCCCTGGCCGATGCCCAGCACGTTGTCGCTGACGCCGTGCAGGCCGAAGTACGCGACGGGCTGCGTGCCGCCGCTGCACCCGCTGATCTCGCCACCGGAGATCACGGCGACCGCGCGGATCGCGGTCGGCCGCGCGCAGGCCAGCGCGTAGCTCATGCCACCGCCCCAGCTGAACCCGAGGGCGAACCGCTGCGCCGGGTTGACGCACAGGTCGCCCTCGACGCGTTTGACGAGGTCGTCGATGAACGTGACGTCCTCACCGCCGGAGTTCGCCCACCCGTTGCCCTGGCCCTGCGGTGCGACGAGGACGGCGGTGTTGTTCGACTGCTCCTGCTGGCCGTAGTAGGCCCAGGCGGCACCGCTGCTGCCACCGGACGCGACGTCGTTGGCCGTGCCGCCGCGCCAGTGCAGACCGATGATCAGCTTGTAGCGGTTGGTGTTGTTGTAGTTGTCGGGGATGCGGAGGATGAAGCTGCGGGTCTTGCCGCCGCTCTGGATCGTGTGCGTGCCGTTGCGCAGGGTCGGTGCCTTGCCGCAGCCGCCACCGGTTCCCGGGTCGCCGCCACCGGACAGCTTGACGAGCTGCCACTGCTGGCTCGCGGCACCGGTGTCGGTGTTCTGCACGACGTCGGCGTTGTCGGCGGTCGACCCGCCGCGCACGTCCACCGCCTTGGCGCTGTGCCTGGCGATCAGCCGCACGTGGCCGCCGTCCGAGTCCGCGGCCCGGAACTGCTGGTTGGACCCGTTGTTGTCGGACCACTGCACGACCGCGGCACCGTCGGCCGCCGACGCGCCGGACACGTCGAGGACCTTGCCCGAGCTGCGGGACCTGATCCGGTAGTAGCCGCCGCCGGAGTCGACGAACTGCCACTGCTGGTTCGCCGCGTCCGTGCGGCTCCACTGGATGATCCGCGTGCCGTCGGCGGCCGAGGCGCCGGACACGTCCAGCGCCTTGCCGCTGTTGCGGTCGACGAGGACGTACCAGGCGGTGGTGTCGATGGTCGCAGCCGACGCCGGTGGACCGGCCGCGACCACCGTCCCCGCCACGACGAGTGCCGCCACCGCGGCGCTCACCCGCCTCACGGCAGGGTCCAGCGCTGGTTGGTCCCGCCGTGGCAGGTCCAGACGATCAGCGACGTGCCGTCGGCCGAGCCGCCGCCGTTGGCGTCCAGGCAGCGGCCGGACTGCTGGTGCACCAGCGACCCGTTCGCGCCCGGCGCCCAGTTCTGCGTGCCGCTGCCGTTGCACGTCTGCAGCTGCACCTGCGCGCCGTTGCCGCCGGCGGTGGTCATGCACTTGTTGAACGCGCGCAACGTGTTCCCGTTGACCGTCCACTGCTGGGCGGCGTTGGAGTTGCAGGTGTAGAGCTGGATGCGGGTGCCGTCGGCGCTGCTGCCGCCCGCCACGTCCACGCACTTGCCGGAACCACCGGTGATCCGGCCGGTGCGCGGCGTCGTCCCGCCGAGCTCCTTGATCCGGACGTTGCGGAACGACACGTCGTCGCCCGTACCGTGGTTCTGCAGGCCGATGTGGCCCGACGTGAGCGAGCGGGCCGGGTCGGCGTTGGTGAAGTCGTTGATCTTCACGCCGTTCAGGAACACCTGCAGCCGTTCGCCCTCGACGAGCAGCTCGTAGGTGTTCCACTCGCCCGGCGGGTTCAGCGCCGCGTCCCTGGCCGCGATGTCCGCGCCCTTGACCCCGTAGATCGCGCCCGTGGTCTTGTCCGCGGTGTCGGTGGCGTCGATCTGGACTTCGTAACCGCTGGTCAGCGCCGAGTCCGGGGTGCTGCCGGCCGGGAACCCGAGCACGACACCGGAGTTGTCGTCACCGGGCACCTGCCAGTCCAGCTTCAGCGAGTAGGACCGCAGCTCCTTCGCGCTGTACCAGAGCATGCCCATGCCGTCGTACGACGTGAGCGTGCCGTTGGTGTTGGTGAAACCGCCGGGGCCCGCCTGCGTCCACCCGCTCGTCGAGCCGTTGTAGAGGGTGGTGTACCCGGTCTCGGGCCGGCAGTCGGCCTTCGTCCGGTTCGCCGCGTAGCGGATGCCGCCGAGGACCATCGAGCGGAACGCCGGGTCGGCGTAGCTCTCCCTGGTGTGACCGGTGCCGGTGTAGAACGACCGGCCGCCGCTCAGGGTCTTGCACCAGGTGATCGGGTGGTCGCCGCCCATCGACCCGCCGGAGTAGGTCGACTCGTCCAAAGTGGACAACACGCGGGCCGTGGAGCGCGGGTTGCTGCGGTAGTTGTACCACTCGTCGGTGCGCGACCAGGCCGGGCTCAGGTGCGCGGTGGCCGCGTGCGCCCGGTTCTCCGTGCGGACCGTGGCCTGCTGGATCGCCGGGTGCGAGGAGAAGTACGCGCCCACCAGCTCGCCGTAGAACGGCCAGTCGTACTCGGTGTCGGCCGCGGAGTGGACGCCGACGTAGCCGCCCCCGCCGCGGACGTAGGACTCGAACGCGGTCTGCTGGGTCGCGTTGAGCACGTCCCCGGTGGTGTTGAGGAAGACCACGGCCTCGTACTGCGCGAGGTTCGAGGTCGTGAACACCGCGGAGTCCTCGGTGGCGGTCACGGTGAAGTTGTTGCCGGCGCCCAGGTCGCGGACCAGCTGGATGCCGGTGGGGATGGCGTCGTGCCGGAAGCCCGCGGTCTTGGAGAACACCAGCACGTCGTACGGTGCGTCGGCAGCCGCCGCCGGTGGCGCGGTGACGACCGCCCCGGCGACCAGTGCCGCGGCGGTCGCGCTGAGCGCCCGCCGGAGTGCCTGGTACCTCATCTCATCCTCCTTGATGGTGAAGCAGGCGGCGGAGTCGTCACGGCAGGGTCCAGCGCTGGTTCGTGCCGCCGTGGCAGTTCCAGATGATCAGCGCGGTGCCGTCGGCCGTGCTCGCCCCGTTGGCGTCCAGGCACTTGCCCGACTTCGTGTTCACCACGGAACCGTTGGCGCCGGCGGACCAGTTCTGGCTCGTGGCACCGTTGCAGGTCGTCAGCTGCACGGTCGTGCCGTCGGCGGTCGCGCCGCCGGCGGTGTCCATGCACTTCGACAACGCCCGCAGCGTCGTGCCCTGGACGGTCCACCGCTGGTTCGTGCCGTTGTTGCAGGTGTAGAGCTGGATGCGGGTGCCGTCGGCGGTGCTGCCGCCGGTCACGTCGGCGCACTTGCTCGCGGGGCCGGTGATCGGCCCGGTGCGGCCACCGCCGCCGGTGGAGGTGTCGAACGTGAAGGCGTCCAGGTCGAACAGGTAGCCCGTGCCGCTGCCGGTGAAGGTCAGGTACAGCCTGCCGGTGGTCGCGGGCACCGAGCTGAGAGCGGTCGAGACCTCGGTGAAGGTCTCCCAGCCGCCCGTCACCGGCGCCGTCAGCGTGGCGATGGCCGTGCCGGTCGGGGAACCGGCGCGCACCGTGATCGTGCCACCCGCGCCGGCCGAGGACACCCGTGCGGTGAACCGGTTGGCGCCGGTGAGGTTGTAGTTGTCGAACGCGATCCAGTCGCCGTTGTGGACGTCGCCGACGGTCCGGCCGCCCTCGGCCGGGGTCTTGTCGTACAGGGCGACACCCGACTGCGCCGCGTAGTGCTCGGCCTGGCGGTGGCGCGGCTGCAGCACGTGCTGGGTGTGCGTGGTCGCCGCCGGGACGCCGTTCGCGCCGTTGTCGGTGTACTCGGCGTCGAAGACCGCGTAGATGTTCGCCGCCGTGTCGTGCTCACCGTCGACCGGGATCGTCAGGGTGCCCGAACAGCCGGTGTTCGACGTGATCGGGTGGCCGTGGCTGTCGTGGCCGAGGATGTAGGACAGCTTGACCCGCGTGCAGTCGATCGTGCCGTCCTCGGCGTCGGTGACCGTGATCGTGTACGGGATGGTGTCGCCGTAGCTGAACAGGCTGCCGTTCAGCGGTGCGTTCAGAGTGACGACCGGTGCGGTGTTGCCCACTGTGACCACCACGCTGGTGTTGGCCGTCGCCCCGGCGGGGTCCGTCACCGTCAGCGTGACCGTGTACTGGCCGTTGGCGGTGAAGGTGTAGCTCGGGTTGGCCGCCGTGGAGGTGGCGCCGTTGCCGAAGTTCCACGAGTAGGTCAGCGCGCCGTTCTCCGGGTCGGAGGAGCCCGCGGACGAGAAGTTCACGGTCAGCGGAGCGGCACCGGACGAGCGGTCCGCGCTCGCCTTCGCGACCGGCGCCCGGTTGCCCGACGGCACGTACTCGATGCGGTAGAGCGCGGAGCTCGCGTCACCGCTGCCCCAGCCCGTGCCGTAGTCGAGCACGTAGAGCGCGCCGTCCGGGCCGAACGCGGCGTCCATGACCTGCGTGCCGCGCCACGGGAAGTCGCCGACCGTGCCGGGCGTGCCGTCGGAGTTGACGTCGATCGTCTTGATCCAGCGGCGGCCGAACTCGGTGGCGAACACGTGCCCGTCCAGGGAGGCCGGGAACTTGACCGTCGACGGGTTCGTCGAGTCGTAGCGGTACACCGGCGCCGCCATCGGCGACTCCGAGCCGCAGCCGAACGCGGCGAACGAGCAGTTGTCGTACTTGATCCACGCCGCGCGCGCGGGCGGCAGGTTCGTCAGTCCGGTGTTGTTGGGCGAGTTGTTCACCGGGGCCGCGCAGTTGAACCGGCTGCCCGACGGACCCGACGGGAACGTGTAGTCCACATAGGTCTCGTTGGTGGTGTTGCCGCCGGTGCAGTACGGCCAGCCGTAGTTGCCCGCCGAGGTGATCCGGTTGAACTCGACCTGACCGGCGGGACCGCGGGTGGACGTCGTCGACCCGGCGTCCGGGCCGTAGTCGCCGAGGTAGATCGTGCCGGTGGCCTTGTCCACGTTGAAGCGGAACGGGTTGCGCAGGCCCATCGCGTAGATCTCCGGGCGGGTGCGGGCCGTTCCCGGCGCGAACAGGTTGCCGGCCGGGATCGAGTACGACCCGTCGGCGTTCACCTTGATCCGCAGGACCTTGCCGCGCAGGTCGTTGGTGTTGCCGGCGCTGCGCTGCGCGTCGTAGACGGGGTTGCGGCCGGAGCGCTCGTCGATCGGGGTGTAGCCGCCCGAGTCGAACGGGTTGGTGTCGTCACCGGTGGACAGGTACAGGTTGCCGGCCGCGTCGAAGTCCATGTCACCGCCGACGTGGCAGCACATGCCCCGGCTGGTCGGCACGTCGAGCACGGTCACCTGGCTCGCCATGTTGACCGTGAAGTCGGTGTTGAGGGTGAAGCGGGACAGCCGGTTCACGCCGTTCCACGCCGAGAAGTTCGTGCCGGTGGCCGGAGCGTCACCGGACGGTGTCGACAGCGGTGGCGCGTAGAAGAGGAAGATCTGCCGGTTGGTGGCGAAGTTCGGGTCCGCCGCGACGCCCTGCAACCCCTCCTCGTCGTGGGTGTAGACGGGGATGTTCGCGATCACGCTCGTGGTGCCGGTCGCCGTGGTGCGGCGCAGCGTGCCGTTGCGGGAGGTGTGCAGGACGGAGCGGTCCGGCAGCACGGCCATCGACATCGGCTCGCCCATCTCGGCGACGCCCTTGGCGAGTTCCACCTGCTGGAAGTCCGCCGGGTTGACGACGTGCGCGGCGGCCGGTGGGGCGGTGGCGACGGAGGCGGCCGTGACGGCCACCGCTCCGGCCACGGTCAGCAGTGCGGCGGAGAACGCCGCGGAGAATCGTTTTCTCATGACAGGTGACAACCTTCGATCTCGTTCGCGCGCGGGCAGCGCGCGGTCCGCTGTGGACGGTCAGGGCGTCGGCGCGTCGAGTCGGTCGGTGTGCGGGCGCGTTCGCCAGGGAAAGCCCTCTTCTGGGAGCGCTCCCAGAAGAGGGCGGCCGGAACGGCCCTGTTCACCGCCGGGGGAACGCGGGCCGGGAGGGGTTACGCGCGGGCCGAGGAGGTGCCGGAGAGCGGGACGACTCCTCGGGGGCGGACGCGCCGCCATGACGTTCTGTTCACGCTTGGCTCCTTCGCAGGGAAAGGGTCGCGCAGCGGAAGCGAACCGGAACGGTCGGTGGGTCAGTCGGTCTGGCGCGAGCGCGGGTCATCCAGTCCCCGCGCCCACTCGTGCAGTTCGCGGGCCTGTTCGGCGAGCCGGTGCTCGTCGCTGCCCAGCGGGTCCTTGAAGAAGAACGCGAGCGCGCCCTGCGCACCGCTGCGGCCGGCCGCGTGGGCGGCGGCGAGCAGGCGGGCGAGGTCGAGCACGAGCGGGGCGGCCAGGGACGAGTCCAGGCCGCTCCAGGTGAGCTGCAACGACATCCGCGCGCCCAGGAACCCCTCGAAGGACACGTGGTCCCACGCGGTCTTGCGTTCACCGAGGTCGGGCACGTGGTCGATGTGCAACGGCGCGGTGACCTCCGCGCCGAGCAGGGCGGCCAGTCCCCTGGCCTTGGACGCGAGCTTGCTGTCGGCGTGCGCCGGGTCCTCCAGCGTCGCACCGTCACCGCCGCCGAGCAGGTTGGTGCCGGTCCAGGACAGGACCTTCAGCGCCCGCGAGGTGAACATCGGCGCGATCGCCGCGCGCAGCAACGTCTCCCCCGTCTTGCCGTCACGGCCGGCGTAGGGCAGCGACCGCGCCCGCGCCAGCTCGTCCAGCGCGGGCAGCGCCACACCGGTGGACGGGGTGAAGTCCACGAAGGCGCACCCGGCCTGGAACGCCGCGTAGGCGACGAGGGAGCTCGGCGGCAGCACGGCGTTCCCCGGCACGGCGAGCGCTTCCTCCAGCTCCGCCAGCGACTCGTGCGGCACGTGCACGGGCGGTTCGGTCGACGCCACGTTCACCACGACGACGCGGGCGAGCCCGTGCCGTTCGCGGAAGCCGGTGATGTCGGCCGCCAGCCGCCGGGCGGCCTCGGCCTGGCTGCCGGCGAACGCGGCGGGGTCGTGGCCGGGCCGGATCTCCGCGTCCACGGCGTCCAGCCCGTCCGCCACCCACCCCGCCAGGTCGTGCGGCAGCACCCCGTCGCGCACGAGGCCCTCCACCCGCTTGACCAGCGGGGTGTCCACGACGTCGTGCCCGCCGGCCACGAACGCCTCCCACGGCGGCAGGTCGGCGTCCAGCAGTTCCGAGGCGCAGCCCGTGGGCGGCACGAGCCCCTCGCGCAGGGCGAGCAGCCCGCTGACCGCTGTCGTCGCCACCGACCCCCTGGCACCGTTCAGCCACAGGCCGATTCGTTCGGTCACGACCGTCTCCTCTCGTCAGCGGGCCCTCGCCCGCGCGTCACCCGCCCGAGCTGAACGCGGCGTCGAAGGAAGCCGACGGCGGGTCGAAGGCGTTGCGGCGGATGAACTCCAGCGCCTCGGGCGCGCCGACGAGGCGGTCCATGCCGGCGTCCTCCCACTCGACGCTGATCGGACCGGAGTACCCGATGGTGTTGAGCATCCGGAACGACTGCTCCCACGGCACGTCGCCGCGTCCGGTCGAGACGAAGTCCCAGCCGCGCCGCGGGTCCGCCCACGCCAGGTGCGAGCCCATCCGGCCGTTGCGGCCGTTGCCGACCTGGCGCCGGGCGTCCTTGCAGTCGACGTGGTAGATCCGGTCGCGGAAGTCCCACAGGAACCCGACCGGGTCCAGGTCCTGCCACACGAAGTGCGACGGGTCCCAGTTGAGGCCGAACGCGGGCCGGTGCCCGATCGCCTCCAGCGCCCGCACGGTCGTCCAGTAGTCGTAGGCGATCTCGGACGGGTGGACCTCGTGCGCGAACCGGACGCCGACCTCGTCGAACACGTCCAGGATCGGGTTCCAGCGGTCGGCGAAGTCCTGGTACCCGGCGTCGATCATCGACTGCGGTGCCGGCGGGAACATCGCGACGGTCTTCCAGATCGACGAGCCGGTGAAGCCCACGACGGTGTCGACGCCGAGCCTGGCCGCGGCCCGCGCGGTCGCCTTCATCTCCTCGGCCGCGCGCTGCCGCACGCCCTCGGGGTCGCCGTCGCCCCAGTTGCGGGCGGACAGGATGCCCTGATGGCGTTCGTCGATCGGGTCGTCGCAGACGGCCTGGCCGGTGAGGTGGTTGGAGATCGTCCACACCTTCAGGTCGTGCTTGGCGAGGACCTCCAGCCGGTCGGCGACGTAGTCGTCGTCCTCCGCGGCCCGCCACGGGTCGAGGTGGTCGCCCCAGCAGGCGATCTCCAGGCCGTCGTAGCCCCAGCCGGAGGCCAGCCGGCAGACCTCCTCGAACGGCAGGTCGGCCCACTGGCCGGTGAACAACGTGATCGGGCGTGCCATCTGTTCTGCCTCCTCAGACCTGTTGCCACGTGCGGGACTCGGCACTCGTCTCGACCGCCGCGAGCACCCGCTGCACCTGGAGGCCGTCGGCGAACGACGGCGCCGGGTCGGTGCCCGCGGCCACGGCTCGCACGAAGTCCACGGCCTGGTGGGTGAACGCGTGCTCGTAGCCGAGGCCGTGCCCGGCAGGCCACCACGCGGACACGTACGGGTGCTCCGGCTCGGTGACCACGATCCGGCGGAACCCGGCGACGGACGCGTCCTCGGTGCCGTCGAAGAACTGCAGGACGTTCATGTCCTCGAAGTCGAACGCCAGGCTGCCCGCCGAGCCATTGACCTCGATGCGCAGCGCGTTCTTGCGGCCGTTGGCGAAGCGGGTCGCCTCGAACGAGGCGAGCGCGCCGCCGGTGAAGCGGGCCAGGAACAGCGCGGCGTCGTCCACGGTGACCGGGCCGGTCTCGCTGCCCGCGGCGGTGCCCGACAGCCCGGAGTGGGCGGCCGCGACGGGCCGCTCCGGCACGAACGTCTCCATGGTCCCGGTCACCTCGGCGACGGTGTCGCCGAGGATGAACTGGGTGGCGTCCACGATGTGCGCGCCGATGTCGCCGAGCGCGCCGGAACCGGCCTTCTCCTTGTCCAGCCGCCACGACAGCGGTGCGGCCGGGTCGACGATCCAGTCCTGCAGGTACTGGGCGCGCACGTGGTGGACGCGGCCGAGCCTGCCCTGCGCGACGAGGTCGCGGGCCAGGGCGAGCGCGGGCACCCGCCGGTAGCTGAAGCCCACCATCGCCCGCACCCCGCGTTCGGCGGCGCGTGCGGCCGCTTCCGCCATGGCGACCGCCTCGGCGACGCTGTTGGCCAGCGGCTTCTCGCACAGCACGTGCTTGCCCGCCTCCAGGGCGGCGACCGCGATCTCGGCGTGCGTGTCACCCGGTGTGCAGATGTCCACCACGTGCACGTCGTCGCGGTCCAGCACGGACTTCCAGTCGGTCGCGGCGTCGGCCCAGCCGAGCCGGTCGGCGGCGGCGCGCGTGCGGCCGGGGTCCCGGCCGCACAGCACCGCCATCACCGGCCGCACCGGCAGGTCGAAGAAGCGGGGGGCGACCCGCCACGCCTGGGAGTGAGCGGCTCCCATGAACGCGTGGCCGACCATTGCGATGCCCAGCGTCGTCACAGTGCGTTCCCTCTCAGGACTCGAAGGCGGTCGGCAGGTAGCGGTCGACGTTGTCCTTCGTCACGACCGGCGCGTACAGCTGGACCTCGCGGGGGACCTCCACCTCGACCAGGTCGCCGAGGCTCTTGCCCTGCACCGCGAGCCGGGCCAGCCGGATGCCGTCCGCACCCTGGGTCGACGGGTAGACGACCGTCGCCTTGTGCGGCCCGTTGTCGGCCTTGATCTCGCGCATCACGTTCGCCGAGCCCGCGCCGCCGACCATGAAGAACTCGCCGCGGCCGGAGTTCTTGACCGCGGCCGCGACGCCGACGCCCTGGTCGTCGTCGTGGTTCCAGATGGCGTCGATCTTGCGCGCGGCCTGCAGCAGGTTCGCCGCTGCCCGCTCACCGCTCTCGACGGTGAACTCGGCGGCCACCCGGTTGGTCACCTTCAGGCCGCAGCCCGCGAGCGCCTCGGCGAAGCCCTTGCTGCGGTCCTGGGTCAGCGGCAGCGAGTCGATGCCGGCGATCTCCGCGACCACGGCGTCGCCCTTGCCCTTGAGCCGCTCGCAGACGTAGGTGCCCGCGGACACGCCCATGCCGTAGTTGTCGCCCAGCACCGTGGACCGCGCCGCGAACGGGCTGTCGAACCGGCGGTCGACGTTGATCACGGTGATGCCGGCCTTCATGGCCTTGAGCGCGACCGGGGTGAGCGCGGCGCCGTCGAACGGCAGCAGGACGATCGCGTCGACCTTGTCGTTGATGAACGTCTCGACCTGGCTGATCTGGAGGTTGGGGTCGTTGGTGCCCTCGACGACGCGCAGCTCGACGTCGGAGTACTTGCCGGCCTCCTTCTTCGCGGCGTCGGTGATCGCGGCCATCCAGCCGTGGTCGGCGGCCGGTGCCGAGAAGCCGATGACGACCTTCTTGCCCGGCTCGTCGTTGGCGACCCGCACCCCGCCCTGGTTGCCGCCACCTCCGGTGTCCTGCGGCGTGTTGCCGGTGCACGCGGTCAGCGCGGCACCGAGCGCGAGTGTCGCCGCCGCTGCGGCGATGCGGGTGGTTCTCTTGTGCGGCATGACTTTCTTGTCTCCTCGGGTGGCAGCGGTCTGGAGGGGCGGCGTCAAGCGCCGCTGCGTCGGGCGAGCCGCTGCTGCAGGAGGACGGCGACCACGATGATCGCGCCCTTCGCGACGGCCTGGGCGGAGATGGAGAGGTTGTTGAGGGTGAAGACGTTCGACAGCGTCGTGAAGATCAGGACGCCGAAGACGGTGCCCGCGATCGTGCCGCGGCCGCCGGAGAGCAGCGTGCCGCCGATGACGACCGCGGCGATGGCGTCGAGCTCGTACAGGCCGCCGTGGGTGGCGCTACCGGTGGTGGTGCGGGCGATGAGCATGACCGCGGCCAGCCCGCAGCACAGGCCCAGCAGCGAGTACAGCATCACGGTGTGCCGCCGCACGTCGATGCCGGCGAGCCGGGCCGCCTCCGGGTTGCCGCCGACGGCGAACGTCCTGCGCCCGAACGTCGTGCGGTTGAGCAGCACCCACCCGCCGACCGCGACCAGCGCGAAGATCACCACCAGCACCGGGACGCCCAGCACCGACGCGTCGAAGAACGCGGCGAAGCCCGGCACGTTCACGATCTGCGTCTTGCGGTTGGAGATGATCTCGGCCAGGCCGCGTGCGGCGGCCAGGCTCGCCAGGGTCGCGATGAACGCCACGACCCGGCCGTAGGCGATCAGCACCCCGTTGACCAGCCCGCAGGCCCCGCCCACCAGCAGGGCCGTGAACACCATGACGATCCAGTGGGTGTCGCCGGCCAGGCCCTGCGTGGCCAGCGTGGTCGCCCACACCGACGACAGCGCGACGATCGCGCCCACGGACAGGTCGATGCCGCCGCCGGTGATCACGAACGTCATGCCGATGCTCACCACGCCGATCACGGCCGCGAGCCGCAGGATCGTGAGCACGTTGTCGATGTCGGCGAACCGGTCCCCGGCGGTGACCACACCACCTGCGCACAGCAGGACCAGTGCGACCACGAGTCCGGTGTTGCGCCCGGCGGCGGAGCCCAGCAGGCCCGCGATGCCGGTCTCCTTGGCTGCGGGCGCTCTGCCCTGTGTTCGCGCGGGCACGGCGGTGTCCTCGCTCATGCGGCGTGTCCTTCCATGACCAGGTCGAGGACCCGGGACTCGTCGATCTCGCCGGCCGGCCCGTCGTGGACCACCCGGCCCTCGCGCACGACCAGCACCCGGTCGGCCAGCCCGAGGACCTCCTCCACGTCGCTCGACACGACGACGACGGCCACCCCCCTGGCCGCCAGGTCGCGGATCAGCTCGTAGATCTCGTTGCGCGCGCCCACGTCGACCCCGCGCGTGGGTTCGTCGAGCAGCAGCACCCGGCACTCCCGCAGCAGCCACCGCGCGAGCACCACCTTCTGCTGGTTGCCGCCGGACAGCCCGCGCACCACGCGGTCGACCCCGGCCGGGCGCACGTCCAGCGCCTCGGTCAGCGCGGTCGAGCGGGCGCGTTCGGCGCGGTCGTCGAGGAACCCGAACCGGGCGAAGGCCGACATCGACGACACGGTGATGTTGCGGTAGACGGCCTGGTCCAGCAGCAGCCCCTGGCTCTTGCGCTCTTCCGGGCACAGCCCCATGCCCGCGCGCACCGCCGCCCCGACACCACCGCGCCGCAACGGCCTGCCGTCCACCTCGACCGTGCCACCGGCCCGTTTGCGTGCGCCGTAGACGGTCTCCAGGATCTCCGAGCGGCCCGACCCGACCAGACCGGCGAGCCCGACCACCTCACCGGCGCGGACGGTCAGGTCCACGTCGCGGAAGCGGTCGCCGTCGGTCAGCCCGCGCACCACCAGCACCTCCGGCGCGGCCGGGTCGAGCGGCGGCCGGTCGGGGTAGACGTTGTCGAGGTCGCGCCCGGTCATCAACGCGATCAGCTCCGCGGTCCGCACCTCGCGCGCGGACAGGCCCGTCGCGACGGTGCGGCCGTCCTTGAGCACGGTCACCCGGTCGCCGATCTCCCTGATCTCGGCCAGCCGGTGCGAGATGTAGATGACGGCCACGCCCTGGGCGGTCAGCTCGCGGATGACGTCGAAGAGCACCCGCACCTCGTCCGGGTCCAGCACGGCCGACGGCTCGTCCATGATGAGCAGCTGCCCGTCCAGCGACAGCGCCCGCGCCATGCTGACGACCTGCTGGTGGGCCACGGACAACCGGCCGACGTCCCGGTCCGGCGCGATGTCGGGGTGGCCCAGCCGGTCGAGCAGCGCACGGGTCCTGCGGTGCGCCTCCGCGCGCCGGCTGAAGCCCGCAGTGGACAGTTCGTGCCCGAGGAAGACGTTGTCGGCCACCGAGAGGCCCGCGACGAGGTCCAGCTCCTGGTAGATGGCGGCCACCCCGCTGCGCATCGCGGCGGTGGGGTGGCCGAACGACACGACCTCGCCGCGCCAGCGGATCTCGCCCTCGTCGGGGCGGTGCGCACCGGACAGCACCTTGATCAGCGTCGACTTGCCGGCCCCGTTCTGCCCGAGCAGGCAGTGCACCTCCCCCGCGCGGACGTCGAAGTCCACCCCGCCCAGGGCCGTCACGCCGGGGAACCGCTTGACCAGGCCCCTGACCGACAGCAGTGCCGCCGCCGGGACCGTCATCCGGTCACTCCCGTCCACAGCCGACCAGACGCGCGACCGCGCACGGGTGAGCCCACCATCGAAGTCCTCCGAGCCCCGGCAACCGCTGTGCCAGCAGGGAAATCCGGCCTTGTGAACCGTCAACCTAGGTTCGGCCGAGCCCGGGGACAAGGTGGTGGAGGTGGCACATATCGGCCAATTTTTCCCTTGACCAGGGGCCGTTCGGGAGCGATGGCGACGCGGGCCGGGAGTCGTCCCGGCCCGCGCCGGACGTGCGGTCTTCCACTGTGGAGGATCAGCTGCCGTTCGTCTTCGCCAGCACCCGCAGGAACGCGCGCGACCACTCCGGCAGGTCCGGCCAGCCGCGGCAGGAGACCATCACGCCGTCCACCACGTCCGGTCCGTCGGCGAACGTCCCGCCGGCCTGCTCCACGTCGGCGCGCAGCGGCGGGTAGGCCGCCGTGGTCCGGCCGCGCAGCAGCCCGAGCGCCGCCGGGACCTGCGGTCCGTGGCAGATCGTCCCGACCGGGCGGTCGTGGGTGAAGAAGTGCTCGACGATGCGCGCCACGTCCGGGTCGACGCGGATGTACTCCGGTGCCCGGCCGCCCGGGATCACCAGCGCGTCGAACTCCTCCGGCCGCACGTCGGCGAACGCCAGGTCCACCGGCAAGCGCCGGCCGGGCTTCTCCGTGTAGGCGTCGCAGCCCGGCTCGAAGTCGTGCACCACCAGCTGCACCGGGCGGGTGGTCGGTGCGGCGACCACCACCTCGTGGTCGTCCTCCCGCAGGCGGAACAGCGGGTACATCGAGTCGAGCTCCTCCGCGGCGTCACCCACCAGCATCAGCACTCGTGCCATGCGCACTCCTCGTCGTCAGCGACTGCGGACACGGCGGTTCCACGGCGAGGGCGCCGGTGGCACCCGGAGAGTTGTGTCCACAAAGGACTACATCGGTCTTCGGCAGAACAGCTCCCACGGTAGGACCGCCGACACCCGCGGTCAACCGGCCGAGGTGGCAGGTGCAGGCCATTCCCGCGGCGTGCGCAGGGCAGCGCGAGGCACACCTCCGGCCCCCGCCCGGCGCACAGGTGTTCTGCCGATTTCCCTTGTGTCACTTCATTGACGGCGTTGCCGCGGCCCTCCTAGGTTCGATCACGGACGCCTTCCTCCCGAAGGGTTGGGACAATGCGCAGACGCTCCTTCCTCGGCGCCGCGGCCGCCACGGTCGTCGCCGGATCCACCACCACCGCGGTGGCCGCCACGCCACCGCGGGGCCGGGAACGCTGGGTCGGCACGTGGGCGTCGATGCCCCAGCTGACCGAGCCGCACAACATGCCGCCGGCGCCGTTCACCCAGGACGGGCTCGTGCTGGCCGACGCGACCCTGCGGCAGACCGTCCGGGTCACGATCGGCGGGCGGCGGCTGCGGTTGCGGTTCTCGAACGCGTTCGGTGGCGCGACGCTGCCGATCACCGCGGTCACCGTCGCACTCCCCGCGGGCGGCCGGGCCGGTGTGAGCGCCGTCGAACCCGGCAGCACGCGCCGGGTGACGTTCAACGGCTCGCCGTCGGCGGACCTCACGCCCGGCATGCTCGTGGTGTCCGACCCGCTGGACTTCCCGCTGGCCGCGGGCTCGATCCTCACCGTCACCACGTACCTCGCCACCGGGCAGGCGTCGAACGACATCACCTCGCACCCCGGTTCGCGCACCACGTCCCACCTCCTGGCGGGCAACCACGTCGAGGCGGCCGACCTGCCCGGCGCGACCCCCACCGACCACTGGTACTTCCTCAGCGGTGTCGAGGTGGTCGCGGGTGCGGGCACGTCGGCCCTCGTCGTGATCGGCGACTCGCTGACCGACGGCCGCGGTTCGACCACCAACGGCAACGACCGCTGGCCCGACCGGCTCGCCGACCGGTTGCGCGCGGACCGACGCACCGCCGGGGTGGCGGTGCTGAACCAGGCCGCGGGCGGCAACCGGGTGCTGGACAACGGCCTGGGCCCGAGCGTGCTGGCGCGGCTCGACCGCGACCTGCTGGCGCAGAGCCGGGTCGAGTGGCTGCTGCTGTTCGAGGGGATCAACGACATCGGCACGGCCGCCGCGGACCAGGCGTCGCAGCAGCGGGTCGCCGAGCGCCTCATCGCGGGCTACCAGCAGGTCCTCGACCGGGCCCATGCGCACGACCTGGCCGTGTACGGCGCGACGCTGCTGCCGTTCGGCGGCAGCTTCTACGACGACGCGGGCGGGTTCCGCGAGACGGCGCGGCAGGCGGTGAACCGGTGGATCCGCACCAGCCGCCGTTTCGACGCCGTGGTCGACCTCGACGCCGCCGTGCGCGACCCGGCCGCACCGCGGCAGCTGCTGACCGCGTTCGACGTGGGAGACCACCTGCACCTGAACCCGGCCGGGTACCGGGCTCTGGCGGAGGCGGTCCCCCTGCGCCTGTTCCACTGATCAGCTCCTCCGGACAGCCGGTGCCGCGCGGGCACCGGCTACTCCAGGCCGCGGTAGGTGAAGCTGTCGAAGTCGGCCCACGACTCGCTCGGCACGCCCTCGGAGGACGCGTACAGTCCGATGTGGACCCCGGTGAACCCGCCGGCGACCGGGGTGCTCAGCACCCGCCCGTCGAACGGGTCGCCGAGCAGCTGCCAGCCCTCGGTGCCCGCGGCGACCAGCGCCTGCACGTCCTGGCCGACCGCCTCCAGGCACAGCCGCACCGCGCCCTCGCCGACCGCCGTCCGCGCGAGCTCCTCGTCCTTGCCGCCGAAGCGGCGCACGAGGACGACCTCCCGGTCGGCGCCGAGCAGCAGCCGCACGTGGTGCTCGTCGTTCTGCAGCAGCACCAGCCCCGCCACCTCTGACGGTCCCGCCGGGGCGAAGTCGAGCACGCAGGACGCGTGGAAGCTGGCGTGCTGCTGGCGCCGCAGCACGATGCTCGGCGTGACCGCCTCGGTGACCGACTCCGGCCGGACCCGCAGCCGCAGGTGCCCCGGCCGGTCAGCCAGCGACCAGAACGGCTCCTCCGGCGTGCGCAGGAACATCCACACCGGGTCGAGCCCCGGCCCGTCGAAGTCGTCGGTCCTGTCCGGTTCCGGCCACGGGTGCGGCGGCAGGTCGGGCACGTCGTAGGACGCCTCGACCCTGCCGGTGCCGGGGCTGAACACCGGGCCACCCGCCTCCCACCTCACCGGCACGAGGAACGTCTCGCGGCCGAGGTTGTAGTAGTAGCCGCCGTACGGCCTGGTCGCGAGCAGCACGGCGTACCACTGGCCGTTCTGCGTGCACACCAGGTCCGCGTGCCCGGCCGCCGCGATCGGGTGGTCGCGGCCGAGGTGGCGGTGGGTCAGCACCGGGTTGAGCAGCGACCCGCGGTACGGGCCGGTGACGTGGTCCGCCGTCGCCACGACGACCGAGTGCTCGAAGTCCGTGCCGCCCTCCGCGGTCAGCAGCACGTACCGGCCGTCCACCTTGTACACGTGCGGTGCTTCGGGCCAGACCGCGTCCCTCATCGCGCCGCGCCACACCACGTGCTCGTCCCCGACCAGGTCGAGGGTGGCCGGGTCGAACTCGCGCAGCCAGACCTCGGTCTCACCGGGCGGGCGCACCAGCCGGGTCGCGGTCCACCACGCCCGGCCGTCGTCGTCGAAGAACAGCGACGGGTCGAAGCCGTCGGCCTCCGGCAGCCACTTCGGTTCCGACCACGGACCGGCCGGGTCGGTCGCGGTCACGACGAAGTTGCCGGACTCGCTCTTGCCGTGCACCAGCGTGCAGACCACGTAGAACACGCCGTCGTGGTGCCGGATCGTCGGCGCGTACAGGCCACCGGAGGCCGGCACGCCCTGCAGCGGCAGCTGCGACGGCCGGTCGAGCACGTGGCCGAGCAGCCGCCAGTGCACGAGGTCCAGGCTGTGGTAGACCGGCAGGCCGGGGAAGTACTCGAAGGTCGAGGTCACCAGGTAGTGGTCCGGTCCCACCCGGCACACCGACGGGTCGGGGTGCGAGCCGGGCAGGACCGGGTTCGAGAACTGTGCCAAGTGGGGGCTCCCGCTAGGGGTTGATGCGCTGGTAGGCGGGCTTGGGCCGCAGGTCGTCGTCGAACAGGCACGCGTCGTCCTCGCCGGGGAACACACCGGGCACCCACGAGTGCCGGTCGGTGAAGCCCCACGTCGTGAACTCCACGCACCGCTTGACGGCGTGGCAGGCGTCCCAGGCCTGCTCGAAGAAGTCGGCCTGGGCCTCCAGCTTCGCCGCGTCGGTCGGCTGCGGGATGCGCACGTCGGCCTCGGTGATGGCGACGTCGACGCCGAGCTTCGCGAACCGCTCGATGTTCTGCTTCATCGTGGTCGGGAAGCCGTACTGCAGCGCGAGGTGCGTCTGGATGCCGACGCCCTCGATCGGCACGCCCTGCCTCTTCAGCTTGCGCACCAGCTCGTACACCGCGTCGCTCTTGGGGTTGAGGCCCTCGATGTTGTAGTCGTTGATGTACAGCTTGGCCTTCGGGTCCGCGGCGTGCGCGTGCCGGAACGCCTCGGCGATGTAGCCGTCGCCGAGCTTCTCCTGGAACACCGTCGGCCGGCGGGTGCCGTCCTCGTTGAACGCCTCGTTCACGACGTCCCACGCGCGGATCTTGCCCTTGAACCGCCCTGCGGTGGTCTTGATGTGCTCCTTGACCACCTTGCGCAGCTCGGGTGCCTCCAGCCCGGCGACCCAGTCGGGCAGCTGGCTGTGCCACACCAGGGTGTGCCCGCGCACGGACTTGCCGGTCCGCTTGGCGTAGCTCACGATCGCGTCGGCACCGGACCAGTCGTACTGGCCGCGGGTCGCCTCGACGACGCCCCACTTCATCTCGTTCTCCGGGGTGACGCTGTCGAACTCGCGGGTCAGCACCGCGCGGTAGTCAGCCTCATCGGCCAGCGGGCCGGCGGCCACGGCACTGCCGACCCACCTGTTCGTGCTGTTCTTCAGCGGTCCCGCCGCCGACGCGGGCACCGCCTGGCTCGCCACCAGCACGGCCGCCGCCGCGGTGATCACGAGGACCCGGGGTAAGCGCAACATCATCGTCGCTCTCTCCTTGACGTGGTTCTGGGTGCGGTCCGCCGGTCCTGCCCGGCACCGCTCGGGTGCCGGGCAGGACGTGGCCGACGGGGGGTCGGTCGTTACGGGTTGATCCGGGTGTAGGCGGGTTTCGGCCTCAGGTTCGAGTCGAAGAGGCAGGCAGCACCCTCACCGGGGAACGTCCCCGGCACCCACGAGTGGCGGTCCGTGTACCCCCACGTCGTGAACTCCACGCACCGCGAGACGGCGTGGCAGGCGTCCCAGATCTGCTTGTAGTAGTTGGCCTGCTGGTTCAGCTTGTTCGAGTCGACCGGCAGCTGGACGCGGACGTCGGCCTCGGTGATCGCGATGTCGACGCCGAGCGCGGCCAGCCGTTCGATGTTCTGCCGGAAGCTCGACGGGAAGCCGTACCGGGTGGCGAGGTGCGTCTGGATGCCGACGCCGTCGATCGGCACGCCCTGCTGCTTCAGCGTGCGGACCAGGTTGTAGACGGCGTCGCTCTTGGCGTTGATCCCCTCGGTGTTGTAGTCGTTGATGTAGAGCTTGGCCGACGGGTCGGCGGCACGCGCCCAGCGGAACGCGTCGGCGACGAACCCGTCACCCATGCGCGTCTGGAAGATCGACTGCCTGCGCGAGCCGTTCTCCTCGAAGATCTCGTTGACGACGTCCCACGCGCGGATCTTGCCGCGGTACCGGCCCATCTCGGTGTTGATGTGCTGCTGGGTCACGCTGCGCAGCTCGGAGCCACCGAGGTTGTTGAGCCAGCCGGGGTACTGGCTGTGCCACACCAGGGTGTGCCCGCGCACGGTCTTGCCGTTCTGCTGCGCGTAGTTGACGATCGCGTCCGCACCGGACCAGTTGAACTGGCCGCGGTTGGGCTCGACCACCGCCCACTTCATCTCGTTCTCGGGCGTCACGCTGTCGAACTCGCGGGTCAGCACCGAGCGGTAGTCGGCCTGGCTGCCCAGCGGCCCCGCCGCCACGGCGCTGCCGACCCACCTGTTCGTGATGTCCTTCAACGGCCCCGCGGCCGATGCCGGGACCACCTGGCCCGCCGCGATCGCGGCCGCCGCCGCCGTGATCGCGAGTAACCGCGTGGTCCTGGTTGAGTGCAACTTCATCGTCGCTCCCTTGGATTGACTACATGCGCTTGCTCTCCGGCGGTCCGAGGTAGCTCGCGCGCAGGCCGCCGGTGTCCACGACCAGCTTCTGCACCACGAGCGTGGGGTCGACCATCCAGAACCGGAGCACGTGCGGGCCGGGCCTGGTGATCGTGTGCCTGGTGGCGGTGCGGTTGACGTTGTCGGAGGTCATGCGCTCCCACGGCCGGTTCATCAGCGAGTGGTCCGCGCCGTGCACCTTGATCGCGTCCACGACCTGGGGCACCTCGTCGTCGAACGACACCGCGTAGCGCAGGCCCGGTGTGGGCAGCACCCCGGCGCGGGGCGAGAGGTGCGCCCACACCGTGACCTCACCGGGGGCGAGGAGCGTGAGCCGGTACTCCAGCCGCGGCCCGCGGCCGGGTTCCTGGCTCGGTGCGGTGACCGGGAACGGCTTCATGCCCGCACCCGTGCGGCCGAGACCGGGGATGCGCCGCCACCGCACGCCACCGGCGGCGACGTTCGCGCTGTGGTGCTCGGCCTCGATCGACACGCACCCGCCGGCCTCCACGAACCCCTCGCGCCACGAGTGCGGCAGCGCCGGGTTGCCGATCGGGGCCCGCACGGTCACCGTGCGCCCCGCACCGGACACCACGACCGGCACGCTGGTCGTGCCCTTCGGTGCCCGTGACCAGTCCACGGAGAGGGTGGCGCGCAGCTGCTTGTCCACCCGGCCCGACGCCGGCCGCACGACCAGCCACGGCGCACCGGAGGTGATGGTGCAGTCGAACGGCTCGGTGCCGCGGTTGAAGACGTCGACGAACGGCGCGGGCGCGCTCTGGAACGGGCTGAGCTCCGGCAGCACCGGCGGCTCCTGCGAGGACGGCCACCACTGCTCGGACCCGTCGATCGCGACACCCATCTCGGCCGGACCGGCCGGGGTGATCCGGCGGACCGGCGGGAAGACCTCGTCGGGCAGCGCCACGTTGTCCTTCTCCGGCTGCTGCCACGGCGCGTTCGGCCCGTAGCGTTCGACGTCGCCGTACCCGATGTGCGGCTGCGTCTGGAAACCACGCCACTTGCCGCCCGCGACGACGTTGTTGAACCGGTCCGCGAGCGCCAGGTCGTCGGCGAACCGCGCCTCGGTGGTCGCGGCGAGGTCGTTGGCCAGCGCCCGGCCCTGCGCGGCGTAGAAGAGGTTCGTGAACTCCGCGTGCCGCAGCTCGTAGAGGTTCGCGGTGGCCTTCACCTGGTACAGCACCAGTTCGAAGTAAGCGTCGCGGTAGGCGGCGGGCAGACGCGCGCCGACCTGCTCGGCCTTCTGGCCCAGCCGCTTCCACTCCTCGGTGACGCGGTCGAGCTCGCGGTAGTTGACCAGGCTGAACGGCGTGGCCCTGTCGTCGTTGACGATCGTGGTGCCCTCGACGGTGATGCGGCGGTTGAGCAGCTCGGGCTTGCGCCGCGCCTGCAGCCGGCCGTACTCGTTCAGCACCTCGGCGATGGCCGCGGCCTCGCGCCTGCCGAAGTTCTGCTCGGCGTACTCGCGCTCCCAGGTGGACAGCCGTTCCAGCGGCAGCGCCTGCGGGTTCCAGGCGTAGTCGAGGAAGAACTGCGTGGGCAGCTCGTTGCCCTTGAAGTCGCCGACGTTCGCGACCCACAGCCGGGAGATGCCGTACTCGGCCGCCTGGTGCAGCTGCTCCCACAGGTTCGCGATCGCGCAGGTGTCGACCCACTTGTAGTTGCGCCCCACGCCGACGTAGTCGAAGTGGTAGTAGAGGCCGTACCCGCCGGCGCGCTCCGGCAGCGAGCGGTCCGGCAGCTTGCACAGGTTGCCCCAGTTGTCGTCGGGGAAGACGACGGTGACGTGGTCGGGCGGGCGCAGGCCCTTGTCCCAGTACCGCAGGACCTCCTTGTAGAGGGTCCACACCTGTGGGATCTGCGCCGGGTCGCGCCCGGTGACCTGGGCGAGGACCTCCTGCTCGGCCGCGATGATCGACTGCATGAGCTCGATGCTGTCGCCGTCGGGCAGCTGGGTGTCGCCGTTGCCGCGCATGCCGACGGTGACGACGCCCTCGATGTCCTCGTCCACCATGCGGCGGATGCCGTCGGTCCAGTACGCCTTGATCGCGTCGGCGTTGCGGCGGAAGCTCCACTCCCCCGTGCCGCCGTACGGGTCGTGACCCGGCTTGGTGATGACGCCGTTCGCGTCGCGCACCGCGGGCACGGCGTGGCGGTTCCACTCCTCGATGCCGCGCATCATCGGCGCCTCGTGCGAGGTGCCCATGACGATGCCGTAGCGCGTGGCGGTGGCGTGGTTGAGCGGGTCGTCCTCGGCGAACGCCCGTCCCCACACCGCGGGCCAGACGTAGTTGCCCTTCAGCCGCAGGAGGGTCTCGAAGACCTTCTCCCAGAACAGGTGGTTGAAGCCGCCGGGGTGACCGGGTGCGTGACCGGGGCCGAAGTAGCGCGGCGCCCAAGTGCCCAGCGCCGGGTTCTCGTCGTTGATGAAGATGCCGCGGTACTTCACGAACGGCGGGCCGGGGCTGTGCCGCTCGGAGCGCACGTGCAGCTCGTCGCGGTGCTCGACGGGCACGTCGTCCCACCAGTACCAGGGCGAGACGCCGATGGCGCGGGAGAGGTCGTAGGTGCCGTAGACGGTGCCGCGCTGGTCGCTGCCCGTGATCACCAGCACGCGCCGCCCGCCGGTGCGGACCTCCTGCGTCAGCGAGGTCTCCCACCTGCCGGCGATGCCGGTGACGTCGAGCGCGCCCGCCGCCACGAGCCGGTCGACGAGCGGGCTGCCGACCGTGCCGATGAGCACGACGTCGCCCTTGTCGGGCAGGGAGTGCACGAGCGCCGGCTTGACGCCGGTGACCCGTTCCACGTCGGCCTGCAGGTCACCGGCGACCCGGACGACGCCGGGGTGGTCGGCGGTGCTGACGACCAGCACCGCCGACCTCCCCCTGGACACGAGCGGGAACCGGCCGGACCCGCCCTGCGCCGAGACGAGCTCGGCGGCAGCAGCGGTTCCGGTCGCGCTCGCGGTCGCCGTGAGCGCGGCGAGCAGTTGCAGGAAGTGACGCCGGGCGAAGGACGAGTTCATCGTCGAGCTCCTCCGAGGTGTCAGCCCTTCACCGAACCGGTCAGGCCACCGACCATCCGTCGTTCGGCGAGCACGAAGAACGTGAGCGCCGGGATCATGGACAACGCGGTGAAGGCGAGCACCTTCGCGGTGTCCTGGGTGTGCTCCGACTGGAACATGGCAACGCCCAGCGGCAGGGTGAAGTTGCTGGAGTCGTTGAACACGAGCAACGGCAGCAGGAAGAAGTTCCAGCTGCTGACGAACGCGAGCACGGACACGGTCGACAGCGCGGGCCCCGACAGCGGCAGCAGGATCCGCCAGAAGAACCCGAGCTTGGCCGCGCCGTCGAGCAGCGCGGCGTCCTCCAGCTCGGCCGGGATGGCGTGCATGAACGGCCGCAGGATCACGATCGTGATCGGCAGCGAGAACGCCGCCTCCGGGATCGCGACACCGAGCGGGTTCTCCAGCAGACCGAGCTGGCGCAGCCACAGGTACAGCGGCAGGGTCGCCACTCCCAGCGGGAACAGCAGGCCGAGCGTGAACAGCGTGTAGAACGCCTCCCTGCCGCGGAAGGCGTAGCGGGACAACGCGAACGCCGCCATCGCCCCCAGCACGACCGCCAGGGTCGTCGCGATCACGGCGATCAGCGCGCTGTTGCCCAGCAACCGCCAGAACACCGGTGAGGTCGCAACCTCGGCGTAGTTCTCCCACACCCACGGGCCGGGGAGGCCCGCCGGTGCGGAGTTGATCTGCGCCGTGGTGCGGAACCCGCCCAGCAGCACGAAGAGCAGCGGCACCACCGTGATGCCCACGACGGCGAACGCGGCGAGGTAGCCCGCGGTGTTGCGACGTGACAACTCAGCCCACCGCCCTGGTCAAGGCGCCCTCGGTGTCCCTGCGCAGCGCGAACCGCTGGTAGAACAACGCGAACGTGAAGCAGATGATGAAGAGGATCACCGCGACGGCGCTGCCGAAGCCGAACTCGTAGCGCTTGAAGCCGTGGTCGATCAGGTAGGTCGCCATGGTCGAGGACGCGTTGGCGGGACCGCCGAGCGTCATGATCCACACGAGGTCGAACAGCTGCAGCGAGCCGATCACCGACAGGAAGATCCACACGCGGATCGTGGGCCCCAGCAACGGGAGCACGACGTGCCGGGTGGTCTGCCACGCGGTCGCCCCGTCGAGGGCGGCGGCCTCCCGCAGCTCGGGCGGCACTCCCTGGAGCCCGGCCAGCAGCAGGATCACGCCGAACCCGATGTACTTCCACGTGATCACGACGAACAGCGTGTAGAGCACGATCGACGGGTCGGCCAGCCACTGCTGGACCAGCGAGCCGAGGCCTGCCGACCGCAGGACCTCGTCGACGAACCCGCCCGGTTGCAGCATCAGCAGCCAGATGACGGCGGTGACGGCCTCCGACAGCACGTACGGCGCGAAGACCACCATGCGCAGGAACGTCCGCCCGCGCAGCTTCCGGTTGAGCAGCAGCGCGAGGCCGATGCTGAGCGGGAGCTGCACGACGATCGACAACGACGCGATGATCAGGTTGTGCCCGATGGCGCCCTGGAAGACGTCACCGGAGAAGGCGTCGACGTAGTTCTTCAGGCCGACGAAGTCGGTCAGCGGGCCGAACCCGTTCCAGGAGTACAGGCTGTAGACCGCGGCCACCCCGATCGGCACCAGCACGAACCCGGCGAACAGCACCAGGGCCGGTGTGAGCAGGAGGGCGAGCTCGAGACGTGTGCGGGTGCGGGACCGCCGCCGCCGGGTGCCCCCAGCCGCTGGCGCGGGCGAGCTGGGGGCGGTCAACGGCCGCGAACTGGTCGCGGTGCTCATCACTTGTTCCCGGCGGCTGCCTTGGAGACCGACTGGACGATCGTGTCAGGACCGCCCTGGCCGGCGAAGAAGTTGGCGATCGAGTCGTTCAGCGCCTGGCCGACGTTGGTCGGGAAGGCGATGTCGAAGTAGAACTGCAGGTGCGGTGCCTTCGTGACGTACTCGGAGATCTGCTTGTGCGTCTCGGTCTTCAGCGACGCCACGGCAGCCGGGTGCACGGGCAGGCCGGAACCGGTCGCCGCGAGCTTCTTCTGCACCTCTTCGCCCACCAGGTAGCCCAGGAAGTCCGTGCAGGCCTTGGCCGCACGCGAGGTGCACGAGAAGCCGTCACCGCCGCCGAGCACGGCGTCCGGCGCACCCTCGCCGCCGGGCACCGACGGGAACGGGAACCAGCCGATCTTCGAGTCCAGCTGCTTGTCCTCCGACAGGGCCTGCATCACGTCCGGGTTCCAGTCGCCCTGCAGCTCCATGGCGGCCTTGCCGTTGGCGAGCATGCCTGCCGAGCTGCCGGCGCCCTGCTGGGCCGGGGTGCCGACGAAGCCGTCCTGGAACGGCTTGGTGTCGATGAACGCCTTGAGGTTCTCGCCCGCCTTGGTGAAGCACGGGTCGGCGAACTCGGTCTTCTCCACGGCCTTCTTCAGCGCGTCGACCGAGCACTGCCGGATCGCGAAGTAGTTGTAGTAGAAGGCGTCCGGCCAGCGGTCCTTGCCGCCGACCGCGATCGGCACCAGGCCCGCGGTCTTCAGCTTCGCGACCGCGGCGTTCAGCTCGTCCAGAGTGGACGGTGGCGCGGTGACGCCCGCGGTGGCGAAGAGGTCCTTGCGGTACCAGAAGCCCACGGCGTGCATCTGGTACGGCACACCGTACTGCTTGCCCTTGACCTGCCAGCCCTGCGCCGCCTGGCCCAGCGGGCCGATCCAACCGGAGGCGCCCTGCGTGATGTCCGCGATCTTGCCGGAGCTGAGCTGTGAGGCGAGCCCGCCACCGCCCCACTGCTGGAAGATGTCCGGCGGGGTGTTGCCCTGCAGGGCCAGGGGCACCTTGGTCTGGAACTGCTCGTTCTGGATCGGCTCGATCGTGAACGAGACGTCCTGGTGGGTCTTGTGGAAGTCGTCCGCGATCTGCTGCCAGATCGACTTCATCGGTTCAGTGGTCCGGTTGTGCCACCAGGTGAGCGTGACCGGACCGTCAGCGGAGGCGTCGCCACCGCTGGAGCCGCTGCACGCGGCAAGCACGAGCGTCGCGGCTGCGGCGAGAGCGACGGACAACTTGTGCACAGAACGCATTGGGGTCCACTCCTGACGACTTCGGCCGAGTAGGACGGGGCGGGATCGAACACATGCCCTGCGGTGGCTAGAGAGAATTCCGCTTCGAAGTCGCTGTGTCAATCGTTGTCGATAACGTTTTACACGGCTAGTCTCAGCCCCGTGTCCCCTCGCTCTCGTGTCACCATCCGTGACGTCGCCGCTCAGGCCGGCGTCTCGGTGGCCACCGTGTCCAAGGTCCTCAACCAGCGCTACGGCGTCTCCGCCGACACGTTCGCGCGGGTGACGGCGGTGATCAAGGAACTCGGCTACGAGGCGAGCCTGGTCGCGCAGAGCCTGCGCAACCACCGCACGAACGTCATCGGCATCCTGGTCGCCGACATCGAGCCGTTCAGCACCGAACTGCTCAAGGGAGCGGCGGATGCCATCCGCGGCACCGGTTTCGAGCTCGTCGTCTACTCGGCGGGCGGCCGGACCGGTGACCCGCAGGGCTGGGAACGCCGGTACCTGAGCCGGTTGAGCGGCACCCTGGTCGACGGCGCCGTGCTCGTCACGCCCGCCGTGGACCTGGAGGAGGTGCCGGGCACCCCGGTCGTGGCGGTCGACCCGCACACCGGGCGGGCGGCGCTGCCGACCGTCGACTCCGACAACCTGACCGGTGGCCGGATCGCCACCGAGCACCTGCTGGCGCTGGGCCACCGCAGGATCGCGCTGCTCACCGGCCGCGCGGACCTGAAGTCCGCCCAGCAGCGCGAAACCGGGTACCGCAGGGCGCTCGCGGGTGCGGGCGTCGAGGTGGACGAGGACCTGGTCCGGCCGGGTGACTACGACCGCGACGTGGCGGCCGCGTCCGCGCGGGAGCTGCTCAGCCTGCCCGACCGGCCGACCGCCATCTTCGCCGCGAACGACGTCACCGGCATCGCGGCCATCGAAACCGCTGTGGCAATGGGGTTGCGCGTGCCGGAGGACCTGTCGGTGGTCGGCTTCGACAACATCCCCGAGTCGGCGCTGTGCGCCCCCGCGCTGACGACCGTGGAGCAGCCCATCCGCGAGATGGGGCGCCGCGCGGTCTCGTTGCTCGTCCGGCTCATCAACGGAGAGACGCCGGACGGCACTCACATCACGCTCGGAACCGAGCTGATCGCCCGGCACTCGACCCGAGCGCTGTCCTCCTGACCCCTGGAGATCATGTGACGACCGAAGCCACCACCTCGGCAGAACTCTGGCGCGACCCGCACGCCGCCGCGGCGGACCGCGTCCGCGACCTGATGGCCAGGATGACCCTGCCCGAGAAGATCGCGCAGCTGCAGGGCATCTGGGTCGGCATCGACTCGGCGGGCGAGATGGCGCCGCACCAGCACGACCTGATCGTGGAGCCGCCGGACTTCGACGAGCTGACCCGCCACGGCATCGGCCAGCTCACCCGCGTGTTCGGCACCCGGCCGATCGCGCCGGAGGTGGGCGCGCACAGCCTCGCCCGCAGCCAGCGGCAGATCATCGCGAGCACCCGGTTCGGGATTCCCGCGATGGTGCACGAGGAGTGCCTCACCGGCCTGGCCGCGTGGCAGGCGACCGCCTTCCCGTCACCGCTGTGCTGGGGCGCCTCGTTCGAGCCGGACCTGGTGCGCCGCATGACGTCCCTGATCGGCGACTCGATGCGCCGCCTCGGCGTGCACCAGGGTCTCGCGCCGGTGCTGGACGTGGCGCGCGACCTGCGGTGGGGCCGGGTCGAGGAGACCATCGCCGAGGACCCGCACCTGGTCGGCACCATCGGCGCCGCCTACGTGGCGGGCCTGGAGTCCGCGGGGATCGTGGCCACGCTCAAGCACTTCGCCGGTTACTCGGCCTCCAGGGGCGGCCGCAACCTCGCGCCGGTGTCGATCGGCCCGCGCGAGCTGGCCGACGTGCTCCTGCCGCCGTTCGAGATGGCCCTGCACGCGGGTGCCAGGTCGGTGATGAACTCCTACACCGACAACGACGGCGTGCCGGTCGCGGCCGACCCCGCGATGCTCACCGACCTGCTGCGCGACGGCTACGGCTTCACCGGCACCGTGGTGGCCGACTACTTCGCCGTGCCGTTCCTCTACCGCCTGCACTCCGTGGCGACCGACAGGGAGGACGCCGCGGCACAGGCGCTCGCCGCCGGCATCGACGTCGAACTGCCCACTGTGGACTGCTACGGCGACCCGCTGCTGACCGCCGTGCAGGAGGGCCGGGTCGACGAGGCGCTGGTGGACCGGGCGCTGACCCGCGTGCTGGCGCAGAAGTGCGAGCTCGGCCTGCTCGACCCGGACTTCTCCCCCGAGCCCGACAACGGTGCCGCGGGCATCGACCTCGACGACGCCGACTCCCGTGCCGTCGCCCGTCAGCTCGCCGAGCGCTCGATCGTGCTGCTGCGCAACGAGGGCGTGCTCCCGCTGACCTCCCGCCGCCGCGTCGCCGTGGTGGGCCCGCGGGCGAACGACCCCGGTGCGATGCTGGGCTGCTACTCGTTCCCGCTGCACGTCGGCAAGCACCACCCCGAGGTGCCGATGGGCATCGACGTGCCGACCGTCCTGGACGCGCTCGGCGACGACCACGACGTGGTGCACGCCGCCGGCTGCACCGTGCTCGGCGGCACCGACGCCGACCTGCGCGCGGCCGTCGAGGCGGCGGCCGGCGCGGAGGTCTGCGTCGCGGTCCTCGGCGACGAGGCGGGCCTGTTCGGCGGCGGGTCCTCCGGCGAGGGCTGCGACGCGAGCGACCTGCGCCTGCCCGGCCGGCAGGAGGAGCTCCTCGAAGCCCTCATCGCCACCGGCACCCCGGTCGTCCTGGTGCTGCTCTCGGGCCGCCCGTACGAGCTGTCCCGCCAGATCGACCGCCTCGCCGCCGCCGTGTGCGGCTTCTACCCCGGCGAGGAGGGCGCGGCGGCACTGGCCGCGGTCCTCAGCGGACGGGTGAACCCGTCCGGGCGCCTCCCGGTCAGCTTCCCCGGCGCCGGTGCCACCCAGCCGTCGACCTACCTGACCGCACCCCTGGGCGCGCGCAGCGACGTGAGCACGGTCGACCCGACCCCGCTGTTCCCGTTCGGCCACGGCCTCACCTACGCCCCGGTCACCTGGGTGTCCGTGACGGCCGACGCGGCGGAGTGGCCGACCGACGGCACGTGCCGCGTGGTCACCACCCTGCGCAACGACACCGAGCTGCCCACCACCGAGGTCGTGCAGCTGTACCTGCACGACCCGGTCGCCGAGGTCGCCCGTCCCGTGCAGGCACTCGTCGGTGCGGTGAAGGTCGACCTCGAACCGGGCGAGACCCGCACCGTCACCGCGGTGGTGCACGCCGACCAGACCTCCTACACCGGCCGTGCCGGTCGGCGCCAGGTCGACCCCGGTGCCGTCGAGCTGCGGGTGGGCCGGTCGAGCGGTGACATCGACACGGCGATCGGCCTGACGATGACCGGTCCGCGCCGCGAGGTCGGTTTCGACCGGGTGTTCACACCGACGTTCGACCTGAACTGACCACCTCCCCAGCATCTGCAAGTACCACCAACTCGACATCAACACGCACCTTCCTACTACCAACAGCTCCCCCGTTCCCCGGGGACAGGGGAGCCTGCTTCGGCGAGCGGCAAACGTGTTGGTGGTGGTCAGCGGCGATTCGATCATGTGTTGGTGGTACTTGCAGACGCCTTGGCAGCAAGGAGCCTCTCAGGATGCGACGGGGATGGGCTGCCGGGCCGAGGCCGCGGGTGGTGCCTCGGCGCGGTTCCAGTGCATCCGCGACCACGGCAGGTCCATGTCGGCCAGTGCCGTGATGTCGTGCGGCTCCAGCTCCGTCAACGGCAACGCCTCGGAGTGGCGCGAGTAGGCCGCGTCCACGTAGCGGTGACCGGTGTCCGGTGCCAGCAGCACGACGTGCCGGTCCGGGTCGAGCTGCTGTTCCCACCGCGCCGCGAGGTAGGCCGCGCCGGCGGAGAGCCCGGCGAAGATCGCGTGCTCGCGCAGCAACGCCACCGCGCCCGCCAGCGCCGCGTCGAAACCGACCCAGTGCACGGTGTCGTACAGGGTGTGGTCGACGTTGGCGAACGGGATCGAGCTGCCGATACCGGCGATGATGATCTCCGGGTCGTGCACGTGCTCGCTGCCGAACGTGACGCTGTCGAACGGTTGCACGCCGACCAGTTCCACGCTCGGATCGGACTCCCGCAGGAACTTCGCCAGCGCACCGGTCGACGCGCCCGTGCCCACGCCGCCGACGACGGTCAGCGGCACCGGGCCGAGCTCCGCGCGGACGGCGTCGGCGATGGGCCGGTAGCCGAGGTAGTGCACGTCGTCGTGGTACTGGCGCATCCAGTGGTGGCGCGGGTTGTCGCGCAGGATCTCGTGCACCCGCGCGACCCGGCGGCTCTGGTCGAGCTTCAGGCTCGCGGTGGCGGGCATGGGTTCGACCGTCGCGCCCAGGATCTCCAGCTGTGCCCGCAACGTCTTGTCCACGGTGGTGGAGGCGACGATGTGGCAGTGCAGGCCGTGCCGGTGGCAGGCCAGCGCCAGTGCGTGGGCGTAGATGCCGCTGGAGCTGTCCACGAGCGTGTCGCCCGCGCAGACCGTGCCGCACTCCAGCAGGTGGCGCACGGCGGCCAGCGCGGAGGCGACCTTCATGGTCTCGAACCGCAGGCAGGTGGTGCGGTCGTCGAGGCGCACCAGGGCGGGTCGGCTGAGGGTGTCGGCGATGTGGTGGTCCACGACGGGGCTCACGTCCGGGTCCGGTAGCGGTGCAGGACTGTCTCGTCGGCGCTGAACTGGGAGAACGGGAACGGTTCCGCGGACAGCGCGGTCACCCCGTTGCCCAGGAACTGCCGGGCGACGGCACTGGCGGTCTGCGCGTAGACGACCAGCGGTATGTCTCGCGACCGGCAGGTGCGCAGGATCTCGTCGAACGTGCCGTTGCCGATCGTCATGCCGGTGGCCACGACCGCGTCGGCGACACCGAGGACGTCCCTCATGTCCGGTGTCACCGGGTCGCCCCACTGGGTGGTGCGCAACGACAGGTCGCACGGCAGGCACTCGGCCCCGCGGTCCCTGATCGCCGCCACCAACGGGTTCACCACACCGATCAACGCGACCTTGGCACCCGGCTCGACGTCCAGCAGCCCCGCGACCGCCGCGTCACGGGCACGAGCCCGTTCCTCCGGCGTGCCAACGGGGAGCACGACCCGTTCGGCGCCCGAGGTCCGGTGTGGACGAACCGAGGCGAGGTACGCGTCCAGCGCCGCGACCCGCACCGGCGCCGGTGCCTCGGTCAGCAGCGCGGAGACCGGCGCGCCGCTGTAGTCCGCGCACACCGCCGGGTCGGCCTCGCCCTCGGCGAACGCGCAGGCGCCGAACGCCGACCCGATCCGCACGAGCACGTACTGGTTGCGGTAGGTGGTGTCACCGCCGGCCAGCCGGGTGCCGTGGTGCACCCAGAACACACTGGTCGCCACCACGGCTCCCGGATCAGGCCCGTGCCTGTTCGCGAGCACCTCGGCGACCAAACCATCCACTGTGGTCACAACTCCCCCTTCAACGAGCCGGTTCGCGGTAGCCGACGGCCAGGTGGCCCAGGCCGTCGCGACCGATCTCGGCGTCCACTTCGAACACTTCACGTAACAACGGCGCCGTCAACACCTCGGTGGCACTGCCCTGCGCCACCAGGGCACCGCGGTGCAGCAGGACCAGCCGGTCGCAGTAGCGGGCGGCCTGCGCGAGGTCGTGCAGCGCCACCACGACGGTCTGCGGTGTGGCGCTGACGAGCTCCATCAGCTCCAGCTGGTGCCGCACGTCCAGGTGGTTGGTCGGCTCGTCCAGCAGCAACGCCCGCGTCTCCTGGGCGAGCGCGCGCGCCAGGTGCGTGCGCTGGCGTTCGCCACCGGAGAGCTGCTTCCACGGCCGGTCCGCCAGCCCGCCCAGGTCGAGCCGGTCCAGCGCGGCCGCGACCACCTCCCGGTCGTGCGCGTCCGGTCCGCGCCAGCTCGACCGGTGCGCGGTGCGGCCGAGCATCACGACCTCGGCGACGCGCAGGTCGCTGTCGGTGTCGGCGGTCTGCTCGACGAAGGCCAGCCGCAGCGCGCGGTCGCGGGGACCCAGCGACGCCACGTCCGCACCGTCCCAGCGCACGGCTCCGGCGACCGGTGTGCGCAGTCCGGCCAGGCACCGCAGCAGCGACGACTTGCCCGACCCGTTGGGGCCGATCAGCCCCACCGTCTCACCGGGCTCGACGACCAGCTCGACGTCCCGCACGATCGCCTTGCCCGGCACGCCCCAGTCCAGGTGCTCCGCGGAGATCCTCACAGCTCTCCTCTCCTGCGCAGCACCAGCAGGAACAGCGGCACGCCCAGCAGCGCGGTGAACACGCCGACCGGCACCTCCAGCGGCGCGAACACCACGCGCGTCACCGCGTCGGTCCACACCAGGAACACCGCGCCGACCACCGCCGACAACGGCAGCAGCCGCCGGTGCAGCGGCCCGACCAGGAACCGCACGCCGTGCGGCACGATCAGCCCGACGAACCCGACCGCCCCGACGGCCGCCACGGCGACGGCGGTCAGCACCGACGTCGTCACCAGCAGCACGATCCGGGTGGTCCGCACGTCCACACCGAGCGAGGCGGCGGTGTCGGTGCCGAACGCGAACCCGTCCAGCGCCGCCGAGCACAACCACACGACCAGCAACCCCAGTGCGAGCACGACCGCGCACACGGCGACCGACGACCAGCGCGCCGACGCCAGCGACCCGAGCAGCCAGTGGGTCACCGCGCGGATGCTGTCGGCGTCACCGGAGGACAGCAGGATCAACGACGTCAGCGCCGCGAACAGCTGCCCGACCACGACACCGGTGAGCACGACCCGCACCGAGTCCAACCCGGTGCGCCGCAACAGCAGCATCAGCACGGAGAACGCGACGAGCGCACCGATCAGCGCACCTCCCGTGACCCCGAGCCGCGACCCGCCGAACCCGAGCACCACCACGACGACGGCGCCGGTCGAGGCACCCGAGGACACCCCGAGCAGGTAGGGGTCGGCGAGCGAGTTGCGGGTGACGCTCTGCAGCGCGGCACCGCACACGGCGAGCGCGGCGCCCACCAGCGCGGCGAGCAGCACCCGCGGCACCCTCAGGTCCCAGATCAGCGAGTCCTGCAACCGGGACAGCGGCACGACCGGCACCCCGAGGCGCCCACCGACGGCCCTGCCGATCTCCGCCCAGCCCGTGCCTGCGCCGATGCGGACGGCGAGCACGAGCGAGAGGACGAGGAAAGCGAGACACAGCACCGTGGTCAGCGTGCGCCTGACCGGTTCCGGTGGTGCGGGTGGTTCAGCGAGCACAGCGGTGTCAGCCACCCGCGACCTCGTCGAGGCCCTTGCTGAACGCGCGCAGCGCGTCGACCGTGCGCACCGACGGGTCCATCTCGATGCCGGGCAGCTCGATGACCCTGCCGCCCTTCAGCGCGTCCAGCTGCGCGACCGCCGGGTGCTCGCGCATCATTGCGAGCTTCTCGCTCGCCTTGTCACCGGGGTTGCCGCGTTCGGACAGGTCACCGACCACGATCACGTCGGGGTTGCGCCGCGCGATCTCCTCCCACGACACCTCCGGCCACTCCTGCGCGACGTCGTCGAACACGTTGACCGCGCCCGCGATCTTGCTCATCTGGCTCGGCATGCCGTCGCGGCCGGCCACGTACGGCACGTCCTTGAACACCGAGTAGATCCACACGACCTTGGGCGCCCTGGGTCGTTTCGCGCCCGCGGCCTGCACTTCGGCCACCGCGGCGCGTTGTTCGGCGGCAAGCGCGTTCGCCTTGTCGGCCACCCCGAGGAACTTGCCGAAGTTCTCGTAGTCGCGGAACAGCCGTTCGAACGGCGGCGTGGTGCCGTCCGGGCAGTTCACCGCGCTGACGTAGCTCGGCACGCCCAGCTCCGCGAGCTCGTCGCGGGTGCCGGCGCGGTCGGTGGTGAAGTGCTCCTCGAACGACGACACCACGACGTCCGGGTTCGCCGCGCGCAACGGTTCGGAGGTCAGCACCTTCGGTGAGAGCACCGGGATCTTCGCGTAGGCCTCGGCGAACCTGGGCGACACCTTGGTCTTGAGGTTGGCCGTGCCCGCCATGCGGTCGGCGACCCCCAGTGCCAGCAGGGTTTCCGTGGAGTTCTGGTCCAGCGTGACGACCCGCTGCGGCGTGCCGGTGAAGGTCAGCTGCTTGCCGCAGCTGTCGACCACGACCGACGACGTCGGCGCGGCCCCTCCTCCCGGTGCGGCGCAGCCGGCGACGAACGCCGCGGCGGTGAGCGCCAGGCCGAGCCGGGCGGCGTGTGACATCGGATCCTCCAGTGCGAGACGACAGCGGTGTCCGTTACTGTAACGACAACCATTTTCAACACAAGCCCCAATCCGGAAGGTCGGCCGCGTGGTTCACGACACACTGCCCCCACCCGCCCCCGTGCTCAGGAACGTGGCGTTCCTGCGGCTCTGGACGGCGACCACCGCGTCCGGCATCGCCACCTGGGCGTTGCCGTTCGTGCTCGGCCTGGCCGTGCTCGACCGCACCCTCACCGCGGTGGAGCTGGGCGTGCTGCTGGCCGCACGCACCGCCGGGTTCCTCGCCGCGGTGCCGATCAGCGGCGTGCTGGCCGACCGCTACGCCCGTCGCCGCGTGGTGCTCTGGTCGGGGCTCACGGCGGCCGTCGCGGCACCGGTGCTCGCGTTCTTCGTCGGGAGCTCCCTGCCGCTCATGGCGGTTGCCGCGGTGGCGATGGGCGCGGGCCAGGGCGCGTGCCGCCCGGCGTTCCAGGCGCTGACCGCCGAGGTGGTGCACGAGGACCAGCGCCAGCGGGCCAACGCCGCGATGACGCTCTCGGTCCGCGTCACGACGCTCGTCGCACCCGGCCTCACCGCGTTGCTCGCGCTCGTCGCGACCACCGAGGCGCTGCTGCTCGGCATCGGCGCGCTGTGGCTGGTGGCGGCGCTGGTTCCGCCGCGCGGCAACGACTTCGCGGGCACGGCGGGCAGGCCGCGGTTCTTCGCCGAGTTCGCCGAGGGCGTGCGGGAGGCCCGCCGGCACCCCTGGTTCCTGGCCGGCCTGGGCGCGCTGACGGCCGTGATCGCCACCGGCTACTCCGCGACCGGCGTGGTGCTGCCGCTGGTCAGCCGCGACCGCTACGGCACGGAGGCCGTGCTCGCCGGCGCCCTCACCGCCTACACGCTCGGCGCGCTCGCCGGCGCCCTGCTGATCGCGCGCTGGCGGCCGAAGCACGCGGGCTGGACGGCGTTCGCGGGCCTGGCGCTGTACGGGTTCGCGCCGCTGAGCCTGCTGCTGCCGGTGCACCCGGCGGTCGTGCTCGCCGCCTACGCGGTGGCCGGTGTCGGCATCGAGCTGTTCAACGTGCCGTGGTTCACCGCCACCCAGCGCGAGGTCGAACCGTCCAAGCTCGCCCGCGTGTCCTCTTTGGACTTCCTGATGTCGTACGGCCTCGCGCCCGTCGGCCTGGCGCTGATCGCCCCCGCCATCGCGCACTTCGGTGCCACCGCGGTGCTCGCCGGGTGCGCCGTGGTCTGCTTCGCCGCTCCCGCGGTGGCCGCGCTGGTCCCGTCGGCGCGCGACTTCCGGGCCAGGTCGTGATCCCGGCCCGGCTGCCGGCCACCTCGCCCCAGGCCCGTGCCGCGCTGACCGGCACCGGCGCGGTGGTCCTCACCGGGCTGCCGGTCGAGCCCGGCTCGCTCGCGGTGGCGGCGGCGGTGTTGTTCGGCAGCGGGGTGCGCGAGCTGTACCCGCACCGCACGCGCAGGTCCGTGGACGGCGGCCCGCTGCCGTTGCACGCCGACAGCTTCGACGTCGTCGTGGACGTCGGCGGCAGGCAGGTGCGGCGGCGGCACCCCGACGAGGACTTCGTGCTCCTGCAACTGGTCGAGCAGGCGCCGTCGGGCGGTGAGTCGTTCGTCGTCGACGCGCACGCGTTCACCGACTCGCTGCCGGCGGACCTGCGGGCGTTCCTCACCGACGTCGACGTCGACCTGTACGGGCGGTGGGCCGGCGTCCGCGGCCTGCCCGCCACACCGCGGGTCGCGCGGCACGTCGAGCACACGCGCACCGGGCGGCGCATCACCCGCCGCACCGACGGTGCCGCTCCCCTGCACCGCGACCCCCGGAGCGACCACGTCACGGCGATGCTGCGGCGCCTCGACGAGGAGGTGGCCCGCGTGCAGCCGGCACTGCCGAGGTTCCGGCTCGACGAGGGCGACGTGCTGGTGCTCGACAACTACCGCTGCTGGCACGGCCGCGACGCGCACACCGGCACACGCTCGGTGCACATCCAGACGATCCGCACGGACGACGCCGGCTGAGCGGGTCCACACACGACAAAGGGAGGAAGCGCGCTTCCTCCCACTTCAACATATAGCGCACAGGGGGCCTTGCCACAAGACCCCGTGCCTGCCCCACACTTCACCGCGCATTGCTTGGTGAACGGGGGAGCAACACATGTATGACGTGATCATCGTCGGCGGCGGGCCCACCGGCTTCATGCTGGCCGGGGAGCTGCGCCTGCACGGTGTGCGCGTGGTCGTGCTGGAACGGGAGCAGCAGCCGACGCCGGTGGTGCGGGCGCTCGGCCTGCACGTGCGCAGCATCGAGCTGATGGACCAGCGGGGGCTGCTGGAGAAGTTCCTGGAGCTGGGGACGAAGCACGAGGCGGGCGGGTTCTTCGCCGGCATCCTCAAGCCGTGGCCCGCGGACATGGACACCGCGCACGGCTACATCCTCGGCATCCCGCAGCCGCTGACCGACCGGCTGCTCACCGAGCACGCCGTCGGGCTGGGCGCCGAGGTCCGGCGCGGCAGCGAGGTCGTGGGCCTGACGCAGGACGACGAGGGCGTGACGGCCGCGCTGGCCGACGGGAGCACGGTGCGCGGCCGTTACCTGGTGGGCTGCGACGGCGGCCGCAGCGCGGTCCGCAAGCTGCTCGGCATCGGCTTCCCCGGCGAACCCGCCCGGCTGGAGACGTTGCTGGGCGAGATGCAGGTGACGATGCCGCTCGACGAGCTCACGGCGCGGGTGGCGGAGATCCGCAGGACCAACCCGTGGTTCGGCGTGGGCCCGATGGGCGACACGTTCCGCGTCGTCGTCTCGGCCGATGACGTCCGGCAGGACCGCACGCCGCCGACCCTGGACGACTTCCGGCGCCGCCTGGTCGCCGTCGCGGGCACGGACTTCGGCGTGCACTCGCCGCGCTGGACGTCCCGGTTCAGCGACGCGACCCGGCAGGCCGAGCGCTACCGGTCCGGCCGGGCGTTCCTGGCGGGCGACGCGGCCCACGTCCACCCGCCGGCCGGTGGCCAGGGCCTCAACCTCGGTGTGCAGGACGCGGTGAACCTCGGCTGGAAGCTCGCCGCGGCGGTCCGCGGCTGGGCGCCCGCCGACCTGCTCGACAGCTACCACGCCGAACGGCACCCGGTGGGCGCCGCCGTGCTGGACAACACCCGCGCGCAGGTGCAGCTGATGACACCGGAACCGGGTCCGCAGGCGGTGCGCAGGCTGCTCGGCGAGCTGATGGACCTGGAGGGCGTCACCCGCCACCTGATCGAGAAGATCACCGCGGTCGGCATCCGCTACGACTTCGGCAGCGACCACCCGCTGGTCGGGCGGCGGCTGAAGGACGTGCGGCTCAAGGACGGCCGCCTGTTCGAGCTGCAACGCACCGCCCGCGGCCTGCTGCTCGACCAGACCGGCAGGCTCTCGGCGCGGGGCTGGGCTGACCGGGTCGACCACGTGGTCGACGTGAGCGAGGAGCTGGACGTGCCCGCCGTGCTGCTGCGGCCGGACGGACACGTCGCGTGGGCCGGTGACGACCAGGACGACCTGGAGGAGGTGCTGCCCCGCTGGTTCGGCGCCTGAGCGCCTGAGCGCCGGTGCGGCGCCGGGAGACCACGACCCGCAGACGGGTGCGGCACAAGGGATTGACTCCCCCGGTACGGTTGCTGGCGGTGACCTGTTCAGGGGGAGGTTGCTTTTGCTGCGTATCCATTTCTCGGCAGGAGATCTGGAGCGGACGCAGGTCGCGGATCACGTCGATCCGTTGTGGGAGATGGTGTTCAGCTGGTTGCGGCTGACCGAGCGGGACAGCGGCCTGCTGTTCGAGCCGTGGTTGCGCGCGGTCCGGCGCGGCCCCGCGCGGGAGGCGGTCCGCGCCGGCGTGGGCGTGCTGTCCGTGCTGGCACCGCTGGGCCCCTACTTCCCGGACTTCCTCACACCGCCCGAGGGTGCGCACGGGCTGTCCAGCGCGCTCGCCGCGATCAGGTCGACTCCGCGCGCCCGCCTGCGCGCGGAGTTCTCGCTGCTGGCCGCGATCCGCCCGACTCCGGAGTGGACGCGTCCGCTCGTGGAGGGCGACGGCGCGGCACTGGAGGACCTCACCGGCACCCTCGCCCGCTACCACTGCGCCGTGATCGAGCCGTACACCGACCTGGTCGAGGACGCGGTGGAGACCGACCGCGTGCACCGCGCGGGCTTCGACGGTGTCGAGGGCCTGCTGCGCGGCATGTGGCCGTTGATGAACTGGCGCCCACCCGTGCTGGAGGTGCAGTACTCCTACGACCGCGACCTGCACCTCGGCGGCCGCGGCCTGCGGCTGGTGCCGTCGTACTTCTGCCGCCGCACACCGGTCGCGCTGGCCGACCCCGGTCTGCCGCCCACGCTCGTCTACCCGGTGCACCACGACTGGACGTGGCGCCGCCAGCTCTCCTCCGGCAGCCGGCCGGAGGGCGCGCTGGCCGCGTTGCTGGGCACCACCCGCTCGTCGGTGCTGGCGGCGGTGGGCACGGGGGCGACGACGACGGAGCTGGCGGCGCGGCTGGGGGCGTCGCCGTCTGCGGTCAGCCGGCACACGACCGTGCTGCGGGAGGCGGGTCTGCTCACGACGGTCCGGCGGGGACTGTCCGTGCTGCACCGGCGGACGGCGCTCGGGTCGGCGCTGCTGTGCGGGCACGACCACCGCTGAGCGGCGGGGAGGTCGTGACGGCGGTGGGGGTCAGACCGGGTACGTGTGCGTCTCGGTCGCCTTCACCGCCGCCCACACCTCGTCCCCCGGCCGCAGCCGCAGCTCGGCGAGGGTCGCCGTCGTGATGTCGGCGAGCACCGACGCCTTCCCGTCCAGCCGCACCCGCGTGGTGTGGGCGTGCTGTTCGACGGCGGCCACGGTCACCGGCCACGTGTTGCGCGGGCTGCCGGTGGGCCGGTCGAGGTGCAGGCCCACGGCGGTGGGCGGGAACGCCACGTGCACCGCGCCGTGCGCGGGCGTGGCGACGACCAGGGTGCCGCCCTCGTCCAGCGCCACCGCGGTGCCGTCGGCGGTGCCGCGGTAGAGGTTGAGGCCGACGAGGTTCGCCACGTAGTCGGTGCGCGGGCGGCGGGCGACCTCCGCGGGCGGTCCCTCCTGGACGGCGCGGCCGTCCTCCAGGATCACCAGGCGGTCGGCCAGCACCATGGCGTCGAGCGGGTCGTGCGTGACGAGCAGGGTGTGACCGGTGAAGCCGGTGAGCACCCGGCCGAGCTCGGCACGCACCTGGAGGCGCGTGCTCGCGTCGAGGGCGGCCAGCGGTTCGTCGAGCAGGAGCAGGCTCGGGCCGGTGGCGAGGGCACGGGCCAGCGCCACCCGCTGGGCCTGGCCGCCGGACAACGCGCGCGGCTTCGCCCCGGCGTGGTCCGCGAGGCCGACGCGGTCGAGCCAGGTCGCGGCCACCGCACGGGCCTCGGCCCTGCGGGTGCCCCGTGCGCGCAGGCCGAACGCGACGTTCTCCAGCGCCGACATGTGCGCGAAGAGCAGGTAGTCCTGGAACACCACGCCGATCGGGCGTTCCTCGGCCGGCAGGTACCGGCCGGGACCGTCCCAGACCGACTCCCCCACCGCGATCCGCCCGCCGGTCAGCTGCTGCAGCCCGGCCAGCGCGCGCAACGCGGTCGTCTTGCCCGCGCCGTTCGGGCCGAGCAGCGCCACCACCTCGCCGGGGGCGATGGTGAGGTCGAGGTCCAGGTCGAAGTGCGCGCGGGTGACCCGCAGAGACGCGGTCAGGGTCATGACGGCCCGCTGATCCACCGGTCGCGCAGACCGGCCAGCACGCCCACGGACACCACCAGCAGCACCACGCTCAGCACGACAGCGGCGTCCGGGTCCGTCTCCAGGGCGAGGTAGACGGCCAGCGGCATGGTCGTGGTCTCGCCGGGGAAGTTGCCCGCGAACGTGATCGTGGCACCGAACTCGCCCAGCGCCCGCGCCCAGCACAGCACCGCGCCCGCGACCACACCGGGCAGCACCGACGGCAGGGTGACCCGCCGGAACGTGAGCCACCGCGACGCCCCGAGCGTGGCGGCGGCCTCCTCGAACCGCGGGTCGGCGGCCCGCAGCGCCCCCTCGACGGAGATCACGAGGAACGGCATCGCCACGAACGCCTCCGCGAGCACCACCCCGGCCGTCGTGAACGGCAGCGAGATCCCGAACCACGCGTCCAGGTGCTGCCCGACCAGCCCGCGCCGCCCCAGCACCAGCAGCAACGCCACACCGCCCACCACCGGCGGCAGCACCAGCGGCACGGTGACGAGCGCACGCAGGAACCCCCGCCCCGGCAGCCCCGAGCGCGCGAGCAGCCAGGCCAGCGGGATGCCGAGCACCAGGCACAGCGCGGTGGCCATCGACGCGCAGACCAGGCTGAGCCGCAACGCCTCCCCGACCTCGGCGCTGAGCAGCCCCGGCAGCTCGGTCCACGGCGCCTTCACCAACAACCCGGCCAGCGGCACCAGCAGGAACGCCAGCCCGAGCAGCGCGGGCAGCAGGAGGACGACCGGCAGCCGGTGACGCCTGGTCACGGCCCGTCGAACCCGGCGGCGCTCAGCGCGGACCGGCCCTTCTCCGACAGCACGAGCTCGACGAAGGCACGGGCAGCGGCGGCGTTGGGGGCCTTGGCGAGCGGCGCGATCGGGTAGTCGTTGACGGCCTGGTCGGCTTCGCTGAAAGCGATGCCCTCGACCCTGTCCCCCGCGGCCTGGGCGTCGGTCTTGTAGACCAGGGCCGCGTCGACCTCGCCGAGCGAGACCTTGGTGAGCACCGCCTTGACGTCCTGCTCCAGCGTGTCCGGCTGCGGGGTCACCCCGGCGAGGCCGAAGACCTTCTTGGCGGCGGCACCGCACGGCACCTGCTCCGCGCACAGGGCGATCTTGCGGTCCCGGTCGGCGAAGTCGGCCAGCCCGGTGACCTTCCCCGGGTTGCCCTTGGGCACCACGATCCGCAACCTGTTCCTCGCGAACGTGCGCGGCGCCTCGGTGATCGCCCCGGTGTCGGCGACCTGCTGGAGGTTCGCGGGCGCGGCACTGGCGAACACGTCGGCGGGCGCGCCGTTGGTGAGCTGCTGGGCGAGCGCCGAGCTGCCGCCGAAGTTGAACCTGACCCTCGTGCCGGGGTGGGCGGCCTCGAAGTCCCTGCCCAGCGCCGTGAACGTCTCGGTGAGCGACGCGGCGGCGAACACCGTGACGTCCCCGCCGATCCCCCCGGCCGCCGGCTCGGCGGACCCGCACCCCGCGAGCCCCAGTGCGATGAGTGCCACGAGCGGACGACGCACGGTCAGGCCTCCGGGATCTCGACGACGACGTGGGTGGACTTGATCGACGCGACCGCCACGCTCCCGGCCTCGAGGCCGAGCTCGTCCGCGGCCTCCCTGCTCATGAGCGACACGACCCGGAACGGCCCAGCCTGCATCTCGACCTGCGCCATCACACCGTCCTTGAGCACGCGCGTCACGATCCCCCGCATCCGGTTGCGCGCCGACGCCGCCACCGTCGCCCCCGCCTCGGCGCCCTCGGCCACCCGCTGCGCGAACGCCGCGAGCTCCTTGCCGTCGATCGCCTTGCGCCCGTTCTCGGCCACGGTGGCCGCGAGCCGCCCCTGGTCGACCCACCGGCGCACGGTGTCGTCGCTGACGCCCAGGAGGGCGGCGGCCTCGGTGATCCGCAGATTCGGCATGATGCGCATCCTATGTCCCGCGCCTGCGGACACAAGAGCCACCCGATGGCGGCTTCTGCGGAACACACCGCCGGGTGCTCGCCCGTCCGGCGCACCACCGCGCGTCCTGCCCCCGCCAGCCACCGCACCCGCGTGCCGGTGCACCCGCGTCCCGCAATCCCGCCCGCCCCAGCGCCCCCGCACCCCGCGCACCCCGCGTCTCGGTCAGCCCAGCCCGCCCCGCACCCCCGCACACCCCCAGCGCGCCCGCGTCCCGCAATCCCGCCCGCCCCCGCACCCCGCGCACCCCGCGTCCCGCTCAGCCCAGCCCGCCCCGCACCCCCGCACACGCCCAGCGCGCCCGCGTCCCGCTCCCAGGCGCACCCCTGGCACCCCGCGTCCCGCTCACCCCCCGCCCGTACCCTGATCCCATGATCACTTCCACGGCGCGGGCCAGGGTCGTGGCCCGGATCGCCGACCACCTCGCGAGCCGGGACCCCGGACACCCGCTGCGCGTGGCCGTCGACGGCGTCACCGCGGCCGGCAAGACCACCCTCGCCCGCGAGCTCACCGCCGCCGTCGCCGAGCGGGGCCGTCCCGCCGCCCACCTGTCCATGGACGGCTTCCACCACCCGCGCGCCCACCGCCACCGGCGGGGCCGCGACTCCGCGGACGGCTACTACGCCGACGCCTACGACTTCGCCGCGGTCGCCCGCGAGGTCCTCGGCCCGCTCGGTCCCGGTGGTGACCGCCGCTACCGCGAGCGCATCCTCGACCTGCGCGCCGACACCCCGGTCGACGAACCGCCGCTGACCGCCGCCGACGACCTCGTCCTCGTCGTGGACGGCAGCTTCCTGCAACGCGACCTGACCTGGGACGAGGTCGTCTTCGTCGACACGGCGTTCGAGGTCGCCAAGACCCGCGGCACCCGGCGGGACGCCGAACTGCTGGGCGGCGCGGCGGAGGCGGCGCACACGTTCGAGCACCGCTACCACGCCGCGAGCCGCCGGTACCTCGCCGAGGCGAACCCCGTCGGCAGGGCCACCGTCGTGGTCGGCAACGACGACGTCGCGCACCCCGTGCTGCGCCGCATCGGCGGCCCGGCCGGCGCCACCGCCCGGCTGTTCTCCTACGGCACCCTGCAGCTGGAGGCGGTGCAACGCGAACGCTTCGGCCGGGTGCTCGCGGGCGAACCGGACGTGCTGCCCGGCCACCGGCAGGACTGGGTCACGATCACCGACCCGGACGTGGTCGCGGTCAGCGGCACCGACCGGCACCCGATCGTCCGCCGCACCGGCGACCCCGCCGACACCACCAAGGGCACCGTACTGACCGTCACCGCCGAGGAGCTGGCCGCGGCGGACGTGTACGAGGTCGACGACTACCGGCGCGTGCTCGTGGCGCTCGGTTCCGGCCCCGCGTGGGTATACCTCGCCAAGACGGACTGAAGGAGGCGCTCGTGCGGATCGACCACCTGGTGTACGCGGTCCCGGACCTGGAGGCCGGGGTCGACGAGTTCGAGCGGCTCTTCGGCGTCCGCGCCGCCGGCGGCGGGCAGCACGTCGGCATGGGCACCCACAACCGGTTGCTCGCCCTCGGCCCGCACACCTACCTGGAGCTCATCGCCCCCGACCCGGCGCAACCCGAGCCGGCCCTGCCCCGGCCGTTCGGCGTGGACGGCATGACCGGACCCGGTCTCGTCGGCTGGGCCCTCGCCACCGACGACATCGACGCGGCACGGGACCACGCGGCGGCGAACGGCCACGACCCCGGACCCGTCATCGACGGCCAGCGGCGCACCCCGGAGGGTGGCCTGGTCACCTGGCGCCTCACCACGAACGCGCTGCAGGGCGGTGTGATCCCGTTCCTGATCAGCTGGGGCACCACCCCGTCACCCGCGACCACCGCACCGCAAGGCCTGGAGCTGCGGCACTTCCACGTCGAACACCCCGACGACATCACCCCGCAGCTGCGCGCGCTGCAAGCCGACGTGGAGACGGCGAAGGGCCCGGAGCCCGCACTGACAGCGCGGATCTCCGGGCCCGGGGGCACTCACACGTTGTCGACGTGGTCCACGCCGGAGCCGCGGTAGCCGTTCACCGCGGACGTCACCTGCGCGGGCGAGAGGACGCGGTCCTTCGCGAAGTACACCCAGTCGACCTCCTGCTGGTAGGCCCGCTCCGCACCGCTGCCGACCAGGCCGCCGGAGATGAACCACAGGTTGAAGTTGATCGACATCGGCGTCTCCGGGTAGTACCTGTCACCGTGGTCGGCGACCTGCGTGCCGTCGATGAAGTACTTCACCCGGCCGCCGCCGACCTGGATCACGAGGTCGTGCCAGCCCGCCCAGCTCTGCCGCTGCTCGGTGTGGACGTTGTCGGCCACCCACGGCTCGTTCTGGTAGGTCTCCCAGGTCGTCTCGTACATGATGTTGGCCGGTTCGCCCCAGCCGCCGTTGGGCAGGTACTCGAAGTCGAGCTCGCCGTAGTTCGGGTCCATCGGCGCGTTCAGCGGCGTGATGGTGAAGAACGTCTGCACCACGTGGTCGCCGTCCGGGCCGAACACGGGGGCGTCGGAGAACTTCACGCGCGCGGCGTAGGTGCCCTCGAAGAACTTGCGCTGGTGGAACACCTCGGTCTGCGCGGCGGCCGAGCCGTTGTTCCACGAGTCCAGGCGCATGACCTTCTGGCCGCCCACGGTCGGGAACGTGACCCGCGACGGGTCCCAGGTGGCACCGGGCACGCCGGGGCCGCCACCGCCGGAACGCACGGTCCAGCCGCGCTGGGCGATGCGGCTGTCGCCGGAGCTCGCGTAGTTGAAGTCGTCGAAGAGCGCGGGACCGCTGCCGGGGTTGGACGGCGTGGTGGTCGTCGTGCTCGTCGTCGGGCCGGTGCCGCCGGGCGGGGTGCCCCACAGCAGGGTGCCGCCGCGGTGCACGGTCACCCGGTTCCACGCCGAGTAGGTCGAGTCGGCGCGGTAGGAGTAGTCGTCGCTCTGGACGATCCGGCTCCAGTTGCTGCGGTAGAACCGCAGTTGCAGGTCACCGGTGTCGGTGCCGGGGCTCAGCGTGCCGGCGCCCGCGGTGAAGCCGACCTCCAGGTAGCGGTCGGCGGGGCCGCCGGACAGGGTGCCGAACTGGCCGGTGACGTTGCCGCAGCCGCGCACGGCCCACGAGCAGGCGAACCGGTAGCCGACGTCCGGGGTGTCGGACTGGAAGTAGTAGCGGACCTTCACCTCGGACAGCGGAACGGTGGTGGTGCCGGTGTTGACGACCTTCAGCCACGGTTCGACCTGGTCGACGGACGCGGCGGCGGCGCTGGTGCGGTGGTGCGCGGTGAGGGCGTCGGCGGCGAACGCCGACGGCGCGGTCGCGAGGCCCGCGACCGTCAGCGCGGCTGCGGTGAGTGCGGTCAGGGTGCGTTTCTTCACGAGTCTCTCCTGGGTACGGCAGGGGTGGACCGGGAGACGAGCTCCTCTCTGGTCTGGAGTGGACGGAGGCCCAGCTCGGCGAGCCGGGCGTTGTGCGGCCGCATGCGGGTCACGAAGCCCTCCCACGACGGTGTGGCGGCCCAGAGCGTGTCGGCGAGGGCGGCCAGGCGGGGGAAGGCCTGGTGTTCCAGGTGGTGGCGGGTGCGGACGTGCTCGGTCCAGAGCTGGCACTGGGCGCCGAGCACGCCCTCGGGCAGCGGCACGTGGTAGACGTCCTGCGCGGTCACCACGAAACCGGGCTGGCCCGGTGGTTCGCCGGGCGAGTCGGACTGCGGGTAGTCCAGGTAGGTCGAGGTGTGCGGCGCCATCACGACGTCCTGGCCGCGCCGCAGCGCCGCCACGGCCTGGTCGGCGTCGCGCCACGGCATCACGACCGACCGCGGGTCGCCGGTCGGTTCCCACGCGACCGGTGTGCGGCCGTTGTCCAGCAGGAACTCCACGGCCTGGCGCAGGAACCAGCCCCGTTCCTCCTCCGGCAGCGGGCACTCGTCACCGCCGATGTGGACGTGCTGACCGGGGAAGATGTCAACGACCTCGGCGAGCACGTCCCGGCAGAACCGCACCGCGTCCCGGTTGAACGCCGAGTCGCTGATGCCCCAGCCGGTCCAGACCGGCAGGTTCCGCCCGTCACCCAGCTCGGGGTAGGCGGCGATGGCGGCACGGGCGTGACCGGGCATCTCGACCTCCGGCACGATCCGCACCCCGCGGTCGGCCGCGTGCGCCACCAGCCCCTCCAGCTCGGCGCGCGTGTAGCTGCCGCCGTGCGGGACGCCGTCGCCGTTCGTCTCCGGCCGCCACCCGCCGACCTCGGTCAGCCGCGGGTAGCCGGGCACCGGCAGCCGCCAGCCCTGGTCGTCGGTCAGGTGCAGGTGCAGGACGTTCAGCTTGTGCACGGCCATCAGGTCGACGAACCGGCGCAGCACGTGCACCGGCTGGAAGTGCCGTGCGACGTCGAGCATCAGCCCGCGCCACGGCAGCCGCGGCACGTCCCGCACGTCCACACCCGGCAGCACCCAGTCCACATCGGACACCCGCGTGGACCGGTAGACCTGCGGTGGCAGCAGCTGCCGGATCGTCTGGACGCCGTGCCCCAGGCCGGCGGTCGTGCCGGCGCGCAGCAGGACGCCGTGCTCGTTGACGGTCAGCGCGTAGCCTTCTGCACCGAGCCCGACGAGCCGTTCGTCCAGCGCCACGACGATCCGCCCGTCGGCGGTCGAGGGCAGCGGCAGCCCGGTGGCCGGTCGCAGCACCGCGCGCAGCAGCCGCGCGGCGCCCTCCGCACCGGGGGCGGGCCTGATCCCGGTCTCCGCGGTGAGCGTGAACCCCTTGCCCCTGGCGACCACGCGCATGGGCTGTGGCACGAGCACTGGTGTCATCCCTTCACCGCTCCCCCGACGATGCCGGTCGTGACCCGGCCCTGCAGCACGACGAAGATCAGCAGCACCGGCAGCATGAACAGCGTCGAGGCGGCCATCGTGGCGCCCCAGTCGGTGCCGAAGGTGTTCTGGAACGACGACAGCCACACCGGCAGCGTGCGGTCGTCCTGGTCCTTGATGATCAGCACGTTGGCGAACGCGAACTCGTTCCAGGCCGTGATGAACCCGAACAGCGAGGTCGCCAGCAACCCCGGTGCGAGCAGCGGGAAGACCACCCGCCGGAACGCCTGCCCGCGCGAGCAGCCGTCGACCAGCGCCGCCTCCTCCAGGTCCGGCGGGATGGCCGCGAGGAACCCGCGCAGCGTGACGATCGTGAACGGCAGCGTGATCATGAAGTAGACCAGCGTGAGCATCCAGAGCGTGTCGAGCATGCCGGTGTCGCGCGCGATCACGTAGATCGGGATCAGCAACGCCTCCCACGGCGTCATCTGCGCGATGAACACCATCAGAACGAACGCCCGCCGCCCCCGCCACCGCAGCCGCGCCACGGCGTAGGCCGCGAGCAGGGCCACCAGCAGCGCCAGCAGCACCGCGCCGCCCGCCACGAGCAGGCTGTTGCGCCAGAACGAGGAGAAGCCGTGCGCCGAGATCGCGGTGCCGAAGTGCTCGAACGTGACCGACACCGGCAGGAACGTCGGTGTCGCGCTCTGGATGTCCCGCGTCGGCTTGATCGCGGTCAGCACCATCCAGTACACCGGGAACACCGCCACGGCGAACACGACGAGCGCCGCGACCGTCCTGAGCACCCGCCCGGTCATGCTTCCCGCTCCTGCCGGTAGAGCACGCGGAAGTACGCGAGCAGCGCGATCACCAGCAGCAGCACCATGAGCATCGACACCGCGGCGCCGAGGTCGTAGCGCTGCAACGACTGCGCGACCTGGAAGGCGTACACCGGCAGCGTCGTCGTCGACTGGCCGGGCCCGCCCTGGCTGACCACCCAGATCTGCACGAACGCCTTGGCCACCCAGATCACCTCCAGGCACGTGACCAGGCCGAACATCGCCCTCAGCAGCGGGAAGGTGATCGTGGTGAACACCCGCCACGCGCCGGCGCCGTCGATCCGCGCCGACTCGTACAGTTCAGTCGGCACTGTGACCATCGCGGCGTACAACGACAAGGCGGCGAACGGCACGGACTGCCAGACGACCAGGCCGACGAGGATGCCGAACGTGGCCTCGCCGTCGGCGAACCACGTGTAGTCGCGGTAGTGCTCGAACCCGAGCGCGACGAGCAGCCAGTTGACCACGCCCAGCCGGGACTGGAAGAGCCACTGGAACACCGTGGTGGCCGCGATGACCGGCGTGGCCCAGGTGAGCACCAGCCCGCCCATCACCAGCAGCCGCAACCACCTCCCCAGCCGCATCAGCAGCAGCGCGACCAGCGTGGACAGCACCATGATCAGCACGACGTTGACCGCGGTGAACCACAGCGTCCTGCGCACCACGGCCCAGAACTCCGGGTCGGCCAGCACCTCGGCGTAGTTGGCGAACCCGACGAACTGCGCGTCACCGCGCACCAGCTCGGGCAGCCCGAACCGCTGGAACGAGATGACCACGTTGCGCACCAACGGGTACACCAGCAGGTACGCGGTGGTGAGCACGGTCGGCGCGATCAGCAGGTACGGCAGCACCACGCGCTTGCGGCGCTTCGGGGAGGGTGGAGCGGCCGCTGTCACCGGCCGCTCCACCACGAGCGTCGCCACTACTTGCCCGAGTTGAGGGCTTGGGTGATCACCGCGTCGGCCCGCGCCGCGGCGGTGGCCGGGTCGGTGCCGGTCAGCACGGCGGTCTGGAACTCCTTGATCGGGTTGCGCGCCTCGACGGCGGCCCAGTTCGGCGAGTTCGGGGTGGCGTGCCCGTTGGCCGCACCCTTGGCCATGGCGGTCGTGCCGGGGTCGTCACCGATCTTCGTGGCGAGCGACCTGCGGTTCGGCACGTAGTTCATCGTCTTTGCCAGCTCGACCTGCCACTGCTCGCCCGCGAGCGCCTTGACGACCTCGTAGGCACCGCTCTGCCGGCTCGACGCGAGCGGGATGATCAGGTCGGAACCGCCGGTGAACACCGCGCCCGGCCGGTCGGCGGTCTTGCCGGGGACCGGGAAGAAGCCGAGCTGGTCGGCGAGCGCCGGGTTGGCCTTGGCGACGAGCTTCGCCGAGCCGGGTGCCGCGATGTACTGGGCGACCTTGCCGGTGGCGACGACGTCGGTCTGCTGCGGCTTGGCCTCGTCGGAGTCTCTGGGACCGTCGCCGAGTGCTTGGAGCTGCCGGTAGAAGTCCATGCCCGCCAACGCCTGCGGGGTGTTGAGCGCGCCCTTCCAGCTGCCGCCCGACTCCTGCGCGAGGTCGCCGCCCTCGTCCCAGACGAAGCCGGCGAGGGTGTACCAGTTCTGGCCGGGCAGGTAGATGCCCTGCTGGTCGCCCTGGTCGAGCTTGCGCGTGGTCTCCAGCCACTCCGCGCGGGTCGTGGGCGGCGTGACGTTCGCGGCGGCGAAGAGGTCCTTGCGGTAGATCACCACCCGGTTGGCCGCGTAGAACGGGACGCCGAACTGCTTGCCGTCCACCGCGCCGGGTTCGGCGAGACCCGGGACCCAGTCGTCACCGCCCAGCTCGGCCTTCTTGTCGCTCAGGTCGGTGACGCCCTTGCTGGCCACGTACTGCGCGACCTGGGTGTTGCCGACCTCGATCACGTCGGGCGGGTCGGTGCTGGCCAGCGCGCTGGTCACCTTCTGCGTGATGCCGTTCCACTCCTGGATCTGGACCTTGACGTCGAACCCGGTGTGCTCGCGTTCGAACTCGGTCTCGAACCGCTGCACGAACTCGTCGGTCGCGGTGTCCCTCATCAGCCAGACGGTGATCTCCTCCCTGCCCCCACCTCCCCCGCCGGAGGTTCCGCAGGCGGACAGCGCGAGAGCCAGCACGAGCAGGGCGGCAGAGCGACGCGGCACGGCTCACCTCTCCGGAGTGATGTGACCAATTGGTCAGGTCCGATGGGTGAGGTAGAAAGTGGCATAGACCACTTCGCACGTCAATAGCCTGGTTAGACGCGTGAGAGCGCTCTCGATCTTCGACGGACCAGGTACTTACCAGTGGTATGCAATACTGGCCGCCCAGCCAGCGGAGGTGCCATGGGAGAGCCGATCCTCAAGCGCGAGCGGGTCCGCGACCACCTGCTGGAGCTCATCGAGACGCACCCGACCGGCGCCCCGATCCCGGCCGAACGCGTGCTGTGCCAGCAGCTCTCGGTGTCGCGGCCGACGGTCCGCAGCGCCGTCGAGGAGCTCGTCAACCTCGGCCTGCTGGTCCGCCAGCACGGCCGCGGCACGTTCGTGGCCCGCGCCAAGATCACCCAGGAGCTGGTGTCCGACTCGCACGCCATGACCGCGCCCGCCGCCTCCGGCACGTGGTCGAGCCGCGTGCTGGAGCACGCCAAGATCCCCGCCGGCGCCCGCGTCGGCCGCCGGCTGCACGTCTCCCCGGCCGCCGAGATCCACTACATCGCCCGGCTGCGGCTGGTCGACGGCGAGCCCATGGCGATCGAGCACCTGCACGTGCCGGTCGCGGTCGCACCGGGCCTGACGTTGCACGACATGGAGTCCGGTGACTTCTACGAACGGCTGCGCGAGCACGACGTGCACGTGACCGAGGCCGTGCAGTCGATCGAGCCGACCGTCACGAACGACACCGAGGCCGCGCTGCTGGCCGTGCCGGTGCTGGCGCCCGCGCTGCTGTTCGAACGCCTGACGACGGACGCCCAGAGCCGCAACGTCGAGTACGTGCACTCGATCTACCGGGGCGACCGGTACCGGATCGTGTCGCGCCTGACGTTCTGAGCCCTCCGGGAGGGTGCTGTCGCGGTCTCAGACCGGCTTGCGCCACACGGAGATGTGCTTCGCGGAGTCCTGGGTGAACGGGGTCCCGTCCCAGTCCGCGACCCGGCGTTCCAGCTCGAGCCCGGCGATCCGGGCCATCAGGTCGAGCTCCGTCGGCCAGGCGTACCGGTGCCGGGAGCTGCCGCGGCGGTAGCGGCCGTCGTCGCCGTCGCGGGTGAGGTGGTGCGAGACGAGGACCTGCTCGACCAGGTCGAAGGTGTCGAAGCCGAGGTGCTGCTCGGAGACGTCGAACGGCACCGCGACCTGACCGGGCGGCAGGAAGCGCAGCGGCGGCACCCCCAGCTCGATGACGAACCGGCCGCCGGGCCCCAGGTGCCGTGCGGCGTTGCGGAAGCACTCGACCTGCTCGTCCTGGGTGAGCAGGTTCGTGATGGTGTTGTAGACCAGGTAGACCAGGCTGAACTCACCGGGGACGACGGTGGTGGCCATGTCCCCGATGACCACCGGGAGCACGTCCTCGTCGACCTTGCGCCGCAGCACCGCCGCCATGTGCTCGGACAGCTCGATGCCCGCGACCGGCACGCCGCGTTCCCGCAGCGGAACGCCCACCCGCCCGGTGCCGATGGCGAACTCCAGTGCCCGGCCGTCTCCCGCGAGGCCGGCGAGGAAGGCGAGCGCCGGCCCGAGGACGGCGGCCGAGAACATCTCGGTCTCCTCGGCGTCGTAGCGGTCGGCGGTGGCCCGGCTCCACAGTTCGCTGCTCGTCACGGGCAACCACTCTGCCGAGCACTGTGGGCGCTGTCGACGCATTTAAGCCGGTGCTCAGGGGTTCTTGTCGGCCGGGATCTTGTCCAGCTCTTCGGAGACGCTCACGAACGCGTCCGGTCCGACCTGCAGCCACCCCTTGTACGGGTGCGACATGCCGACGCACACCGCGCACACCGCGGCGAGGACACCCGCGGTGATCGCGATCTGCACGACGTGCCGTGCCCGCGCCGTGAAACCCATGAGCAGCGGGAACACGATCATCGCGACGGCACCGACCAGGGTGGCGGCGAGCATGATCTGTCCGGTCGTGCTCAGGCCCTGGGCGGCGTCGACCCGTTCGCGGCGCTGGTCGCGGATGTCGCGGACGCGTTCGACCATCCTGTCCCTGGCGCTCTTCACCTGCTCCGGCGTCGCGGGGAGGCTGACGACCTCCAGGTGCAGCGCGTCGAGCACGCGGTCGGTGCGCTCGTCGGTGGCTCCCTCGGCCAGCCGCGGCCACTCGTTGTCCACAACGGACTTGGCGTAGTCGCGCAGCAGCGTGCGGACGCGGTCGCGCTGCGGCTGCGGGAGAACCGCGGTCTGCCAGTAGGAGTCGGCGATGGCGGCGGCCTCCGCGGACGAGGTGTCCTCGACCGACGAGGCGTCCTCCCACACGATCACCGTGTAGAAGGCGAGCGCGACGATGAAGAGCCCGCTCAGCACCGCGCCGAGGAAGCCGCGCGAGTCGGCGTCGCGGTCGTCGGCCTGCTCGTGGTCCCTCGACCGTCCGACCAGGACGGTCACGACCACGGTGACCACCACCGCCACGCCGGTGATGGCGAGGATCATCAGCATGCGGCCGGGTCCTTCGCTGTCGGGAGTGCGGTGTCCATCATGGGCACAGTCCGGTGGCGGCCCGCCAGGACGGGGCCCGCGAATCACGCTTTGCGGTGGTGGTTGCGACCCGGTCGAGTGGTGGGAGCCGGTTTGGGTGCCTTCCGGGGTCAACCGTCCGGGTGACGGCACGCGGTTGTCCACCCGAACCAGGGAACCGAGGCCGTTCAGTCCTCTACGGACGGTGAGGTTCGCGGTGCTCGCGTTCCCGGCGGATGTGCCATCCTGGCCCGCGCCCGTCCGGTGAGGAGTGGTCGCGTGCGCGTTGTCGTCGTCCTGTCCGCAATCGGGGTGTTCCTCGCCCTGTTCGCGCCGGCGCCGCCCTCCAGAGCGGCGGAGACCTGGCACACGCAGTTCGACGCGGCGGTCTACGGCGACATGGCGGTCGTCGGCAACGCGGTGGTGACGTGCCCGACGCCCGAGCAGGCGGGGCCGCACCCCAGGTACCCGCCGCAGGCCTGCGTGGACGCGCAGCGCCGGGTCGGCCAGGGCCGCGGCGCCCTCAACAACAACCACCGGATGGTGTGGGCCGACGTCGACGCCGACCCGGCCACGTTCAACTCCTCGCGTGCCCGCGTGACGATCCCGGACGGCGCCGAGGTCGCCTACGCCAAGCTCGGCTGGGCGGGCAACGCCCGCTGCCTGAACGGCGAGGCGCCGCCCGGTGACCCGCGCACCCAGCCGGTCACCCTGGTGGTGAACGGGACCTCGGGCGTGGTCGACCGGTTCACCGCGGTGGTCGACGACCCCGGCTCGATCGGGCACACCGACAACCGGTTCTACAGCGCGGAGGCCGACGTGACGGCCCGCTTCGCCGCCGTCCACGGCAGCGCCGAGCTCACCGCCGGCAACATCTGGACACCGCAGGGCCCCGACTGCTTCGGCGGCTGGTCGGTGACGGTCGTGTGGCGCTTCGCCACCGCTGTCCCCGCGGCTCCGGCGCAGCGCCGGGTCGTGGTGCACGGCGGTCACGTCCGCCTCACCACCGCCGTGAACACCATCCGCACCCAGGTCTCCCCCACCCGCGCGGCCGGTGGCGTGACCCGGTTCGGCGTCGTCGGCTACGAGGGCGACTGGGGCACCGGCGGCGACCGCCTGCTGATCAACGGCTCCGCGCTGGGCGACCGCGACAACTTCTTCGTCTCGGCGGCGGACGGCGCGGTGGCACCGGCCGCGCTGAACAACATGAGCGTCGACGCGCGCACCCTGTCCGTGTCGAGCGAGCAGCTCCCACCGGGTGCGCGCACCGCCGAGCTGACCCTCGCCCGCGACGAGGACGCGTTCCTGGTGCAGAGCCTGGCGTGGTCGTTCCCGCTGCCGGCCCTGACCGTGACCGTCACCCCCGGCGCGCTGGCCGCGTACCCCGGCGGCGAGGTCAGCCGGACCGCCGTGGTGACCAACGCCGGTGACGCGCCCGCCGCGGCGGTCGTGGTGTGCGGTCAGGACGCGGGAGAGCTGGCACCGCACGCCTCGGTGTCGCGGACCTGCGTGTCGAAGGCCGGGCAGGACGACTTCACCGCGGTCACCGACGTGTCCGGCCGGTCGCTCGCCGGCGACCCGCTGACCGCCCGCGCCACGACACCGGTGGACGTGCTGCACCCGGCGCTGAAGGCGTCGGCCACGGCATCACCCTCGACGGTGTTGCCGGGTGCTCAGCTGACGCTCACGACCGTCGTCACCAACACCGGTGACGCGGTGCTGTCCAGCGTCTCGGCACGGGCCTCCGCGGACTGCGGCACGGTCCCGCGGCTCGACCCCGGCGCTTCGTCCACCGTGGAGTGCACGGTCGTCGCGGGCGAGGAGAGCGGCAGCGCGGTGGTGACCGTGACGGCCGCGGACCAGCTGGGCGGCACGGTCCGCACCGAGGCGTCGGCGCAGTACACCGTGGTCTACCCGAGGCTGACCATCACCGCCGTCTGGTCCACCGACCGCGCACGCGAGGGCGAACTGGTGACGATCACCGTGACCGTCGGCAACCCGTCCTCGATGCCCATCACTGACGTGCGCGTCACCGGCGAACCGGTGTCCTGTCGCCGGAACATCCCGGTCCTCGCCCCCGGCGAACGCCTCACCTACACCTGCGTCGCCGCCGCACCGCTGAACACCCGGCTGCTCGTGTCCAGCGCCGCCACCGGGACGGCGATCAGCGCCTCGGCGGACGTGCGGGTCGCCTCCCTGTCCGAGCCCGTGCCGGCGCCGGTGGTCCAGCCGCCTGCGGTCCAGCCACCCGCGCCCCAGCCGCCGGTGGCCCAGCCGGCGCCCGCCGAGCCGGTCCCGGCCGCGCCGGAGCCGGTCGCGGACGTGCAGCCGATGCCGAAACCGGTGGTCGGCGGGGTGGCGGCGATCATCAGCGCGGTGGTGATGGCGATGGTGGCGAGCGTGCTGTCCGGGATCAGGCGCTGAGGTCCGCCGGCGCCGCCGTGCCGGTTGGACGTCAGCCCGGGTCGAGGACCCGTTTGAGGAACCGCCGCGTCCGCTCCTCCCGCGGGTCGCCGATGACCTGCGCGCTGGGCCCGTGCTCCACGATCAGCCCGCCGTCGAGGAACAGCACCTGGTCCGCGACGTGCTCGGCGAACCGGATCTCGTGCGTGACGACCACCAGCGTCCAGCCCTGCGCGGCCAGGTCCCTGATGACCGCGAGCACCTCCCCCACCAGTTCGGGGTCCAGTGCCGAGGTCGGTTCGTCGAACAGCACGACCCGCGGCTTGAGCGCCAGTGCCCGCGCGATGCCGACGCGTTGCTGCTGACCACCGGAGAGCTGGGACGGGTAGGCGTCCGCGCGGTCGGCGAGGCCGACCTGGTCCAGGAGCCGGCGAGCGTCGGCCACGGCCTCCTCGCGCGGGCGGCGCTGCGCGACGACGGGCCCCTCGATGATGTTCTCGAGGACCGTGCGGTGCGGGAACAGGTTGTGCGACTGGAACACCATGCCGCTCTGCGCGCGCAGCCGCTCCTTCTGCGCACGGCCGGCCTTACCCGCGGGCAGGGCGGCGAAGTCGACCTCCACGTAGTCGATGCCGACGACGCCGCGTTCCGGGGTCTCCAGCGCGTTGAGCGAACGCAGGACCGTCGTCTTGCCGGAGCCGGACGGTCCGATGAGGACGGTCGCGGTGCCCTGCTCGGCGGTGAGGTCGACACCGCGCAGCACCTGGTTGTCACCGAAGGACTTCTCCAGGCCGTGCACTCGGATGCGGGGCTCGGTCATGCGATCACGTACCTGCTCAGTCGGGTTTCGAGACGTTTCTGGGCACCGGACAGGGCCACGCACACCACCCAGTAGTAGAGGCCGGCGAACGAGTACAGCACCAGGAACTCGTTGCTCTCCGCGGCGGCCAGCTGCGACTCGCGGAACAGCTCCGTCAACAGCACCACGGACCCCAGCGACGTGTCCTTCAGCAGCGACAGCAACGTGTTCGACAGCGGCGGCACCGCGGTCCGCGCCGCCTGCGGCAGGACGATGCGCCGCAACGTCTGCGGGTAGTCCAGCCCGATCGTCTGCGCCGCCTCGAACTGCCCCTTGGGCACCGCCAGGATCGCCGACCTGATCACCTCGGCCGCGTAGCCGGCGACGTTCAGGCTGAACGCGATCACCGCCGCGGTGAACGGCGGGAACTTCAGCCCCACCTGCGGCAGCCCGTAGAACACGATGAACAGCTGCAGCAGCAACGGCGTCCCGCGGATGACCGAGATGAACGCCCGCGCCAGCCCGCTCAGCACCCGGTAGCCGGAGATCCGGGCGAGCGCGACGAGCAGGGCGAGCGCGAGGCCGATCGCGAAGCTCAGCGCCGTCAACGGCACCGTGACCTTCACCAGCCCCACGAACATCGGCCACGCCGTGCTCCGGACGACCTCCCAGGTGCTGCGCGGCCCGCGGTTCTGGCTGAGGTCGGCCTCGCCGCCGTCGGGCACGGACACGTTGGCCCTGAAGTACTTCTGCGAGATCGTGCCGAGCGTGCCGTCGGCCTTCAACGCCTGGACCGCCTGGTTCGCCTGCGCCCTGAGCTGCTCGTCGGCCTTGCGGAAGGCGAGCACCTGCTCGCTGCCCGCGTCCCCGGCGTCGCCGGCGATCTCGATGTCACTGGACCCGGTCGACGCCAGGTAGTCGAGCACCGCGATGTTGTCGTTGACGATCGCGTCGACCCGCCCCTGCACGAGCAGCGCGGCGGCCTGCGCGAACCCCTCGACGGCCTCGACGTTCGCCCCGGCGTCCTTGGCGACCTTCGCCCAGTTGCTGGTGCTCGACTGCGCGGTCGTCCTGCCCTTGACGTCCGCGAGCGACTTGATCCGGTCGTCGCCCTTGCGGCGCACGACCACCCCGCGCGAGTACGTGTAGGTGTCGGACAACCCGTACCTGGCGTCCCGCTCGGCGTTGCGCGACACCTGGTTGGCGATGACGTCGATGCGGCCGGCGTCCAGCGCGGGGAAGATCGCGTCCCACTGCGTCTCCACGAACTCGACCCGCCACCCGGCCTTCGCCGCGACCGCCTCGACGACCTCGATGTCGTAGCCGGTGAGCTCCTGCGAGCCCGGGTCGTGGAAGGAGAACGGCGGATACGTCCCCTCGGTACCGACGCGGACCACGGTCTGCTCCTGGCTCGCGCTCGCCGGCGCGGCCCCGGTCGCCACCAGCAGGAGGAACAGCACCGCGCCCTTGAGCACGTGTCGCATGCACGGAGCGTAGAGGCCAATCGGGTGAGCCCGCTCGTTGATCCACTATGCGGGAAGCTCCGTTTCGGTACGCTTCCCGGCCGTGACGGGTGGGATCTTCAACGGTTTCGAGGACTACCGGACCGCTACCGAGGACGACTACCGTCGGACGCTGACCACCGGCATGGTCGTGTTCGACGCCAACGTGCTCTTGAACCTCTACCGCTTCAACAGCACCACGCGCGCCGACCTCATCAAGGTCATGCAGTCCCTCGGTGACAGCCTTTGGGTCCCGCACCAGGTCATGCGCGAGTTCTGGCGCAACCGCGAGTCCGTCATCGACCAGCTTGGCGAGACGCCCAAGGAGTCGCTCACCAGGTTGGACAAGGCCCGCCAAGACGCCGAGGAGGCGGTGCGGGCGTGGAGCAACCGGATCTACCTGCCGGAGGGCGAGCGGGACGGGCTGCTCACGCGGTTGAACGGCGCTTTCCAGGCGGTCCGGCACGCGATCAGCGAGCAGGCGGCGACCAACGCGCACCCGCACGACACGAACGCCGATTCGATCGTGTCGACGCTGGAACCGATCGTCGCGGGCCGGACAGGTGCCGCACTGCCTGTCGACGACCACGACGCCGCGGTGGCGGAGGCCGAACGCCGGATCGCGGCGAAGGAACCGCCGGGGTACCTGGACAAGGACAAGCCCGACGCGGAGGGACGGGCGGGCGACTACCTGGTCTGGAAACAGATCCTGGTGGAGGCTGCGCAACGACCCCGTGACGTGCTGCTGGTGACCAGTGACGGGAAGGACGACTGGTGGCGACGTGCCAAGGGGCAACTGCGCGGGCCGCGGTGGGAGTTGATGGCGGAGTTCCGGCGGTCGACTGGGCACCGACTGTTCATGATCACGGCGTCAGAGCTGATCAGACGGGCTGACTCGCTGACGGACGTGCACGTGAATCCGGAGTCGGCCGAAGAGATCGAACGCGTCGAGAACACCACCGCGGAGCTCATGCCACCGGAAGTGGTGAGAAGTCTGGTCGCCGACATCTATCGAAGGATCGCGGAGCAGCACGACTCGATGCTCGTTTCGTCGAACAAGCACCGTGTGATCAGCGAGTGGATCGAGGACCCGGCGATCGGCGGGCTGCTGTTGAACTACATGACCGCAGAGGACGCCTGGAAGTGGATCGACGCCAGGCGATCCGAGCACACCCTGCACGCGCTCTACGGGCGGGGGCCTTTCGCCGATCTGGTCCCAGTCCGCTATCAGACGATCGACGACATAGTCACTACCGCTTGCGGACCAGGCTGGTACCCGGAGCCCGGCACAACGCGCGGTGACATATCAGGGCACTGCGTCGCCACCAATGGCACGAGCACCCGATACGTGTGTTGGGGTGATGAGGGTGACTTCAACACCCTGCTGGACGCAGTGGCGCGTGAGGGCAACACGCCGCACGGCAAGCCTGCGATGGTGATCGTCGACTTCGGACGGCTCTCCGATCCCGCTTACTACTCGTCAGTGGCCCATAAAGCCGGAGTCGACTTCACCCACATCAAGCTGGAGCTCAGGCCGAACCCCGACTACGCGGGCTGACGCCCTTCCGCGCCCGGTGCGCCTTCACGTGCACCCGGTTCCCGCACACCGCCGGACTGCAGAACACCCGCGACTGGTTCCGCGACAGGTCCACGAACACCGCGTGGCAGTCCGGCCCCGCACACCGGTGCAACCGCGACACCCCACCCTGCTCGACCACGGCCAGCAACGCGAACGCCGCCTGCCCGGCAACCCAGGCCGGCAACGCCACGGCCCCCGTCAGGTGCAGGTGCCACGACAGCCCGTCGTGCTCCACCAGCTCCGGCACCAGCCCCGACGACGCCACCAGCTCGTTCGCCGCGGCCACCGAGTGCGCCTCGAACACCGCCCGCAGCGGCGACCGCAGCGACCGGACAGCCACAACGTCCGCAGGAGAAGCGTCAGCGCCGGTCCAGCCGCGAGCACGCGCGAGAGAAGTCAAAACAGCAGGTGAGAGGTCGTCCACGCCGACGCTGTGGCGGTAGGAGTTCACGACGTCCTCGGCCAGCGTCACCACCGGATCCGCGTAATCACCGAAGCGCATCTTGACCCCTTTCCCCGGCCATCCTAGCGTAAGTAGTCATTATGGCTGATGCTAATTACACGAGCGCGCGGACGATCAGACTGCAGGCCATCGCGCCGGTGGCCACGGCCGCGTTCCTGTTCGGGATCTCCTTCGGCGCCGTGGCGACGACGGCCGGGTTCGGCATCGAGTCCGCGCTGGTCATGTCGGCGACGACGTTCGGCGGTGCGGCGCAGGTCGGGAGCGCGGCGGTGCTCGCGGCGGGAGGTGGGACGCTCAGCGCCATCCTCGCGGGTGTCCTGCTCAACCTGCGGTACCTGCCGATGGGCGTCACGGCGTCCACGGCCTACCGGGGCCCCTGGTACTCGCGGGCCGCGCAGGCGCAGCTCCTCGGCGACGAGACGTGGGCGCTGAGCCGGACGCCCGACGGCGGGCACGACGCGCGGTTGCTGTTGCAGGCCGGTGCGACGGTCTTCGTCGTGTGGCTCGCGGGCACGGCGATCGGGGTCGTGGCGTTCAAGGACGTCAGCGTCGAGGCCTGGGGGCTCGACATGGTCAGTCCCGCCATCTTCTTCGCACTGCTGTGGAACCAGCTCGACTCACCGCGCACGCGCGTCGCCGCGCTCACGGCGGTCGCGGTGGCCCTGGTGCTCGTTCCGTTCACCCCGGCCGGCGTGCCGATCGCGGTCGCCAGCCTCGTCTGCCTGATGGGACTCGTCAAATGAGCGCGGTGTGGTGGGTCGTGGTCGTCCTGGGTGTGATCACCGTCGTGATCAAGGCGGCCGGGCCGGTCGCACTGGGCAACTGGACGCCCTCGGACAAGGCGAAGCGGGTGCTGGCACTCGTGTCACCGGTCGTGCTGTCGGCGCTGATCGCCGTGCAGGTGTTCACGAGCGGGCAGCACTTCCAGCTCGACGAACGGGCCGCGGGACTGGGTGCCGCGCTGGTCGCCCTGCTGCTCAAGGCACCGCTGCTGGTCGTCGTGCTGGTCGCGGTCGCGGCGACGGCGGTGACGAGGGCGCTCGTCTGACCGTGCGGGAAACCGGGTGAACGCACAGAAACCCGGGTCGATCGTTGTGCGAACGTCCATGGCCCGCCGCCACGGGCCCCAATAGCGTCGAGAGGGTAGGACCAGCACCACCAGCTGTCCTGTTTGGACGAACAGGCTTGGAAGGATGCGATGGACTCCACCCTCACTCTCCCCGAGCTCTTCGCGGCCAGCCGCGCCCGCCACGGCGACCGGCCCGCGGTGAGCGACGACGACACCACCCTCACCTACGCCGAACTGGACGCGCGCTCGGACCTGCTGGCGGACGTGTTGGCCGGCAAAGGGGTCCAGGTCGGCGACAACGTCGGCATCCTGCTCGACAGGGGCGCGCTGGTCGTCGTCGCCATGCTGGCGGTCGCGAAGGCGGGCGGCGCGTACCTGTCGATCGACTCCAACTACCCGGCGCAGCGGCGGGACGTCATGCTGCGCGACGGCGGCGTGAAGCTCGTCATCGCCCAGTCCGCCACCCGGCTCCCCGACGGCGTCGAGGCCGTCGAGTGGAGCATCGACCGGACCGGCGACGCGGAACCGGCCGGCACCCGGCTCATCCCCGAGGACGCGGCGTGCGTGCTGTACACGTCCGGGTCGACGGGCGAGCCGAAGGGGATCGTGTTCGAGCACCGCAACATCGCGGCGCTCGCGGTCAACCCCAGCCTGCCCAAGCTCACCCAGGACGACAAGGTCGGGCAGATCTCCAGCGTGTCCTTCGACGGCATCACGCTGGAGGTGTGGTCCGCGCTCGCGGTCGGCGCCGAGGTCGTCGTGCTGCCGCGGATGGGCTCGCTGCTGCCCACGGACCTGCAGCGGGAGCTCAAGCGCCGCAAGGTGTCCATGATGCTGGTGCCGGCGACCGTGCTGAACGAGGTCTGCCGGGTCGACCGCAACACGTTCGCCTCGCTCAAGCACCTGTGCAGCGGCGGCGACGTGATCCTGCCCGCGACCTGCCGGGCGATCCTGGGCGGCAAGTTCAAGGGCGACTTCTACAACCTCTACGGGCCCAGCGAGATCACGACGGCGGCGACGGCGTTCCGGATCACCGAGGTCCCCGACGACACCGGTTCCATCCCGATCGGCACCGCGATCGACGGCTACGAGACCTACGTGGTCGACGAGAACAGGCAGCCGGTCCAGCGTGGTGAGGCGGGCGAGCTGCTCGTCGGCGGCGTCGGCGTGGCCAGGGGCTACTTCGGGCCGCCGCGGCTGACCGCGGAGCGGTTCGTGCCCAACCCGTTCGGCGCCGCCGGCACCCGCGTCTACACGACCGGTGACCGGGTCAGGGAGAACGAGCAGGGGCAGCTGGAGTTCCTGGGCCGCCTCGACGGGCAGCACAAGATCCGCGGCCACCGGGTCGAGCCGGCCGAGGTGGAGCAGGGGATCTTCGCGCACCCGCAGGTGCGGCAGGCCGCCGTGCTGGTCGAGGAGTTCGACGGCGACCGCAGGCTGGCCGCGTTCGTGGTCCCGGCCAGCGACGACCTGTCCACGGTGGAGCTCAAGGAGTTCGTCACCGCCAAGCTCCCGCCTCACATGGTTCCGGCGTCGTTCACGGTGATCCAGCAGATGCCGCTGACGTCGAACGGCAAGCGCGACCGGGACGCACTGGCCGAGCTGCGCGGCAAGGCCGTGCAACGCCTCGCGCGCCGCGTCGAGCCGGAGACCGACACCGAGCGGTGGCTGGTCGCGTTGTGGGAACGCCTGCTCAACATCGAGGACGTGGGTGCGGAGGACGACTTCTTCGACCTGGGCGGTCACTCGCTGCTCGCGTTCCGCGCACGCAGCGCCATCTCGCGCGAGTACGGCATCAAGGTCGACGCCGGCGTCCTGTTCGAGCACAGCACCCTGCGCGGCCTGGCCCGCGTGATCGAGGAGGCCAAGTGACGACGACCCAGATCGACCTCGGCGGCACCGAGCTGTTCGCCGACGGTGACCCGATCGAGGCGTACAAGTGGTTGCGGCACAACGCACCCGTCTACTGGAACCCGACGGCCGACGGCGGTTTCTGGGCGCTGACGAAGTACGACGACGTGGCAGAGGCCTACCTGAACACCGAGGTCTACAGCTCGTCCAAGGGCACCATGCTCGGCGGCTCGTACCGCAGCCAGACCGATACGGCCAGCGGGCAGATGCTGATCGCCACCGACCCGCCGCGCCACCAGCACCTGCGCCGGTCCGTGCACAACGCGGGCTTCAACCCGTTGAAGATGGACAAGGCGCGCGAGGGCGTCACGGCGACGGTCAACGCCGCGCTGGACAAGATGGTCGCGGACGGCGGTGGCGACTGGGCCACCGAGATCTCGCTGGCGCTGCCCACCGGCGTGCTGCTGGGTACGATGGAGCTGCCGCTGGACAAGGCGTCCATGCTGCAGCGCCTGACCCGCACGATGATCGGGTTCCGCGACAGCGAGTACCGCGGTGACGCGACCGCCGCGCAGACGCTGATCCGCGCGCAGGTCGACATCTTCGAGTTCTTCTACGACCTGATCGAGGAACGCAGGGAGAACCCGGGCGACGACCTCATCAGCCTGCTCACGCAGGCGGAGGTCAACGGCGAGCCGATGAGCGAGTCGGAGATCCTCTACAACTGCATGAACGTCGCGGTCGGCGGCAACGAGACCACCGCGCACACCTCGTCGTACAGCGTCATGACGTTCCTGGAGCACCCCGACGCCTACGAGCAGCTGCTCGCGCACCCGGAGCTGCTGCCGACGGCGATGGAGGAGCTGTTCCGCTGGACCGCGACGAACACGTACGTGCAGCGGCACATCACACGGGACATCGTGATCCGCGGCCAGGAGGTCAAGGAGGGCGACGCGGTCACGCTGTGGAACTCCTCGGCCAACCGCGACGAGGACGTCTTCCCCGACGGCGACGTCTTCGACATCACCCGCAACCCCAACAAGCACCTCACGTTCGGTCTCGGCCGGCACCACTGCATCGGCGCCGTGGTGGCCAGGCTGGAGATGGAGCTGCTGCTGGGCGAGATGGTCAAGCGGGGCCTGCGGTTCCGGCTCGCAGGCGAGGTCGAGAAGCTGCACTCCAACTTCGCCCTCGGCATCCGGCACCTCCCGCTCGAGGTCTGGGCGTCGTGACCTGGTTCCCGGAACCAGGAGACGGCGCGGTCCGGCTGATCTGCTTCCCGTACGCGGGCGGGTCGGCGTCGGTGTTCCGCGGCTGGGAACGGTCGGTGCCGCCGGGGGTCGAGGTGCTGGCGGCCCGGCTCCCCGGCCGCGCGGAACGGTGGCGTGAGGAGCCCTTCACGTCACTCGACCTGCTCGTGGACGCGCTGACCGAACCGGTGAAGGCGGTCGCGGACCGGCCGTTCGCGTTCTTCGGGCACAGCATGGGCGCGGTGCTCGCGTTCGAGCTGGCGCGGCGGATGCGGCGCGAGCTCGGGACGGAGCCGGTGCACGTGTTCGCGGCGAGCTGCAACCCGCCGCTGCCGGACGTGCCGATGCCGGTGCTGGGCACGCTGGACGAGCCTGCGCTGCGGGCGACGCTCGCCGACCTCGGGCTCGCGGAGGAGGTCATGGCCGACGAGGACCTGATGGAGATGCTGCTCCCGTTGGTGCGCGCCGACCTGCGCATCGCGGACGGCTACCTGGACCGCGACGGCGAGCCGCTCACGTGCCCGCTGACGGCGTTCCACGGCCGGCGGGACCCGATGGTCAGCGCCGAGGACATGGCGCAGTGGGCCGTCGGCACGACGGGTCCGTTCCTGCTGCGGCAGGTCCAGGGCGCGCACCTGTTCTCCGACGACGGGTGGCGCGACGTGCTGACGGCGGTGTCGGACGAGCTGGGTGTCTTGGTCTGAGAAGGGATTGCGCAATGGACACGACCGTTGTGGTGAACGCCGAGGAGCAGTACTCGGTGTGGCCTGCCACCGCCCAGCCGCCCGCCGGGTGGCGCGTGGTCGGTGAGCCGGGCACGCGGGCCGAGTGCCTCGCGCGCATCGACGAGCTGTGGACCGACATGCGGCCGCTGAGCCGCCGGTGACGCCCGTCAGGTGACAGCGCGCATCGCGAGCCAGAGGTTGACACGGGCCTCGACCGAGCTGAGGGAGAGGCCCGTGACGCGCTCGATCTGCTCCAGCCGGTAGCGCACGGTGTTGCGGTGCACGAACAACTCCTTGGCGGCCAGCTGCGGTGAGCCGCCGGTGGTGAGGAACACCTCCAGGGTCCGCATCAGCTGCCCGCCGTGGTCGGCGTCGAACGCGAGCAGCGGCTGGAGCACCTTGCGGGCCACCTCGCGCACGGGGAGGTCGGGGTTCGACATGAGCAGGCGCGGCATGTCGATCACCCGGCCCTCGTGCACGCCCGGTCCCCTGCTGACGGCCTCCTGCGCCTCCAGGAACGCCCAGCGCAGCCCGTGCACACCGCGGTAGGGCCCGCCGACACCGACCGACGTGGCGCTCTTGGCCAGCAGCCGGGTGAGCTCGTGCGGTGACCGGTTCCCTTCCAGCACAACGGCTTCGTACGGTCCGACGCGGGCGACCACGACGTCGGTGAGGTCGTCGAGCTCGACCGGTGCGTCGGTCACCAGCAGCACGCTGTGCGTCGCGGCCGGGTCGACGCCCGCCGCGGTGAGCCTGCGCGCCGCCTCGCTGGAGGAGATGGCGGACCGCACCAGGTCCTCGATCACCTGCCCGGTCAGCTCGCGCCGGCCGGCCCGCAGCGCCTGCACGCGGGCGAGCTCGAGCCGGACCAGTCCGGCGACGTGGCCCGCGAGGTCGTCGGCGAACGACGTGCGGCCGGTGGCGAACAACGCGTGCGGCACGTCGGCGTTGATGGGCAGCAGTTGTGCGCCGTCCGCGTCGTCGGGTGGCCACCGGAACCCCGGTGGCGAGCTCGCGATCACCTGGTCGGGAAGCCTGATGAGGGCACAGGGTTCGCCGGTCGCCCCGGTGAAGAGGGCCAGCAGACCGTCGATGCCCCGCTCCGCCAGGCAGTCGAACATCGCGCGCTGCACGTCGCGCAGCCGTTGTCCTGTCGTCAGGACAGGCGTACCTCCTTCGAGCAGCTCAACCATGGTTCCCATCATGCACATCCGGGTCCACTGCGGATAGCGGGCGCGGCGGCGCGGACCACGGCCGCTGATCGGTGGGACCGCTGTCGATGCTGGTCAGGATCGTTGGAGCGCAAGGAAGAATGGGCGCGGGCGGACCGAGGTCCTTGACAGTGCGCGATGTTCGCCTGCGGTGTGCCGTCGAACTCGGAAACGGTTGGGCCGACACAGCCGCGTTCTCATCATCGACAATGGACCTGGGGTCGCTCTCACGCGATCGGTCACGTGAAGATCGCCCGAACACCGGCTGAACACACCGGCGTTTCGCCGGTCTCCGCGCTCCCGGTCGTGGCACCGTCGTGCCATGACCGGCGGGCACACCCTGAACGACCAGCGCACCGACCCGGGACAGCAGTTCCACGCCTGGACGGCCGCGGTGGTCCGCCACCTGCCGTTCGGCCTGTCCCGGCTCGTCCCGCCCAGCCTCCTCGGGTTCGCGCTCATCAACGGCTGCACGTTCGGCGTCGACCTGCTGCTGCTCACCCTGTTCCGCTCCGGCCTGGGCTGGCCGGTACCGGTGGCGTTCACCGTCGCCTACGTCATCGCGTTCGGCCTGAGCTTCGTGCTCAACCGAGCGCTGAACTTCCGCTCGCACGCCCCGGTCGGCCCGCAGGCCGGTCTCTACGCGGTGGCGGTCCTCGTCAACTACCTGGCGTTCATCCTCGGCGCCGGCACCGCGCTGACCGCTCTCGGCGTCCAGTACCACCTCTCCCGAATCGTCGCCGGGATCTGCGAAGCGGCGTTCATGTACAGCGCCATGCGGTGGCTCATCTTCCGCCCCCGCTGACCTCTCCCCCTTGCTGCCATGGCATCTGCAAGTACCACCAACCCTCGATCAAACCGCCGCTGACTACCACCAACCTGTTCGCTGTCCCACGAACCAGACTGCGGGCCCACTTGCAGATGCCGGCAGAGGCTTGGGCGCGATGCCACGGACGGCGAACCGCGCCCGTCGAGGCGCCGGTCGCCACCCCCAGCGGCGACCGGCACCAGGTCGTGCTCCTCGATCCTCGCCCGGCGTGCCCTCACCCCGGAAGGGCCGCGGACGACACCGGACGGATCCGGACAACCGTCACAGGTACCAGGGCGTGCAGCCGGCCTCGCCCTCGCCGACGCAGACCCGCAACCAGAACCGGTGCATCTGGTCGGCCGAGAGCCACTCGACGGTGGCGGAGGTGCCCATGCCCGACGCGCTCGCGATCGACTTCACCACCTCCTGCGTGCCACCCGGAACGATCTTGAAGTACCGGACCCACAGGTGGGCGGCCATGCCGTCGTCCGCGGTGTCCTCGATGTACGACGGCGCCTTGATGTGCGGTGTCTTGTCGATGAACGTGCCCTTCGCCACGGCGCTGGCGCCGGGCAGGACGTGGTACAGGTCGATCTGGAACGTGGTCGAACAACCGGTTCCCGGGTCGTGCACGGGATCGCAACCAGCCTGCGCGGGCGCTGTGGAGCACAGTCCGGCCACCACCGCGGCGGCCACGGACACACTCAGCTTCATCATGGTTCCCCCTTGTGCGTGTTGATCTACCAAGCGCCGTGCCGCGATCACAAGCCGTTCGGACGATCCCGGACACCGAGCAGTGATCGCACGCGTGCGGCTTCGTCGCTGCCGATGGACTCGAAGATGTCCAACGCGCGCTGCCACGCCGCCACGCCGTCGTCCGATGCGAGTCCCAGGTGCAGCAGTGCTCGCGCCAGGCCCAGCCGGTACCCGGCGCCCTCCAGCACCGCCACGGCGGCCTCGCCGGCCTCGACCGATCCCTCCGCCGCGCACACCGCGGTCAGCGCCAGCCCCTCCAGGATTCGCTGGCCGGTCGCGGCGGCGTGGTCGCGGGCCTGCGCGGCGGCGGTCGCGGCGGCCGGGCGGTCACCGGCCGCGAGCTCCAGCCAGGCCAGCTCGACGAGTGCGTCCGCCATGCCGTGGCCGTACCCGGCGGCCGCCGCCTGCCGGGACGCGCGCAGCAGGTCGTCGCGGCGGCCGCGGACGGCGGCGACGGTGATCCGCGCGTCGATCTCCACCCGGCCCGACGCCAGCGAGAGCGCCTGTTCCGCGCACCGCAGGGCCTCCTCGGGACGGCCGGCGTCGCGGTGCACGCGGGCCAGGTCGTCGAGGGCCGCCGCCTCGCCGACGCGGTCCTGGTGGTCGTGGTTGAGCTGCCGGGCACGGCACAGGTGGACCACGGCCTGGCCGGTCTCGCCCAGGTACCGGTGCACGATGCCGAGCGCTCCCAGCGAGTTCGCCGCCGACCGGGTCTCTCCGATCGACTCGCGCAGCTCCACGGCCGCGCGCAGGTGGGCGGCCGCGTCGGCGAGCGCGCCCAGGCGCAGCTGGGCGAGGCCCAGGTTGCCCAGCGCGCGGGCCCGCCGGGCCGAGTCGCCGATCTCGGTGTAGAAGGCCAGCTCGCGGGTGTAGCAGTCGGCCGCCTCGGTGAGCGCGCCCAGCTCGGAGTGCACGCCGCCGAGGTTGCCGAGCGTGCTGAGCTCGCGGTACCGGTCGCCCGCCACCCGGCTCGCCGCGACGGCCCGCTCGAAGTGCTCCGCGGCCACGCGCAGCTCGCCCGCGCTCCACTGGGCGGTGCCGAGCGACAGCTGCATCGCCGCGGTCGCCCGCGCGTCGCCGAGCCGGTCGGCGGCGGCGAACCCGGCCCGTGCCACGGCCAGCCACTCCGCGGTGTGCCGGCGCAGCCAGTAGCAGCCGCGCAGCGCGTCGGTGAGCAACCACGCCATCGGCGCCTGACCGAGCTCGACGGCCTTCTCGACGGCGGTCACGAGCGTGGCGCGTTCGGCGTCGAACCAGCGCAGCGCGTCGGCCGCCGTGGCGAACGCCTGCCGCGGCTCCACGTCGGACAGCACCAGGAAGTCCGGCCGCACCGCACGGGCGGCCGCGACCGACGCGTCCAGCAGGTGCGCGTAGAACCGCTCGACCGCCGCCGCGGTGGCGGCCGCGGTCTCCTCGGCGGCGCACCGGTCACGGCCGTACAACCGCAGCAGGTCGTGCAGCCCGTACCGGTCCGCCGTCCTGGCCTCCACCAGGTGCGCGCCGACGAGCGCACGCAGCACGGGCGCCGTCTCCGCCTCCGACCGGTCGAGCAGCACCGCGCACGCCCGCGTGGACAGCTCGGGGCCGGGCACGAAACCCGCGCGGCGGAACAACGTCCTGGCGAGCGGGTCCAGCGCCGCGTACGAGTGCCCGAACGCCGTGCGCACCGCCGCGTCCGTGTCGCCCTCGATCTCGAACGCGCCGAGCCGGTCACCGGCCAGCAGCTCGGCGACGTGGTCCGCGATCGTCTGGTGTGGACGGTCGGCCAGGTTCGCCGCCGCGATCCGCAACGCGAGCGGCAGGTGCCCGCACAACCGGACCAGCTCCTCGACCGCGTCCTCCTCGCGCAGCACCCGTTCCGGGCCCAGCACGCCGATCACGACCGCCGGGGCCTCCTCGGGTGTGAGCACGCCCAGCTCCAGCCGGTGCGCGCCCTCCCGCGCCACGAGCCCGGCCATCCGGTCCCGGCTCGTCACGAGCGTCATGCACCCGGACCCGCCCGGCACCAGCGGACGCACGTGCGCGGCACTCGGCGCGTTGTCCACGACGAGCAGAGCGCGCTTGTCGGACGTGATGGACCGGTACATGCCGACCATCGCGTCCTGCTGCAACGGGATGTCCTCACCGGGCACGCCGAACGCGCGGATCGCGAGCGCCAGCGCCTGGTCCGGCGTCACCGGCGGCCCGGACGAGTACCCGCGCAGGTCCAGGTGCACCTGGCCGTCCGGGAAGCGGTTCGCCACCTGGTGCGCCCACTGCACGGCCAGCGCCGTCTTGCCCACGCCGGGGATGCCGCACACGACCGCGAGCCGGCTGCCGTCCTCCAGCAGCGCCGACAGCTCCTTCAACGCCTTGGCGCGCCCGGTGAACCCCGGCACCACCGCGGGCAGCTGCCGCGGCACCACGGCCCGGGCCACCGGTTGCGGGGCCGGTCCGGTCTGCACCCGGCGCCACGCGGCCAGCCAGCCCTCGGTGTCCGTGACGCCGAACGCCCTGAGCAGGCCGCGGAAGACGTCGACGGCGGGCGCTGTCCTCCGTTTGGGGCTCAACGCGTCCGCGAGCGTGCTGCGCGCCAGCCCGGACAGCTTCTCGACCTGGCGCAGCGACGGGTTGCCCGCCCACACCTTCAACAGGCGCAACGCGGCGATCAGCTCGTCGAGCGTCTGCACCTGCTCTGGTCTGGGGCGGTCCGGCACGCTCCCGAGCCTAGTGATCTCCCCGCGCGCCGCGTGGGGCGCGCCGCACCCCGGGTCCCGCGTCGAGCAGGTCGCGATGGTGCGGCGGTCCTCGACCGCGCACCGTGAGCGCGGGGACTACTGCAGGTAGCCCTCGACCTCGCCCACCGACCGCGCCCGCACGTCGTCGGGGTCACCACCGGCCGACCGCGCGGTCCGGCGCCGGCGCAGCAGGTCCCAGCACTGGTCGAGCGACTCCTCCAGCGCGCGCAGCCGGGCGCGCTCCTCCTCGGAGGAGATCTCGCCGGCCGCCAGCGCCTCCCGCAGCCGGTGCTCTTCCTCGACCAGCTCGTCGATGCGGCCCAGCACGTTCTCATCGGTCATGTTCACCACCTAAGCACGAACGGGTACCCGAAGCCCGTCAACGAGATGGAGGGTCCACATGCAACCGATTCCGTTCGTCCCGTTCGTGTGGCGCGACCAGTCCTGGTTCGGGCAGGACGACGACGCGACCGACCTGGCCCACCGCCCGGACACCGGCCTGATCGGCTACGAGGTCGAGGCGACCGACGGCAGCATCGGCAAGGTCCACGACGACAACGCGGAGGTGCCCGGCGACTGCCTGCTCGTCGACACCGGGCCGTGGATCTTCGGGCACAAGGTCGTGCTGCCCGTCGGCACGGTGCGGCGCGTCGACCACGACGAGCGCAAGGTGTGGGTCGACCGCACCAGGCAGCAGATCAAGGACGCGCCGGAGTACGACGCGGACGCCGACCCCGAGGATCACCGCAGGCGCAGCGGCGAGTACTACTCCGAGTCCTACCGGCTGATGCCGCCCATGTTGTAGGGCTCATCGCCGCGGCATCGCGCACGCCGGGCCTGGCACCGCACCCTCCTCGGTGGACGTTGTCAGGCCAGCGGGACTTCCTGGCGGCGCAACGCCTCCGGCACGGAGGGCCGCACGTTCAGCACGTCCTCCAGCTCCAGCACCCGCAACGGCCGCAGCACCACGGCACTGGTCGCGACCACGGCGAACGAGCCGCCGTCGCGCACGCACCGCTCGTGCTGTTCCAGCAGCACCCTGATCCCGCACGCCCCGAGGAAGTGCAGCCCCGTCAGGTCGAGCACCACCGGCGCGGACGGCCGCACCACCTCGCCCAGCCGGTCGGAGAGGTCGTCGGCGGTGACCTGGTCGACCTCGCCCGCGACGTGCACGACGACCGCGGCTCCCACGCTCTCGCTCGTGATGCTGCAGGGGGCTTGGTCGTCGGTGTGCACGTGGCAACCTCCAGATGGGCAGCGCGGCCTGTCTGCTGGACCCGGTTCACGACGGTAGCGCAGGACCGGTCCGCGCGCGCCGTCACGCACGGACCGGCCGGCCGGAGGATCGCCAGGGTGGAGGATCGTGCTGCGCGTAGGATCAGGCGCCATGCGCACGTCCGGTGTTACCGACGTCGTCGTCGGGATGAGCACGAGCGACCACCTCTGCTGGTCGTTCGACGACTTCACCGACTTCCGCGCACGGGCGGCCGAGTTCCTCGTGGACGGCCTCGTCAGGGGCCAGCGCGCCTGCTACGTGGCCCGCGGCGACGCCCGCGAGCTGGCCGGGCACCTCGCGTCGTCCCCCGTCCTGGCCGCCGCGCTGCGCGACGGTTCCGCCGAGGTGATCCCGCTCGAGTCGCGGTACCGCTCCGGTGCCACGGTGTCACCGAACGACCAGGTCGCCGCCTATGCGGAGGCCACCAGCGCCGCACTGGCCGACGGCTTCACCGGCCTGCGGGTGGCCGCGGACGCCACCGCGCTGGTGAGCTCACCGGCCTCGCTCGACGCGTTCTGCCGCTACGAGCACCTCATCGACCGGTACATGACCGGCTCGCCGTTCTCCGCGATGTGCGCCTACCACCGCCCGGAGCTCGCCGACGGCACCGTCGAGCAGCTCGCGTCGATGCACCCGGTCAGCAACGCCCGCGGCGCCCCGTTCCGCCTGCACGCCACCGCCGACGGCCTGGCCCTCGTCGGCGAGATCGACCGCGCGAGCCGCGAGCTGCTGCCGCTGGCCCTGCTGCGCGCGGAACCGCCGGTGGACCGCAGCGAGCTCCGCGTCGACGCGACCGGCCTGCGCTTCATCGACCACCACGGCCTGCTGGCCCTGCACGACTGCGCGCGCTCCCACGCCGCGACGCTCGTGCTGCGCTCGGAGAAGTCCGCCCTCGCACGCCTGGTGTCCATCCTCGGGCTGGAAGACGTGGAGTGCGTCCGATGACGGCGGGGTTCTTCCACGAGTGCGCGCTCTACGACTCGGAAGACACCTTCCTGGCGCTCGCCGTGCCGTTCGTGGAGGACGGGCTGCGGGCGGGCCACCCGACCTTCGTCGCCTGCGCGGAGGACAACACGGCCCTGCTGCGCGGAGCACTGGGCCGCGACGACGCCGTGACCTACCTCCCCGCCGCCGACCAGTACGCCCGTCCCGCGGACGCGATAGCGAGCTACCGCGAGATCTGCGCGAAGCTCGTGTCCGCCGGTGCCACCGGCATCCACGTGGTCGGCGACGTCCCCCACCCCGGCGTCGGCGCCCCCTGGGACTGGTGGGCCCGCTACGAGGCCGCCGTCAACCGGGCCTACGCCGAGTTCCCGCTCCACGGCCTGTGCCCCTACGACACCAGGACCACCCCGGACTACGTGCTGGCCGACGTCGCCAGCACCCACCCCAACGTCGCCGGTCAGGGCACGCCGAACCCGCACTACGGCGCTCCGCTGAGCGCACCACGCCCCGACGTCCTCGAACAGGCGCCGCCGCTGGTCGAGCTCGTCGACCCGACCCCGTCCGCCGTGCGCGGTGCCGTCCTCGCGGCCATCGCCGGCGTCCGGCTCGACGAGGACAGCGCGCACGACGCGGTCTACGCGGCCAGCGAGATCATCACGAACGGACTGACCCACGGCGTCGGCCCGGTCCGGTTCCGGCTGTGGGCGGACGCGGCACGGGTGGTGGTCGCGACGACCGACCACGGTACGGGGCCGTCCGACCCGCTCGTGGGGCTGATGCCGACGGAGGCCACGCAGACGGCGGGCCTGGGGCTGTGGATCCTGCACCGGACGTGCAACTACGTGTCGATGGGACGCGGTGACGACGGGTTCACGGTGCGGGTGAGCGTGGGCGCCTGAGCCCGGAGCGCCCGTCGCGGGGAGGGGGCAGAATTCCGGCGTGAGCGCCACCGTCTCCGCCAAGCTGCTCTCGCTGCTCGGCACCTTCGACACCCGCCACCGCGCCCAGACCCTCAGCGGCATCGCGCGCCGCAGCGGCCTGCCGGTCAGCACCACCCACCGCCTGCTCGCCGAGCTGGAGGGCTGGGGCGCGGTCCGGCGGCTCGCGTCCGGGGAGTACGTCATCGGGCGCCGGATCTGGCGGCTCGGCCTGCTGGCGGCGGGCGAGGTGGACCTGAGCCGGGTCGCGGAGCCGTTCCTGCACGACATCCACGCGGCCACGCGGGCCGTGGTGCACCTGGCGGTGCGCGAGGGTGCGGAGGTGCTGTACCTGGACCGGGTGTCCGGGCACGCGTCGGTGCCGATCGTGAGCACGACGGGCAGCAGGTTGCCGTTGCACGCCACGGGCGTCGGGAAGGTGTTGCTCGCGCACGCGCCGGCGGAGGTGCAGGAGGAGGTGCTGGCGCATCGGCTGACGCGGTGCACGGCGTTCACGATCGTCGATCCGGCCCGGTTGCGCGCGCAGCTGCACCGCATCCGGCGGGACGGGTACGCGCAGACGTTCGAGGAGATGACGCTCGGCGCGTGCTCGGTGGGGGTGCCGGTCGAGGTGCGCGGCGGGGTCGTGGCCGCGCTCGGGATCGTGGTGCCGGACCTGCGCAGCGTGCGGGGGCGGCTGGTGGCGGCGTTGCAGGTCGCGGCCCGCGGCATCGCCCGGACGATGGAGTCCGGTTTCCACCCACCGGAAAGCGGGGTTGGATGATCAGCTCGCCTGCGGCTCTACTCTGCGCTGTGGCGAGCGAAAAGCGTGAACTCTTCATCGGCGGCGAGAGCGTTCCGGCACTGGACGGCCGCACGACCGAGGACCTCAACCCCTACACCGGCGACGTCTTCGCCGTGGTGGCCGCGGCCGGCACCGCCGACGTGACCCGTGCCGTGGACGCGGCCCAGGCGGCGTTCGAGCAGTGGTCGGCGACCTCCCCGGCCACGCGGCGCGCGATCCTGCTGCGCGCGGCCGACCTGCTGGAGGCCAGGGCACCGGACGTCGTGCGGGTCATGGCCGCCGAGGTAGGCGGTGTCGCCGGGTGGGCCGGCTTCAACGTGGCGCTCGCGACGAACGTGCTGCGCGAGTCCGCGGCCGCCGTCACCCAGCCCGTCGGCGAGGTCCTCACGACCGAGACCGCGGGCCAGCTGTCGCTCGCGGTGCGCGAACCGCTCGGCGTCGTCGCCGCTTTCGCACCGTGGAACGCGCCGGTCATCCTCAGCACCCGCGCCGTCGCCGCCCCGCTCGCCGCCGGCAACACCGTGGTGCTCAAGCCCAGCGAGGACGCCCCGATCACCGCCGGTCTGCTCATCGCCGAGGTGCTGCACGAGGCGGGGCTGCCCGCCGGTGCGCTGAACGTCGTCACCAACGACCCCGCCGACGCCGCCGACGTGGCTGCCGCGCTGATCACCGACCCGCGGGTGCGCGCCGTGAACTTCACCGGCTCCACCGAGGTCGGCCGCACCGTCGGCACCCTGGCCGCCCAGCACCTCAAGCCGGCGGTGCTGGAGCTCGGCGGCAAGAACGCCCTGCTGGTGCTGGAGGACGCCGACCTCGACCACGCCGTGAACGCGGCCGTGTTCGGCTCGTTCCACAACTCCGGGCAGATCTGCATGTCGACCGACCGCGTCCTCGTGCACCGCTCGATCGCCGAGGAGTTCACCACCCGCTTCGTCGCCAAGCTCGCCGCGCTCCCCCACGGCGACCCGAGCGACCCCGGCACCGTCTTCGGCCCGGTGATCAACCGGCGTTCCGCGGACCGGGTGTCCGCGCTGGTCGAGGAGGCGGTCTCCGCGGGCGCCCGACGGCGCACCGAGGGCACCGGACCGACCGTGCTCGACCGGGTCACCCCGGACATGCGGATCTTCCGCCAGGAGATTTTCGGCCCGGCCGTCGTCATCGTGCCGGTCGCCGACGACGACGAGGCCGTCGCCATCGCCAACGACACCGAGCACGGCCTCACCGCGGGCATCCTCACCGAGGACACCCGCCGCGGCCTCGCACTGGCCCGCCGCATCCGCACCGGCATCGTGCACGTCGGCAACCAGACCTTGGCCGACGAGCCGCAGGCACCGTTCGGCGGGGTGAAGTCGAGCGGCTACGGCCGGTTCGGCGGCCGGTGGGGCGTGGAGGCGTTCTCCGCGACCCGCTGGGTCACCGTCGCCGGCTCCCACGGCCACTTCCCGTACTGACCTCCCCCTTGCTGCTGCCGGCATCTGCAAGTACTGCCAACCCATGATCGAATCGCCGCTGACCACCACCAACATGGTCGCCACTCGCCGAACCAGGCTGCGTGCGCAGGTCAGCCGCAGGCGCTGTTGGTAGTGGAAAAGTGCTTGTTGATGTTGAGTTGGTGGTACTTGCAGACGCCGGCAGAGGCAGGGGTGGCTAGGTGCGAGGGGGCAGACCGGCCTCGTGGGCCACGATGGCCGCCTGCACCCGGTTCTGCGCCCCGAGCCGGGTCAGGATGGCGCTCACGTGCCCCTTCACCGTGCCCTCGACCAGGTCCAGCCGCCGGGCGATCTGCGCGTTCGACAGGCCCTCGCCGAGCAACGCGAGCACGTCGCGTTCGCGGGCGGTCAGCTCCTCGACCCGCGCGCGGGCGGCGCCGGTCCGGGTGCCGCGGAACCGGGTGATCATCCGGGCGGCGACCTTCGGGGCGAGGTAGGCGCCGCCGGCGGCCAGCGCGTGGACGCCCGCGATCAACTCGCGCGGGTCGCCCGACTTGAGCAGGAACCCGCGAGCGCCGCCGTCGAGGGCCTGTTCGAGGTAGCCGTCGTCGTTGAACGTCGTCAGCATCGCGACGCCGAACCCGTGGCGCACCAGCGCCTCCGCCGCCCGCAGGCCGTCGAGGCGGGGCATGCGGACGTCCAGCAGCACGACGTCGGGGCGGTGCCTCAACGCGAGGTCGACGGCCTCGTGACCGTCGGCGGCCTCGGCGACGACCTCGACAGCCGGGTCGGCGCTCAGGATGGCGCGCACGCCGGCCCGCACCATGGCCTCGTCGTCGGCGAGCAGTACGCGGATCACTGGTCCCCCGGCTGTGGCAGCGTCGCGACCAGCTCGAACCTGCCGTCGCCACGAGTGGTCCGCAGCGTACCGCCGGCCAGCCGCACCCGTTCGCGCAACGCCACCAGGCCGAGCCGCGACCCGGCGGCCCGCCGTCCGCCCAGCGCGTTGCTCGCCTCCACGACGGTCGTGGCGTCGGCGGTCGTGACGGTCAGGTGCAGCACCGAGTGCGGCGCGTGCTTCGCGGCGTTCGTCAGCGCCTCCTGCACGACCCTGCGCACGGTCGGCTCCACTGTGGACGGCACAGGTCCGTCCGCGGCGAACCGGACGTCCAGGCCCGCCCGCACGGCCCGGTCCACGAGGTCCCGCACACGCTCGACCGCGGCCGGCTCACCATCGCGCAGCAGGAACACCAGGTCCGCCAGCCGTTCCGTGGCACCGGCCGCCGTGCGCCGCAGCTGTGCGGCGGACTCGCGGTGCTCCGGCGGCAGCGTCATCTCCAGCGCCCCGGCCTGCAGCGCCAGCAGGCTCAGCTCGTGGCCGAGGCTGTCGTGCACCTCGTGCGCGATCCGGGTGCGTTCCCGCAGGTGCGCGGCCTCGACGGCAGCGGCGGCCAGTGCGGCCTGCTGGTGGACCACCCGGCCGAGGAACCACGGCAGCGCCACCGCGACCGCCACGATCCCGGCCGCCACGCCTCCCGCGAGCGCCCCCAGCGGGAACAGCACGGCCGGCCACAGCACCGCCGTGCGCCGCCCGAGCAGGAAGGACACCGCGAACAACGGCACGCACACCGCAGCCGTCCACGGCGGCACGGAGTCGTCGATCGCGAACGACACGGCCGCCGCCACCGCGACGCACGCCGCGAGCGCCGCCGCCTTCACCGCCGCCACCGCACGACCGCGACGCTGATGTTCATCACGCTGGACACGCCCAACCACACCACGAGCGGCAGCGAATAGTGCGCCAGTTGGAAGAACGTGATGTCGCGCCCGCCGCCGTAGAGCAGCCCCAGCAACCACGGCGCCGCCACCAGCAGCCCCACCGGCACGAACCGCAGCACCTGCCACGGCCTGGGCCACCGCCGCGGCCGCCGCAGCGCCCGCACGCCGAGCGCCACCGACAGCAGGGTCAGCGCCGCCAGCACGAGGTCCGTGAGCAGCCGGAACGACGACGGCTGCGCGGGCACCTTCCCGTCGAGGAGGTCCGCGATCCCGTCCTCCAGCTGCGAGGTGCCCTCGTTGCCCAGTCCCACACCGCTGTTGGCCATGACCGCGACGCCGTACCCGGACGACGTCAGCAACTGCCCGGACGTCGCCGTGAACCAGATGCCGTTGTGCCGCAGGCCGCGCCCGTCGCGCACCCAGCCCAGCCCCTCCTGCGGCCGCAGCCGCCCCTGGGCCGCCAGCCACCTGCCCATGTCCGCGGCGGTGGTGACCACCCCGTCGGACCCGGCGACGAACCGGTGCGGCTCGGTCACCGCGACCGAGAACCCGTACGCGTACCCGTGTCCCGTGCGGTAGCCGGCCGGCAGGTCGCGCGGCGTCACGTCGATCGCGACCGTTTCGCGCATGTCCAACGGCTCGAAGACGTGCTTCCTGAGGTGGTCGTCGAAGTTCTCACCCGACACGACCTCCACCACCCGCGCGGCGACGTGGTAGTTCGTGTTGGTGTACCGGTGTTCGGCACCGGGATCGGCGGCGAGCGTCGCCTGCTGCGCCCGCCGGACCGCCCCGTCGAGGGTGTCCGGCTGCGGCAGGCTCTTCTCCGGCAACGTCCGGTCGGTGATGCCCGAGGTGTGCTCCAGCAGGTGTCGCACGGTGATCCGCCCGCCCCGCGGGTCGGCGACCTCGAACTCGGGCAGGTAGGTGCGCACCGGCCGGTCCAGGTCGAGCTTGCCCGCGTCGGCGAGCTGGCGGACGGCCAAGGCGGTGAACGACTTGCTGACCGAGGCGATCGCCATCTTCGAGTGCTCGGTGAGCGGCGCGCCGGTCGAGTCGCGGCCGTAGCCCTTGGTCGCGATCACCCTGTCCCCCTTCGTGATCGCGACCGCGACTCCGGGGTAGGAGGCCTCTGCGAGGTACGCGGCCACGTGACCGTCCACTGCGGACAGATCGGGTGGGGAGACCAGTGCGGCGACCAGGCCGATCGCCCAGATGCTGTTCATGGTCGTGACCGTACGAAGCGCGGGCCCGCGGCACCCGACCCGGAAGACGGGGCGGACCCCCGACGAAAGTCAGGGGTCCGCGCCGGTGCCGAACTACGAGGATCAGTGCCCCGCGGTCATCTCCGCCGCCAGTCGCTCGTCCCCGCTCTGCTCCTTGAGCGGCTTCTCCTTGATGAACACCACCGCGAGGAACGCGAGCACCGCGAACGGCGCCCCCACCAGGAAGATCTCCGCCGTCGCCGTGGCGTAGATGTCGGCGATGACGGCCTTGACCTCCGGCGGCAGCTTCGTGATGTCCGGTACCGCGTTCTCGCCGCCGGCGGTCGCGATCGGGCCGAACTTCTCCTCGGTCAGCGACGAGACCTTGCTGGCCAGCACCGCGCCCAGCGCCGAGACGCCGATCGCGCCGCCCAGCGAGCGGAAGAACGTCAGCGTCGAGGTCGTGGCGCCGAGGTCGCGGGCGGGCACGTCGTTCTGCGCCGCCAGCACGAGGTTCTGCATCAGCATGCCGACGCCCACGCCGAGCACGAACATGTCGACGCCCACCATGAACACCGTGGTATGCGCGGTGATCGTGGACAGCAGCAGCATGCCCGCGACCATGACGACGCCACCGGCGACCAGGAACGCCTTCCACCGGCCGTACTTCGTGATCAGCTGGCCCGCGACGGTGGACGACACCAGCAGGCCGAAGATCAGCGGCAGGCCGAGCAGACCGGCCTGGGTCGGGGTCTTGCCGAGCGAGAGCTGGAAGTACTGCGACAGGAAGACCGTGCCGCCGAACATCGCCACGCCGACGAGCGCGCTCGCGAGGGTGGCCAGCGAGACCGTGCGGTTGCGGAAGATCGACAGCGGGATGATCGGGTCGTGGGCGCGGGACTCGACCCACACCGCGGCGACGAGCAGCACCACGCCGAGCGACACGAGCAGCGCGGTCCAGCCGGAGGCCCACTCGAACTTCTGGCCGGCCAGCGAGGACCACACCAGCAGCGTCGACACACCGGACACGATGAGGAACGCGCCCAGGAAGTCGATCTTCGTGTTCTCGTTGCGCACGACCGGGAGGTGCAGGGTGCGCTGCAGCAGCCAGATCGCGGCCAGCGTGAACGGGACGCCGATGAAGAAGCACCAGCGCCAGCCCAGCCAGGAGGTGTCGACCAGCAGGCCGCCGATCAGCGGGCCGGCCACGGTGCCGACGCCGAACACGGCGCCGAACAGACCGGAGTAGCGGCCGAGCTCGCGCGGCGGGATCATCGCCGCCATCACGATCGTGGCGAGCGCGGTGACACCACCGGCGCCGAGGCCCTGCACGACGCGGCTGACGATCAGCATCTCGATGTTCTGCGAGAAGCCCGCGATCAGCGAGCCGACGACGAACAGGCTCAGCGAGGCCTGGATCAGCAGCTTGCGGCTGTAGAGGTCGGCGAGCTTGCCCCACAGCGGCACGGTCGCGGTCATCGCGAGCAGCTCGACGGTGACGATCCAGGCGAAGATCGACTGCGAGCCCTTGAGGTCGGCGACGATGCGCGGCAGGGCGTTCGAGACGATGGTGCTCGCCAGGATGGACACGAACATGCCCATCATCAGGCCGGACATGGCCTGCAGGACGTCGCGTCTGCTGTGGGCGGGTCTTGGCGCTTCGGTTCCGGTGCTCATGAGGGTCCCCCTTCGTGGTGGTGCGGTGCGTGAGCCAGTCCGGCACCGAGCAGGTCGAGCGCCTCGGAGATCAGGTCGCCCAGCGCGACCTCGTCGTCGAGCGCCCAGCGGGTGACCGCGCAGCGGAACGCGACGGTGCCCGCGGCCACCAGCAGCCGCGGGTACAGGTGGTCGGCGGGCAGCCCGCTGCGCTGCGCCACCGCCGCGCCGATCAGCTGCTCGGCCTCCGCGCTCGACGCGAACGCGCGGACCAGCAGGTCGGGGCGTTGCATCAGCACGTCCTTGCGCAGCAGCCACAGGTCACGCGCGTTGTTCAGCTCGTCGTCGATCTCCGCCAGCACGGCGGCGCGGAACGCCTCGAAGGGCGTGACCCCGTCCGCGGCGAGGACGCGCTCGGCCATGCGCGGGCCCGTCTCCGGGTCCGCGCCGATCAGCGCGTCGTCCTTGCTCGCGAAGTAGTTGAAGAAGGTACGCACCGAGACGTCGGCCTCGGCGGCGATCTCCTCCACGGTGACGTGGTCGAAGCCCCTCTCGGCGGAGAGGCGCAGCGTCGCCCGCTCCAGCGCGGCACGCGTGCGGCGCTTCTTGCGGTCGCGCAGGCTCTCCCCCGACTGGTTCACGGGTCGACAGTACAGGATATTTTTGCAGTCACTGCAAGTTTGCAGTGTGTGAAGGGTCTCGTCGGCGCGTGCTGGTCACGACCAGGGCGACTTCGGCCGTTCCTGCAGCTCACCGTCCAGGTGCAGGTCGACCTTCTCGCTGTAGAAGCACGCCAGCCCGGCGACCTTCTGGCTCTCCGGCAGCGGGGTGCGGTAGATCCACACGAGGTCCTCGTGCAGGACCCCGCCGATCTCGACCGACCAGTACGTCGCCGTGCCCTTGTACGGGCACCGCGTCTGCGTGGCGGAGGGGCGGAGCAGGTCGAACCGGACATCACTCAACGGCAGGTAGTACCTCGGTGGCAAGCCGGTTTCGAAGAGGACGCGCGGCTGGGCCGAGGCCGCCAGCGTGACGCCGTTCAACGCCACCCGCACGTGCCGCGAGCTGTTCAGCACGTCCACGCGCGTGTACGGGTCGCGCGGGTGGACGTAGACCGGCTCGTCCTCCTCCAGCCACTCGTCCATCGCCGCGAACTCGAACCGCACGAGGCCCCTCAGTTCCTCGACCGGCGAGCCGGGGTAGGTGAGCGCGACTCCCTCGGCCACTCCGCCCCTGGTGACCACGTCGTGCAGCACGCCCTCGCCCCGGCTCGGCGAGTGCCGCGTCTCCCCCGTCGGCCTCAGCTCGGCACGCACGGACGCCAGCGGCAGGTAGTACGCCGGGTAGTGCGGGATCTCCCAAACCAGCCGCGGCGCGGTCGTGTCCGCGACCAGCTCGCCACCGGAGTACGTGCGGACCCGCTTCGCCGAGTGCTCCACGCGCACGCGGCCACGCTGCTCGTTGTCCATGTACCGGCACAACAAGACGCGATCGGCGGCTGTTCCGCGGCCCGCCCTCGGCGCGGGGCGCAAATCGCTCGATCGGGTATCACCTACTGGGGTACAAGGAAGGTGAAATCCCGGTCGGCGTCGTTGGGGGGTCAACGACCTTGCCTACGCTCCTCGCATGCCGGAGGAAACCGACAAGGCTGGTCCGACACCTCCCGCCGCACCGGCGGGACCGGTCGTCATGAGCACGCCGATCCACGACCAGATCGCCGCTCAGCTGGGAGTTCGTCAAAAGCATCGACGGCCCGACTGATCACGGCTATGAATGGCTCCTCAGCCCGCTGGAAGGGGAGCCATGCGCGCGTTCGTGCCCAGGTTGGTCGCGGCGGTCGCGGTCGCGGTGTCCACCCTCGCGCCCGCACCACCCGCGTGGGCCGCGGTGCCGCCGATCGCCTGGCAGGCGTGCGGCCCCGACCACCCCGGCTTCGAGTGCGCGCAGCTCGTGGTGCCGCTCGACCACGACCACCCGCGCGGCGCCACGACGACGCTCGCGCTGACCCGCCTGCCCGCCGCGGACCCGGCGCGGCGGATCGGGTCGCTGCTGTTCAACCCCGGCGGCCCCGGTGCCTCCGGCCTCGACTACACGTGGGCGTGGGGCGCCCGGATGTCGGCGGGGACCCAGGGCCGGTTCGACGTGGTCGGCTTCGACCCGCGCGGCATCGGCCGGTCGGACCCGTTGCGCTGCTTCGCCTCCGAGCAGGAGCGCGCCGAGTACCTGGCCGACCTGCCGCTGTTCCCCTACCGGCCGTCGATGCAACGGCCGTTCTTCGACCGGTACCGTGCCCTGGCCGCCAAGTGCGACCAGCCGATCGCACGGCACATGAGCACCGCCGACGTCGCACGCGACATGGACCTGCTGCGCCGCGCGCTGGGTGATCGCAAGCTCACGTACTTCGGCCACTCCTACGGCTCGTACCTCGGCACGACGTACGCGAACCTGTTCCCCGGCAACGTCCGCGCGCTCGCGATCGACGGCGTGCTGGACCCCGAGCGGTACTCGAGCGGCCGTCAGATCGAGTCGGACCGCGTCGCCGGCGAGGAAGTGCTCGACGAGTTCTTCCGGCTCTGCGACGAGGCCGCCTGCCCGCTCGCACCCGCCTCGCGGGAGCGTTACGACGCGTTGCTCGCCGCCGCGCGGGCCAATCCGGTCCAGCTCGGCGACGAGGTGTGGACCTACGACCAGATCGTGGGCCACGCACGACTCACCGGGTACGCATCGGAGCTGTGGACGGTCATCGCGACCACGCTCGCCCAACTCGCCGATGCCGCGGCTGAACCTGGCGTCACCGCACTCGTGACTCCGCCTTACGACAACATGTTCGACGCCAACCTCGGCAACATGTGCGCGGACATCGAGTTCCCGCGCAACTTCGAGACCTACCGCGCCATCGGGCGTTATGCGGAGGCAGGTTCCGAGTTCGGCCCGTACTGGTGGTGGACGAACTCGGCGTGCGCCGACTGGCCAGCAAACGAAGACCGTTACACGGGCCCGTGGACCGCGCACACGTCCGCACCGGTACTGGTGGTGGGTGGCTACTTCGACGGAGGAACGGACTACCGCGGCGCACAGGCCGTGGCCCGGCAACTGCCCAACAGCCGGCTGCTGTCGTACGCGGGCTGGGGACACGTGTCGTGGCGGCGCAGCCAGTGCGCGGCCGACCACATCTACGCGTACCTGCTGGACGTGACGCTGCCCGCGCCTGGCACGGTGTGCCCGGCGAACCCCAACCCGTTCAGCACTGCGCCGTCCCAGTCGGTCGAAGACGACTTTCGTCGCTACACGCACCCCGCCGCAGCGAGATAGGAAGAGCGCTCCTGGCTGACACGAGGGGACTCGTCCATGCGAACAACCGCGCTCGTCGCGCTCGCAGCGCTCATGGTCACGCTCACCCCGGTGGCGCACGCCGAGCAGGGCGCGCCCGGGATCGACTGGCAGGCCTGCGGACCGGAGCACCCCGGCTTCGAGTGCGGCACGGTCCGCGTGCCGCTCGACCACGACGACCCGCGCGGCGCCACGACCACCGTGGCGCTGACCCGCAAGCCCGCCACCGACAAGGCCCGCCGCATCGGGTCGCTGTTCCTCAACCCCGGTGGTCCCGGCGGGTCCGGCGTCGACCTGGCCCACTCGATCGGCGACCAGCTCTCGGCCGCACTGCGGGGCCGCTTCGACGTGGTCGGCTTCGACCCGCGTGGCGTCGGCCGCTCCGACCCGCTGCACTGCTTCCCGAGTGAGGAGGCCCTGGACGAGTTCTTCGAGGGCCTGCCCGGCTTCCCGTACCGGGCGGCGCAGGAGCGCCCGTTCTTCGACCGCTACCGCGCCCTCGGCCCGAAGTGCCGCTCCGGCGAGCCCATCGCCCGCCACATGAGCACCGCCGACGTGGCCCGCGACCTGGACCTGCTCCGCAGCGCCGTCGGTGACCGCAAGCTCACCTACCTCGGCTTCTCCTACGGCTCGTTCCTCGGCACGACGTACGCGAACCTGTTCCCCCGCAACGTCCGCGCGCTCGCGATCGACGGCGTGCTCAACCCCGTGCTGTGGTCGGGCGGCCGCCAGATCGAGTCGGACCGCATCGCCGGCAAGGAGGTGTTCGACGAGTTCCTGCGCCTGTGCGACGAGGCGGCGTGCCCCCTCGCCCCGAACTCAGCCCAGCGCTGGAAGGCCTTGCTCGCCGCGGCGAAGGCCAAGCCGATCCAGCTGGGCGACCAGACCTACACCTACGACGCCATCATCGGCACGGCCATCGGCACCGGCTACGCCCCCGACGCCTGGCCCGCCATCGCCGCCCTGCTCGACAGGCTCTCCGACGCTTCCACCGGCACCGTGCTGACCGCCGCGGAACCGGACTACGACAACTTCTTCGACGCCTACAACGGCAACGCGTGCGCCGACATCGAGTACCCGCGCAACTTCGAGACCTACCGCGCCATCGGGCGTTATGCCGAGGCGGGTTCGGAGTTCGGCCCGTACTGGTGGTGGGGCAACGCCGCGTGCGCGAACTGGCCCACGAACCCCGACCGCTACACGGGCCCGTGGAACGCCCGCACCTCCGCACCGGTACTGGTGGTGGGCAACTACTTCGACGGTGCGACCGACTACCGCGGTGCGCAGGCCGTGGCCCGTCAGCTGCCCAACAGCCGGTTGCTCACCTACGCGGGATGGGGTCACACGGCTTATGGGGTCAGTGCGTGCATCACGGACCACATGAACGCGTACCTGCTCGACGTGAAGCTGCCTGCGGCGGGCACGGTGTGCGCGGCCAACCCGAATCCGCACCTGCCCGGTTCGGCGGCGTCCGTGCCGTTGTACAAACACCGCCGCTGACCACTCGCCGCCTCATCGCTGCCCAGGCATCTGCAAGTACTTGCAGATGCCTGGGCAGCGGGGGCGGGCCGATGGGCCTGTGGGGCGTTCGTGCGCGGTTGTGAGACAGCACAGGCGGCTTTAGCCGGCGAGAGCGAAGAGCTCCTCCGGGCGGCCGGTGGACTTCAGGACGGCCAGCGACTGCTTCTCCAGCTGGCGGATCCGTTCACGGGTCAGGCCGAGCTCGTCGGCGACCTCCTGCAGCGTCCGCTCCCGGCCGTCCTCCAGGCCGAAGCGCAGCCGCATGATCCGCCCCTGGCGCTCGGGCAGGACCTCCAGCAGCGACCGCACGCCCTCGACGAACTCCTGCTGCTCCACCAGGTCCGGCGCCGACACACCGTCACCGTCCTGGATCAGGTCGCCCAGCACCGAGTCGCCCTCGTCGCCGACCGGCGTCTCCAGCGACACGCACGTGCGGGCCGCGTCGCGCAGGTCATGCACGCGCTGCGCGGACACCTTGGCGTGCGCGGCGATCTCCTCCACGGTGGCCTCGCGACCGAACTCGGCGGAGAGCTTCTGCCCGATCCGGTTGAGCTTGTTGACCTCTTCCACGACGTGCACCGGCAGGCGCACGGTGCGGGTCTGGTCGGCCAGACCGCGTTCGATGGCCTGGCGGATCCACCACATGGCGTAGGTGGAGAACTTGTAACCCTTGGCGTAGTCGAACTTCTCGACCGCGCGGATCAGGCCCAGGTTGCCCTCCTGCACCACGTCCAGGAACGGCAGGCCGCGGAACGAGTGCTTCTTCGCGACCGACACGACCAGGCGCAGGTTCGCGCGGATCATGTGGTCCTTCGCGCGCTCGCCCTCGGCGACCAGCCGGCGCAGCGTGCGCCGGTCCCGCGTGGTGTCGCCGGAGTCGAGCAGCTGCTGTGCGTACAGGCCGACCTCGATCGCCTTTGCGAGCACGACCTCCTCCGCGGCGGTGAGCAGCGGCGTGCTGCCCACGTCGCGCAGGTACTGGCCGACCAGGTCCGCGTCCTGCTGTCCGGACGCGCGGTTCTTCAGTTCTGCAGGCATGACAGATCCCCCGTTTCCGATTGGCAGGTGGTGCGGGCGAGCTGGCCGCCTCTGGTGTAACGGTTCAGACCTCTTGGTCATTCCGCGTTTTCGGTTGTGACCTCAGCCTCACCCGTGTGATCGCGTGGTGTTCCACGCGTTGCACGGTGATCTCCCAGCCGGAGACGTGCACCACGTCTCCGGGTCCTTCCGGGATTCTCCCGAGGACCACCAGGACCAGACCCGCGATCGTCGCGTAGTCCCCCTCCGGTGCCTCCGGCAGCTCGACCCCGATGTCAACGAGGTCGTGCACCGGAAAAGTTCCCGGCAGGATCAGCGAACCGTCCGCTTCGGTGCGGACGTTCGCGACATCGCGGTCCGTCTCGTCGTAGATCTCACCGACGACCTCCTCGAGCAGGTCCTCCAGCGCGACGATGCCGTCCACCGCGCCGTGCTCGTCCACCACGAGCGCGAGCTGTTCGCGCTCGGCCTTCATGCGGCGCAACGCGTCGGTCACGCGCAACGAGTCCGGCAGCATCAGTGCGGGCCGGGCCACGTCCTTCAACGCCGCCGTGTCGTCCAGCACGTCGCGCAGGTGCACGACGCCGATCACGTCGTCCAGGTGGCCGTCCCGCACCACCGGCGCCCGTGAGTGCCCGGACTGGGCCAGGGTTTCCCTCGCCACGGGGATGGTCAAACTCGCGTCGAGCACAACCACCTGCCGACGGGGCACCAGCACCTCGCGCAGCCGCCGTTCGTGGATCTCCAGCGCACCGGTCATGATCTCCCGCTGCTCGGCGTTCAGGTGCTTCTGCACGGCCACCAGCTCGCGCAGCTCGTCGGGTGACATCTGCTCCTCGTCGGCGTTCGGGTCGCCGCCGAACACGCGCACCACGAGGTCGGTCGCCTTGCTGAGCAGCCACACGGCCGGGCGGGAGACGGTCGACAGCACGTCGAGCGGCCGGGCGATGATCTTCGACCAGCGCACCGCGTACTGCATCGCGAGCCGCTTGGGCGCGAGCTCGCCGAACACCAGCGTGACGAACGTCAACAGGATCGTCACCAGCGCGATCGCCACGCCGTTCGCCGCGCTGCCGAGGAACTCCAGCGCGGGCACCAGCGGCTGCGCGAGCGACACCGCCGCGGTCGCGGAGGCGAGGAACCCGGACAGCGTGATGCCGATCTGGATGGTCGCGAAGAACCTGTTCGGATCCCGTGCCAGTCGCACGAGCGTGCGGTGCCCATCCCGTTCCAGCGCGCGCAACTGCCCCTCACGCAGCGACACCAACGCCATCTCGCTGCCCGCGAACGCAGCGTTCAACAACACCAGCACTCCGACCAGCGCAAGGTCGAACCCGAAGCCGTCCATGCGTTTGGGTTAGCACCCGCAGTGGTATTTCGCGACCTGACGGCCGTCTTGAGCAGCCAGGGCAGCCAGAACGTGAACGGGGTGGATCGAGATGGACGCTCCCGAGGTGCTCCGCACCTCAGCGCGATATCCCCTGCCCGACTCCGACCCGGATCTGGCAGACCTGCGCTCGTGGGCTTCGACGTTGCTGGCCGACCTGTCCGAGGACGTGCTGCTGGACGTGCAACTGGTGTGCACCGAACTGGCCAGCAACGCTTATGAGCACGCGGCCGCTCCACGGGTGGTGCGCATGTCACGCACCGATGAGGTCATTCGCGTCGAGGTCGAGGACGGGACACCCGCCGAACTGCCGCAGCTGGGCGAGTCGCGCATCGCCGACTCCCGCGGGCGTGGCTTGGTGTTGGTCGCCCATCTCTCTCGTTGCTGGGGTACGCGCGAGGCCGCCGACGGCAAGACCGTCTGGGCGGAGATCAGCGTCTGAGCTCAGGCGCACGGTTCGGCTGTGCGTTTCGCACGGTGAAGACATGACATCGCGCGGATGGATGTTGCCGGGCGTCGGTTCGACGCTCAGTGCATGACAACGACGACAACTTCCGCGGTCCGGCCGCTGGTGCGCCACGGCGTCGAGATGCTCGTGGCGATGCTCCTGGGAATGTCCCTGCTGGGACCCCTGTGGACGCCGGACTCGATCGAGCTCACCGTCCTGTGGATGGCTGTGTCGATGTCCGTGCCGATGGCGCTGTGGATGCGCTATCGCGGTCATGGGCGCGTGGTGGAGATGTGCGCCGCGATGGCGGTGCCGTACCTCGTGCTGTTGGTGCCCTACTGGTCGGGTGCGGTGGACCGCGATGCCGTGCTCATGGGCGGTCACCTGCTCATGGTGCCCGCGATGATCTTCGTGCTGGTCCGCTACCGCCACGAGCACGGCGTCGCGTCCACCAACCCGGCCATCCGGTTCCTGGGCGACCGTTGGCCGACGATGGTCGCGCTGGCGCTGACGTTCGACTTCTGGCAGGCGGCGCTGGTGCCCCCGGTGTGGACGCTGCTGGTGTGCCAGGCCGTCTACCTGATGTGGGGCCGGCGGGCACCGCGCGTGCAGCTGGCCGTGTTCGGGGCCTACGCGGCGCTCGCGGCCGTGGTCACCACCTCGTCGGCCGACCTCGGCGTGGTGCTGATCGCCGCCGGGTGGGGCGCGCACGCCGTCTGGGACCTCGTGCACCACGTCCGCAACGCCGTCGTGCCGCGCTGGTGGTCGGAGTTCTGCGGGGTGTTCGACCTGGTCGTGGCGGTCACCATCATGATCGCGTGGCTCTAGGGTGGTGGCGGTGACCGAGCTTTCCCGGACCGAGCTATCCCGGACCGATCCGGCACGGGCTGCGTTGCGCTGGACGCTGCACTCGCTGTGGGCGGCCTCGCTGGTCGTGCCGCTCGTCGCGGTGCTGCGCGAGCCGACGGCCACGCGCTGGCTCGGCGGGCTGGGCCTGGTGCTGCTCGCGGCGGCGTGCGTGGTGGCGGTGCGCACCGGGACGTTCTGGGTCCTGGGTGCGGCCGCACTGGTGTCGATCCCGCTCGTGGCGCCGGTCGGACCGGCCGGTCTGCACCCGTGGGCGTGGGTCGGCGGGGTCGCGGCGGGGTTCGCGCCGCTGCTGCTCACCGGCGTGTGGCGGTGGGCGGCGGCAGTCGCCGGGGTGGCGCTGGCGGGGGTGGTGGGGTTCGCCGTCGGTGGCATGCCCGCGACCCACCTGCTGATCGCCGCCTCGGTCGCGGCCACGGTGATCGCGATGGCCGGGCTGCCGACGTGGTACGCCGGGCTGCTGGAGCAGGCGCGGGCGGGCCGGGAGGCGCGGGCGGCGCTGGCGGTGAGCGAGGAACGGCTGCGGTTCGCCCGCGACGTGCACGACCTGCTCGGGCACCGGCTGACCGTGATCGCGCTGAAGGCCGAGCTGGCCGGGCGGCTCGCCGGCACGGACCCGCAGCGGGCGGCGGCCGAGGCGTTCGAGGCGCAGCGGCTGGCGTCCTCGGCGCTGAGCGAGGTGCGCGCCGCCGTGGACGGCTACCGGGCGGTCGACCTGGCCGAGCAGCTGGCGGCGGTGCGCGGCGTCCTGCGGGAGGCCGGCATCCGGTGCACGGTCCCCGACAGTGGCGGCCTCACCGGTGACAGCGCCACCCAGCTCGCGCTGGCGGTGCGGGAGGCCTGCACCAACGTGCTGCGCCACAGCAGGGCGACGTGGTGCATCATCGACCTCGCCGAGCGGGACGGGGAGGTGCTGATGACGGTCACGAACGACGGCGTCGACCCGGACGCGCCCGAACGCGGGGGCAACGGCCTGCGCGGCCTGGGCGAACGGCTGGCCGCGCACGGCGGCCGGATCTCCGGCGAGCGCTCGGCCGGCACCTTCACGCTGCGGGTCGTGGTGCCCGCGTGATCAGGGTGCTGCTGGCCGACGACGAGGAGCTCATCCGCGACGCCCTCGCCGCGCTGCTCGACCTCGAACCGGACCTGTCGGTGGTGGCCAGCGCCGGTGACGGCCGCGCCGCCGTCGACGCGGCGCTGGCCCACCGCCCCGACGTCGCCGTGGTGGACCTCCAGATGCCCGCCCTGGACGGCTTGGAGGTCACCGCGGAGCTCGCCCGCGTGCTGCCGTCGTGCGCCGTCGTGGTCCTGACCGGCCGCGGCCGCCCGCCGCACCTGCAGCAGGCCCTGCGGGCGGGCGCGAAGGGCTTCCTGCCCAAGGGCTCCCCCGGCGGCACGCTCGCCGACGTCATCCGCCGCGTGCACTCCGGGTCCCGCTGGGTCGACCCGGCGCTCGCGGCCGACGCGCTCGCCGCTCCCCCGTGCCCGCTGACGCAGCGCGAGCTGGAGGTGGTGCGGCTCAGCGGGTTCGGCACCCCGGTGGCGCAGATCGCGGCCCGCACGTCGCTGTCACCGGGCACGGTCCGCAACCACCTGTCGGCCGCGGTGGCCAAGCTGGGCGTGGCCGGCCGGGGTGAGGCGTTCCAGGTGGCGCAGGAACACGGCTGGCTCTAGTTCGACGTCAGCACGTCGAACGCGTGCTTGCGGTGCACCGCGAAGAGTTGCAGAGCACCCTCGACGTCCCCGGCCCGCAAGGCTTCCACCAGCGCACGGTGTTCGTCACGCACGTGCTCCAGGTAGCCCTCCGTGCTCACCGCAACGCGCGTGAGCAGGAACAGGTGCACCTGCGACCGGATGGCCTCCCAGGCGTGCACGAGCCGTGAGTGGTCGGCGGCGGCGTAGACGGCGTCGTGGAACTCGATGTCCAGCTGCACCATCTCGTGCGGGGTGCGGGCGCGTTCCATCTCCTGCGCGGCCTTCTCGACGGCGGTGAGGTCGGCGGCGGTGTCGACGACCCGGCGCACCGCGAGCACCTCCAGGGCGCCGCGCAGGCTGTCGAGCTCGGCCACGTCGCGGGCCGACAGCTCGGCGACCGTCGCGCCGCGGTGCCAGCCGGTGCGGACGAGCCCCTCGCGTTCCAGCTGCTGCAGCGCCTCGCGGACCGGGCCGCGGCTGACCTCCAGCGCCTCGGCCAGCTCCACCTCGCGCAGCGGGCTGCCGGGCGGGTAGCGGCCGTCGAAGATCGCCGTCCGGATCGCGTCCGCGACCTCGCTGCTCAGGCCGCGCCTGCGGGCGGGCTCCAACCGTGCCATGGCGCAATGTTAACAAGCGCACATTCCACCGACCAGCCTCGTTGTCTTAATGTCAACATTCAGACAACAGAAAGGCGCCAGCGTGAGCATCCCCCGCTTCCACCTCGCCATGCCCGTCGACGACCTCGCCGCCGCCCGCGCGTTCTACGGCGGCGTCCTCGGTCTCGACGAGGGCCGCAGCTCCGACACCTGGATCGACTGGAACCTGCACGGCCACCAGTTCGTCACGCACCTGGCCCCGCGGGTCGAGCGGGTGCACAACCCGGTCGACGGGCACGACGTGCCGGTGCCGCACTTCGGGTTGCTCCTCACGCCCGACGAGTTCCAGGTCCTCGCCGCGAGGCTCACGGCGGCCGGCACGCGGTTCGTCATCGAGCCCTACCTGCGCTTCGCGGGGCTGCCCGGCGAGCAGTGGACGATGTTCCTGCTGGACCCGGCGGGCAACGCGCTGGAGTTCAAGGCGTTCGCCGACGACGCGCAGGTGTTCGCGACGTAAAGGGCGGCCAAAAATCTTGCACGATGCGCAAGTTTCGGTAGCGTGGAGGTGACACCGAGCGACGGCCCCGTCACGCGGGGCCGGGGACGGGAGCGCTTCCATGACCACGGCAGAGCGGCAACGCACCGCGCAGGAGCTGATCCGGCCCCAGCTGCCCGCTGAGCTGACCCGGCGCGGCCGGTGCCCGTTCGACCCGGCGAAGGGGCTGCTGGAGCTGAGCGGGCAGGGGCCGGTGCACCGGGTCGAGCACGGCGGCGAGGCGGTCTGGGTCGTCACCGGGCACGACGAGGCGCGGGCGGTGCTGGCCGACCCGCGGATGAGCGCCGACCGGTTCGGCAACCCGCGGGTGCGGGCGCGGATGTCGCCGGAGCTGTTCAACGAGATCTTCCCGCCCGAGCGCCGCGCCGGGTCGTTCATCTCGATGGACGCCCCCGAGCACACCCGCTACCGGCGGATGCTGACCGGGCAGTTCACCGTGCGGCGCATGCGGCAGCTGGAGCCGCGCGTGCACGAGATCGTGACGCAGCAGCTGGACGCGATGGTCGCCGCGGGCCCGCCGTCGGACCTGGTGCACGACTTCGCTCTGCCGGTGCCGTCGCTGGTGATCTGCGAGCTGCTGGGCGTCGACTACGGCGACCGCGACGAGTTCCAGCGCACCACCTCGAAGCTGCTCAGCCTGACGACCACGATCGACGAGCAGATCAAGGTCGGCACCGAGCTGCGGCGCTTCATGCAGGGCCTGGTGCGCGCCAAGAGGGCCAAGCCCACCGACGACCTGCTGTCCGGCCTGGTCACCGAGACCGACCTGACCGAGGACGAGCTGGTCGGCATCGCGAACCTGCTGCTGATCGCGGGCCACGAGACGACAGCGAACATGCTGGCGCTGGGCACGTTCGCGCTGCTCGAACACCCGGAGCAGCTGGAGCTGCTGCGGGCCCGGCCCGAGCTCACCGAGAACGCGGTCGAGGAGCTGCTGCGCTACCTGTCGATCATCGCGTTCGGCGTGCCGCGGTTCGCGAAGGAGGAGAGCGAGGTCGGCGGTGTCACGATCCCCGCGGGTGAGACGGTCCTCGTGGCCGTGCCGGCGGTGAACCGCAGCCCCGAGCAGTACGAGGACCCGCACGAGCTGCGCGTCGACCGGCCGCGCGGGCACCACCTGGCGTTCGGGCACGGCATCCACCAGTGCCTGGGCCAGCAGCTCGCCCGCGTCGAGATGGTCGTCGGCTTCACCGAGCTGCTGCGCAGGCTTCCCGGCCTCAGGCTGGCCGTGCCCGCGACGGAGGTGCCGCTGCGCACCGACATGGCGATCTACGGCGTGCACGCGCTCCCGGTCAGCTGGGACGCGTGAGGCCGGTGCCGAGCTGGTCGATCCACCGGTCGATCAGCTCGGCACCCGACCACGTCCTGGTCGCCTCCGGCGAGTCGAGCCACCACTGCACGACCGAGCGCAGCGACGACGTGATCATCGAGGCCGCCACCACCGGGTAGGGGTCGACCTCCGGGTCCAGGCCGGTCCGCTCGGCGATCACCGCGGTCAGCTCCTGCTCGCGCGTCGAGTAGGCCGCGAGGACGTGCGGCAGCAGCGCGGGCGTGCGGCGCAGCTCCCGCAGCTGCCGCAACCGGTCGAGGTCGAGGTGCTCGGGGAACGTGGACTGCAGTGCCGCCCGCAGCGCGGCCAGCAGCGGTTCCTCCGCCGGGCGGGACGCGAACGCGCGCACGAACGCCTCGGCCGCCGTGGAGTCACCGGCGACCACGGCCTCCTCCTTGGACGAGAAGTAGTTGAAGAACGTCCGCAGCGACACCCCGGCCGCGTGCGCGATCTGCTCCACGGTCACGCCGTCGAGGCCGTGCTGCACGCACAGGCTCCGCGCGGCGTCCCCCAACGCCTCCCGTGTCGCCGCCTTCTTGCGCTCCCGCAGGCCAGTCATGCCGCACACCCTAGGTCCTCGCGCCTGTCGGCGCCGTAACCGGGCGACGCGCGCGGACCTGCTGAGACGGTTGACCGAACCATCGAGCGCAGGTGTCAAAATTGGTCTGGACCGGATCTGCTCCGATCCCTTGTCACCCGCGTGAACACCTCACTACGGTCCGTGAGATCGCTCTCACAGACCCACGGAGGACCGGGTGCGCGTACTCGGAGTCGTCGTACTGACCGGTGCCCTGCTCACCGCGGTCCAGGCCACCGCCGCACCCCCGCAGCCGCCGCGGACCACCGCCGGCGCCGCACCGGTCACGCTGATCACCGGCGACCGGGTGCTGCCCGGTCAGCGCGCGGTGCAGCCGGCGCCGGGCCGGGAGCGCGTGCTGTTCACCTCGTACACGGCGGGCGGGCGGGAGTTCGTGGTGCCGGACGACGCCATGCCGTTCATCGCCGACGGCCGCCTCGACGAGCGGCTGTTCGACGTCACCGAGCTCGCGGGCCACGGCGGCGCGCTGCCGGTGATCGTCACCTACCCCGAGGGGGCGCCGCGGGCCCACTCCGGGCTGGACCTGCCCAGCATCAACGGTGTCGCGTTCGACGCGGCCAGGACGCCGGTCACGGGACTGACCGCGGCGGGCACGTTCTCCCTGTCCGGTGTGGAGAAGGTCTGGCTGGACGCGAAGCGCCACGCCACCCTCGACCGGAGCGTGCGGCAGATCGGCGCCCCCGCCGCGCACGCCGCCGGGTACACCGGTGCGGGCACGACGGTCGCGGTGCTCGACACCGGCGTCGACCAGACCCACCCGGACCTCGCCGACCGCGAGATCGGCGAGCGGAACTTCACCGGCTCGCCGGACGCCGGTGACCACCACGGTCACGGCACGCACGTCGCGAGCATCATCGCGGGCACCGGCGCGCGGTCCGGCGGCAAGTACCGCGGTGTCGCGCCGGACGCCCGCATCCTCGACGTGAAGGTGCTGGGCGACAACGGGTCCGGGCAGGACAGCCAGATCATCGCCGGCATGGAGTGGGCCGTCGAGCAGGGCGCCCAGGTCGTGAACATGAGCCTCGGCGGCTTCGACACCCCCGAGGTCGAGCCGCTGGAGGAGGCCGTCAACCGGCTCACCGCCGAGAAGGGCACGCTGTTCGTGGTCGCGGCGGGCAACAGCGGTCCCGCGGGCGGCACGCTCGGCTCCCCCGGCACCGCCGACGCCGCGCTGACCGTCGGTGCGGTCGACGACCGGGACCGGGTCGCCGAGTTCTCGAGCCGCGGCCCGGCGCAGGCAGGCACGCTGAAGCCGGACCTGACCGCGCCGGGTGTGGGCATCGTCGCCGCCCTGCACTCCGACGGCCGCATCGGCGCCCCCGTCGAACCCGGCTACACCGCGCTCGACGGCACCTCGATGGCCACCCCGCACGTGGCGGGCGCGGCGGCGTTGCTGCGCCAGCGGCACCCCGGCCTGAGCGGTCCCCAGCTCAAGGCGCGGCTGACCGGCAGCGCCACGCCGGCCGCGGGCGCGACGCCGTTCGAGCAGGGCTCCGGCCGCGTCGACGTCGCGAAGGCCATCGCGCGGAACGTGACGAGCTCGCCCGGCAGCCTGAGCTTCGGCCGGCACCTCTGGCCGCACACCGGCGAACCCGTGGTGGCCAAGGAGATCGCCTACACCAACGCGGGCACGGCACCGGTCACGCTCGACCTCACCACCGACACGAACGGCGCGGTCTTCTCCGTCTCGCCGGCACAGCTGACCGTTCCCGCCGGCGGCACCGCCACCGCCACCGTGACCGCGGACGTCGCGCGGCAGCCCGCCGGTGGCGTGGTCGGCGGCGCGGTCGTCGCGTCCGGCGTCCGCACGGCCGTCGTGGTGGACCTGGAGAAGGAGAGCTACGACCTCACGATCAACGCCGTCGACCGCACCGGCGCCAAACCGGGCCACCTCAGCGCGTTCCTCGTGAACGTCGGCACCGGCGCCCGCGCGTGGCCCGGCAGCGCCACCGGCGTCGTGCGCGTCGAGAAGGGCGACTACCTCCTCAGCGGCAGCGTCCTGGGCTCCGCGGAGTGGACGCACGACTCGTTCAGCTACCCGAACCTGAGCGTGACCGGCCCGATGACGATCGACCTGGACGCCCGCACGGCCAGGCCGGTCGACGTCACGCCGCCGGTCGACGCGCGGCTCAGCCTGCTGCAGACCGGTTTCGAGCGGGTGCACGGCGGAACCGCCTACACCGTCGGCAACTTCTCCGTCGGCGGCTCGATCGCGCACCTCGGCCTCGCGCACCTCGGCCCGGACTCGGAGGAGGTCACCGGTCAGGTCGCCACGTTCTGGACCGCAGGCACCGACTTCTACGGCCTGGCCTGGTACCGCGCCGGCGGCACGTTCACCGGGCTGTCGAAGACCGTGGCCGCGAAGGACCTCGCCGTGGTGAAGGTCGACCTGCCCCCGTTGCGGGACGGCCAGACCGCCACCATCGGCCACACGGTCGCCCCTCGCGGCCGTGCAGCGTGGACCTACGGCTCGCTCGACGCCCTGGTGCCCGGCCCGCGCACGGAGTACTACGGCGGTGAGGGGGCCGACTGGTCGCGCCGCCTGACCCTGTTCTCCCCGGCCGGCTACGCGGGCACCCTCGACGGCCCGCTGCGCCACTACCGCCCCGGCAGGCACTACGGGGAACCGTTCCACCGCGCCGTCTTCGGCCCCGCCCTGCCCGCGACCCGCGACGTGCCGCACTCGTTCCGCACCGGCGACCTGGTCCGGGTGACGATCCCGCTGTTCGGCGACTCCGCGGGCAACGCCGGGTACAGCCCGGTCACCTCGGCCCGCACGACGGTCCTCCGCGACGGCGTCCGCGAGTTCGAGACCGGCGAACCCGGCTGGGCGGTGTACGACACCGCGCCGGGCGAGGCCGGGTACGAGGTCGTCACCGAGGCCGTCCGCGACAGCGCGCTGAGCACGAAGGTCTCGGGCAGGTGGACGTTCCGCTCGGGCACGACCTCCGACCGGACCGCCCTGCCGCTGTCGGTGGTCCGCTTCACCCCGGAGCTCGACGACAACGGCACCGCACCCGCCGGCCGCGCGTGGGGCGTGCCGGTCACCACCCAGTCGCTGACCGGCGACGTGCGGGTGACGTCGGTCGAGGTCTCCTACGACGGCGGCACGACGTGGAAGTCCACCCCGGTGCACGGCAACCGCCTGCTGCTGGCGCACCCGCGGGACGCGAAGTCGGTGTCGCTGCGCGCCCGCGCGGTGGGAAGCGGGCAGACGGTGGAGCAGACGATCATCAACGCCTACCTGCTGCGGTGACGCGCTGAGCCGGTCCGCGTGCCCTGGCAGCTCACGAGGCGACAGGGCACGCGGGCCTCCCTTCCCGCACCGGACGACCTGGCCACGACCGGGGGCGCCGTGGTCAGCTGAGGAGCAGAGCCCGACGGCAAGGGGGTACCGCGGTGCGCGAACTGACCGACGAGATGGTCGCCGACTGGACCGCTGCACGCCCGGCGCCCGCCGCCGAACCGCCCCAGCTGGTCCCGCACCGCCACGTCGCCCGCGCCGGTGACGTCGCCGTGCACCCCGACGGCCGGCGGGCGGTGCTCAGCTGGTCGGCTCCGCGGATCGACCCCGGGCTGCTCAACCCCGCTCTGCACGTCGTCGCCCCGGACGGCACCGTGACCGACCTCGGGCCCGCACCGGCCGACGCGCGCACGCCGGTGTGGTGGGGCGACCGGATCTTCTACCTGGCCCTGACCCCGCCGGGCCTGCAGGGCGGGATGGCCGTGTTCGACCAGGACCACCGCAACCTCACCGCGGACCTGCCCGCGTGCCCGACCGACCTCGTGCAGACGGACGGCGCACCGATCGTGGTGGTCGCGACCGGGCTGGACACCGAGTTCCACCGCCTCGACGACGCCTGGGCCGACGCGAGGCCGGGTGGAACGCCCATCGCACGCGTCAAGGGCTCCCACCGCCCCGGCCGCAGGGCACCGCTGGACATCCCGCTCGGCCCCCAGCACCGCCTGCGCTACCGGGCGCACGACGGTCTCGGCCTCGACGCCCTGCTCGTCCTGCCCACCGGCACGACCGGCGCGGCCGACGGCCCCTTCCCCCTCATCACCCTCGTGCACGGCGGCCCCTACGACCGCTGGGCCGACGACTTCCAGCTCGGCTGGGTGCCGTCCGCCCAGTGGTTCGCCCAGCAGGGCTTCGCCACCTTCCTGCCCAACCCGCGCGGCGGACTCGGCCGCGGCCACGCGTTCGCCGCGGCCGTCAGCCACCGCGTCGGCCTGGAGGAGTGGCAGGACGTCGAGACCGGCGTCGACCTGCTCGTCGAGCGGGGCATCGCCGACCCCGACCGGCTCGGCATCGCGGGTTGGAGCCACGGCGGGTACCTGGCGGCGTGGGCGACGACCCGGACCGACCGGTTCAAAGCGGCGTTCGTCGGTGCCGGCATCTCGCACTGGCCTCGGCAGGTCGCCACCGGCGAGTGGGGCCGGTTCGAGGCCGCGCTGAGCGACAGCCTCGACACCAGCCCGATCACCTACGCCGACCGCATCCGCACGCCGCTGCTGATCGTCCACGGCGCCGACGACACGAATGTGCCGCTGGAGCAGGCCGAGCTGCTGCACGCGGCCGTCCCGCACTCCGAGCTCGTCGTCTACCCCGGCGAGGGACACACCTTCGCGCAGCGCGCCAACAAGATCGATCTGCTGAACCGAGCCAGAGCGTTCTTCGCGAAGGTCAGGGACTTGCGCAAGCCTTACGCAACGCCCGCAACCGAACCGCAAACCACCGCAAGCGGACACCTCGACGCCGAAGCAATTTCCCCGCACCGTTCGGACGCGAACCGAAGCCGTCCGACTTCACAGCATGGCTGGTGATCGAGCGTCCTGACCGCAAAAGGCCACTCAACCCCACCTCGAAGCACCCGTCTTTCCTGTTCAGAGCGCTCTGTCGCAAATTTGCGCAATCACGTCGAGATATTGCGGTAATCTGCTGGTCACTTCTACGGTGAGGCGCGCCACACCCCCTCGCGTCCCCACCGAGAAGGGCCAAGCACGCCATGTCACCGACGACACGCGCTCGCTCCCTGCTAGCCCCGTTAGCCGCAGCAACCCTCACCGCCGCGACGCTGGTCGTCGCCCCTGCCGCACAGGCCGCGCCGGTGAGCCTGGACCTCGCGCAGCAGACCAGGATCGACGAGGTCACCCTCACCAAGGCCGGTGCCGGCACGGAGACGTTCGCCGTGCAGACGAGCCTGGACGGCAGAGGCTGGTCCACGCTCGTCGCGGAACAGCCGCACACCTTCCGGGACGGCAAGGTCACCTTCCGCGTCGACCCGACCCTCGCCAAGCACGTCCGCGCCACGAAGACCACGGCGAAGCTCCAGGTCCACGAGGCGCAGGCGAGCGTCAAGCTGGCCGCCACCCTCACCGCCAGCAGCACGAACCAGGGCTACGGGCCGAGCAACGCGGGCGACGGCGACCAGTCGACGTACTGGGAGAGCGCGAACAACGCGTTCCCGCAGTGGATCCAGGCCGACCTGGGCTCCGCGACCAAGGCCGACCGGGTCGTGCTGAAGCTGCCGGCCGCGAACTGGGGCACGCGCACCCAGACGATCGCCGTCCAGGGCAGCACGGACGGCAGCTCCTTCACGGACCTGGTGGCGGCGCGGGGCTACGAGTTCAACCCGGCCGCGGCCAACACCGCCACCATCGACTTCACCGCCGCGACCACTCGGTACGTCCGGCTCCGCATCACCGCGAACACCGGCTGGCCCGCGGGGCAGCTGAGCGAGTTCGAGGTGCACGGACCGGCGACCGGTGACACGCAGGCGCCGTCCGCACCGGCGAACCTCGCGTTCACCCAGCCGCAGTCCGGTCAGGTCCGGCTCACCTGGTCGGCGAGCACCGACAACGTGGGCGTCACCGGGTACGACGTCTTCGCCAACGGCAGCCTGCGCACCACGGTCACCGGCACCACCTACACCGACACCCAGCCCGACGGCCTGCGGGTGACCTACCACGTCGTCGCGAAGGACGCGGCGGGGAACCAGTCAGCCGCCAGCGGCTCCGTCACGCGCGAGGGTGCGACGGGCCAGAACCTGGCGCAGGGCAAGCCGGTCACCGCGAACCACAACGTGCACACCTTCGTCGCCGCCAACGCCAACGACGGCAACGTGCAGACCTACTGGGAGTCCAACGGCTTCCCCGGCACGCTGACCGTCGGGCTCGGCTCGAACGCCGACGTCTCGTCGGTCGTGGTCAAGCTCAACCCCGACCAGGCCTGGGGCGCCCGCACGCAGAACGTCGAGGTCCTCGGCCGTGCGCAGGACGCCACCGCGTTCACCAGCCTGGTGGCCGGCCGCGACCACCGCTTCGACCCGGCGAGCGGCAACAGCGTCACGATCAGCGCGGCCGCCAGGGTCGCCGACGTGCAGCTGCGGTTCACGTCCAACACCGGCGCGCCCGGCGCCCAGGTGGCGGAGGTCCAGGTGTTCGGCACCCCTGCCCCGAACCCCGACCTCACCGTCACCGCGACGTCGTTCACGCCCACGGCCCCCGTCGAGACCGACCGGATCACGCTCAACGCCACCGTCCGCAACGCCGGCAGTGCCGCGTCGGGAGCTACCGACGTGACGTTCTTCCTCGGCACCACCGCGGTCGGCACGGCTCAGGTCGCCGCCCTCGCGGCCGGTGCGCAGGCGAACGTGAGCACCGCGGTCTCCGCTCGTCCGGAGGGTTCGTACGAGTACACCGCCAAGGTCGACGAGACCGGGAAGGTGGCGGAGCAGAACGAGACCAACAACGCCCGCGTCCACCCCGACCGGCTCGTCGTGACACCGGTCCCGAGCTCCGACCTGGTCGCCGTGCCGTCCTGGTCCCCGAGCAACCCGGGCAACGGCCAGACCACCACGTTCAGCGTCGCGCTGAAGAACCAGGGCAGCATCGCGAGCGCGACCGGAGCACACGGCATCACGGTCACGGTCCTGAACAGCAGCGGCCAGACCGTCCGCACGCTCACCGGCAGCCACACCGGCACGATCGGCGCCGGTGCGACGACCGCCCCGGTCACCCTCGGCACCTGGACCGCCGCCAACGGCCGCTACACCGTCCGCACGGTCATCGCGAACGACGGCAACGAGATCCCCGCCAAGCAGGGCAACAACACCAGCGAGCAGTCGCTGTTCATCGGCCGCGGCGCGAGCGTCCCGTGGCAGCACGTGGAAGCCGAGGACGCGACCGCCGGCGGTGGCGCGCAGGTCCTCAGCCCGAACCGCACGATCGGCGACCTCGCCGGTGAGGCGTCCGGCCGCCGTGCCGTCACGCTGACCGGCACCGGTCAGTCGGTCGAGTTCACGACGTCCGTTCCGACGAACACGCTCGTCACCCGGTTCTCCATCCCGGACAGCTCCGGTGGCGGCGGCATCACGAGCACCCTCAACGTCTACGTCAACGGCCAGTTCCACAAGGCGATCGACCTGACGTCGAAGTACATGTGGCAGTACGGCAACGAGGCCGAGCCGGGCAACTCGCCGGGAGCGGGCGGGCCGCGCCACGTCTACGACGAGGCCAACGTGGTGCTCGGTTCCACGTTCCCGGCGGGCACGAAGATCAAGCTGCAGAAGGACGCGGCCAACACCACGAACTACGCGATCGACTTCGTGAACTTCGAACAGGTGACGGCCGCCGCGAACCCCGACGCCGCACGCTACGCCGTGCCCGCCGGGTTCACCCACCAGGACGTGCAGAACGCCCTGGACCGCGTCCGGATGGACACGACCGGCACCCTCGTCGGCGTCTACCTGCCCGCGGGCACCTACCAGACGGCGCAGAAGTTCCAGGTCTACGGCAAGGCGGTCAGGGTGGTCGGCGCCGGCCCCTGGTTCACCCGCTTCCAGGCACCGCTGTCGCAGGAGAACACCGACATCGGCTTCTCCGCGCAGTCGTCCGCCAACGGCTCGACGTTCAGCGGGTTCGCCGTGTTCGGCAACTACACCGCCCGCATCAACGGACCGGGAAAGGTGTTCGACCTCGCGGGCGTCCAGAACATGACCATCGAGAACATCTGGGTCGAGCACATGATGTGCCTGTTCTGGGGCAACAACGTCGACAACAACGTCATCCGCGACAACCGCATCCGCGACATGTACGCGGACGGCCTGAACATGACGAACGGCTCGTCGGGCAACCGCGTCGCCAACATCGAGGCCCGCTCGACCGGTGACGACGCGTTCGCGTTGTTCGCCGCCACCGACAACGGCGGCAGCGGCCAGCAGAACAACGTCTTCGAGAACCTGTCGGTGCTCACGCCGTGGCGCGCGGCCGGTCTCGCGGTCTACGGCGGCAAGCTCAACACGTTCCGCAACATCTACGTCGCCGACACCCTGACCTACTCGGCGGTGACGATCAGCTCGCTCGACTTCGGCTACCCGATGGAGGACTTCGGGCCGGAGCCGACGACGTTCAGCGGCCTCACCCTGGTCCGCTCCGGCGGTCACTTCTGGGGTGCGCAGACGTTCGGCGCGATCTGGATGTTCTCCGCCTCCAAGAAGTACACCGGCATCCGGGTGAGCGACGTCGAGATCATCGACCCGACCTACAGCGGGATCATGTTCCAGACCAAGTACAACGGCGCCGCCGAGAACGTCTTCCAGGACACGGTGCTGTCCAACGTGAGCATCTCCGGAGCGCGCAAGTCCGGTGACGCTTTCGACGCCAAGTCCGGCTTCGGCATCTGGGCCAACGAGATGCCGGAACCGAACCAGGGCCCTGCCGTCGGCGAGGTCACGTTCAACGGCCTGCGCTTCAGCAACAACTTCCAGGACATCAGGAACACGACGTCCACCTTCAAGATCACCATCAACTGATACCCCTGCCGCGAAGGACAAGTCCATGAAATCCACGCTCATGAGGCGTGCGGTGAGCGCTGCGGTCGTCAGCGCACTCGCACTGTTCGGATTGACACCCACGGCGGGAGCAGCGGTCGTCCGCCTGTCCGCGAACCTGACCGCGTCCAGCAGCAACGGCCCGTACGGGGCCGGGAACGCCGGTGACGGCAACCAGGGCAGCTACTGGGAGAGCGCCAACGGCGCATTCCCGCAGTGGCTGCAGGCCGACCTCGGTGCCGCGAAGAGCGTCAGCAAGGTCGTGCTGCGGCTGCCCTCGAACTGGGAGCAGCGCACGCAAACGCTGGCCGTGCAAGGGAGTTCCAACGGCTCGCAGTTCAGCGACCTGACCGGGTCGAGTGGCAGGGTGTTCGCGCCCGGCTCGAACAACACGGTGACGCTGGACTTCGCGGCGACCAGCGCCCGGTACGTGCGGGTCACGGTCACCGCGAACACCGGCTGGCAGGCCGCGCAGCTCAGCGAGTTCGAGGTGCACGGCGAGTCCGGCTCGGTCGACCCGCCGCCCACCGGCGCCAACCTCGCGGCGGGCAAGCCGGTCGAGGAGTCCGGGCACGTGCACGACTTCGTCGCCGCCAACGCGGTCGACGGCAGCACCGGCTCGTACTGGGAGTCCAACGGCCTGCCCGGTCACCTGACCGCGAAGCTGGGCTCGAACGCGGACATCACCTCCGTCGTCGTGAAGCTCAACCCCGACTCGGCGTGGGGTGCGCGGACGCAGAACTTCGAGGTGCTGGGCCGTGAGGCGAGCGCGACCGCGTTCGCGACGCTGAAGGCGCGGGCGGACCACCGGTTCGACCCGGCCACCGGCAACACGGTCACCATCGCGGTGAGCGGCAGGGCGTCGGACGTGCGGCTGCACTTCTACTCCAACACGGGCGCGCCCGGCGGCCAGGTCGCCGAGTTCCAGGTGTTCGGCTCCTCCGCACCGGCGCCCGACCTGACGGTCACGAACCTGACGTGGTCGCCGGCCAGCCCCAGTGAGGCCGACTCGATCAGTCTCTCCGCCACCGTGCGCAACGGCGGCACGGTCGCCTCCGGCGCGACGACCCTGAACGTCGCGCTCGGCGGCACGACCGCGGGCACCGCGCAGGTCGGCGCGCTCGCGGCGGGCGCCACGACCACCGTCACCGTCAGCGCCGGCCGGCGGGGCGCCGGGTCGTACGCGGTCTCGGCCACCGTCGACCCGGCCAACCAGGTCGCGGAGACCAACGAGGGCAACAACACCTTCACCTCCGGCTCGCCCCTGGTCGTCGGCCAGGCACCGGGTCCGGACCTGCAGGTCACCGGCATCACGCCGAACCCGTCGTCCCCGGCGGCGGGCCAGCAGGTGACGTTCGCGGTGCAGGTCAACAACCGCGGCACGTCGGCGGCGGGCGCCTCGGTGACCCGCGTGGTCGTCGGCGGCAGCACCCTGAACGCCACCACCTCCGCCATCAACGCCGGTCAGACCGTCACGGTCACCGTCGGCACCTGGACCGCCACCAACGGCGGCGCCACGGCCACCGCGACCGCCGACGCCACCAACGTGGTGGCGGAGACCAACGAGAACAACAACACCGCCACCCGGTCCATCGTGGTCGGACGCGGCGCGTCGGTGCCGTTCACGAGCTACGAGGCCGAAGCGGGCCGCCACAACGGCACACTGCTGGAGGCCGACGCGAAGCGCACGTTCGGGCACACCAACTTCGGTTCCGAGTCCTCTGGCCGCAAGTCGGTGCGCCTCGACGCGCAGGGCCAGTTCGTGGAGATCACCTCGACGGTCAGCACGAACTCGATCGTCGTGCGCAACTCCATCCCGGACGCGGCCGGTGGCGGCGGCCAGGAGGCGACGATCAGCCTGTACGCCAACGACCAGTTCGTGCGGAAGCTGACGTTCTCCTCGCGCCACAGCTGGCTCTACGGCACGACCGACGACCCCGAGGGCCTCACGAACCGCCCCGGTGGCGACGCCCGCCGGTTGTTCGACGAGTCCCAGGCGCTGCTCGCGAGCTCCTACCCCGCGGGCACGAAGTTCAAGCTGCAGCGCGACTCCGGTGACACCGCGCAGTTCTACGTGATCGACCTGATCGACCTGGAGCAGGTCGCACCGGCGGCGCAGAAGCCGGCCGAGTGCGTGTCGATCACGCAGTACGGTGCCACGGCCGACGACCAGACCGACGACACCGACGCCTTGCAGCGCGCCGTGACCGCCGACCAGAACGGGGAGATCCCCTGCGTCTGGATCCCGGCCGGCCGGTTCCGCCAGGAGAAGAAGATCCTCACCGTGTTCAACAGCGGCGGGGACAACCAGGTCGGCATCCGCAACGTGACGATCCGCGGCGCCGGCATGTGGCACTCGCAGCTGTTCTCGCTGATCCAGCCGCAGGACGCGGGCACGATCAACCACCCGCACGAGGGCAACTTCGGGTTCGACGTCGACGACAACACGCAGATCTCCGACATCGCGATCTTCGGCTCCGGCCGGATCCGCGGCGGTGACGGCGGTGCCGAGGGCGGTGTCGGGCTCAACGGCCGGTTCGGCAAGAACACCAGGGTCACCAACGTGTGGATCGAGCACGCCAACGTCGGCGTCTGGGTCGGCCGCGACTACACCAACCTGCCCGACCGCTGGAACCCCGGCGACGGCCTGCAGTTCAGCGGCATGCGCATCCGCGACACCTACGCCGACGGCATCAACTTCACCAACGGCACCCGCAACTCCACGGTCTTCAACTCGTCGTTCCGCACCACGGGCGACGACGCGCTGGCCGTGTGGGCGTCGAAGTACGTGAAGGACCAGAACACCGATGCCGGCAGCGGCAACGCGTTCCTGAACAACACGATCGCGCTTCCGTGGCGTGCCAACGGGATCGCGATCTACGGCGGGTCGAACAACCGCGCGGAGAACAACATCATCTCCGACACGGCGAACTACCCCGGCATCATGCTGGCGACCGACCACGACCCGCTGCCCTTCGGCGGGACGACGACGCTCGCCAACAACGCCCTGTACCGCACCGGCGGCGCGTTCTGGGGTGAGGCGCAGGAGTTCGGCGCCATCACGCTGTTCTCGCAGAACCTGCCGATCCCCGGCGTCGTCATCCGCGACACCGAGATCCTCGACTCGACCTACGACGGGATCCAGTTCAAGGGCGGCGGCTCCGGCATGCCGGACGTGCAGATCACCAACGTCCGCATCGACAGGTCGAACAACGGCTCCGGCATCCTCGCGATGGCCCAGGCCCGCGGTTCGGCGAAGCTGACGAACGTGACGATCACCAACTCGCGCGACGGTGACGTCACGATCGAGCCGGGCTCGCAGTTCGTCATCAACCGGTAGATCCTCTTTAGAACCACCTCCAAGCGGGTATTACCCCGTTTGGAGGTGGTTTTCCATGTCGACGGTCGTTGTCGGGTTCGACGGCTCTGACCAGGCGAAGCGCGCGGTGCTGTGGGGCGCGGAGGAGGCTTCCCGGTGCGGGGCGGCGTTGCGGGTGGTGCACGGGTGTGCGGGCCCCGCTGCCGGAACCGGTGTTCACGCCGGTGTCCGCCCCGGTCCCCGAGTTCGTGACCGAGGAGACGATGGCCCGCGCAGCCGAGGACCACCTCGCCGAGCTGGCGCAGGAGGTCCGGCAGACCTGGCCCTCGCTGCAGCTCTCGACGGACGTGAAGATCGGCCGCCCGGTCGACGTGCTGGCCGACGAGCCCGGTGCGCTGCTGGTGCTCGGTTCCTCCGGCCGCACCGGCCTCGCCGAGATGTTCCTCGGCTCCACCGCCGCCGAGCTGGTCTCGATCGGCGGCCGGCCGGTCGTGGTGACCCGCAGCGGCCCGCTCGACGGCCGGGTGGTCGTCGGCATCGACGGCTCCGAGACGTCCGCGGAGGCCATCGAGTTCGCGTTCTCCTTCGCCGAACGCCACGGCCGCGACCTGCTCGCGGTCTACGCGTGGACCGACGTCGGCTGGGCGGAGCTGCCCGAGCAGGACTGGGACCACGTGCGCGCGGACCTCGCGAAGGTCCTCGACGAGCAGCTGGCCCCGCACCGGGAACGCCACCCCACCGTCCAGGTGGCCGCGGAGGTCGCGTTCGAGGCACCGGCCCGCGCACTGCTCCAGGCGGCCGACGGCGCCGCCCTGCTCGCGGTGGGAAGTCACGGCCGCGGCGCCGTGGCACGTGCAATTCTGGGCTCGGTGAGCCACGCTGTGCTGCACCACGCGCCGTGCCCGGTCGCGGTGGTCCACCGGAGGTGACGTGAGATGCGCGGGGTGGCCGTGCTGGTGACGTGCTTGGCCCTGACCGGATGCGCCGGCGCGGAACCACCGGGGGTCCCCGGTTCGAGCGTCACGACCCCGACACCCTCGACGTCCGCACCGGCGGCGTCATCGAGCCTCCCCGCGCCGCTCCCGCCCTCCTCGACCCCGTTGCCGCCCAGGACGACGCCGTCGCGTGCCCTGGAGCCGGGGATGACGGTGCGCGGCACGGTCTCCGGTGGCGTGGAGTCCGGGTGCCTGCTGCTCGACACGGGCACCGCCCAGTACCTCCTGCTCGGCGCCGACCCCGCCATCGCGGTGGCCGGTGCCGTGGTGGAGGTGAGCGGGCGTGCGGAGCCCGGCGCGATGACGACCTGCCAGCAGGGCACGCCGTTCCAGGTCACGCGCACGCAGCGGGCCGGCGGCTGACCGGCCCGGACGGCGACCGGTCCTGCCACGCGCGGTGGCAGGACCGGAGGTCGTGGGCCGTGACTACTTCGCGAGCGCCTCGCGCAGGAACGCGACCGCCTGCTTGATCGCGGCCTCGGCGGCGTGCGTGCCGCGCAGCGCGTTCAGCATCACGAAGTCGTGGATCACACCGGCGTAGCGGACGGCGGTGACGGGGACGCCTGCCTCGCGCAGCTTGTCCGCGTAGGCCTCGCCCTCGTCGCGCAGCACGTCGGCCTCCGCGGTGATCACCAGTGCCTGCGGCAGCCCGGCGAGCTGCTCGGTCGTGGCGCGCAGCGGGGACGCGGTGATCTCCGCGCGCTCCACCGGGTTCGTCGTGTACTGGTCCCAGAACCACTGCATGGCGTCGCGGCGCAGGAAGTAGCCCTCGGCGAACTGCAGGTAGGAGTCGGTGTCGAAGGACGCGTCGGTCACCGGGTAGAACAGCACCTGGGCCTTGAGCGGCACGTCGCCGCGTTCCTTGGCCTGCAGCGTCAGCGCGGCGCTCATGTTGCCGCCGACCGAGTCACCGGCGACGGCGATGCGGGTGGCGTCGAGGCCGTGCGCGGCGCCCTCGGCGACGACCCAGCGCGCGGCGGCGTAGTTCTGGTCGATCGCGACCGGGTAGCGGGCCTCCGGCGAGAGCGAGTAGTCGGGGAACACGACGGCCGCGCCGGTGCCCGCGGCGAGCTCGCGGACCAGGCGGTCGTGGGTGTGGGCGTTGCCGAACACCCAGCCGGCGCCGTGGATGTAGAGGACCACGGGCAGCGGGCCGGTGGCACCGACCGGCTTGACGACGCGGACCCGGAAGCCGTCGAGCTCGACCCACTCCTCGTCGACCTCGGGCTTGGCGATCTCACCGGACTGCACCTCGTCGACCGTCCTGCGGCCCTCCTCCGGTCCCAGGTCGGACAGGAACGGCGGCTTCGCGGTGGCGGCGGCGAACTCGGCGGCGGCGGGTTCGAGGACGGGGCGCTTCATGACTTCCTCCTGGCGTTCCGGGGTGGTGCCATAAAACTAGTGCGCGATTAAATCGTACACAACGTAATCACTGCCTCATCGCAGCCCGGAATAACTGCGGCGGGGCACGTCGTCGGACGTGCCCCGCCACCTCCCCGCACAGGCGGTCTAGCCGACCGTGAACGCGGAGGTCGCCCCGGTGAAGCCGGTGACCCTCCCGGTCCAGCCGGACTTCTCGTCGCCGTGGTGCACGATCCGGTAGGTGCCCGCGGGCGTGTCCGCCGGGACCTGCCAGGTGATCGTGGCGTTCGAGAACGCGATCCCGACGCGTTCCCACCGGTAGCGCGTCGCCCAGTCGCCGTCGTCGGCCACGCGCACCCAGGTGCCGTTCACCTGCCGCTGCACCTCCAGGAACGTCCCGTTGCGGCGCAGGTTGTTCTTCGGGTGCCCGGTGACGAACACGGCCGTGACGGTCTCACCGCGCGCGTAGGACGGCTTGAGCGCGTTCAGCACCGAGCCGTAGCTCTTGTCGGCGGGCTTGTCGTCCAGCACCACACCGGTCTGCAGGTTGATGTCGGTGAACGGCGGCCTGCCCGGCACCGGACCGGCGGGCAGCGTGGTGCCGTTCTTCATCGACGCCGCCAGCTTGCCGAACTCCTGCTGGTAGGCGGGCGTGGTGTTGCGGCCGAACAGGGTGGAGCCGCCCTCGTACTGCTGCGAGTCGTACTCCTCCGGCGTGGTGACGTACTGGCTGTAGTCGTTGGCGTAGCCCTGGATCAGGACGGTGCGCACCGGCACGCCCAGCTCGGCGGCCACCGACTGGCGGATGCGCAGGCCCGCGGTGATCGTGACCTCACCGGGCACCGCCACGAGGTGCAGCTGGCCGATGCGGACGAGCTGCAGCGGCAGCACGTTCGGCGTCGCCGCGACCAGACCGGTGGGCACCAGGGACGCCTTGGGGAACTGGCAGTCCCGCAGCCACTGCGGCACCTCGACGTTCAGCGGCTCGAACAGCTTCTTCAGCGGCGACTGCATGCCCTCGGAGAAGCCGGGGATCGCGGGGCCGTCCTCGACGCTGCCCGCGATGGTGGAGGCGCCGACGACGCCCGAGCAGGTCGTGCCCGGCTGGCCGGTGGTCGTGTAGCGGCCCTCGACCTGCACGGTCGACATGTCCACGAACCGCATCCGCGAGTCGACCCCGCCGGACAGCTCCGCGCGCGGCCCGTTGTAGATCTCCTGAGCCTTGCGGTTCTGGCGCTCGCCGATGATGCGGGCGTTCTCCCACTCGTTCTCGGTGGGACCGGAGCCGGGCTTGAGGTTGAGGTTCGGCGACATGTCGCCGGCGTTGGTGTTCGGGAAGGCGGCGACGAAGCCCGGTGCGTTGTCCAGGTACCGCACGCCCTCGTCGTCGTGCTCCCACTGGTAGGCCGCGTAGCCCTTGTTGTCCGGGGAGATCAGCGTGTTGGCGTTGGTGACCGAGGTGTTGTGCGTGGCGAACCAGCTGATCGCGCCGACGTCGGCACCGGACTGCCTGAACCGCAGCACGGTCATCTGCGGGTCGATGCCCTGCGGGAAGAACCCCTTGTCCGGGTTGCGGTCGAACGCCACCCGCGACCGGTTGACCGAGGCGTTGGTCAGCTCGCCGAAGCCCAGCGACACCGAACCGGGCCTGAGGTCCTCGTGCGCCTCGACGATCGACTCGGTGATGCCGTCGACCACGGCGGCGAGCGCCTGCGGCTGCATGCCGAGGATCGACAGGTTGTAGGCGAGGTTGTGCGAGTAGCCGCCGGGGCCGGAGTGCGTGTGGGTGGCCGACAGCAGCAGGTTCTCGCGGGTGTAGGTGGTGCCGTAGCGCGGCTGGAGCTTCGCGAGCACGCCCTCCTGGACCGCGCGGAAGATCATCGCGAGGTCGGCGTTGACGTACGCGACGCGCTTGTTCGTGGCGCGGTCGACCACGATGTAGGCCCGCGACCGCAGCCGCTGGTGGATTCCTGTCGTCTTCTGGTCGAACTTCGAGTAGCCCATCATGCCGTTCTCGGCGGCCGGGCCGGTGACGTCGGAGATGCCGCGGCCGACGAGGTAGGGCTCGGGTTCCGCCCACGCGGACGGTCCGCTGACCAGTGCCGCTCCCGCCAGTGCCGCAACGACCGTCATGACTGCTGTCCGCATGGACACCCCGCTGAAGTGAATGGGATTCACATTTCAGGAGCCACGGTAGGTGATCCAGACCACTTCGAGCAAGTGACGGCGAGTGCGTTGGCGGTCACGACGAGCAAGATCCCGGCCCAGTGGTGCGGTGCCAGCTCCTCCCCGAGCACCACCAGCCCGGCCAGTGCGGCGAGCACCGGGTGAACGCTCATCGCCAGCCCGAACAGGCGCGCGGGAACTTTCCGGAGAGCGATCACATCGACCGCGTAGGGCACCACGCTGCAGAACACACCAGCGCCGATCGCGTACAGGACCGACATCCCGGTCAGCTTCCCGTGCACCACCAGCAGCACCGCGACCGGGACGTAGAGCGTCGCCGACATCGCCGTCGCGACGGCGGGCGCCTGCAACCCCGGCAGCCGCGCGCCGACCAGCCGGTTGAGCAGGATGTAGGCGGCCCAGCAGCCCGCGGCCAGCAGGCCGAGGCCGACACCGAGGTAGTCGCTGCTCGGGCCGGGCAGCACGAGCACGTACACCCCGACCGCCGCGACCAGCACGAACAGCACGTCGCGGCGCGTGCGCGACCCGGCCAGCGCGACGCCGAGCGGCCCGAGCACCTCCAGCGTCACGGCGAGGCCGAGACCGATCCGGTCGATCGCCGTGTACAGGCTGAGGTTCATCGTCGCGAACACCAGACCGAGCGCGATCGTCGGCCACCACTGCGCCCACGTGAACCGGCGCAGGTTGGGCCTGGCCATCGGCAGCAGCACGGCGGCGGCCACGAACTGGCGCACCGCCACCACCCCGGCCGGTCCGATGGCGGCGAACGCGTGGGCGCCCACCGCGGCGCCGAGCTGGTTGCTGGCCGCGCTGGCGGTCATCGTCGCGAACGCTCCCGTGCTCTTCATGCGCACCAGCCTGCGTCGGCCGCATCGATGCGGGAAATGCATGAGCCGCACGACCTATACGCTGAACGCATGGATCTCCGGTACCTGCGCGCGTTCGTGGCGGTGGTCGACGCGGGCACGTTCACCGACGCCGCCGCCACGCTCGGCCTGACGCAGGCGTCGGTCTCCCGGTCGGTCGCCGCGCTGGAGGCGGCACTCGGTGCCCGGTTGCTGCAACGCACCACCCGGCACGTGGCGCTGACCCCGACCGGCACGCAGGTGCTGGCCGGTGCCCGCCGCGTGCTGGACGAGGTCGCGCACCTGCACCTGGTCGTCGAGCAGTCCCGCACCGAGCTGCGCGTCGGCTACGCCTGGGCCGCGCTCGGCCGGCACACGCGGCGCGTGCAGAAGGCCTGGGCCGCGGCCCATCCCGGCTTGCCGCTGGTGTTCGTGCACTCGAACTCGGCGTCAGCGGGCCTCGCGGAGGGCGCGGCCGAGGTCGCGGTGGTCCGCCGCGCGCTCGACGACCCCAGGTTCGAGACGGCCCTGCTCGGCACCGAACGCCGCTACGGCGTGGTCGCGACGGACAACCCGTTGGCGCGCAAGCGTTCCCTCAAGCTCGCCGACCTGGCGAAGTACGCGATGGCGATCGACGACCGCACCGGCACCACCACGCTGGACCTGTGGCAGCCCGGCGGGGCACCCGCGGTCGTGCGCACCACGAGCAGCGTCGACGAGTGGCTGACGCTGATCGCGGCGGGCCAGGCCGTCGGCATGACGTCGGAGGCCACCGCCAACCTCAACCCGCGTCCCGGCGTCGCCTACCGGGTCGTGCGGGACGCGCCGCCGATCGCGGTGTGGCTCGCGTGGTGGAAGGACCAGCCGCCGCGGCACCTCACGGACCTGGTCGCGCTGGCCTGCGAGGCCTACCGGGGGTGAGGAAGCGCTCCCGTTCCCGTCCGGTGCGGACCTGCCCGTCGCGCCATCACCTCGTGCACCACCGCGATCAACGCCCTGGTCGCCGCGGTCGGGGCGCGGTCGGCGGGCCGGGCCAGCCCGATCGGCCAGCGCAGGTCCGCACCGGTCACCCGCAGCGTCGCCACGCCCCGCGCGCCACCGAGGACGTAGCCGGGCAGCAACGCGATGCCCAGCCCGTTGCGGACGAAGTCGACGCCGGTGACGATGTCCGAGATCTCCAGCGTCACCCGGCGCGGCACGGCGGCCGCGGTGAACGCGCGGTCCGCGACGGCCCGGTTGCCGTAGCCCAGCGGCGAGTCGATGAAGTCCATGCCCGCGAGGTCGGTGATGGGCACCTCTTGCCGGCACGCCAGCGGGTGGTCGTCGGGCACCACCAGGTCCATGACCGAGTGCGCCAGCTCGTCGAGGACGATCCCGGCGGGCACCTCCCCCGGCAGCGACACGAAGGAGAGGTCGAGCCTGCGGTCCAGCAGCTGCTCGACCAGCCCCACCGAACCCCCGGTCGCCGCACGCGTGCGCACCTGCACGCCGGGGTGGCGGCGGTGGAACTCGCCGAGCAGGCCGGGCAGGTCGACCAGGGTCATCGCGGTGAGCGTGCCGATCCGCACCGTGCCGGTGAGCCCGTCCTTCACCTGCGCGACGGCGTTCCTGGCCTCGGTGGCGGCGTCCAGCACGGCCTGCGCCCTGGGCAGCAGCGCCGCCCCCGCGTCGGTCAGCAGCACCCGCTTGGAGTTGCGGTCGAGCAGCGGCGCGCCGAGGTCGCGTTCGAGGGTCTTGATGGCGGCCGAGACCGCCGACTGCACCACGTGCACGCGGGCGGCGGCGCGGGTGAAGTTGCCCTCTTCGGCGACCGCGACGAAGTACTCCAGCTGACGGAGGTCCACACCAGCGAGTATCTCAGAAGGTGATGATCGCGAGCTGCAACTTTCGTTGGACGTGATGATCCGCCGGGCACAGGGTGGGGGCATGTCCGTGCTCCTCGAAACACCGGTCGCCCCGACCGTCACCAGCAAGCCCCACGGCCGCGGTTTCTGGGCCGTCGCCTTCGCCTTCGCCGTCGCGATGGCCTACTCGACCGTGCCCGCACCCCTCTTCCCGCTCTACGTGGCCCGCGAGGGGTTCTCGACCTTCGCCGTCACCGTCGTGTTCGCCGCGTTCGCGGCCGGCGTCGTGATCAGCCTCGTGCTCGCGGGTCACGTCTCGGACTGGGTGGGCCGCAAGAAGGTCCTGCTCCCCGCGCTCGGCCTGGAGGTCGTCTCCGCCGTGCTGTTCCTGACCAGCACGGCACTGCCCGTCCTGGTCGTCGCCCGCGTGGTCAACGGGCTGGGCGTCGGCATGATCGCCGCGACCGCCACCGCCTACCTGCACGACCTGCACACCCGGCACCGCCCCGGTGCCTCCCCGCGCCGGTTCGAGATCGTCTCCACCGCGGCGAACATCGGCGGCCTCGGCACCGGCGCCCTGCTCGCGGGTGTGCTCGCGCAGCACTCGGCCACCCCGCTGAGCACCCCGTACGTCGTGCTGGCCGGGCTGCTCGTCGTGGCCCTCGCCGCCGTCGCCCTGACGCCGGAGACCGTGCAACGCCGCAGGGTCCCCTACCGCCCGCAGCGGATCAGCGCGGACCACGGCGACCGCAGGGCCTACTTCGCCGCAGCGGCCGGCGCCGTGTCCTCGTTCGCGGTGTTCGGCGTCTTCTCCTCGGTCTCCACGGGTTTCGTGGCGGGCGAGCTGCACCACCCGTCCCGCACGCTGGCCGGGCTCGTCGTGTTCATCGTCTTCGGCGGTGCCGCGCTCGCCCAGACCGCGACCGGCGGCCTCTCCCCCGCCGCCCGGCGCGGCGCGGGACTCGGCGGGCAGGCGCTCGGCGTCGTGCTGGTCGTGGCCGGCATGACCGCGACAAGCCTCCCGCTGTTCCTGCTCGGCGGCGCGGTCGCCGGGGTGGGCGCGGGCGTGCAGTTCAAGTCCTCGGTGGGCGCGGTCGCGGCGATGGCGGCCCCCGCACGCCGCGGTGAGGCGCTGGCCGGTCTGTTCTTCCTCGCCTACCTGGGCATGAGCGTGCCGTCGCTGGCGATCGGCCTGGCCACCCGCTGGCTCGCGCCGACCACCGCCATGACGTGGTTCGCCGGGCTCCTGCTCGTGCTGCTGGCCGGGGTGGCGGTGCTCAGTCGACGTGCGTCGTGACCGGGTGCCGCACGTCCGCGGTGCAGGTGAAGACGTTCAGATTCCCCTCGCGGCCGAACACCCACTCGACGTCGTCACCGGACGGCTCGTGCGTCGCGAGCGACAGCGTCTGGCGCTGGAGCGCACCGCACTCGGGGCAGTGGAACTCGACGGGGCCGCTCTGCCACCACGCGGTCCAGCCGCCGATCTTCGTGCCACCCGAGACCTTCTCGGCGCTCTCGGTGTACCGGATGGGTTCGAGCACGTTGACCGTGGGGACGTAGAGCTCCTCCTGCGCAGACGGCTCCGGCTCCTCCTCGACCAGCTCGACCACCGCCGCGGAGTCGCGCCACACCAGCCGCACGTCCGGCCCGTAGGCGTGCGGGAGGTCGTGGTGCAGGGTGCAGAGGAAGACCTGCAGCACGTCGGTGCCGTCCGGGAAGGGCAGCTCCGGGAAGTCGCGCCGGTAGAGCTGCACGGCGCCGACGAACGGCTCGCCCCCGCTCGCGGGGTCGTGCGCGGCACCGTCGCACCACGGCCACGGCTCGTCGATCGGCCACAGCACCGGGCCGCCGATGTGGCTGTCGGCGTCGGTCGGATCGCCTTCCAGCGGGTTCAGCAACACCGCGGGACGCGCCTGTTCGTCGGTGGTCGGCACGAGCCGGAAGGCTAGCGGCCGGGCAGCGGGGTAACGATGGCGCGGTCGGCACCGACCTCAGCGGGCATGAGGTTCTTGATCACACCGGTGCTCCTGGCCGTCCTCGCGACGGGCTGCACCTCGGAGGTCACCGGGTCCGGTACCGGCGCGGACACCACCACCACGACCACCACCACTGCGGCCGACCCGACGACCAGGCAGGTGGAGACGCCGACCACCACGGCGGGCAAGGCGACCGCACTGGACGGCGTGCCTCCCGAGCAGTACGAGAGCCTGCCCTCGCAGTTCTGCGACCGCCCCTTCGCCGGCGCCCGCGGCAAGCCGATGCTGGCCGTCGTGGTGGAGACCCCCGCGGGGAGGCTGAACTGCGACCAGGCAGCGGCCGTGCTGGTCGACTACTACACCGAGCGCCGGGAGCCGATGTCCGGCATGCCGCCGGTCGAGATCGGCCCGATGTCGTGCAACCAGGCCCCCGAGGGGATCATGCCGCAGGTCGTGTGCGCCGACGAGGACAACGTCATCTACTCGATGTGGCCGCAGACGTGACACGGCGGGGGTGGGCGAGGAGATCGCCCACCCCCGCCGGCACGGGACGTCAGTCGGTTCCGGACTCGATCGCGGCCGCGTCGAGCAGCGCGTCGGCCTCGGAGACCTCACCGCGCGAGGCGATGACCTCGGCGCCGCCGTCGGGCACGTCGCCGATCAGCTTCGTCGGCTCGACCTGGGCCGAGATGAGCTCGGACTGGCGGGTGCCGACCATGCCGAGGCCCGCGAAGAGCTCCAGCTTGGCGCGCGAGTCCGCGATGTCGAGGTTGCGCATGGTCAGCTGGCCGATGCGGTCGACCGGGCCGAACGCCGAGTCCTCGGTGCGCTCCATCGACAGCTTGTCCGGGTGGTAGCTGAACGCCGGGCCGGACGTGTCGAGGATCGAGTAGTCGTCGCCCCTGCGCAGCCGCAGCGTGACCTCGCCGGTGACCGCGGAACCGACCCAGCGCTGCAGCGCCTCGCGGATCATCAGCGACTGCGGGTCGAGCCAGCGGCCCTCGTACAGCAGCCGGCCGAGCTTGCGGCCCTCGGTGTGGTAGCTCGCGACGGTGTCCTCGTTGTGGATCGCGTTCACGAGGCGGTCGTAGGCGATGTACAGCAGCGCCATGCCGGGCGCCTCGTAGATGCCGCGGCTCTTGGCCTCGATGATGCGGTTCTCGATCTGGTCGGACATGCCCAGACCGTGGCGGCCACCGATCGCGTTGGCCTCCAGCACGAGGTCGACGGAGCTGCCGAACTCCTTGCCGTTGATGGTGACCGGGCGGCCCTGCTCGAACCCGATGGTCACGTCCTCGGCGGCGATCTCGACCGACGGGTCCCAGAACTTGACGCCCATGATCGGCTCGACGATCTCGATGCCCTCGTTGAGCAGCTCGAGCGACTTGGCCTCGTGCGTCGCACCCCAGATGTTCGCGTCGGTGGAGTACGCCTTCTCGACGCTCGACCGGTAGGGCAGGTCGCGCTCCAGCAGCCACTCGGACATCTCCTTGCGGCCGCCGAGCTCGGTCACGAACTCCGCGTCCAGCCACGGCTTGTAGATCCGCAGCGACGGGTTCGCGAGCAGGCCGTAGCGGTAGAACCGCTCGATGTCGTTGCCCTTGTAGGTCGAGCCGTCGCCCCAGATCTGGACGTCGTCGTCGAGCATGGCGCGCACGAGCATGGTGCCCGTGACGGCGCGGCCGAGCGGGGTCGTGTTGAAGTACGCGCGGCCACCGGAGCGGATGTGGAACGCGCCGCACGCCAGTGCCGCGAGCCCCTCCTCGACGAGCGCCGAGCGGCAGTCCACGAGACGCGCGATCTCCGCGCCGTACGTGCCCGCGCGGCCGGGGACCTTGTCGATCTCCGGCTCGTCGTACTGACCGATGTCCGCGGTGTACGTGCACGGCACCGCGCCCTTCTCACGCATCCACGCGACCGCGACGGAAGTGTCGAGACCACCGGAGAAGGCGATGCCGACGCGTTCGCCGGCGGGAAGTGAAGTGAGCACCTTGGACACGACAATGATTATGCACAACTGTGTATGAACATGCACGCCGGGGTGGCTGTTAGTTGTGCCTCAGGTAGTGCTCGGCGATGTCGTCGCTGGTCGTGAGCCACACGTCGGGTGCGGCAGCGAGGTGGGCGAGCGCCCGGTCGAGGTACTTGTGCCGGAACGCCTGACCGGTGACGAACGGGTGCAGCGCCAGCGCGAGCACCCGGCCGCCCTCGGCGTGCAGCACCTCGTACTGGTCCTCGACCATCCGCAGGAAGTCGGGCCCGGAGCGGTCGAGCAGCATCAGGTCGTTGAGCTCCACCGAGTACGGCACGCTGATCATGCCCGGGACGGTGAGCCGGAACGGCTGGTCGTCGGCGGTCCAGTCGAGCACGTAGCTCAGCCCGAGCTCGGCGAGCAGCTGCGGCGTGCGGGAGGTCTCGGTGAGCCCCGGCCCCATCCAGCCGCGCGGCCGGGTGCCGGTCGCGTCCTCGATCGTGTTCACGACGTCGGCGAGCACCTCGCGTTCGCGTTCCTCCGTCAGACCGGTGTGCAGCTTGGAGTTCGTCTCGCCGTGCGCGAGCCACGCCCAGTCGCGCTCGACGCCGGCCTCGACGATCCGCGGGTACCGCCTCGCCGCCAGGGAGTTGAGCAGGACGCTGGCGCGCAGGCCGTGGCGGTCGAGCGCGTCGATGGTGCGCCAGATGCCGACGCGGGGGCCGTAGTCGCGCCAGCCGTGGTTGAGCGGGTCGGGCGTGAGCTCGGCGGTGCCCGGCCAGATGCTCGTGGACGGCGTGCCGAGCAGGAAGTGCTCCACGTTCAAGCCGACGTACACGGCGACCCTCGCGCCGTTGGGCCAGGCCAGCGGCGGGCGGTCGATGATCGGCGAGTAGTCGTAGAGCTTGTTCTCCGTCATGTCCCGACGGTAGGAGTTGACATCAATGTCAGGTTCAAGTCCGTTCCGGAGGCGGGGATGCGCATCGGCGAGCTGGCGCGGCGCACGGGCGTGAGCGAACGGTCGCTGCGCTACTACGAGCAGCAGGGCCTGCTGGCGCCGACGCGGACGGCGGGCGGGCACCGCGAGTACCCGGACGGCGCCGTCGACCGGGTGGTCCGGATCCAGGAGCTGTTCGCGGCGGGCCTGTCGAGCAGGAAGGTGTTCTCGCTGCTGCCGTGCCTGCGCGACGCCGACGGCGGCCCGTCCGAGGTCGCGACACCGCGGCTGGTCGCCGAGCTGGAGGACGAACGCGCGCGGATCGACCGGATGATCGCCGACCTGCGCACGACCCGCGCGGTGCTCGACGACGTGATCGACACCGCCCGAGGAGAAAACACCTAGGCACGCCCAGGTCTTCGAGCAGTTCGTCGTGACCGTCCCGGCCGTCGAGTCGTTCGCGGTCACCGGCCGCGAGCTGATCCCGGCGTTGTGAATTTCCCGGTACGGCAAAGATTCAGTGAACCACCTAGACGTGAACGCTGTTCATGTACAACCTTTTGCCTGCACGCCTCTCCGCTCCCCTGCTCCCGGAATCGAGGCCCTGTGAGGAAGAAGCTCCTGCCGGCCCTGCTCGGCGCACTGCTGGTCACCGCGCTGTTCCCCGGCGTCGCGCTCGCCGACCCGCCCCGCGCCATCCCCGCGAACTTCACGGCGGAGGACGGCAAGTGGCAGCCGGCGTTCGACTACGACGGCGACGGCTGCTACCCGACCCCGGCGATCTCGCCGACCGGCCAGGTGGCGCCGGGCCTGAAGAACTCGGGTGCCCTCAACGGCGACTGCCACGACCAGTCGGACCTGGACAACACCAACTCCTACAGCCGGTCCAAGTGCAACAACGGCTGGTGCGCCTACCTGTACGACCTGTACTTCGAGAAGGACCAGGCCGTGCCGCTGTGGGACTGCTGCGGCCACCGGCACGACATCGAGCACGTGGTCGTCTGGGTGCAGAACGACGTCGCCCAGTACGTCTCGGTCTCGGCGCACGGCAAGTACAACACCTTCTCGCGCGACAAGGTGCAGTGGGAGGGCACCCACGCGAAGGTGATCTACCACAAGGACGGCGCCAGCACGCACTGCTTCCGGCTCGCCGGCTACAACGAGCAGGCGGAGAACCACTACGGCGTCTACCAGTACCCGGACCTCGTGAGCTGGGACCGGTTCCCCGGCGGTGTGCGCGACGTCCTCGTGAACGCGGACTTCGGCAGCGCCTCGCTGGCGATCAAGGACAGCGCGTTCAACGGCAACCTCGCGAGCGCCAAGCCCGCCGGCATCGCGTTCGACCCGCACGCCTGAGCCGCGCCGCGCTGGGCCCGGTCTCCGGGCTCAGCGCACCGGCCGCCCGTGCTCGCACAGGACGACCCCGTCGGAGCCGACGGCGTGCAGCGCGGCCTCGACCCGGCGCGCCAGCACCGGTTTCAGCAGGCCGCGTGCCTCGTCGAGGGGGAACAGCCCGGCCGAGCGGATCTCCGGGTCGGTCAGCTCCAGTGCGGCCACCTCGGCCGCGGTGACCAGGCCGCCGTCGAACACGAACGCGAGCCCCTCCGGCATCGGCCCGTCCGCGGGGACGTGGTCGACCACCAGCAGCCGCCCGAGCGGCCGCTGCACCCCGAGCTCCTCGCGCACCTCGCGCACCGCCGTGCGCCACGGCGCCTCACCGGCGTCCACCGCACCGCCCGGGATCTCCCACCACCGCTTGTAGGTGGTCTCCACCAGCAGGACCCGCGCCCGGTCGTCGCGGAACAGCACCCCGGCCGCAGCGCGCTTCCTGCTCAGCGACGCCGCGTACTCCGCGTACGGCAGAAGATCCACACCCGCGGAGGCTACTCGGCCACGCGGTCGTCCCACTCGCCCAGGAGCTCCCTTCCCGGCCCACCTTGCTCTGCTGGCGTCTGGTACTTGCAGATGCCGGTGAAGCCAGGGGGTCAGCGGCGGGCGGCGAGGAGTGCGGACACCGTGACGAACCGGAACCCGCGCTCCTTCAGACCGGCGATGATCGGCCGCAGCGCCTGCCGGGTCTGGTCCCGCCCGGCGTACATGGGGTGCAGCAGGACGATCGACCCCGGCTTGGTCTGCGCGAGCGTCTCGCTGACGACCCGGTCCTTCGGCGGTGTGCCCGCGGAGTCCGGTTCCACGTCCCACATCACCGTGGTCCGGTCGTGCTGCTCCAGGTAGTACGGCAACGCGAAGAGCTTCTTGCCGTTGGGCGGCCGGAAGTGGATGGCACCGCTGTAGCCGGTCCTGCGGATCGCCGCGTCGGTGTCCTCGACCTCCTTCGCCACGAAACCCGGTGTCACACCGAGCATCCGCTCGTGCGAGAAGGTGTGGTTGCCGATCTCGTGCCCGGCCCGCGCGATCCTGCGCCCCAGCTCCGGGTGCTCCTCCAGGTCGCGGCCCACGAGGAAGAACGTGGCCGTCACGTCCTCGGCGGCGAGCACGTCGAGCACCTGCTGCGTGCCGGCCGGGTCGGGACCGTCGTCGAAGGTCAGCGCGACGACGTTCTCGGTGGTCTCGACCCGGTGCACGAGGTCACCGAAGAACTGGAAGGTGCGCGACCTGCTGACGTTCCACAGCACCACCGCGGCGGCCAGCACGACGACCACGCTGACGGCGGTGATGATCGTCGGCTTGCGGGACAACCACTTCATCCGCCCACTATCCCGAGGACCGCCGTCCCGACGCGCAGCACCCCGTCGTCGAGCGGCACGCACCGCACGCCGCCCTTGCCGCGCAACGCCTTGAACGCTCCTGGCGCGATCACCCGGTCCATCCACGCGCACGGGTTCGCCGGCCGGTGCACCTCGAACCGGACCGGCCCGTCACCGCTGTCGAGGCTGAACGCGGTGCCGCGCACCAACGCGTCCACGTCGAACCCGCGCACCACGACGTTGCGCCGCGCGACCAGCGGGTCCACCGGCCACGGCGCGAGCGACTCGGCGGCGAGGAACGTGACCGCCGCGTTGCGGTGCGCCGGGTGGTTGAAGTACCGGTCCCCCACGATCCCGAGCTTCGCGCACCTCGACGTGGTCGTGCGAGACGGGCCCCGGATCGGGACGCGGCCCGTCCGACGGACGGCCCTCGTAGGCGTGCACGGCGGAGGCGTGCAGCGCGACGATCTCCACCGCTTGCCCGGTTGCCGTTCCGGCCTCAGGTGGTGACAGGTGCAGCCGTTTGCCGGAGGCGTCGACCGCATGGCGCAACTCGACAACGGCTCCAACATCAAGGTCGTGCTCACAACGAGGGCGGGCGCCTTGACCAGCATTGGCATGAACGTCAAGTCCCGAGAAGGACTGCTTCAACGGTCGTGGCGGCATGTAGACACGGTCAGATCTTGACCAAACGCACCGGGACACCGAACCCGTCGCGGTTTCCGAGCAGGTTGCCGATCGCCTCACGCTCGGAGTCCGATTCGTAGGTCACTTCGATAAGCGCGCGATCCTGTCCGGCGGGGCACGGCTTGCCCACCTTGACCGAAGTACTCTTCCCCAATGCCTTGATCTCGTCAGCCAAAGCCTGGTTGGAGGAAAGCCCTGAAGTGGCTTCGGCCGTCGTCGGCAACTGCTCGCATGGTGGATGGGTGTCTCCGCCGGAGGAGAGCACGCCGCTGAACCACATGATTCCTGCGCCGAGCAGCGCTACCGCCACGATACCGATAGCGATCTTAGGGGCGAGCTTCATGGTGATCCTCTGCGCTAGTGCGATGGTTGGTCTGCGAGACGCGGGGATGATGGGTTCGTCCCGATTTCATGTCGAGAGCCGCATGCGTTGATCATTTCAGCGTCGTGCGTGGACACGATGACCGTGCAGCCATTTTCGGCAAACTCTGCGAGCAGACCGATGACCTTTTGTCGGTTGGAGGCGTCGAGTGAGGCGGTGGGTTCGTCGACGAACAGAACACTGGCCCGCTTGTACATGGCTCTTGCCAGCGCGAGTCGTTGTTTTTCGCCACCGCTGAGATGGCTAGCGGCTTCGCTTTGGCGTCCCGTCAGACCCATCCGCTCAAGTACCTGCGTCAGTCGCTCAGGATCACCTTTAGCCCGCTTGCGCAGAACGCTGGATTCCATTGTGATGTTGAACGCCACAGATTCTTCGTCCATGATGCCGTAATCCTGGAGGACGAATGCGGCGTGATCACGCCAGAACCTACGCCGGGTGGCCGAGCTGTACTTGGTGGCGTCGTCGCCGTCAATCAGAACGCGTCCTCGATTGACTGGGAGCAGCAGCCCGAGGCTGTGCAGCAAGGTGGTTTTCCCTGAACCACTGGGACCGACCAGTGCTGTCGTTGTCCCAGGCTCGCAGCAAACAGACTCGCCGTCGAGCACTGGCCGCCCACCTATCACCACTGAAAGGCTCTCGGCCTCGATGAGCATCACTGACTCCGATTAGATTCGACGCTTGCCGACGCCAGTGAAACACCAGCGCGCGGTACCCAGATGACTCAACGGAACGATGATGGAGCCGACCAGCGCAGCCAATAGCACCGGACCGATCGAGTCAAAACCCTGAAACAGCAAAATAATGGTCACGAGAACCGCGCCGGCCACTAGTTCCCTGGCCACTCTACTCTGAAGAATTCGCGGCCACGACCGTCCGGACAACCTCAGCGGGAAGTCGCGTTTTGCCTGCAGCAGGGAGGTGATCAGAGCACTGACTGCAGCAGCGACGACAAAGGCGATGAAGAGGGCGATCAACGCAAGGTTCATCAGCCACACAACATACGCGGTGAACTGTGCGCGCAAAATTCCTTCTTCTGCGATGTAGACGACACCCAGTTCTCCCTTGAACCCCTGATTTCGCAGTGCCTGCACAGAAAGCCCGCTGCGCTCAAGCAGTTGCTGGGTGTTCGCTGCGCCAGTGAACACTAGATTGCCGGTCGACGTCATAGAGGTCAGGTTCCTGTCGTTGAACGTGTCGTAAACCGACGGCACGACCGCGATCAGGACATCACCAAGGAACCGGAGGCTTTGACCACTGCCACCTTCGGACACAGGCAGTCGAAATTCGCCGCCGGGTCGCAGATATCTAAATTCCGAGAGTGGTTTCCCATCTGACATCTCGCTACGTGTCATAAGCGCGAGTTGTTTATCCAGACCGCTGGAGCGCATCAAATCCCGAGCGCTGTCAGACGGCACCGACCTAAGCGCTTCAGGCGGCGCTGCGCCTGTCATCAGGTCGAGCCAGCGCTGGTTGACAAAGGATACCGCAGAGTACTGACCGAAATCCGTCTGGAATGCGAACTCTGTGAAGGTGTAAGAAAAAGCGGCCTCGTGACGCAACTCGGCATCCTGGATCATCTTACCGATTTTGGGCTCAACGGCGGTCATCTCTTCATCACTCATCCCGAAGGTGATGGCGACCTGATCCGCGAGTTGCTTCCATTGGGCCGTCTCAGCCGCTGTGGCCGAGGAGCTTCGATATGCCGACCAAGCAGGCCCAGCTGCCGACACCACCAGGACAAACGTCAGTGCCTGAACCACGATGGCCGCCGTACGCAGACTCTTCACCGCAGGTTGCCGGGTGGCGAGCATGATCGCGCTCGGCCATGCGGACGCCGACATCGCGAGCGCCGCGAGCAGCGATATCACAATGACCGCGAACTCGAGACCGATGAGCGAATTGAGGAAGTAACCAACGTATAGCCAGCCACGAGAGGCACCGATATAGACAGCGGCGATGGTGGTGACCACCGACGCCGAAAGCAGCAGTCCTCCCGCGAAGCCACCCAGGTCCTGCATCTGGACTCGGATAGTCGGGCAACCACCGAGCACACGGAGCGCGCGGCTGCGCGCCTTCATCGACAACCAAAACAGCGCCAGCGTTGCAATCAAAGCAAATGCGGCGAGGATCGCTGCACCGAAACTACCTTCTTTCATGACAAACTCGAAGCTGTTGGTGACTGATGCGTCAGTTCGAGTCACACGCACACCCGCATTACTCAGCTCATCTTCAAGATCGTCGAGCTGCGCACTTTCACCTGTTACGAGGTAGGTGCCGTCGGGTGGAGAGTTGGCCAGGCGTTCCCTGCCGACCACCCTGCCGGCTTCGTCGCCACTGAACCAGCCGAACGAGGCAGGGAGGTTTCTATCGTTCAGGGTTGCGAACACTCGCTGGTCGCGGTCGCCAACAAGATCTGGCGCAATTTTCACCAAGCCAAGGTTCCAGCGTGCGTCGAGTTCGCTGAGCTTTCCAAGAACCTCTTTGTCGGCAAGCTGGGACTTACTTAAGTCAACGCCTATTCTAGCTTGCACGCCAAGCGCCTGAGGAAAGTCTCGGTCAAGGATGTCAGTAACAATGGTTGCCACCAAAGCAAGCAGGCCGAACAATGATCCCGCGACCATTATCACCACACGCTTGTGCATGCCTCTCCCGAACGATTCGGCGATACATCATCTCCGAGGGTACTCACCCCCAGTGGTCGCGCGACCACTGGGGGTGAGACTCCACATCGGCGCCATCAGGCTGGAAGTCAACCTGACGTCGGACTTGCTAGCAGGTTCGGTAGTAGTAACCCGCTTCGAGCCCAGGCGAGTTGACAGTCGAGATCTCTGCGGTTGATCTGACGCCAGAGGCCGTGTCGATGCTCCTCGAGCGACTCGTCTCCTTGCCGTCGATGTACCTGATCACGGTCGAGCCGTGACACTTGTTGACGGTGTAGTAGGAGCGCAGCTTGACATCCCAGAAGCCGTACTGCCAGGTCCCGCCCTCCGCTGGGTACTGGGTGTGCGTGCCTGGATTCACCCAGGCCTGCGCGGGTGCGGCAGTGACCCCCAGGACGGCGACGGACATCATGACGCCGGCAAGGGCAGCCTTGATCACTCGTTGCACAAAATCCCCCTTCAGTGTTCTCGATTCAACGTTGAGGTCAGATGAAATAAGCTCCTGCCGTGAGCCAATTTCTGCGGTCAGCACACATTCCACCTGACCGTAAGCACTGTACGAAGTACCTTTCGGCACGCAAGTGCCCCACGAATCAGAGGCTAGTTGCACCTGACTCGTTGCAATAGGTCTCATTGGAGTAATTCAAAAGCTAAGAAGAGCAGTATCAACCTGTTCTATTGGAATAATTTTACGACAGTACTGCATGTGAGTGACGCACATGACCAACAATTGACATCTTTCTGTCCACAACTCTCGGCATGATCTACCTGAGTACGCGTGACGCCACCTGCGGCCCGGATCGCGCCTTGCTCTTCTTGATGTGCAGGCGGTGTTTGTCCGGAGTCGACCCAGTCAGCCACTTCGAGCGAGGCTGTTCTCCGCGTGCGCGAGGGCGATCCCAAGTTCAGCCTCCACAAAGAAAGGGACAAGTTCTCCTCGGACGCGCGAGGGTACTTCCGGTCTCACAATGCTTGACAGCGTCAATATATTCGTCCTGCACGCACGCCTTCACCATCAGCATCGACCCCTTTTCCGAACTCCTGTGCACCGCGCTGCAGCTGCACGGCAGCTCCACGAGGAGGTCAACGGCAGGCTGCTCGCATATTGACTGATGACGCCACAGGCTCCGTACGCACACTGGGCCACTAGTGAGAGGTACGTGATCACTGCCACGTCGACTACGATTTTTTACTAGCGCTATGGCCAGCAAATTCGATGTCCAGCCTCCAACACTGTTCCGGAATAATGGACAGAAGTAGGTGGCTCACTGGAACGGTCTACTCAAGATGCGACTTGAGCAGCCAGTGGCCGCCGTCCGTGAGCACCAGCTCTGCCTTCAACCAGGTAGGCGAGCGCGGATTCCTCAGGCATGTAGCCGTGGTGCGAACCGCTGAAACTCAGGCGTTCGCCTCGGCCGACTGGTAGCGGCTGCACATGCGCACCCACTGATTCATGCTCGCTTCGCTAATCCTCGCCATGCCCTGCCGTCCAAGATCCGCCTCAACGAGTCGCTGCTTGGGGCGATGTGCTCGGACCGGCTATACTCCCCCATCACGGCGCTGAACATGGTGGAACAGGGCGTAAGGCGAAGTCGGCGGGCAGAATTTGACCACCAAGCCGCCAAGGCTGCGACCTCAGCGACGTTAGCTATCCTGACTCGGGCGCAGTCCACAAACCTCTTTGAGGCAAGGCGATCACCGCAACCAGCATCGCTCGGACCGATGCCACTACCTGGGGCGGCGACAGTATGGCTTCGGTTCGTGACATAGCTCCGGCGAACGCAAACGTACCGCTGGAGCACTGCGGGTGCTGAAGTCTGGGCATAGTCCGTTGATGACCACGAGGGTGGCTAGTGCTCGACAGCACGATCGGTGAGTACCTCGATCAGCTGGCTGCGCGACGGCGGGGTGAGCGTGTCGGCCGGCTGCTCCAGCGTGGCGAGCGCCACGCGCGAGCTCGGCGGGCCGCCGCGGCTGGACGGAAAGGCCCTCGACATCGTCCAGAACAAAATCATTTACTCACCCGCACAGGCATAATGCATCGTCTCGTTGCGCTGCCATAGCTCAATTGGCCTGTGTACACCTGGACCGCCCGTCGGGGCGCCGATCAGCCTCTTGAGCCCTCGCCTACGCGAGACCTCACCATCATGACTCCTGGTCCGGTGCCACGGGAACCGCTGAACGCGGCCGCCTGCACACATCGGCGGACAGCGCTGCGGTGCCGCACGCCGCGCCTGCGTCGCATGTGGACGATTTCACAAGGATCATGGACTGGGAGGCCACGGCACCCACGTCCTGGAAGCCGTGGGACACATGCCCGCCTACGACCAGGCGTTGGGCGTCGTCCGCTGCAGTGGTGTCACCAGCCGCGTCGGTGTCCCGCAGTACGAGCGGGCTCCGATCGGCTTCGGCAGCCTCTTCCGCCACAACATCCGCCCTCGCGGGCGGGCGCGCACCGGTGCGCGCCCGCGTTGAGGAGCTGATGCCCGGCATCCTCGGCGGCTACGGCGCGGAGGTGATGGTGAGGGTGGCGGCCACCAAGCCCAGGACGGTGGCCGCTGTGGTGAGGAGACCGGCCATGACCTTGAGTGAACGCATTCGTCGCTCCGAGGGTGAGGTGCGCGGGAACCCGAAGGCGCCGTGAGGCCGCCCGTTCCGTGGATCGCCACTCCGATCGGCTCGTTACTCGGATTCGGGACCGCAGGTCGCGGGAGATCGCGTGCCGGGCGTGCGGCCCGTTGTGGCCGTGCGGGTACGTTGGACGGGTCCGCGAACGAGGAGAGGCGAGGATGAGCCAGGCGCTGCCGTTGGAGATCGGGGTGCACGACCGCGGTGCCGACACGGTCGCGGCGGTCGTCGGGGAGCTCGACTTCGGCACGACCCCTCGGATGCTGGAGGTGGTCGAACCGCTCGCCGCCCAGGGCGGGACGCTGGTGCTGGACCTGTCCGGGCTCGACTTCTGCGACTCCAGTGCGCTCAGCGCGCTGGTCAGGTTGCACAAGGTCGCCCTGGCAGCGGGTGGCGCGCTGCACCTGGCCGCATTGCGGCCCCAGGTCGAGTCGGCAATCAGGCTCACCTCGCTGCACCAGCTGCTGACGATCCACGCGCACGTGCCCGACGCACCTGGTGGATCAGCCCGGTGAACGACTTCTCCCCCCGGCCTGCCCGGGACGGTGGCGACTTCGCCTCGTTCGGCCTGTCGGACGTGGTGCGGCTGACCGCGGGACTCCGCGCCGCGGCCGAGGACGCCGACGACTTCGGCTCCGCCGCCGCTGAGGTCGTGGAACGGCTGCGCGGCCACTTCACGGACGAGCACGGGAGCTCGGTCGTGCTGTCGGCGCGGTTGTTCTCCACCCGCCGTTTCGCCGAGCTGCCCGAAGCGCTCCGGGAGGTCGCGCGCCGATCCGAGCCCGATGAGGCCGGTCCGGACACGTGGTGCCTGGTGCTGGAGGCCGGCTCCGGTGCGGAACCCGGCCAGAACGCACCGGTCGTGCGCCGCACACCCGGTGCGCTGGCACCGACCTCGGCCGAGGCCGCCGCTGCGGCGCCGATGGCCTTCGCGCTGGCCGCCGCGCTCGGCGTGCGGGACGCGGGCGGGCTGGCGCTGGACGCGGGCGAGCGGTGCGGTGTCTTCCTCGTGGCCGATGCCGACGGCAGCGAACACGTTCCGGACCAGGGCTTCGTCCGGGACCACGGGGTGCGCTCGGTGCTGGCGTTCGGTGGCGCGCTGCCGGACGGTGGCCTGTTCTGCGTGGTGCTGTCGGTGGGCGTGCCGATCTCGCCGCAGACCGCGGAGATGTTCCGGGCGGTGGCCGTCAGCGTCCGCACCGGGTTGCTGGCCCACCCCCTGGCCGGTCGCGGCGAGGTCGACGTGGCTGCCCAGCGCGACGCCCTGCTCGACCACCTCCGCGTGCTGGAGGACACCTCCCGTGAGCAGGCGACCGACCTCGAAAGCACGGTCGACCGGCTGCGCGCCGAGGCCGAGCTGGTCGACACCCTCCAGGTCGTCGGTCGCCGGCTGACCTCGCAGCTCGACCTCACCACGCTGGTCCAGGACGCCACGGACGCCGCGACCAAGGCCACCGGGGCGGAGTTCGGCGCGTTCTTCTACAACCTCGTCGACCAGTACGGCGAGTCCTACACCCTCTACACGCTGTCCGGCGTGCCGAAGTCGGCGTTCGAGCGCTTTCCCATGCCCCGCAACACCGACGTCTTCTCCGTCACCTTCAACGGCGAGGGCACGGTCCGCTCCGACGACATCACCCGGGACCCGCGGTACGGCCGCAACGACCCCCATCACGGGATGCCGCCGGGGCACCTGCCGGTGTGCAGCTACCTGGCCGTCCCGGTGGTCTCGCCGTCGTCGCGGGAGGTGCTGGGCGGGTTCTTCTTCGGTCACCACGAGGCCGGGCGGTTCACCGAGCGGCACCAGCAGCTCGCCGAGGGCATCGCGGGCTACGCGGCGATCGCCCTCGACAACGCGCGCCTGTTCGACCGCCAGCGCTCGACGGCGTCGGAGCTCACCCACAGCATGCTGCCCGCGGTGCCGCACGTGAGCGGTCTGGCCATCGCGTCCCGTTACCTGCCGGCGGCCACCGGCTCCGAGGTCGGCGGCGACTGGTTCGACGTGCTCGAACTGCCCGCCGGACGCACCGCTTTCGTGGTCGGCGACGTCGTGGGCCGGGGTGTGACGGCGGCGGCCGTGATGGGGCAGATGCGTACGGCCGTGCGTTCCTACGCGCTGCTGGACCTCCCGCCCTCCGACGTGCTGCGGCACGCGACGGCGCTGGCCGGCGTCACCCCCAAAGCCACGTTCATCACCTGCTTCTACGCCGTGCACGACCCCGCGGACGACACGCTGACCTTCGCCAACGCCGGTCACCTGCCGGCGGTCCTGACCCACCCCGACGGCACGACGGACCTGATCGGCGAGGGGCTGGGCATGCCGTTGGGCGTCGGCGAGACGTTCCTGCAGCGGCAGACGTCGTTCCCGGTGGGCGCACGGCTGACCCTCTACACCGACGGTCTGGTCGAGAGCCGGGTCCGCGACCTCACCACCGGCATCAACGCGCTGCTGGCCGAGATCGGCTCCCTGCCGCCCGACGTGGACCTCCAGGTCGCCTGCGACAAGCTCATCGACCGCCTCACCGCCGGGCGCCACGACGACGACGTCGCCCTGCTGCACGTGCAGCGCCTGGCGGCGGACCGGCAGGTGGCGTCCATGCCGCTGGACACCGGGCCGGGCGTCGCGGCACGCGCCCGCGCGTTCGTCAGCGAGCAGCTGACCCGGTGGGACCTGGCCGAGGTGCGAGACGCGGCGCTCACCGTGACCAGCGAACTGGTCGCCAACGCCGTCCAGCACGCCGACCGCCCGGTCGTGCTGCGCCTGCACCTCGAGAACTCCCGGCTGTTCATCGACGTCGCCGACCACGGCACCTCCGGGCCCCGCCTGTTCAACGCCGGTCCGCAGGACGACCGGCACCGCGGGCTGCTGCTGGTCGACGCCTTCGCCACGCGGTGGGGCACCCGCGCGACCGAGGAGGGCAAGGTCGTCTGGGCCGAGATCGCCGCGGCGCAGAACCGCGGCCCACGAGGAAGGTCGTGACCGCGTTCCGGGTCACCGCCGGTCGCACCCTCCGAACTGCCCGCGGCCGGGAGTACCTTCTACCGGTGGGCGCGTCGACGACGTGCGGCCTCGGCTCGATCCTGGCCGGTGGTCGCGACGATCGCCGCGGCGCAGGTGAGAGGCGGCTGAGGTGACGCGCAAGCGCAGGTCGGGGTTCGCCGGGCACGGACGGGGGTTCGGACCCCATGACCACGTGTGCTGGCGATACCGCGACAGGCACGATTTCCGGCACCGGGTCCGCGAGTTCCTGTCCGAAGGCCTGACCCTCGGTCACCGGGTCTGCTACATCGGCACCGGCACCCACGGCTCCCTGGTCGAGGACCTCGACGGGATCGACGGGATCGACGAGGCGCTGAAGAGCGAGACCGCGCAGGTCGCCTCGCTGGACAGCACCTACCCGGTGGGTGCGGTGGTCGAGCCCGCGGCGCAGGTGCGCACCTACGTCGCGGCGACGGAAGCGGCGCTGGCCGCCGGGTTCACCGGGTTCCGCGTCGCGGCCGACTGCACCTCGCTGGTGCGCACCCCGGCGCAGCTGGACGTGTTCGCCCGCTACGAGCACCGGATCGACCGGTACATGGTCGAGAGGCCGTTCTCGGCGATGTGCGCCTACGCCGCCGACGAGGTGGACGACCACGCGTTCGCGCAGCTGGCCTGCATGCACCCCAACGCCAACACCTCCTCCCCCGGCTTCCGGCTGCACGCCGCCGATGACCGGAGCACGGCCTTCGCCGGCGAGGTGGACCAGCTGAGCGAGGACCAGTTCGCCCTGGCCCTGCACCGCGCCGAGCTCCGTCCCCGCGACGGGCGGCTGGTGTTCGACGCGACCGGCCTCACCTTCCTCGACCACCGCGCCCTGCTGCGCCTGTCCCGCCACGCCGCTGATCGGGACGCCTCCGTCGTGCTGCGCACCTCCTGGCCAGGGGTGGCCGTCCTGGTGGACCTGCTCGACCTCACGAACGTCCGAGTGGAGAGCGCCGCATGACGATCACCGACCTCCCGCTCCCCGGCGAGTTCGTCCACCCCGCCGTGTTCTACTCCTCCGACGAGGAGTACCTGCACCTGTTGGTGCCCTTCATCGCGGAGGGCTTGGAGCTGGGCCACCCGGTCGCCGCCTCCGTGCCGGCCCGGCAACTGCGGCTGCTGCGCGAGGGCCTCGGCGCGAGCGCCGACGACGTGCTGCTGCTCGACATGGAGGTGGAGGGCCGCAACCCGGGCCGGATCATCCCCATGGTGCTGCGCCGGTTCGCCGACCGCCACCCCGGGAAGCACGTCCGCATCATCGGTGAACCCATCTGGGCCGCCCGCACCGACGTCGAGTACCCGGCCTGCGCCCAGCACGAAGCCCTGATCAACCTCGCCTTCGCCGGTCGTGACGTGACCATCGCCTGCCCCTATGACACCGCCGCGCTCGACGAACACGTCGTGGCCGACGCACTGGCCACCCACCCGTTGGTGTGGGAGACCGGCGGTCGCCACGGCAGTGACCGCTACGCCCCCGACGCCGTCGTCGACCGCTACAACCAGCCCTTCGACATCGCCCCGGACGCCGTCACGCTCGACGTCACGTCCTCCGCCGGCATCCGCGACGCCCGCCGCTTCGCCACCGCGCAGGCCAGCCGGCTCGGCCTGTCCGAGACCCGCACCGCCGACCTCGCGCTGATGACCACGGAACTCGTCTCCAACAGCCTCCGGCACGCCGGCGGCACCTGCCGGCTGAGCATCTGGCAGGCCGGCGACCACCTCGTCTGCACCGTCCAGGACGACGGCCACCTCGCCGATCCCCTCGCCGGCCGCCACCCCGCGGCCCTCGACCAGGAGGGCGGTCGCGGTCTGCTGCTGGTCAACCAGCTCGCTGACCTCGTGCGCGTCCACACCGTCCCGCGAGGGACGACCACCCACGTCTTCCTGCACATCGTCTCCTGAGGGCACCACGCCGCGGTGGCGTCAACGCGACGACGAGGTCGTCGAGCTTTCGAAGGAGGCGCGACGCTGATCCCGGCCGCCCGCCGCGCCAGTGCCACCAGCCCTGCCGATCAATCGGCAGGGCTGGTGGCCGGTCGTGGTGGTGCGGTGTCAGCCGGTGGTGAACTGGACGGTGCGCTCCACCATGTCGCGGTTGCGACCGGTGGTGGAGGGCCACTGCTCGTAGACCAGCGTGGCCTGCTGGCCGGCCTCGCTGCTGGAGGTGCCGATGAGCTGCGGGTAGCCGACGGTCTTGCCCGCGGCGGCGGTGAGCAGCGTGGTGGCCGCGCCCCAGGTGATGCCGTCGGCGCTCGTCTTCATGTACACGTGGGTGTTGTCGCCCCAGTTCTTGTAGACCAGGACGAACTTGCCCAGGTACGTGTTCCAGGTGAGGTCGCAGTCGGAGATGTCGGAGCCCAGCGAGGACAGGGGCTTGGTCTTCCCGGCGTCGCTGGAGGTGGAGGGCATGGACACGGTGAAGGCACTGCCGTCCCAGCCCTTCCAGGTGCCCGGCGCGGCACCGGGGTCGGTCGAGGCGTAGGCGATGCCGTGCCCGATGCCCAGCCACCGCTTGTTGATCGGGTCGTAGACCACCGAGTTGATCTCGTGGCCGCCGTTCTGGGCCGTCTGGGGCTGCGGCGTGCCGATGATCTGCCCCTCCTTGGTCCACGTGACGCCGTCGTCGGTCGAGACCGCCAGGCCGGTGGAGTTGTACTCGTAGCCGGTCACGCCGTCGGCGAAGACGTGGTCCTCGGCGTGGTAGAACCCGTAGATGGCTCCGGACGGGTCCCCGGGGTCGCGCACCGCCTGGAACAGCCACGCGCCGTTGCCGTCGAAGCTCCCCCTGGGGCCGGCGCTGAGCACGGCCGTCGTCGGGTTGACCGGGCTCATCGTGTCGAGCGTCTGCCCGGTGCTGCGGTAGTTCACGCCGTCGACCCAGAACGCGAGGTTCGCCGCGCCCGTGGCGTTGGGCAGGTAGGGGAAGGTCGAGTCGTTGGCGTACCACCGCACCTGGCTGTCCGGGATCGGGACGACCTGCGGGGAGCCGAGCGCGGTGGTGGTCGCCGCGCTCGCCGGCACGGCGGCGGAGGCGAGCAGGACCGCGGTCACGGCCAGCACGGGGGCGGTCCATCGGGTCCGGGGGTGGGTGCGCATGTCGATTCACTCCTGATCGGTCGTGTTCGTTGTTTGTTTCTGACCAACGAACAATAAGACCGGTATGACAGGGCGCGAATATAATCCATTCGAGTGAACAGAGTTCAAACTTTTCTTTTCTTACAGCTCCTACCTGCGCAAACGTCACCGAATTCGCCGATTTGTGTCACCGCTCACGGTGCTCCCGGTCACTTATCCAATTCTCAGATGTTTATCAGGCGCCTCTGCGGTTGTGAGTCCGTTGGACGCATTGCCGCCTTTGCCGACCGGAATGGAATTTCCGCGTCGAACGGCGTGCGTGCCATTCGGGTGGTCGGCCGCAACTCCATCGGCTGATTGTCGTCGATCATCGCGCGTGGTCGGGTGGTCGTGGCTGGACATCCGCGCAGGAGGAGGCGTCAGTGTCGATTCACCGAAGAGTTCCGAGGGGCCGGTTCAGGACCTGGGCCGTGGCCGCCGTGTCGGTCCTCGTGCTCGGGTCGGCCGGAGCACTCGCGCCGCCGGCTCACGCCGTGGTCCCCCACCTCACCTGCAACGTCAACGTGCAGCTCAGCTTCAGCCCCGCGCTGACCGCCGTGCAGACCACGGCGTCGGTGACGGCGGTGGCGAACCTGGTGAACTGCCTGTCCCCCAACGGTTCGCACCCGGAACTGGCCGGCGGTGCGGTCACCAGCGCCACCGGCACGGCCACCAGCCTCGGCGGCGTGCCGTGCAACCTGCTGCTCACCCTCACCGGCTCGGCGACCATCCTGTGGTCCCCGGGAGACGAGCAGACCACTTTCGACTTCACCGTGCGCACCAACGTGCTCGACGGCACCGTGCAGCTGACGACCTGGCAGACCAGCGGTCCGCTGATCGGTACCACCTCGCAGACGGTGGGGGCGGCCAACCCCAACCTCGACTGCCTCCTCAACGGCCTGTCCGGTCTGGCCGTGCCGATCGGACAGACCACCTTCCTCTGACCAGCGCTGGACGGTTCGGCCGCGTCCGTAATGGATACGTCACATCATGGCGGGGATGAACCGGCCGACACCGAACGTTCTCCTGGGTGAGAACCGAAGGCAGAGGAGTGACACTGTGACGGAGAAGGCAGTTCTCGCGGGCGGCTGTTTCTGGGGCGTGCAGGACCTGTTCCGCCGCCACCCCGGCGTCGTCTCCACGCGCGTCGGCTACACCGGTGACCCCGAGACGCCGAACGCGACCTACCGCCGCCACGGCAACCACGCCGAGGCCATCGAGATCGTGTTCGACCCGGCGCAGCTGAGCTACCGGCAGGTCCTGGAGTTCTTCTTCCAGATCCACGACCCGTCGACGCGCAACCGGCAGGGCAACGACATCGGCGCCAGCTACCGGTCGGCGATCTTCTTCGAGACCGACGAGCAGAAGCGCGTCGCCGAGGAGGTCATCGCGGAGGTCGACGCCTCCGGCAAGTGGCCGGGCAAGGTCGTCACCGAGGTCACGCAGGCGACCGACTTCTGGGAGGCCGAGCCGGAGCACCAGGACTACCTGGAGCGCTACCCGAACGGTTACACCTGCCACTACGTCCGGCCGGAGTGGCAGCTGGGCGAGCGGTAGAGATCGCCGCACGCATCGACGAGGGCCGTCCACCGGACGGCCCTCGTCGGCGTTCACTCAGAAGAACGTTCGGGCTTGGCCGGTTCGTCGCCGACGGGTCGTGACGTGTCCACTGCGGGCTCCTCCGCGACCGTGCGCGCCTCGATCACCTCGCCGAGGTACCGCACGACCACCGCCACGGCCGCCGCGACCGGGACGCTGAAGAACGCGCCCGCGATGCCGTAGAGGCTCGTGCCGGCGGTGACGACGAGCAGGACGACCGCCGCGTGCAGCCGCAGCCCGCGCGACTGCAGGATCGGTTGCAGCACGTTGCCCTCGACCTGCTGCACCACCACCACGATGACCAGCATGATGATCGCCGTCGTCGGCCCGTTGCTGACCAGCGCCACCAGCACCGCGAGCGCACCGGCGACGAACGCGCCCACGATCGGGACGAACCCGCCCAGGAACGTCAGCGCGGCCAGCGGCACCGCGAGCGGCACCCCGAGGATCAGCAGCCCGAGCCCGATCAGCACCGCGTCGATGAGGCTCACGGCCGCCTGGCTGCGGATGAAGCTGCCGAGCGTGGCCCACACCCGCTCCAGCACCGTGGTGACGTGCCCACCGGCCCGCTGCCCGATGATGCCGCGCAGCCACGGCGTGAACCGCATGCCGTCCTTGACGAAGAAGAAGGCCAGCAGCAACGCCACGACCGTCGTGACCAGCCCCGACGTGACGGCGCCCGCGCCGGTGAGCAGCCCGGTCGCGATCGAGCCGATGCTCGACTTGACCTGCTGCACGCCCTGGTCGATCAACCGGTCGAGGTCGGTGCCCTTGAGGTTGAACGGCGGCCCGGCCACCCACCGCTGCGCCTGCTGCACCGCGTCCTGGGCGCTGCGCGCGATCTCCGGAACCCCGGACGCGATCGACGACGAGATCGCCGCCACCACCCCGCCCAGCACCACGAGCCCGCCGAGCAGCACCGTCGTCGCGGCCAGCGCGGCGTTCCACCCCTTCGACATCAGCCACCGCGCCGGCGGCCACAGCACCGTCGTGATGAGCAACGCCAGCAACACCGGCATCACCACCACCCACAGCTTGCCGATCAGCCACGTCAGCATCCAGAAGCCGAGCGCGGCCAACGCCACCCGCAGACTCCACCGCGCGAGCCAGCTCACGCCGTGCCCGATGGCCTCGCCCTTGTCCGTCCAGCTTCGATTGCGATCCACGAGGTCAGTCTCTCGTGATCTAGCCCGAACGGGTGTCAGGACGCGCGACTCCGTTACGACTTCGCGGCCCGCCCCCAGAACGCGTCCTCCTCGGCGAGGTCTGCGGTGAACAGCCACACCTCGACCACCTGCTCCCCCTCGACGCGCCCCGGCACCGTCCATCGCGGCACCGGGGCGCGTCGCGACCTGTCCCTCGCGGACCTCGCCGGCCCGCATCGCCAACACGTGGACGGCGGCGTCGACCTGACTCAGCTCTCCGCCTTCTTGGTGAACGCCGCGAGCACCTCGGCCCACCCACCGGTGTTGTCCTCGTGCGCCCGCACCCGCACCTCCTCGGACGCCGCGAGCGCCGCGAACCCGCTCTCCACCACCCGCAGCCGCACACCGGCCTCCTCCGGCGTGAGCGTGAACTCGACCAGGGTGGTGTTGTCCGCGGTCAGCTCCGCGCCGGCGAACGCACTGGCCCACCGGTACGCGACGTAGGACTGCGGCGTCACGGTCTCCACCCGAACCGGGTAGTCGCCGTGCTGCTCGTTCCTGCACAGCGTCGTCTCCCCCTCGACCGCCGTGCCGGACGGCTGCGACGCCACCCAGAACCCCGGCTCAGTCACCAGCTGCCAGACCCGGTCCAGCGACGCCTCGATCAGGGTCTCGCGTTCGATCCGGTCCACGCTCACGACAGGCTCCTCAGTCCGGCTTTATTTGCAACCTCAGGGTTGCACATCATTCGACCGATGTGCAACTGCCAGGTTGCACCAAGTGTGGCCGCGGAACGCGGTCGAGCACCCGTTTCCCCCGGCGAGGGCGGCGACCGCCACCCGGACGAGTGACGACTAAGATCACCGCGGTGACCACCTACGACGATCTTGAGCACCTCGACACGTCGGTGCTGCCGGAGCGCCAGCAGAAGATCCTGGTCGCCATCCGCGACTGGGTGGTCGAGCACGGCTACTCCCCCAGCACCCGCGAGATCGGCGAGGCGGTGGGCCTGCGGTCGTCCTCCTCGGTGTCGAAGCACCTGGCGGCGTTGGAGGACAAGGGTTTCCTCAAGCGGGGCGCCTCGGTGACGCGGCCGATGGACGTGCGGGTCTTCCTGCACGAGCCGGCGACCGCCCGCTCCTCGGCCGACTCCGTCCCGGTGCCGGTCGTCGGTGACATCGCCGCCGGGTCGCCGATCTCGGCGATCGAGCACGTTGACGACGTGCTGAGCCTGCCGCGCGGGCTGGTCGGCCACGGCAGCAACGTGTTCGCGCTGCGCGTGCGCGGTGACTCGATGGTCGGCGCGGCGATCTGCGACGGCGACATGGTGGTCATCCAGCAGACGCACGAGGCGCACAGCGGACAGATCGTCGCCGCGATGATCGACGAGGAGGCGACCGTCAAGGTCTACCAGCGCCGCAACGGGCACGTGTTCCTGGAGCCGCGCAACCCCGCCCACGAGGTCATCGACGGGGACAACGCGACGATCCTCGGGGTTGTCGTGTCGGTGCTGCGCAGCGTCTGAAGCAGGAGCTGCACCACGCCCAGCAGGTACAGCAGCAACGGCCCCCGGCTCACCTGCACCAGCAACCCGATCGGCACCGGTCCCAGGACGCCGAAGTGGCACCACACCGCCACCACCGCCGCGAGCACGGACAGTCACAGCCGCCGCAGGCCTTGCCGATCCCCCGCACCTCCACCATGCACCCAGGATCAGTGGGAATAGCCGGGCGCCCCACGCGTTAAGGTAGATGCAAACGCATAGAACTTCAGACAGAAGGAGGCGGGGACCGTGCAGTTCGGAGTGTTCTCGGTGAGCGACATCACCAGGGATCCGGTGAGCGGCGAGACCCCCAGCGAGGCCGAGCGCATCGACGCGATCGTCCAGATCGCGCAGAAGACCGAGGAGGTCGGGCTCGACGTCTTCGCGATCGGCGAGCACCACAACCCGCCGTTCTTCTCGTCCGCGCCGACCACCCTGCTGGCCGCCATCGCGGCGACCACGCGGAAGCTGGTCGTCAGCACCGCCACGACGCTGATCACCACCAACGACCCGGTGCGCATCGCCGAGGAGTACGCGATGCTGCAGCACCTGGCGAAGGGCCGCATGGACCTGATGCTGGGCCGCGGCAACACCGCGCCGGTCTACCCGTGGTTCGGTCAGGACATCCGGCAGAGCCTGCCGCTGGCGCTGGAGAACTACAACCTCCTGCACCGGTTGTGGCGCGAGGACGTCGTGGACTGGGAGGGCAAGTTCCGCACGCCGTTGCAGGGCTTCACCTCCACGCCGCGACCGTTGGACGACCTGCCGCCGTTCGTGTGGCACGGGTCGATCCGCACGCCGGAGATCGCGGAGCAGGCCGCCTACTACGGTGACGGCTTCTTCGCCAACAACATCTTCTGGCCCAAAGAGCACTACATGCGGCTCATCAAGTTCTACCGCCAGCGGTTCGCGCACTACGGCCACGGAACGGAGAAGCAGGCCATCGTCGGTCTCGGCGGGCAGGCCTACATCGCCAAGCGGTCGCAGGACGCGCTGAACGAGTTCCGCCCGTACTTCAACGAGGCCCCCGTCTACGGCCACGGGCCGCGGATGGAGGACTTCATGGCGCAGACCCCGCTGTCGGTCGGCAGCCCGCAGGAGGTCATCGACAAGACGCTGACCTTCCGCGAGCACTTCGGCGACTACCAGCGCCAGATGTTCCTGATGGACCACGCCGGTCTGCCGCTCAAGACCGTGCTGAACCAGCTCGACCTGCTGGGCGAGGAGGTGGTTCCGGTGCTGCGCAAGGAGATCGAGGCGCGGCAGGACCCGGAGACCGCCAAGCCGCCGACGCACGCGGTGCGCCTGAAGGCCAAGTACGGCGACGGACCGGTCCGCCAGCCGCGGCCGAACGCCAACCGCGGCGACAACGTCACCGGTGGCTCGCCCTACCAGGACTCCGAGTGAGGTAGGCGCGGTGACCAGGGCGAACGAGGCGTGGGAGGCGCTGATGACCTCCTACGCCGTGCTCGTGAAGCGGTTCAACGCCGAGGACGTGTGGGGTGACCTGAGCATGCGCGAGTACGACGTGCTCTACACCCTGTCCAAGTGCGACGGTCCACTTCGGATGAGCGAGCTGAACCGGCACGTGCTGCTCAGCCAGCCCGCCCTGTCCCGCATGGTCGACCGGCTGGTCGACCGCGGGCTGGTGGACCGCTGCCCCGATCCCGGCGACCGGCGGGGTGTTCGCCTGTCGCTCACCCCGGCCGGCCGGGAGACCCAGCAGGCGATCGGCCGCCCGCACGCGCGCAGCGTCACGCGCGCGTTGAGCGTCCTCACGCCGCAAGAACTCGACCAACTCGCCGCGATCTGCGGCAAGCTCAGCCAGAGCGAGGAGTAATGGGCACCACCTTCCAGCTCGCCGTCGTGTCGGCGGGCACCAGCGACCCGTCGTCCACCCGGCTGCTCGCCGACCGCGTCGCCGGCCGCGTCACCGCACTGGCCGGGCAGCGGTCGCTGACCGTGCGGACGCAGGTGGTCGAGCTGCGCACGCTCGCCACGGAGATCGCGAACGCCCTGGTGTCGAACCACGTCGGCCCCGGGCTGCAGCAGGCGATCACCACGTTGCAGCACGCCGACGCGGTCGTCGCCTCGACGCCGGTCTACAAGGCGGGCGCGAGCGGCCTGTTCACGTCGTTCTTCCAGGTCCTCGACAACGACCTGCTGATCGCGAAGCCGGTCGTGCTCGCCGCGACCGCCGGCACCGCCCGGCACGCACTCGTGGTCGACGACCAGATCCGCGGGCTCTTCGCCTACCTGCGGACGGTGGTCGTGCCGACGTCGCTGTTCGCGGCCACCGAGGACTGGACGGACCCCGCGCTGAACAAGCGCATCGACCGCGCGGCGCTGGAACTGGTGGCGCTCATGGCCTCCGGTTTCGAGAAGCAGGTGCGCGAGGAGTCGTGGGGCAGCTACCAGCACGAGTTCGGCAGCGCGGGCGGTACCGAGCTGTCGATCGACCTCGACTCCGACCTGATGCGGCTGGCCGCCGGCGGTTCGACCGGCAAGTAGCGCCGCGCCAGAGGCCCGCGCCCGCGCGAGAGCTCCTCGCGCGGCACGGACTTCGCGGCCGAGTAGAAGCCGTTGTCCCCCAGCACCTTCGCGGTGAGCGAGCCAGCGAACCCGGCGGGCATCTCCACGAAGGCGTCCACGCCCGCCATCCTCGCCCCGGACCCCGGTGGTGCACCCCGGGCCTCACCCGCGTGGCGCGACCTCCATCTCGCCGAGGCGCGACCAGTCGTCCTGCTCGACGACCTGGCTCACGATCCGCGGCGTCTCCGCGAGGTACTGCGGCAGCTCGGCCTGCGCGGCCTTGAAGTGGTCGGACTGCACGTGCGCCGCTCCCGCGTCACCGTCGCGGAACGCCTCCACGAGCACGTACTCGGTGGGGTCGTCGAGGCTGCGCGACCAGTCGAACCACAGGCAGCCCGGCTCGGCCCTGGTCGCCTCGGTGAAGGAGCGGGACAGCTCCGGCCACGCGTCGGCGTGCTCGGGCAGGACCGGGAACTTGGCGGTGATGAAGATCAAGGAGGCCTCCTTCTGCGGTGATCACCACCGAGCCTAGGGGGTGCCGGGTCGGCCCACAGCCCGGCCGGTGGAACCCGGCCGCGGTGCGCGGCACGCGCTGCGGAGTGCGCCGACCTGCGCGACCATCGGCGCCGTGCCCGAGATCGACACCCGCAGGCGGAACCTGGTCGTCGCCGCCGTCCTGCTCGCCATGCTGCTGGCGGCGCTCGACCAGACCATCGTGTCCACCGCGCTGCCGACGATGGTCGCGGACCTCGGCGGTGGCGCGCACCTGTCGTGGGTGGTGACGTCCTACCTGCTGGCCGAGACGATCATGACGGTCCTGATCGGCAAGTTCGGCGACCTCTACGGGCGCAAGCGGACGTTCCTCATCAGCGTCGTGCTGTTCCTGGTCGGCTCGTTCTTCGCCGGCTGGTCGGAGTCGATGGGGATGCTGATCGCGTTCCGCGCGGTGCAGGGGCTGGGCGCCGGCGGACTGATGGTCACGTCCACGGCGATCATCGCGGACGTCGTTCCGCTCCGGGAGCGCGGCAAGTTCCAGGGGTTCGCCGGTGCGGTGTTCGGCATCGCCACGGTCGCGGGGCCGCTGCTGGGCGGGCTGTTCGTGGACCACCTGAGCTGGCGGTGGGCGTTCTACGTCAACATCCCGCTCGGCGTCGCGGTCATCGTGGTCGCCGTGGCGGCGCTGCCGGCCATCAGGACGGACGCGCGGCCGAAGATCGACTACGCGGGCATCGCGCTGATCGCGCTCGCCGCGACCGGGTTGACGCTGGTCACGAGCTGGGGCGGCACCGAGTACGCGTGGACCTCGCCGACGATCGCGGGGATGGCGGCGGGTTCGGTCGTGCTGCTCGTGGCGTTCGTGCTCGTGGAGCAGCGGGCCGCGGAACCGATGCTGCCGATGCGGTTGTTCCGCAGCCGGGTGTTCACGGTGTCGGGCATCCTGAGCTTCGTCGTCGGGTTCGCGATGCTCGGCGGCATCACCTACCTGCCGATCTACCTGCAGTACGTGCGCGGCGAGTCGGCCACGGCGTCCGGGCTGTGGATGCTGCCGCTGATCGCGGGACTGATGGCCACGGCGCTGCTCACCGGCACCACCATCAGCCGCACGGGCAAGTACCGGCTGTTCCCGCTCATCGGGTCCGCGGTGCTGACGGCCGGCCTGTTCCTGATGTCCAACCTCGGCACGGACACCAGCTACTGGCTGATGGGCGCGTTCATGGTGGTGCTGGGCGCAGGCATCGGCCTGGTGATGCAGGTGCCGGTGATCGTCGTGCAGAGCACCACCGGCTACAGCGACCTCGGCGTGGCCACCTCGGGCATCAGCTTCCTGCGCACGATGGGCAGCTCGTTCGGCGTCGCCCTCTTCGGCACGATCTACGCCAACCGGCTGCCGGAGAACGTCGTCGTGCCCGACGGCGTGGACCCGCGGGCCATCGCGAGCCCCGCGGCCGTGCACGCGCTGCCCGACGTCGTCCGTGCGCCGATCGTCGCCGGGTACGCCGAGACGGTGCAGACGATGTTCCTCATCGCCGCCCCGATCGGCCTGGTCGCACTGCTGGTCGCCGTGTTCCTGCCCGAGGTGCCGCTGCGGGACACCTCCCGCGCCGCCGCGACCGGCAACAGCGGTGTCGGCGAGAGCTTCGCCGCGCCGCCGTCGAACTCCTACGACGAGCTGCGCAAGCTGGTGTCCGCGGTGGTGGCGAGGTCGTGGGAGGACCCCGGCGCGGCGGTGCTGCGGCGCTCGGGAGTCGGCCTGCCGCTGGAGCAGGCGTGGCTGCTCGGCCGGGTCTACAAGGCCTCCGCCGACGACGGTGTCGCGACGTTGGACGAAATCGCCGCTATGACGCAGGTGCCCGGCGGGATCTTCGCCCCGACCGCGCAGGCACTGGTCCGGTCGGGGCACCTGGCGTTCCACGACGACGGCTACCGCTTCACCGACCAGGGCGCCGAGGTGTTCACGCAGCTCGTGCGGGCGTGGCGGCGGTGGCTGCTCGACCAGCTGCAGGACTGGCACGAACCCGACCACCGGGACTTCGCGCGGGCGCTTGACTCGTTCACCGACGAGCTGATCGAGAGCGGTCGCGCGCTGAGCCGCACCTGACGCCGGACCTCCACCGCGGCGAGCGGCCGGCGAGCTACGCCGGCATCGACTGGTCCAGCTCGACCCCGGCCAGCATCCGCTGCGCTCGTGGGAAGTCCCGCAACTGCACGGAAAGCAGGTCCAGGGCCGGTTCCAGCACCCGCACGGGCACCCCGCGCGCGTTGAGCACGTCACCGGTCCACGCCATGAAGCCGTGGAACAGCGAGTCGTCGTCGACGTACAACGCGGTCGCGAGGAAGTCCACGATGTGCGCCAGGTCCTCGGCGGTGTGCTGGCGCTGCTCGGAGCTGTAGGCGCGCATCGCGGGCACCCGCTCCTCCAACCCGCGGAACACCGCGCGCACGAGGTCGTTCGCGGTCCGCTTGACCAGCGTGTACTCCTGGTCGGCCAGGTGCGGCAGGTCGTCGATCGGCTGGTGCGGCGAGGTCGGCACCGGCAGCTTCTGCGACAGCAGCATGTCCGCGGCGGACCGGGCGTCGGCGGCCCACGCGTTGGCTCCGAACCGGCGCGCGTACTCGCCGTCCCGGCCGAAGGCCGCGCCACCGACGATCACCGGCACGCCCGCCGCCTGGCACGCCGTCATCGTGGCGTGCGCGACGGGCAGCCTGGTCGCGATGGAGCTGGACAGCGCCAGCACGTCCGGGCCGGTGCGGTGCAGGTGGGTGATCAGGTGCGGGGTCGGGACCTGCGCGCCGAGGTAGTCGACGGCGAACCCGCGCAGCGACAGCACCTCGGCCAGCAGCCGGGCGGGCAGCGCGTGCCACTCGCCGTCCACGCAGGCCACGGTCACGCGCCCGTGCGTGGGCTGCTGCCGCGGCCGGGTGATCGTGAGCGCCGTGACCGCGCGTTCGTTGATGGCGGTGATCGCGTGCTCCTGCGCGACGCTGATCCGGTTCGCCGCCCACTCGCGGCCGACCCGCTGCTGCACGGCGCCGATCACGTCGAGCAGCACGAACTCGTGCCCGTACCGGTCCGCGGCTTCGAGCACGAGGTCGGTCGCCCGGTGCTCGTCACCGTCCAGGACGGCCTCCCAGAGCGCGTCGAGCGCCGTCACGCGGACCTCCGCCGGGGTGCGGTGACCGACATCACCGCGATGTCGTCGTGGGCACCCGCGCCGACCCAGTTCGCCGCGAGCATGTGCACGTGTTCGACCAGCGCCTCGGCGGGCATGCCGCCGCACGACGCGAGCGCGCGCCGCAGCCGTTCCTCGCCGAACTCCTCGTCGCCGAGCGGTCCGCCCACGGCCTCGATGATGCCGTCGGTGTAGAGCAGGCAGGAGTCACCGGGGCCGAGCAGCACCTCGTCGGTGGTCGTCGTGATCTCGGGCAGGATGCCGACCAGCGTGCCGCGCGTCTTCGCGGCCTCGACCAGGCCGTTCGCGCGCACGATCAGCGGCGGCGGGTGCCCGCCAGAGGTGAGGGTGAGGCGCAGGCCGTCGTCGACCGGCCGGACGGTGCCGACGACCACGGTGATGAACCGCGACCGGTCGGTGGTGAGCAGCGCCTGGTTGAGCGCGCGCAGCACCCGGTCGTGGTCGTCCACGACCTGCAGCAGCGCGTGCAGCGTCGTGCGCACCTTGCCGGTCTGCACGGCCGAGTCGAGACCCTTGCCGCACACGTCGCCGAGCACGACGAACAGCTCGTCGTCCGGCAGCTCGTGCACGTCGTAGAAGTCGCCACCGACCCGCTCGGTGTCCGCGGCCGCCCGGTAGCGCCCGGCCAGCTCGACCCTGTCGTAGCGGCGCAGCACCGGCGGCAGCAGGTCCCTGGTGAGCCGTTCGGTGATGACCGCCTGCTGGGTGAACAGGCCGGCCGCCGACATCGCGACGCCCGCCCGTGAGGCGAAGAGCCGCGCGAACGCCTCCTCGTCCTCGCTGAACGGCTGGTCGCGGCGCACCAGGATCAGCGCACCGGCCGGCACCCCGTGACCGGGCAGCGGCGTGACGACGATCGACACGACGTCCTTGGCCAGCCAGTCCGGCGCCGCGGCCGGGTCGATCCACCGCGACGGCACCGGCGGGAACCCGCGCAGCGCCTCGCCGAGCCCGATGACCTGCTCGACGTCGAGGTGCTGCAGCTCGTGCGTGGGCGACCCGCCGCGCACGCAGCGCGTGACGGGGTGCCCGTGGTTCGACTGCGGCGCGATGACCAGCGCCTCGTCCGCGAGGTGGGTGGCGGCGAGCTCGGCGACGACGGTCATGCAGCGCTCGGGGTTGAGCGAGGTCATCAACGCGCTCGACATCCGCGTCAGCAGCGCCGTCCGCTCGCGCTCCAGCTTGAGGTCGGTCTCGTCGAGCAGCCACCAGGTGACCGAGCCGTCCTCGTTGTCCACCCGGTGTGCGGCGTAGGTGCGTTCGGAGACGCTGACGGAGTCACCGTGCTGCCACTGCAGCTCGGCGACCTGGGAGGGGAAGATGCTCTTGGCTGCCTCGTTCATGCCGTGCACGGCACCGGCGGCATCGGCGACGAGTGCGGGGCACGGCGAACGCAACCAGTTCATGACCGCGACCACGTGTCCCAGTGTCTCACCCGAAACTGATCAAGAACAACGTTTGGCAGCCGCGCGGCGCGGGTAGGGACCCTCACACGACCTCCACCGTCACCTCGATGGTGTCACCTGGTCCAACCTGTTCCTTCTTCCGGACGGCGGCTTTGACCGGCAGGACGTAGCAGCCGCTCGCCTTGTCCGGGAACACCGAGGTCGACCAGCTGCTGGTGCCGACGCCGGCCCGGACCTTGACCGAGCCGAAGCCCGCGCCGGGGGTGGCCAGGTCGCGGATCTCGTCCGAGACGTCCTCGGGCAGTGTGACGAACGTCCAGGTGTCCAGGCGGCGGGCCTCCCACAGCCAGAGCTCCGCGTCGAAGACGAACATCGGTCCATTGTCCCGTAGTCGGTGGTTGCCCCCAGAGCGGCATCAAGCCCGTCCCGGTTCATCCATCCGGCAGCACGAGGTGACCACCAGTCATCTCAACCCGCTCGATGATTCCCCCGTTGTGGTGACGAAGGCCACCGACCGAATCGGTCGGTTTACCTACCGAATCGGTTGGTGAACACCGTAAAGTCGGGTTCATGCCACGCCAGCCCAGGACCGGAGTCGACGAGTCGATCCTCGACGCCGCTGCGGCGTTGTTCGCCCGCCACGGCTTCGAGCAGACCTCGCTCAAGGCCCTCGCGGACGCCGCCGGCCTGTCCAAGGCGGGGCTGCTGCACCACTTCCCCAGCAAGGAAGCCCTCTTCGAGGCCGCGTGGGAGCAGAGCCGCGTCATCTGCCGGCACGTGCTCGACCTGGTCAGCGACCTGCCGGCCGGACCGGCACGTGAACGGCGGGCGCTGGAGCTGCTCACCGACTACGCGCTCGACCGGCCGGGCATGGTCGCGCTGCTGTTCCGGTCGATGACGGCACCGGGCGAGGACCCGCAGCAGGCGCAGGACGAACTGCTGCTCAACGAGATGTTCGTCATCGAGCCCGAGCAGGAACTGCCCCGCGCGATCCGGATCGTCGGCGCGCTCAGCGCCATGGCCGTGCTGACCCTCCTGGCCAACCAGGAGGGCGACAAGACGACGTGGCGCCCCTTGATCCTCGCTACCTGTTATGACGCACTCGGGCACCGGGAGGCCTGAACACCATGGCGAAACTGCTCTACCGGCTCGGACTCGGTGCCCACCGGCACCGCCTCCCGGTCGTCCTCATCTGGCTGCTCGTGCTGGTCGGGTCCGGTGTCGGCGCGTTCACGCTCGGCGGTGAGACGTCCAACGCGATGTCCATCCCCGGCCAGGAGTCGACGACGGCGCTGGAGCGCATCCAGCAGAAGTTCGGCACCGGCGAGACCGCGCAGGCTCGCGTCGTCGTGTACGCGCAGGACAAGCTGCCCGCGCACGCCCAGGCCGTGACCGAGCTGGTCGGAGACCTGGGCAAGCTCGACGGCGTCACGTCCGCGACGAACCCGCTGGACCCGGCCCGGCCGAGCGTCAACAAGGACGTCGACACCGGCTACAGCACCGTCACCTACGACGTGAAGCCCGGCGAGGTCACCGCTGACCAGCGGACCGCGTTGCTCGGCGCCGTCGACAAGGCGCGGGCGCAGGGCCTCACGATCGAGGTCGGCGGCACCGCGATGCAGGAGACGCCGCACGTCGGCGGCCCGACCGAGGCCATCGGTGTCGTGCTCGCCCTGGTCGTGCTGGCGCTGACCTACGGCTCGCTGGTGACCGCCGGCATGAACCTGCTGAGCGCGGGCATCGGCGTCGGCATCGGCACGCTCGGCATCACCATCGCCACCGGGTTCATGGACCTGCAGTCGACCACGCCGATCCTCGCCTCGATGCTGGGGCTCGCGGTCGGCATCGACTACGCGTTGTTCATCATCAACCGCTACCGGCAGGAGCTGCGCCGGGGTGCCGACGTCGGCCACGCCGTCGCCACCGCGGTCGGCACCGCCGGGTCCGCCGTCGTCACCGCCGGTCTCACCGTGGTGATCGCGCTGGTCGGCCTGGTGATCGCGGGCATCCCGTTCCTCACGCAGATGGGTGTCGCGGCCGCCGCCACGATCGTCGTCGCCGTGCTGATCGCCATCACGCTGGTGCCCGCGGTGCTGAGCATGCTCGGCCGCCGCGTGCTGACCCGCAAGGAGCGCTCCGCGTCCGAGGCCGAGCCGGTCGAGCCGAAGGACCGCGGTGTCATCCGCGGCTGGGGCGGCCTGGTCACCAAGCGCCGCGTCACCGCGCTGCTGCTCTCGGTCGTCGCGCTCGGCGTCGTCTCGATCCCGGTCGCGTCCATGGACACCACGCTCATCCAGCGGCCGCCGGCCGGTTCCACCCAGGAACGCGCTGACCAGCTGCTGGCCCGCGGGTTCGGCGAGGGCTTCAACGGCCCGATCATCGTGCTCGTCGAGGGCGACAACGCCGCCGCGACCGCGACCAAGGCCGCCGAGCCGCTCTCGAAGCTGTCCGACGTCGCACTGGTGACGCCGGCCCAGCCCAGCGCCGATGGCGGGTCCGCCATGGTCACCGTCATCCCGAAGTCCGGCCCGGACACCGCGGAGACCGAGCAGCTCGTTGCCGACCTGCGCACCGAGCTGTCCGACCTGGACGGCGGCAAGGCCTACGTCACCGGTGCCACCGCCGTGAGCGTCGACGTGGCCACCTCGCTGGACCGCGCGCTGCCGATCTACCTGGCCGTCGTCGTGGGCCTCGCGCTGGTGCTGCTGGTGCTGGTGTTCCGCTCGCTGCTCGTGCCGCTGGTGGGCGTGCTCGGCTTCCTGCTGACCATCGGCGCCTCCCTCGGCGCCACGGTGGCGGTGTTCCAGTGGGGCTGGCTGTCCGGCGCGGTCAACCTCGACGGCACCGGCCCGTTGATCAGCCTCACGCCGATCCTGGTGATCGGCATCCTGTTCGGACTCGCCATGGACTACCAGATCTTCCTGGTGTCGCGGATGCACGAGGCGCACCACCGCGGTGCGAAGCCGATCGAGGCCATCACCACCGGCTTCCGCCAGGCCGCACCGGTCGTCGTGGCCGCCGCGCTGATCATGTTCTCGGTGTTCGCGGGCTTCGTGCCCGCCGGCGAGCCCACCGTGAAGTCCATCGCCTTCGCGCTGGCGGTCGGCATCTTCGTGGACGCGTTCGTGGTCCGCATGGTGCTGGTGCCCGCCGCGCTGGCCCTGCTCGGTGAGCGCGCCTGGTGGCTGCCGAAGTGGCTGCGCTGGCTGCCGGAGCTCGACGTCGAGGGCACCGCGCTCGACGACTTGCCGGCCGCGAAGAAGGCGCAGGAACCCGTCGCGGTGAGCTGACCCCGACACGCGACTCGCCCCAGAGCTCTTGACGGAGCCCTGGGGCGAGTTCGTCGTTGCAGGCCAGTCTCGTTCAGGTCAGTCTCGGTGCAGGTCAGGCGACCTGTCCGGGGTGGGTGTGCGTCTCGGTGGCCGCCGTCTGCCGGTCGGCGCGGGCGAGCACGCGCCGCACCCACCTGGCCACCGTGCGCGGTGGCGGCTCCACCGCTCCCCCGAGGTGCTCGACGACGGTCACCTCGGCCGTGTCGGGTCTCTCGACCGCGATGGCCCAGCCGTGGCACTCGGTCCACAGCAGCGCCACCTCGTGGTCGGGGTGGCCGGGCAGCCGCCCCTCCACCGCGATGTAGAGCCTCAACGGCTTCTCGCTGTCCACACAGGAGGACTCTCCGCTGAGGCCGAGCTCCCGCGTGACGCGGAGCGCGTAGTCCAACGCCGGCGTCATCATGCCGTCACCGCCTCTCGTACCAACGGGGCAACAGCGCCGACTGCTTGACGCAGGGGCCGAGTACCCCGTTCTGCGGCAAGGCAACCGCGCGAACGCCAGGGCTTGCGCGCCACCGCCTGCGCCCCGTACGACAGGAGGGTGACCCTCCGCAGCGCGCACTGGTACGCAGGGCAGGACCGCAACGCCTACATCCACCGCGCCTGGATGCGCCGCGGCACCCCCGACGACGCGTTCTCACGTCCGCAGATCGCCATCGCCAACACCGCCTCCGACCTCACGCCGTGCAACGCGCACCTCGGCGAGGTCGCCGCCGCGGTGTCGAACGGCGTGTACGAAGCCGGTGGCATCCCGTTGAACCTGCCGGTGGTGTCGCTCGGCGAGACCAACGTCCGCCCCACCGCGATGCTGTGGCGCAACATGGCCGCGATGGCGGCCGAGGAGATGCTGCGCGCCAACCCGGTCGACGGCGTGGTGCTGCTCGGCGGCTGCGACAAGACGATCCCCGCGCTGCTGATGGCCGCCGCGTCCGTCGACATCCCGGCCGTGGTGGTGCCCGGTGGCCCGATGCTGACGGGCACGTTCCGCGGGGTGCCGCTGGGGTGCGGCACGGACGTGTGGCGGCTGTCGGAGGAGGTGCGCGCGGGCACGTTGTCGCAGGAGCAGTTCCTCCGCTCCGAGTCGGCGATGATCCGCAGCCGCGGCCACTGCAACACCATGGGCACCGCCTCGACCATGGCGCTGGTGGCGGAGGCGCTCGGCACCGTCGTCCCCGGTGTGGCGGGCACCCCGGCACCGGACAGCAGGCTGCTGGAGGCCTCCCACGGCACCGGCCGCCTCGCCGTTCAGCTCGTGGCGGAGGACCGGCGCCCCAGCACGTTCCTGTCGAAGGCGTCGTTCCACAACGCGATCGTGGCGCTCGCGGCGATCGGCGGCTCGACCAACGCCGTGGTCCACCTGCTCGCCATCGCGGGCCGCCTCGGCGTCGACCTGGTGCTCGACGACTTCGACCGCATCGGCTCCGGGGTGCCGCTGCTGGTGGACCTCCAGCCCGCCGGCCGGTTCCTGATGGAGGACTTCCACCGCGCGGGCGGCCTGCTCGCGGTGCTGCGCGAGGTCCGCGACCTGCTCGACCCGGCCGGTGTGACCGTGACCGGCCGGCCGCTCGTCGACCACCTCGACGACGCCCCGATCTGGGACCCCGAGGTGATCCGCAGCCGCGCGCAGCCGATCATCGCCGAGGGCGGCATCGCCGTGCTGCGCGGCAACCTCGCCCCGCAGGGCGCGCTGGTGAAACCGGCGGCCGCGTCACCGGAGCTGTTGCGGCACAGGGGAAGGGCCGTGGTGTTCGACAGCATCGAGGACTTCCACGCCCGCATCGACGACCCGGACCTCGACGTGGACGCCGGCTCCGTGCTGGTGCTGCGCGGCTGCGGCCCGCGCGGCTACCCCGGCATGCCGGAGGTGTCGAACATGCCGTTGCCCAAAAAGCTGCTGGAGCAGGGCGTCCGCGACATGGTGCGGATCTGCGACGGCCGCATGAGCGGCACCGCCTACGGCACGGTCGTCCTGCACGTGGCCCCCGAGGCCGCGGCAGGCGGGCCGCTCGGCCTGGTGCGCACCGGTGACGTGATCGTGCTCGACGTGGCGAACCGGCGCATCGACGTGGAGGCACCGGACTTCCTCGACCGCACGCCGAGCCCGCGGATGACCGCCGCGTTCGCGGCTCCCCGGCGTGGCTGGGAACGGCTCTACGTCGACCACGTGCTCGGCGCCGACACCGGTGCCGACCTGGACTTCCTGCTGGGGTCCAGCGGGTCGGAGGTCAGGAGGGAGTCGCACTGAGCCGCTTCGCGTCCCAGACCAGGAACAGCCCGAGGAGCAGCCACAGCACGGCGAAGACGCCGTGTTCGAGGTGGTCGCGCGACGACCCCGGCTCCGTCGCCAGCGACACCACCTGCGCGAGGTTGGTCGTGATGCTGAACGCGATGAACGCCACGCCGATCCCGGTGAGGACCCGCACCCCGGCGGGCCTGGGCAGCAGGCCGCCCGCGTAGGTCCCGAGCGCCACCGGACCGGCCAGCACCCCCAGCAGGCCGGCGTTGACGAGCGCCGTCCCCGCACCCGGCACCAGTGCCGTCACGGCCAGCAGCACACCGCTGGTCACCGCGACGACGGCGAACACCCGGACTGCGATCTTGAGCACGACCTCTCCCCCCGACTGCTCCGAACCTAGCGCGTCCGCCCTTCTCCGGCGTGCAAGCGTCCTCCCCGTCGATCTTGGTGTGGTGTTGCCAACTATTGCCTGTTGCAACTTCATTGCTGTTAGCTGCACCCGGCAACACGGACACCCCGGGAGGAACTGCATGCGCCGAACGGTCCTCGCACTGCTGACCGCCGCACTGGCGGCGACGGCGTGCACGTCACCGGACGGCGCGGTGACCGGCTCGGCGACGTCCATCGTGATCGGCGCCGGCAGCGAACCGGAGAACCTGAACCCGGTGCTCGGCTACGCCCCCGACGGTGCCGCGAAGGTCTTCGACGGCCTGGTCGCCCGCGACGCCGCGCTGAAGCTGGTCCCCGCACTGGCCGCCGAGCTGCCCACCGCGTCGGCCGACGGCCTCACGTGGACGGCGAAGCTGCGCACCGGTGTCACGTTCTCCGACGGCACTCCGCTGACCGCCTCGGACGTCGTGTTCACGTACAAGTCCGTGCTGGACAAGAAGGTGAACTCCACGATCGCCTCCCGCTTCGACGCCGTCGCCGACGTCGTGGCCGTCGACCCGGCGACCGTGCGGTTCACGCTCTCCTACCCCTACGCCCCGTTCGCCCAGCAGCTGACCCTGGGCATCGTGCCCGCGGCGAAGTTCGCCGGCGCCGACGTGAACACCGCGCCGTTCAACACCGCCCCCGTCGGCACCGGCCCGTACGCGGTGGCGGAGTGGCGCAAGGGCGACCGCCTGGTTCTCAAGGCCAACGAGCAGCACTGGGCCGGCGCCCCCGCGATCAAGACCGTGACCGTGGTGTTCGTCCCCGACGACAACGCCCGCGCCACCCGCATGGCCGCCGGCGAGTTCGACGGCACCGTCCTGCCCCCGAAACTCGCCCGCTCCTACACCGACCGCTCCGGCTACCGCGTGGTGCGCAACCCGTCCGCCGACTACCGCGGCATCGGCCTGCCCTCGGAGCTCCCCTTCACCTCCGACCCCCGCATCCGCCGCGCCCTGAACCTGGCCATCAACCGCCAGGCCATGATCGACACCGTTCTCGCCGGCTCCGGCACCCCGGCCGCAACCCCGGTCTCCCCGCACCTCTCCGCGTGGCACGACCCGTCGGCGACCTTCCCGTTCGACACAGCGGAAGCCGCCCGCCTGCTCGACGAGGCAGGCTGGCGCCAGGGCCCCGACGGCAAGCGCACCAAGGACGGCCAGCCAGCCCGCCTGCCCGTCCTGTACCCCGCACCCGACGTGCTGCGCAAAGAGCTCGCCCTGGCAGCCGCCTCCGACATCGCCAAACTCGGCATCGACGCCCCCGCCGAAGCCACCACGTTCGACGTCATGCTGCAACGCCAACGCGAAGCCGCCTCGATCTGGGGCGGCGGCGACCCCTACGACCCCGACACCGCCGCCTACACCCTGCTGCACTCCCGCTACGCCGGCCAGCCCGGCTACGTGAACATGAGCCACTACCGCAACTCCACAGTGGACACCGCACTCGACACGGCCCGCCGGTCGCTCGACCCGGCCGTGCGCAAGCAGGCCTACTCCGACTTCCAGCAGGCCTACGTCGCCGACCCGGGGTGGGCGTTCCTCGTGTTCCTGGAGCACACGTACGTGGTGCGGGACAAGTGGAACGGGCAGGAGACGCAGGTCGAGCCGCACGACCACGGGCTCGTGCACGCGGTGTGGTGGAACCTTGAGCGCTGGACGCCGAAGTCGTGACTCGGGCTTCGGGTGGTGAGCCGGAGGGCGCTGAGGGGATTGTTGGCGGTCAGGCGGCCGGGGTTTCTGCCGTCGGCGGTCAGGCGGCCAGCAACCCTGCCGTCGTCGCCCCGCAGGACGGCGACGGGCCCGGCTCACCGGCGGCTGCCGCGCACCCGCAAGCCCCGGCGGCGCGGCGTTCCTTGGCTGGTCTGCCTTCCTTGGCCGGTCGACGTTCCTCGACCGGTCCTCGCTTCTCGGGTCGTCCCCGGACCAGGTCGCGCGCCCTCGGCATGATGGCGTTGCGCCGCCTGGCCTTCGCGGCCCCGGTCCTGCTCGTGGTGAGCTTCGCGCTGTTCGTGCTCGCCAAGGCCTCGCCGTTCGACCCGGTCGAGCGCTACTTCGGCGTCCGCATCATCGGCGCCTCCCCGGAACGCGTCGCTCAGCTGCGCGAGAACTGGGGCGTCGACCAACCCGTGGTGGCCCAGTACTGGGCCTGGCTGCGGCACGCGGTGGTCGGCGACCTCGGCGACTCGCTCTCCCTGCAGCAACCCGTGTCCGCCGTCATCGGCGACCGTCTCGGGTGGACGGTGCTGCTCGTGTCGGTCGGCTTCACCCTGGCGTTGCTGCTCGGACTGCTGCTGGGCACGGCCGCGGCGTGGCGGCAGGGCACGTGGCTGGACCGCGTGGTCACCGGCGGCTGCTACGCGCTGGAGGCCGCGCCCGTGTTCTGGGTGGGGCTGGCGGTGCTGTACGTGTTCGCGCTGCAGCTGCGCTGGCTGCCCGGCGGCGGCGTGACGAGCGGGGCGGAGCCGGTCACCGTCGGCGGGGTCGCGGTGCACATGGTGCTGCCGGTGGCGGTGCTGGCGATCTCGCAGGCGCCGTGGTTCGTGCTGTTCGTGCGGCAGAACCTCCTCGAGTCCTTCACGCAGGACCACGTGATCGGCGCGCGGGCCCGCGGGCTGCCCGACCGGCTGGTGGTCACGGGGCACGCGCTGCGCACCTCGCTCCTGCCGTTCCTGACGCTGCTCGGGGCGCGGCTGCCCGAGCTGATCACGGGGGCGTTGCTGGTGGAGACGGTGTTCTCGTGGCCGGGCATCGCGCGCGCCACCGTGGAGGCGGCGCTGAACGTGGACTTCGCGTTGCTCGGTGCCCTGACCGTGATGGCCACCGCTGTGGTGCTGGTGGGGAACCTCCTCGCCGACGTCCTCTACGCGCTCGCCGACCCGAGGGTGGCGGTCGATGGCTGACGGACTCCTGACTGCGGCCGGCTGCCCCTCGACCCGACTGGCGGCCCCGACCCGACTGGCAGTGCCGGGGCGACTGGGCAGCGGTCCGCCCCCATCCGCGCTTCCTCACTTCGCGGGCGAACGAGTTGGGTACTTCCGGACATCAACCAGACGCGGCCAGGCGCGGATCAGGACAACGACCACCCGTCCGGGTGACGTACGGCGGGCGGAGACGGGAGCGGACCATGGCTGACCTGGCCTGGCGCAGTGCGCCGCGGTCGCGGCTCACCGCCGCTGGACCGCCGCGGTCGCCTCGGCTGCGGCTGGTTCCGGCAGCGACCGTGCTGGTGGTCGTCGCGCTGGCGACCATCGTCGTTCCGCTGGTCGTCGACCTCAATGAGCAGTACGTCGACCTCGCCGTGGCCAACCAGGCGCCGTCGGCGGCGCACCTGTTCGGCACCGACGAGCTTGGGCGGGACGTGCTGCTGCGGTGCATCTATGCGCTGCGTGTGTCGCTGACGGTGGGCATTGTCGCGGCGACCATCTCGGCGGTTGTCGGCACTGCGGTGGGTGCGCTGGCCGGGGCGGTCGGCGGGTGGGTCGACCGGGTGTTGATGCGGCTGGTCGACGCGATGGCGTCGGTGCCGCACCTGTTGCTGGGCATCGTGATCGTCGCCGTGCTGCGGCCGAGCCTGACCGCGGTGATCATCTCGATCGCGCTCACCCACTGGCTCACGTCCGCGCGGATCGTGCGGTCGGAGGTGCTGTCGTTGAAGTCGCGGCCGTTCATCGACGCGGCCGTCGTCGGCGGTGCCGGCAGGACGAAGGTGCTGACGCGGCACCTGTTGCCGAACGTGGCGCCGCAGGTCTTGCTCGCGACCACGCTCATGGTGCCGCACGCGGTGTGGCACGAGACGGCGTTGTCGTTCCTCGGGCTCGGGCTGCCGCCGCACGCGGCGAGCATCGGCAACATGATCAACGATGCCCAGCGGTCGCTGCTGGTCGGCGGGTGGTGGATGTCGTTGGCGCCGGGGTTGCTGCTCGTCGTCACGACGCTCGCCGTGTCGGGCGTCAGCGGGGTGTGGCGGGACCGGTTGAACCCCAAGCGGCGCACGGAGCTGACGTGGTGAACCTCGAGGTCGAACGGCTGTCGGTGCGGTTCGCGTTGCCGGGGGCGACGGTCGACGCGGTCAGCGACGTGTCGCTGACCATCCAGCCCGGCGAGTGCGTCGCGCTCGTCGGGGAGAGCGGGTGCGGCAAGACGGTGCTGGCCAGCGCGCTGCTCGGGTTCCTGCCGGGCAACGCCCAGACCCGCGGGGCGGCACGGCTCGGCGAGCTCGACCTGCTCCAGGCCACGGACCACGAGCTGGCCACGAAGGTCCGCGGCCGGCAGATCGGGCTCATCCCGCAAAGCCCGGCCAGCCACCTCACGCCGGTGCGCACCGCGCGGTCGCAGCTCGAAGAAGCCGCGCGCACGCTCGGCGGCGACGCTGCCAGTGCCGCCGAACGCGCCGGGCTGCTGCCCGAACACCTCGACCGCTACCCGCACGAGCTGTCCGGCGGCATGGCGCAGCGCGTCGCGAACGCGTTGGCGCTGGTCGGCGACCCGTGGCTGCTCATCGCCGACGAACCGACCACCGGCCTGGACCGCGACCTGGTCGACGGGTTGCTCGACGAGTTCCGGCGCATGGTCGACGACGGGCACGCCGTCCTGCTCATCACCCACGACCTGGAGGCGGCGCACAAGATCGCCGACCGGATCGCGGTGATGTACGCGGGGCGGATCGTCGAGCTCGGACCCGCCCACGACGTGCTCGACAACGCGCGCCACCCCTACAGCCGCGGCCTGGCGGACGCCCTGCCCGACCGCGCCTTCACACCCATCCCCGGCCTGCCGCCGCTGCTGACCGACCTGCCGGTCGGTTGCGCGTTCGCCCCTCGGTGCGAGCAGGCCATGGCGATCTGCGAGGAACGGCCCGTGCTGACCGACGACCCGCACGCCGTCGCGTGCCACCGCCCGTGCTGAGCGCGCACGGCATCACCGCGGGCTACCGGCACCCGGTGATCACCGACTTCAGCCTCACCATCCCCTCCGGACGGACGATCGGGCTCGCCGGCCCGAGCGGATCCGGCAAGTCCACTGTGGCGCGGGTGCTCGCGTTGCTGCACAAGCCGTTCGCGGGCACCGTGGAGATCGACGGCGACACGGTCACGGGCTACCGGTTCCGGGCACCGCAGCGCACCAAGATCGGTGTGCTGTTCCAGCAGCCGCGCCTGTCCGTCGACCCGCGCTTCACCCTGCGCAGGGCCATCGCCGAACCGCTCGGCAACAACCCCGGCCGCGTCGCCGAGCTCGCCGACCTCGTCATGCTCACCGAGGACCTGCTCGACCGCCGCCCGCACGAGGTGAGCGACGGCCAGCTGCAACGCGCCTGCCTCGCCCGCGCGCTCGCCCTGCGGCCCCGGTACCTGATCTGCGACGAGATGACCACGATGCTCGACGCCTCGACGACCGCAGCGCTGGTCGGCGTGATCCACGCCTACCAGGCCGAGACGGACGCGGGCGTGCTCGCGATCTCGCACGACTCCCGGCTGCTCGCCCGGTGGGCCGATCAGACGTTCACCACCGCCTCCACGGTGACGTCGTCGCGGTAGCTGTCCGACGCTTGGCGGCACGTCGCACGCGGCGTTGGTCGGCATGAACCACACCCACCAGACCGAGACGGACGCGAACATGCGCGTGACCTCTCACGCACACAACGGTCTGGTCAGGCCTTCAGCACCGCCTCCACGATGACGTTGTCGCGGTAGCTGCCCGCCGCACGGTCGAACTCGCCGCCGCACGTCACCAGCCGCAGCTCCGACAACGGTGTCGGGCCGTACACGCCCGCGGTCGGGAACTCCACCTTCTGCGTGGAGTACGACCTGTTCACCACGAACGTCAGCGCGCTGCCGTCCTCGCGTTCGACCAGCACCTCGGCGCCCGGTTGCAGCTCCGGTAATCGGTAGAACACGCCAGGGCCGGTCTTCGAGTCGACGTGGCCCGCGATCACCGCCGGGCCCGCGTCGCCCGGTTTGACGCCCTTCGCGTACCAACCGGCCTGGTCGGCGCGGGTCGGCGGTTCGAGTGCGCCCGCGCCGTCGACCGCGAGGGCCTGCAGCTTCGTCTCCACCCCGATCGCCGGGATGCGCACCGTCACCGGCTCCGGTGCCTGGCCCGCACCGGGGCCCTTGACGATGTAGATGAGCGCGACCACGACCGCCGCGGCCATCACCAGCTTGCCCTTGCCCATCAGCCGAACCGGAACAGGCGGTCGCGCACCGAGTACATGGCGAGGCCGACGACGAGCGCGATGACGAGCGCGGTCAGCCAGTCCCAGCCGCCCGCCATGCCGCCGAAGCCGGTCTCCTGGCCGCCGCTCGGCACGACCTCGGCGCTCTTCGCGTCGGTCCGCAGCTCGATGCGGCGCGCGCTGACCAGCAGCGAGTAGACCGCGCCGGGTTCGGTCGTCACGTCGAGCTGGGTCGAGTCCTTGCCGCGCGGCAGCACCTGCAAGGGGTCGTCGTCGGGCAGGAGCACGACGTACCCGGTCGTGCTGTTCGCCTGCACGCCCCGGTGGATGAACGAGCCCGACCGCACGACGTCCATCTCGGCGTCACCGGCGTTGATCACGCGCAGCCGCGCCTGACCGTTGACCGGCAGGCTGATGTCGTCCTCCAGGACCTTCATCGTGCTCGCCAGGTCGACCACCGTGTACGCCTTGCCCTCGACGGCCTGCACGAGCACCGAGCGCAGCACCGGCGCGTTCGGGTCCGCGGTGCGGAACTCGACGAGGTGCTCGCCGGGGGCGACCCGCCGGTAGTCGTCGAGCGCGGCGTAGTCGAAGCCGCCGAGCGCCGTGCCGTCCAGGCTCACCTCCACCCGCGCCTGGTCCACCGAGAAGTGCCCGATGCGGATGTACGTGCCACTGGCAGCCTGCGCCGGCGCGGCGCTCAGCAGCAACAACAGCACAACGGCGATGAACCGCACGGCAGACCTCCCCTCACCGGACCACGCCAACGGTAGCGTGCCGCACCGACAATTCTCGCGTCGTTCCCACCGCTCACAACCCGGCCAGATCCGGTCGCCCGCCGGGGCGAGTCACCGTGTCGCCCGATGCCTTCACCGCGAGCCGTGCGGCTTCTTCCGGCGTGGAACCGTTCGTGAGCGCATAGGTCAACGCCGCGATGAACGCGTCTCCTCCTCCGGTCGTGTCCACCACCTCCGCGTCACCCAACGGCAGCACCAGCTCGCCTCCGTCCCAGACGAACACGTTGCCCTCGCCGTTGACCGCGAACGCCACGAGCCCCGGCCCTTCGACCGAACGGGCCGCCGCCAGGGCGTCGTCGGTCGAGGTGATCTTGCGTCCGGTCAGCAGCTCGGCCTCCCGGTGATCGGCCCGCAGCACGTCCGCGCAGGCCAGCAGCTCGTCGCGGAACTCCTCCGGCGCACCGTCGAGCACCACGACACCGCGTGCCGACCGGGCCGCCTTGAGCGCCACCTCGGGCGGTAGCTGGAGCTGGACGACGACGGCCTTCGCCGCGGCGATCACGTCGAGCGGGAGGTCTTCCTCGCGGACCGGCTCCCGCAGGTCCTCCAGGTACCGCCACCCGTCCGCCACGAGGTCGACGATCAACGCCGACACGCCCCGTCGCACCACACCCGCCGTGCCGATGCCGTCCGCGGCCGCCCGCGCGACCAGCCGCTCACCGACGCCGTCCTCCCCGACCACGCCGACCAGCTCGACCGCCGCACCGAGCTGGGCCAGGCCGACGGCGATGTTCGCGCCCTTGCCGCCGAGCATCTCCCGGCGCTGCCGCACCTGGCTCGTGCCACCGGAACCGGGCACCTCGTCGACGACGAGCACCAGATCACGCGCTATCTGCCCCACCACGACGATGTTGTCCACGGCGCCGGGGTACCCAGCCTGCGGCACGGGACCTCCGGATTCACCCGGCGAATAACGGTTGCGCGCCTTCGCATACTGGCCTCGTGACGCGACACCTCGCCGAGCTGCAGACCCTGAAGCGGCACCGCCGCGCCTTCACCCTCGACCACGAGCGCGCCGCGTTCAAGGAACAGGTCCGCGCCCACCGCGCCGCCCTGGCCGAACGCCGAGCCGCGCGCACCACCCTCACGCTGCCCTCGCAGCCGAAGCGCTCCCAGCCCGCGCTGCCGCACTTCGTGTCCGACAACGGAACCCCGGCGCGGCTCTGCCCGCAGTTGCCGGACCCGGCGTCCTACGCCGTCGTGGTCATGCTCCCGCAGGTCCGGGTGGTCGACCGCATCGAGGCGTTCTCGTTGCACGCCCGCAAGTCCGCCGCTCTCAAGCGGATCGTGCTGGGTGCGCGGGAGGTGTTCGCGTCCGTGCTCGGCCTGACGCACCCGGCGGCGCGTTCGCTCACGCCCTCCGGCCGGTACGTGCACACGTCGCCGCACCCGGTTCGCGGGCGGGACTTCGGCACCGACTGACGGCGCTCAGCCGGGAGCGAAGCGGTCCGTGACGTCCTCACCGCCGGGCAGCACCAGCACGGGCACGGCGCCGTGCTTGACGTGCCCGTACACCCGGTCGGCCTGGCCGCGGCCGAACTTGAGAACCCTGCCGTAGCGCACCAGGTACAGCAGCCCCGCCTCGTCGGACCGCGAACGCTTGCGCAGCAACGCGACCTCGCCGGTCTCGTCGTCGCGGTCCCACGTGCCGCGCGACTTGGTCAGCCAGCGGAAACCGGTCCACGGCAGGCCGTGCACAGCAGGCACCAGGCGACGTCAGCGATTTCCTTGCGCGGCAACCTGGTCATGCAGTTGGTGCACTGCTTCACGTTGTCGTCCTCCCCCGGCGGGAAGGCCTATTCCAACGCTCGGCGCAGCCGTGAGGAGACCAGTGCGTGCCGCGGGTCGGCGGCCGGCAGCAGCCCGTGCAGCCGCTCCAGCACCTCGGCGTCCTCCACGTTGTCCGCGAACGACACCAGCGCGTCGACGTCACCGGCGTCGATCACCTGCCGGCGCAACGCCGCGGTCAGGTCGTCGCGTTCCTCCCGCACGACCGGCGCGTCCGACCGGGCCAGCAGCTCACCGGGGTAGGCGGCGACGGAGCGGCCCTCGCGCAACGCGGCGCGCACGTCCAGGAAGTCGCCGCTCAGCTCCACGTTGAGGCGGTAGGGCCTGGTCAGGAGCGCGGTGCCGAGCTGGGCGCGCAACCGGTGCAGCTCGGCGCGGACCGTCGTCGGGTTGCCGCGCTCGCCGTAGAGCTGCAACGCCAGCTGTTCCGCGGTGAGGCCGCGCGGGTGCAGCGCCAGTGCCGTGAGCACCTCGGCGTTGCGCAGCGTGAGCGACAGCGGGCGTCCGTCGAGGGTCGCGGCCAGTCCGCCGAGGAAGGTGAGCGCCAGCACCGGCCTGCGCGGCCGCAGGTGGCTCCGCAGGTGGTGTTCCGCGAGCTGGGCGGCGGCGGAGACCAGCGGCGCGACGGCCGGGTGCATCGTCTTCAACGGGCCGCTCACGTCGACCACGCCCAGCAACGTGCCGGTGCGCGGGTCGCGGATGGGGCTCGCCGCGCACGTCCACGTGTGGCACCGGCGCACCAGGTGCTCGTTCGAGTGCACGGTCACCGGGCGGCCGGTCGCGAGCGCCGTGCCCATCGCGTTCGTGCCGATGGCGTCCTCGCTCCACCGCGAGCCCTCGGTCAGGTGGACGCGCTCCGCGGTGTGCCGGGTCTTGTTGTCGCCTTCGCACCACAGGATCGTGCCCGTGGTGTCGGTGACGATCATGATCGTCTCGTCCATCGCGAGGGTGTGCCGCAGCACCGGCAGGGCAGCCGCCAGCGGGTGGTCCCCGCGCAGGTGCGCGACCTCGTCCGGTGCGAGCACCACCGGCGCCTCGTGCCGGTCGGGGTCGACGCTGGCCGCGAGGGACCGCTGCCACGACTCGGCGATCACCGGCCGCGCCACTTCGCGAGGCTGCATCACACCAGGATGACTGCCGCACGCGCGGTCCGGACTACTCCTTTCGGATGCAACGTCGATGAAACGTTGCCCTCCCTAGCGTCGTCACCGGTTCGCAACGATGCGGGAGGCGAGACGATGACGAAGTACGCGGCCCCGGGCCAGCCCGGCAGCGTGGTGACGTACCGCGACCGGTACGACCACTTCATCGGCGGGGAGTACGTCCCTCCCGCCAAGGGCGAGTACTTCGCCAACCCGACCCCGGTGACCGGTGAGGACTTCACCGAGATCGCCCGCGGCACCGCGGAGGACGTCGAACGCGCGCTGGACGCCGCCCACGGCGCCGCCCGCGCGTGGGGCAAGACCTCCCCCTCCGCCCGCGCCCAGGTGCTCAACCAGATCGCGGACCGCTTGGAGGACAACCTCGAGGCGCTCGCCGTGGCCGAGTCGTGGGAGAACGGCAAGCCCGTCCGCGAGACGCTGGCCGCCGACCTGCCGCTGGCCGTGGACCACTTCCGCTACTTCGCGGGCGTGATCCGCGCCCAGGAGGGCGGCATCTCGCAGATCGACGAGGACCTGGTCGCCTACCACTTCCAGGAGCCGCTGGGCGTGGTCGCGCAGATCATCCCGTGGAACTTCCCGCTGCTCATGGCCACCTGGAAGCTCGCACCGGCCCTCGCGGCCGGCAACGCGGTGGTGCTCAAGCCGGCCGAGCAGACCCCGGCGTCCATCCACGTGCTGATGGAGCTCATCGCCGACCTGCTGCCACCCGGTGTCCTCAACATCGTGAACGGCTTCGGCGTCGAGGCCGGCAAACCGCTCGCGTCCTCCCGCCGCATCGCGAAGGTCGCGTTCACCGGCGAGACCACCACCGGCCGGCTGATCATGCAGTACGCCAGCGAGAACATCATCCCGGTGACGCTGGAGCTCGGCGGCAAGTCGCCCAACGTGTTCTTCTCCGACGTGGCGGCCTCCCGCGACGCCTTCTACGACAAGGCCCTCGAGGGCTTCACGATGTTCGCGCTGAACCAGGGCGAGGTCTGCACCTGCCCGTCCCGCGCGCTGATCCAGGACTCGATCTACTCGGACTTCCTCGGCGACGCCGTCGAACGGACGAAGGCGATCAAGCAGGGCAACCCCCTCGACACGGACACGATGATCGGCGCCCAGGCCTCCAACGACCAGTTGGAGAAGATCCTGTCCTACATCGACATCGGCAAGCAGGAGGGCGCCCGCGTCCTGACCGGCGGTGAGCGGGCCGACCTCGGCGGCGAGCTCTCCGGCGGCTACTACGTCACCCCGACGGTGTTCGAGGGCGACAACAAGATGCGCGTCTTCCAGGAGGAGATCTTCGGCCCGGTCGTCGCCGTGACGTCGTTCTCCGACTACGACGACGCCATGAAGACCGCCAACGACACCCTCTACGGCCTCGGCGCCGGCGTCTGGTCCCGCGACGGCTCCATCGCCTACCGCGCGGGCCGCGACATCCAGGCCGGCCGCGTGTGGGTGAACAACTACCACTCCTACCCCGCGCACGCCGCGTTCGGCGGCTACAAGCAGTCCGGCATCGGCCGCGAGAACCACCGCGTGATGCTCGACCACTACCAGCAGACGAAGAACCTGCTGGTCAGCTACTCGCAGAACGCCCAGGGCTTCTTCTGATGGCACGGGTCGACCTGACCTCGGAGGCGGCGGACCTGCTCCGCCGCCTCCGGGCGTCGCACGGCGAGCTGATGTTCCACCAGTCCGGCGGCTGCTGCGACGGGTCGGCGCCGATGTGCTACCCGGCAGGGGAGTTCCGGACCGGGTCGTCGGACGTGCACCTCGGGGACCTGGCCGTGGACTCGGATGCCGACTCGTTCTCCGTTCCCGTGTGGATGTCGGCGGCGCAGTTCGAGTACTGGAGCCACACGCACCTGACGATCGACGTGGTGAAGGGGCGCGGGAGCGGGTTCTCGCTGGAGGCACCGCTCGGGGTGCGGTTCCTGGTCCGGTCGCGGCTGCTGGCCGACGACGAGCTCTGAGGAGCTCAGTCCAAGGCAGCCGCCAGCACCGCGAGATCCGTGAACGCCGGGGCCCGCGGCACCTGCGTCACGAAGTCCGCACCGGAGTCCCAGTCCCACTCCTCCGCCTCCTCCCCCAGCCGTTCGACCAGCTCTCGGCCGGGCGCAGGCCCTCCACCACCGCGGTCAGGTCGCGTGCAGCGACGAAGCGCGCGCCGTCGCCGCCGACGGACAACCCAGACAGCCAGCCGTCCGCGTCGGCCGGCCACAGGTTCGCGCCCGTCTCCGCCCGGAACAGCACCGTGGCCTCAGCGGGACCGGACAGGAACTCGCCGGCCGCGGCGAACATCAGCAGGGCGGTGAGCTCGGTCAGCCCGATGAGGTGCGCGGACCGCGCGGAAGCGGGTGAACGAGCAGTCGAATCCGCTCTCGAAGGCGTACAGCGCCGCGAACCGGTCACGCGGGCTCCCCTGCCCGGTGTGTCCATCCAGGACCTGGACCGAGCCGGCGACAGAAATCGGAGCAGCTACCGTGCGGGCATGACGATCGAGCCGTTGCACGACACCGGCTGGCGTGCCTTCGCCAGCGACAACTACGCCGGGGTGCTGCCGGAGGCGCTCGCCGCCATCGCCGCGGCGAACGGCGGGCACCAGGTGTCGTACGGCGAGGACGTCTACACGGCACGGTTGCAGGAGGTCGTGCGGGAGCGGTTCGGGGAGCGCGCGGAGGCGTTCCCGGTCTTCAACGGCACCGGTGCGAACGTCATGGCGCTCACCAGCGTCTTGCCCCGGTGGGGCGCGGTCGTCTCGGCGGCCACCGCGCACATCAACGTCGACGAGGGCGGTGCGCCGGAGCGGATGACCGGGCTCAAGGTGCTGACCGTGCCCACGCCGGACGGCAAGCTCACGCCGGAGCTGATCGCCGCGGAGGCGTGGGGCTGGGGCAACGAGCACCGGGCGCAGCCGCTGGCCGTGAGCGTCTCGCAGACCACCGAGATGGGCACCCTCTACACACCCGATGAGCTGCGGGCGATCTGCGACTACGCGCACGAGCGGGACATGGCCGTGCACGTGGACGGCGCGCGGCTGTGGAACGCGGCCGCCGCGCTCGGGGTGCCGTTCCGCGAGTTCACCACCGACGCGGGCGTGGACGTCATCAGCCTCGGTGGCACGAAGGCGGGGTTGCTGGGCGCGGAGGCGGTGGTCGTGCTCGACCCCGGCCGGGCAACCGGGCTGCGGTACCTGCGCAAGCTGATGATGCAGCTGCCGAGCAAGATGCGGTTCGCGTCCGCGCAGCTGCTCGCGCTGTTCGACGGCGACCTCGGGGTGCGGTCGGCGGCGCACGCGAACGCGATGGCGGCACGGCTGCGGGCGGCGCTGGAGGAGGTTCCCGGGCTCGCGTTCACGCAGGAGACGGCGGCGAACGCGCTGTTCGTGACGTTGCCGGTCGAGGTCGCCGACCGGATCCGCAAGCGGGTGCGGTTCTACGACTGGGACCGGGCGCGCGGGGAGGTGCGGTGGATGACGGCGTGGGACACGACCGAGTCCGATGTGGACTGGTTCGTCGCGGTCGTCCGGGAGGAGCTCGGCGCGTAGCCGGACCGCAACGTCAGGGAAGTCCCAAGTTTGTGCGGGTGAACTGGACCACAGCCGGCGGTGGGCACACGATTCCCAGCCATGAACGTCCTGCTGGCTTTCGCTCTCACCGCCGCGAGCGTCACGACGCCCGTGCACCTGCCGCCCACGGCGCCGTGCCCGGCGAACGTCCCGGCCGACACCCGCTGTTACGAGGGCCGGGACGCGAACGGCGCCTACTACACCGTTGCCGTGCCGAAGCACTGGAACAAGACGCTGGTCGTGCACTCGCACGGCGGTCCGGACCTCGGCGAGCCCACGCCCGAGCGCACCCGTGACGACCTGAGCCGCTGGGCCGTGATGGTGAAGGAGGGCTACGCGTGGGCCGGCACGTCCTACCGGCGGGGCGGGTACGGCACGCGGATGGCCGCCGAGGACACGGACAACCTGCGCAGGATGGTCAGCTCGACGCTGAAGCCGCGCAAGGTGTACCTGCACGGGCAGTCGTGGGGCGGCAACGTCGCGGCCAAGACCATCGAGCTGCACAAGGGCTACGACGCGGCACTGCTCACCAGCGGGGTCATGGCCGGCGGGTCGAAGGGCTACGACTACCGGGTCGACCTGCGGGTGGTCTACCAGTACTACTGCGGCAACCACCCGCGCCCCACCGAGGAGCAGTACCCGTTGTGGATGGGGCTGCGCAAGGACTCCACGATGACCACGGCCGGGTTGCGGAGCCGGATCGAGGAGTGCCTGGGCACCGCGGGCAACCGCACGGCTGAACAGCAGCAGAAGCTCAATGACGTCCTGGCCGTCACGAAGATCCCCGAGTCCACCTTGAACTCGCACCTGAACTTCGCGACGTTCACGTTCCGCGACATCGTCCACAACCGGCTGGGCGGCCGGAACCCGTGGAGCAACGCGGGCGTGCGGTACCAGGGCTCGCACGACGACGCCGCGCTCAACGCCGGGGTCGAGCGGTTCTCACCGGACCCGCAGGCACGCGCGGAGCTGGCCTACGACAGCGACCTCACCGGCAAGATCGACATCCCGGTGCTCTCGCTGCACGCGATCGGCGACCCCACGGCGTTCGTCGAGCACGAGTCGGCCTACCGGCAGCAGGTGCTCAAGGCCGGGCGGTGGTGGAACCTCGTGCAGACGTTCACCACCGAGTCCGAGCACAGCGCGCTCAGCGACTCCGAGTACGCCTCGGCGGTGCAGTCGCTGGAGCGCTGGGAGCGGACCGGGCTGCGGCCGAACCCGTTCTCCGTCGCGGCCAAGTGCCCCCGCAACGACGAGACGTACGGCTCCGGCTGCTTCTTCGACCCGCGGTACCAGCCGAAGTCCTACGGGTCGCGCGTGCTCCCGCGGTCGTGACCGCTGCTCGGGCCGGAGGTGCAGGCCTCCGGCCCGAGCAGCGGTGCGCTACCGGCCCTGCAGGCGCTTCACGTTGTCGCCGAACGTCCAGCCCTTCGAGCCGTCCCAGTTGATCGACCAGGTCATCAGGCCCTTGAGCTGGCCACCGAAGCTGTTCCACGCCTGCCCCACCAGCGAGGGCGACATGTACCCGCCACCGGCACCGGGCTGTGCGGGCAGGCCGGGGACCTGCTTGTCGTAGGGCACCCGGATCGTGGTGCCCTGGATGACCAGCCCCTTGTTGAGGCACTGGGTCTGCGCCACGAACCCCTGCACGGTGCCGGCGGAGTAGCTGTCACCGGAGCAGCCGTACATCGAACCGTTGTAGTACTGCATGTTCAGCCACCACAGGCGGCCGTTGTCGGCGTACTTCTTGATGATCGGCAGGTACGCGCCCCAGATCGAGCCGTAGACGACGCTGCCGCCGGTCACGTACGCCGTCTCCGGCGCCATCGTCAGGCCGAACCCGGCGGGCATCGCCGCGAGCACCCCGTCGATGATCCGGATCAGGTTGGTCTGCGACGGCGACAGCTGGGTGATGCTGCCGCTGCCCACCAGACCGGTCTCGACGTCGATGTCGATGCCGTCGAAGTTGTACTTCTTCAGGATCGGCACGACGGTCGCGATGAACCGGTCCGCGACGGCGGACGAGCTCAGGTCGATGCCGGCCGTCGCGCCGCCGATCGAGAGCAGGATCGTGGCGCCCGCGGCCTTCGCCGCGCACATCTCGGCCGGCGTCGCGACCTTCACCGTCGCGTCCATCCCGTCCTCCCACAGCACCGTGCCGTCGGAGCGGATCACCGGGAAGGCCGCGTTGATCACGTTGTAGCCGTGCTGGGCGATCCGGCTGTCGTTGATCGGGGTCCAGCCGAACGGCGGGTGCACGCCGTTCGAGGCACCGTCCCAGTTCTCCCAGTAGCCGTGCAGCACTTTTCCGGCCGGCCGGGGTTTGAGGGCGCACGTGTCGGCCGCCTGGGCAGCGGTCGACGGGACCAGGACGGCGGTCATGAGCAGAAGCAGGGCTGTCAACACCGAACGTGCGGACATTCGCTCACCTTTCGCGTTCAGGCGGCGACCCGCTGTCATTCAAGCACGAAATGGTCCAGACCTCTAGGCGGGATGTTCGGCGCACAGGCACGCGACGCCCGGTTCGATCCACTCGCGGCCCTCCCACTCGGGGTGCCGCGCGATCATCAGCTCCCGCACCTCCTCCGCGACCAGCTCGCAACCACGGCGCCGCCACGTCTCGTCGCGCAGTTCAGCCAGGTAGGACCGCACGTCCGCAAGCACCTCCTGCCCGCCGACATCGCCGTGGCCGGGCACCACGACGGACGGCCGCAGCGCGCTCAGCCGGTCCAGCACGTCGATCCAGCCCAGCCCGGACACGTCGGTGTCGTACGGCGGGAACCACGGGAAGATCGCGAACTGCCCGGTCTCGGCGAGGTCGCCGGTGAACAGGACGCCGGCGTCGGGCACCTCGACCACCTGGTCGCCCAGCGTGTGACCGCGCCCCGTGGCCCGCAGCCGCACCACCCGGCCACCGAGGTCCAGGTCGTACGAGTCGTGCACCACGTCCGGCACCGGCACCTCGACGCCTTCCAGCCGGCGCGCGACCACGTCGCTCAGCCCGCGGAACATCTGCAGATAACCGGCGCCCTTGCGGTCCAGATCCGCGGCCTGCGCGCGGTTCACCAGGTACGTGGCCTCCCCCGCGAACACCTGCGCGCCGAACGCGTGCTCCGGGTGGAAGTGCGTCGTGGTCAGGTAGATCCGGCGGCCGCGCGCCACCTCCTGGGCGAACGCCAGCACGGCGGAGGCGTTCTCCACGCCCAAGCCGGTGTCCACGACGAGCACCGCCGCGGAACCGCCGATCACACCGATGTTCGGCACGAGCGGCACGCGTTCGCCGGGCACCACCAGCAGGTCGCGGGCGATCTCGACCGCGCCTTCCACCCGGACGACCGGGTCCATGAGCTCCATGACCACCAGCTCACCCGCGGGACCGCGCGCTGTCCAAGACCGGCTCCGCACACCCGATACCGGGCCGGTATCGTCGCTGATCGTGGAGCTGCGCACCCTGCGGTACTTCGTCGCCGTCGCCGAGGAGCTCCACTTCGGCCGCGCCGCCGCGAGACTGCACCTGAGCCAGCCGCCGCTGAGCCGGGCGATCAAGCAGCTGGAGCACGACCTGGGCGCCGTGCTGCTGCACCGCTCCCCCGCGGGCGTCGCGCTCACGCCGGCCGGTCGCCTGCTCCTGCACGGGGCGCGCGACCTGCTGGACCGGGCGGACCGCCTGCGCGACCGGGTCGCGGGCGCGGCCACCCTCACGATCGGCATGCTCGCCGACAGCTCCGACCAGGGCGCGACCCGGCTGGCGGCCGCGTTCCGGCGCGAGCACCCGGACGTCGAGGTGCTGGTCCGCGAGACCGACCTCACCGACCCGACCTGCGGCCTGCGGGCCGGGCTCGTGGACGTGGCGCTGACCAGGGCGCCGTTCGACCTGACCGGGCTGAGCACCCACGAGCTGCGCGGCGACCCGGTCGGCGTGGTGCTGCGCGCGGACGATCCCCTGGCACAGCACGGGGAACTGCGGCTCGCCGACCTCGCCGACCGCCGCTGGTTCCGGTTCCCCGAGGGCACCGACCCGGCCTGGCAGAGCTACTGGCACGGCGGCGAGCCCCGTGAGGGCCCGGTCGTGCGCGCGGTCCAGGAGTGCCTGCAAGCCGTGCTGTGGAACGGGACCGTCGGCATGACCCCGTTGGGACACACCCCACCGGCCGAGCTCGCCGTCGTGCCGCTCACCGACATGGCACCGAGCCGCGTCGTCGTGGCGTGGCAGGACGGCGACCCGAACCCGCTGATCAGCTCGCTGGTCCGGACCGCCGTCACGGCGTACGCCTAGCGCAGGGCGGCCTGCAGGTCGTAGACGCCCAGGGTCTCCTCGGAGACCTTCCACAGCAGTGCCGCTGACTCCTCGTCCTGCGCGTACGGGGCCAGGCCGCGGTAGCTGCCCGGCAGCACGGCGGTAGTCGTGATCCCCTCGGCGGCCCACCGCTTGCCGGCCTCGATCGCGAACAGGATGTTCGCGGTCTTGGACTGGCCGTAGGCCTGCCAGCGGTCGTACTCGCGGTGCTCGAAGTGGAGGTCGTCGAACACGACATCGCTCTTGAGGTGCGCGGACGAGCTGACGTTCACCACGCGCGCACCGTCGGCCCGCAACGAGTTGAACAGCCCGAGCGTGAGCGCGAAGTGCCCGAGGTGGTTGGTCGCGAACTGCAGCTCCCAGCCCTCGGCGGTGCGGGTCAACGGCGTGGCTCGCACCTCGGCGTTGTTGACCAGCAGGTGCAGCGGGCCGTCCCAGTCGCGCGCGAACGCCTTCACCGACTGCTGGGACGCGAGGTCCAGCCGTGCGGCTGAGATCCGCTTGTTGCCGGTGGCCACCATCAGCTCCACGGCCACCCGTTGCGCGGCATCGAGGTCACGTGCCGCGATGGTCACCTCGGCGCCCGCGACGGCCAGCGCGCGCACGGTCTCGACACCGATCCCCGACGCCCCGACGGTCACGACCGCGCGGCGGCCGGAGAGGTCAGCGCCCTCGACGACGTCCAGTGCGGTGGTCTCGAACCTGGTGTTCATCACTGTTCCCCAACGTTGAGCGTGTCCTCGGAGACCTTCCACAGCTGTGCGGCGGCCTCCGGGTCGTGTGCGTATGCGGCGAGCCCGGCCGAACCGGTGGCGGGCAAGGCCTGGTTGCAGTCTTCGAAGTAGAGCCCCGACCGCCCGTCGACCAGCGGCGAGACGGCGAGCACGAGCGTGGTGGCCGCGCCCTGCTCCGGCGTCTTGAGTCGCACCGGCCGGTCGCCGCCGCGCAGCCGGCGCCGTTCCTCCAGCTCCTCCGGCGTGATGTGCCGCTGCAGGTTCGTCAGGATCGCGCCCGGCATCAGCGCGTTCATCGTGATCCCCTCGGCGCCCCAGCGCTTCCCGGCCTCGACACCGAACAGGACGTTCGCGGTCTTGGACTGGCCGTAGGCCTGCCAGCGGTCGTACTCGCGGCGCTCGAAGTGGATGTCCTCGAACACCACCGGGCTCGAGAGGTGACCGGCCGAGCTGACGTTCACGACGCGTGCGCCCTCGGCCCGCAGCGCGTCGAACAGCCCGAGCGTCAGCGTGAAGTGGCCGAAGTGGTTGGTGGCGAACTGGATCTCCCAGCCCTCCGGCGTGCGGGTCAGCGGCGTGGCCATGACGCCGGCGTTGTTGACCAGCAGGTGCAGCGGCCCGTCCCAGGACCGCGCGAACGCCTTGACCGACTCCTGGTCCGCGAGGTCCAGCGGCGCCACGAGGACGTTCTTGTTGCCCGTCGACTCGGCGAGCGACGCGGCCACGCGCCCGCCCACCTCGACGTTGCGGGCCGCGATGGTGACCTCGGCGCCGGCGGCGGCCAGTGCCCGCACGGTCTCGACGCCGATGCCCGACGCCCCACCGGTGACCACGGCGCGGCGGCCGGACAGGTCGACGCCGTCGATGACCTCGAGAGCGGTGGTCTCGAAGCCGAACGGGGTGGTGATGCGCTCCGTCATCTGCTTTCCCCAACCTGTCGTACACTGAAACGGAGGTTCCTCCGGTTCGAGTTCCACACTAACCGGAGGCCCCTCCGGTTAGCAAGTGATCCCACGGGGAGAGTTCGAAGTGCGTGCTGATGCCGCCCGCAACCGGGCGTTGCTGCTCGAGGTGGCGCTCGACGCGTTCACCCACGGGAAGGACGTGACGCTCGGCGCCGTCGCCAAGAAGGCGGGCGTCGGGATCGGCACGCTGTACCGGCACTTCCCCACCCGCGAGGCGCTGATCGAGGCCGTCTACCGCGCGGAGCTGGAGAAGCTCTGCGACCTGACCCCGCTCGCCGGCCTGCCGGCCGAGGAGGCGCTGCGGGCGTGGATGGACCGCTTCACCGCCTACATCGCGACGAAGCGCGACCTCAAGGACGCGTTGCAGGCGGTGATCGCGAGCGGTGTGAACCCGTTCGAGCACAGCCGCGCGAAGATGGTCGGCGCGTTGCGGGAGCTGCTGGAACCGCTGGGTGCCCGCAACGAGCCCGCGGACGTGATGGCGATGCTCGTGGCCGTCGCCCAGAACGACGACCCGGCTCAGGCCCGCAGGATGCTCGACCTCGTCATGGACGGGATTCGCTTCGGCGCTGCTCGAACCGCTCCACCAGCGCCGGCACCTCGCTGAGCAGGAACTCGTAGAAGTCCCGCATGTAGACCAGCCGCTCACGGGCGGGCCCCGGCTCGACCGACTCGACCCCGCGTGCGACGGCGTCGAGGATGTCGTCGATCGGGGCGTGCTGGCGGCCGTAGAGCGTCGTCCACGCCCGGTCGCGCATCCGGTAGTGCTCACGGCGGCTGCCCTGCACCGGCACGCGTTCGATCAGCCCCATCTGCATGACCATCTTGACCGCGCCGGACACCGACCCCGCGCTCGCGCCGAGCTCCTCGCTCAGGTCGCCCGCGGTCAGCGAGTCCTCGTCGGTGAACAGGAACGCGGCGAGCACGCGCGCGGCCATCCGCTGCATCCCGGCGCCGACCAGCGTCAGCGCCAGGTGCTCGGCCACCTGCCTGCGGTCTGTCTCGCCCGTCACAGTGCCCCAGCCTTCAGAAATTTCTGAACGTTCGCTAGCCTCAATCCTAGGGGGAAGGGGCAGGTCATGGCCACAGCACTCGTCGTCGGAGCCGGGACCGCCGGGCTCGCGACCGCTCTCCGGCTGGCCCGCAGCGACTGGCACGTCGTCGTCCTGGACCACGGCGTGCGGCAGGAACCGATGCCGGTGCTCGGGCCGGACCGCCACGCCGCCCGCCGGCTCGCCGCGCTGCCGCACCCGCTGCACTACGAGACCCGCCACGACCCGGTCACCGCCCTGTGCCCGGACCGGTTCGGTGTCACCGTCGCGTTCCCCGGTCACGACGAGTGGTTCGACATCGTCGTGTGCGCGCAACCCTGCTGCCAGGCGGAGCGATTACCGGGCCTGCGCCTCGACGCCTGGTCACGCGACCACGTGGCGCTGCTCCACCGGGCCGTGCGGGACACACGGCTGCCGCTGAGCTCGGCGGAGGCGCTGGCGGACGGACTCGACCTGCACCGCGACCACCGCGACGCGTTCTCGTGGTGGGAGAGCACATTAAGACCGCATACCACCGCCGTTAGGCGGTCCTTTACTCGCGCCGGGTAAGCCTGCGAGGCATGACCACGTTACGGAGACGCACCTTCATCGTGGGAAGTCTCGCCGGAGCGAGCGCGGGTGTGTTCGTCCCCCGGCTGGCCAACGCGATCGGCTACCCCTTCACCCTGGGCGTCGCGTCCGGTGAACCGGCGGCCGACGGGTTCGTGATCTGGACCCGCCTCGCCCCCACCCCCCTCAACGCCGACGGTCTCGGCGGCATGCCGAACGCCACCACCTCCGTCGAGTGGCAGGTCGCCACCGACGAGCGCTTCACGGGCATCGCCCGCACCGGCACGGTCACCGCGGTGCCGGCGAGTGCGCACTCCGTCCACGTCACGCTGACCGGCCTGGAACCGGGCCGGGAGTACTGGTACCGCTTCCGCGCCGACGGCCACATCTCCCCCGTCGGCCGCGCGGTCACCGCACCGGCCGCCGGCACCTCCCCCGAGCTGTCCATGCTCTTCGCGTCCTGCTCGCACTACGAGGAGGGCTACTTCACCGCCTACCGCAGGATGGCCGAGGAGCACCCGCACCTGATCCTGCACCTGGGCGACTACATCTACGAGGGCGCGGCCACCACCACGAAGGTCCGCAAGTTCGCGCCCGCCGGCGAGATCAGCACGCTCGCGAACTACCGGGTGCGGCACGCGCAGTACAAGACCGACCCGGACCTGCAGGCCGCGCACGCGACCGCGCCGTGGCTGGTCGTGTGGGACGACCACGAGGTCGAGAACAACTACGCCAACCTGGTCCGCAACGACTCCAGCCCTGCCGGTGACTTCAAGGCCCGCCGTGCGGCGGCGTACAAGGCCTACTACGAGCACATGCCGCTGCGCTCCGCCCAGGCCCCGAGCGCGGAGAACATGCTGCTGCACCGCAGGGTCCGCTGGGGCAGCCTGGCGACGTTCCACCTGCTCGACACCCGCCAGTACCGCGACGACCAGGCGTGCGGCGACGGCACGAAGGTCTGCCCGGACGCCGACGCCACGGCCCGCACGCTCACCGGCGCCGCTCAGGAGTCGTGGCTGGTCGACGGCCTGCGGCAGAAGCTCGGCACCTGGGACTTCCTGGGCCAGCAGGTGTTCTTCGCGCAACGGCTGGCCGCTGCGGACGGGTCGAAGAGCATGGACGCCTGGGACGGCTACACCGCCAACCGCACGCGCATCCAGAACGCGTGGGACACCAACGGCAACAAGGGCACCGTCGTGCTCACCGGCGACGTGCACCGCAGCTGGGCCGCGAACCTCATGCAGTCCTACCAGTCGCAGAACCGGATCATCGGCACCGAGCTGGTGACCACGTCCGTCACCTCCGGCGGTGACGGCAACGCCGCCGACAACAGCCTCAACCCGACGCTCAACCCGCACGTGAAGTTCTTCAAGAACCTGCGCGGCTACGTGAAGACCCGCACCACGAGCACCGAGATGCGGGTCGACTTCCGCGCCGTCGACAAGGTCACCGTCCGCGACTACCCGGTGAAGACCGTGCAGAGCTACGTGGTCGAGGCGGACAACCCCGGATTGCAGGCGCCGTGAAGACATTGCTGATCGCCTCGTTGCTCCTCGCCCCGCCCCCATGACGTGGTCCACGGTCAACAGCGACTCGACCGGTGACCAGGACAACGCCGCCGTCTCCGCCACCCGCAACGGCTACACGGCCGTCGTGTGGGAGGACGACCGCGACACCGCCACCCCCGAGGACCCGGTCCACTCCGACGTCTGGATCCGGCTCTACCGGGAGGGCACGCCGGTCTACGAGAAGAAGCTCAGCACCGGCGGCACCGGCGACTGGCGGCACTGGCAGCCCGACGTCGCGCTGCACGAGGACGGCAGCGCTGTCGTCGTGTGGTCGGAGGACCCGGACGGCAACGGCTACTACAACATCGCGGTCCGCCAGGTGTCGGCCACCGGGACGGTCTCCGGTTCCGGCACCGCCAACGCCAGCGCCGACGGCCAGCAGCACTTCCCGAGCGTGGCGGCGGACCCGGACACCGCGCACTTCGCCGTGACGTGGGAGGACGAGCAGGGCACCGACCCGTCGACCGTCCGGATCGCCGGGTTCGCGTCCCTGACCAGCAAGACCTATGAGGCCCAGGTCAACAACGCCGGTGGCACGCACGCCAAGCCGCAGGTCGCCATGGGTGCGGCCGCGAACGCGGTCGTGGTGTGGGAGGCCGATGCGACCGTGGCCCGCAAGATCCTCACCCCGTCCGGTGGCGTGAAGCAGGCGCAGACCACGACGGGAACGGGGAAACGTCCCGCCGTGGCGGCCAACTTCAACGGCGACTTCGCGGTCGCGTGGGAGAGCGCCGGGGTGCGGACCCAGTCGTTCACCGCGGCCGGTGCGGCCACCGGGACGACCGCGCAGACCACCGGCGCCGACCCGCAGATCGGGGTCGACGACCAGCGCGGCGTCGCGGTGACCACGGCCGAGGCGCAGGACGTGCACACGGTGGTCTACAACCCGGACGGCACCACCACGGGCCGGCCGCCGCGGCAGCTCACGGTCTCGACCGCCACCGGCAGGCAGGACGAACCGGCCGTGGGCGTCGACCCGTGGGGCCGCGTCAGCGTCGTCTACACCGACGACAACGACGGCAACGGGTTCGACCAGGTCTACCTCGGCCTGGGCCTCACGACCCAGGGGTGGTGAGCTGAGCCCCTGGCCAGAAGCCTTGCCCGCCCCCTCGTTGCTTCCCAAGGATGTTGAGTTGGTGGTGCTTGCAGACGCCAGCAGAGCCAGGGGGCGAAGGCATGACAGCTGGCAACCTGCCTAGCGGAGGTCCAGGGGCCTGCGTCGCTGGTGGACGTCCACCAGCGACGCGGGCTTCCAGAACCCGTGCACGTCGTAGGTGTCGGTGCCGGGCGGCACGATCTCGTCGACGCGGTCCAGCACGTCGTCGGTCAGCACCAGGTCGGCGCCCTCCAGCAGCGACTCCAGCTGCTCCATCGTGCGCGGCCCGGTGATCGCCGAGGTCACGGCGGGGTGCGTCGTCACGAACGCGATCGCGAGCGCGGGCAGCGTCACGCCCATCTCGTCGGCGAGCTTCGCGAACTGCTCGACGGCGTCGAACTTCGCGGCGTTGCCCGGCAGCGACTCGTCGAACCTGTCCGGCGTGAGCGTCGCGCGGAACGCCTCGGCCGCCGCGCCCCTGCGGTGCTTGCCCGACAGGAACCCGCTGGCCAGCGGCGACCACACCAGCACGCCCATGCCGAGCCGCTGGGCCGTGGGCAGCACCGAGCGCTCGACCCCGCGCGCCAGCAGCGAGTAGGGCGGCTGTTCGGTGCGGAACCGCAGGAAGCCGCGGTTCAGCGCCACGTGGTGGGCCTCGACGATCTCCTCCGCCGGGAACGTCGAGCACCCGAACGCGCGGATCTTGCCGTCCCGCACCAGGTCCGTGAGCACGGACAGCGTTTCCTCGACGTCGGTCGAGTAGTCCGGCCGGTGCACCTGGTACAGGTCGATCCAGTCGGTGCCGAGCCGGCGCAGGCTGTCCTCGACCGCGCGCATGATGTACCGCCGCGAGTTGCCGCTGCGGTTGCGGCCGTCGGTCAGCGGGAAGTGCACCTTCGTCGCCAGCACCACGTCGTCGCGGCGGCCGGCGAGCGCCTTGCCGACGATCTCCTCGGACTCCCCTGCCGAGTACATGTCGGCGGTGTCGACGAAGTTGATCCCCGCGTCCAGCGCGCGGTGGATGATCCGCACGCCCTCCCCGTGGTCGGCGTTGGCCACGTTCCCGAACATCATGGCGCCGAGGCAGTGGTGGCTGACCTCGATGCCCGTTCCCCCAAGTACGCGATAGCGCATCGTCATGAGCGAGAACGTACGAACTAGAGCCGCCTCTAGGTCAAGAACCTATGCTCGGGGCATGGGGATGAGCATCGGCGAGGTCGCCGAACACACCGGGCTGAGCGTGCACGCGCTCCGGTTCTACGAGAAGGAGGGCATCCTCGCCCACGAGGTCCACAGAGGACCGGGCGGTCGCCGGGTGTACACGCAGCAGGACGTGGACTGGCTGCGCATGTGCATCATGCTGCGGATGTCCGGAATGCCCGTCCCGGAGATCCGCCGCTACACCGAGCTGGTCCGCCAGGGCGACGGCAACGAGCTGCAGCGCCTCGACATCCTCAAGGAGCACCAGGACCGGGTCCGCGAGCAGATGGCGCGGCTGCAGGAGTGCCTGGACCTCATCACCTACAAGGTGGGCAAATACCAGGACTACGTCAATTCGATCGCATCGAGGGCAGTCGGCCAATAATGTCGATGCCATGCCAGTAGTGCTCTCGCTGAACGTCGCCTCGAAGACCGTCCCGGTCGACTACGCCCGCGCCGGCACCACCGGCATCGACAAGCGCCCGGTCGACGGACCGCTGCGGGTCGGCCCGGTCGGCCCCAAGGGTTCGGCCGGCAGCGGCGTGGCCGGTGACGAGATCGGCGACTGGACGGTTCACGGCGGCGCCCACCAGGCGGTGTACGGCTACGCCCGCGAGGACCTCGACTGGTGGCAGGCCGAGCTCGGCGTCGAGCTGGACAACGGCCAGTTCGGCGAGAACCTCACGACCCAGGGCATCGACCACACCCACGCGCGCGTCGGTGAACACTGGCGCGTCGGCACCGCGGTGCTGGAGGTCACCGGTCCGCGCGTGCCGTGCCGCACGTTCGCGACGTTCCTCGGCCAGCCCGGCTGGGTGAAGCGGTTCACGCAGGAGGCACGGCCCGGCGCCTACTTCCGCGTCCTCGAACCCGGCCTGGTCGCGCCCGGCGACGAGATCACCGTCGTGCACCGCCCCGGCCACGACGTCACGGTCGAGCTGTTCCTGCGCGCCATCACCACGGAGGCCGCCCTGCTGCCCAGCCTGCTGGAGGCGGGCGACGCGGTGCCGCCGGAGGTCCTCGAACTGGTGCACCGGCGGACGGTGATCGACCTGTCGCCGGAGATCGCGGCGAGCCGGGTGCCCTCGGACGGGTAGCTTCGAGATCATGACCGAACCAGGGTGGCCGCCTTCCCCGATCAAGACGGAACGGCTGGTGCTGCGCCAGTCCGAGGCACGTGACCGCGCGGCGTTCGTCGAGCTGTTCTCCTCACCCGAGGTCGGCACCCACATCGGCGGCTCGAAGCCGCGGGCCGAGGTCGAGGCCGCGGCCCCGGAGGTGCCGGGCCGCCGGTTCGGGTTCTTCGCCGTCGAGCTGGACGGCGAGACGATCGGGATGGTCACGTTCGACCGGCGGCTGCCCGACCAGCCGGGGCACTACCGGCCAGAAGGCGGCGAGCACCAGCTCGGCTACCTGTTCCTGCCCGCCTCGTGGGGCAACGGCTACGCCACCGAGGCGTGCGCGGCGGCACTGGGGTGGTTCGCCGCCGCGCTGCCCGGTGAGCCGCTGGTGCTCACGACCCGGGTGGCCAACGAGAGCTCGCTGCGGCTCGCGAAGCGGCTGGGGTTCACCGAGGTGGAGCGGTTCGACGCCTTCGGCGCCGAGCAGTGGTTCGGTGTGCTGGAGCCCGCTAGCTGACCGGGAACCGGCGCACCCAGCGCTTCTGCCACGGCGTCTCCACGGCACGGCGGTGGTAGTGGGCACGGGTCCACGCCACCGCCTCGTCCGCGGGCACCCCGGAGAGCACCGCCAGGCACGAGATCACGGTGCCGGTGCGGCCGACACCGCCGCTGCACGCCACCTCGACCCTGTCACCGGCCAGTGCGCGCCGGTGCAGCGCGCGGATGAACCCGATCGCCGCCGCGGGGTCGCGGGGCAGGCGGAAGTCAGGCCACTCGACCCAGTCGTGCTCCCACGGCAGGTCGACCGCGCGCGCCTGGAGGTAGAGGCCGTAGGCAGGGGCGGGCTCGACGAGCCTGCCGTCGCGCAGGCCGCGACCGGTCACCTCGGCGCCGTCCGGTAGCTGAACCGTCTTCACGAACTTCCCCCAATGGTGCTCGGCCGGCGTCACCGGACAGCAACACCACCGGCGCCGGGAGCTCAACGTCAGCTGGTCGGCGACGGCCGGCACGACGCCGGACGACACCATGAGCACCGCCGTGTATACCAGCAGCGTCCGCGCGCCCGGTGTGCACCGCCACCAGCCCCGCGCCAGGAGCTGCGCCGACGGCGTGTGCGCGGTGACCGCGTCTCACCGGCTCGCGCCCTCGGGCCACAGCACCGTGACCGGCACGCCCCGCGACCGCGCGTAGGCGACCACGTCCGCCGTGCCGCCAGGGCCGCGCCCCGGCAGCCCGTCCCACACCGCGAGCAGGGCGGCGGACTCCCCCAGCTCGTCCACCATCCGCTTGCCCGCCTCCATGTAGGCGGTCGGGTCGGGCGTCACGAACGGCAGCTGCACCACCCGGCCCGCCTCCGCGAGCAACCGGTCGTAGACGGGCCGGAACTCCTCCGGCAGCGACGCCCGGTACTCCACCGCGGGCAGCACGGCCACCAGTTCGCCGCCCACGTCCAGCACGGCCTGGGCGAACACCGCGTCCGCGCCGTCGGCCAGGCAGGACACCCCGACCACGTCGTCGTCCGCGGTCACGGCGGCCCGGATCATCCGGTCGACCTCCGCCTCCAGCTCGGCGGAGAGCCCCCGGTGCCCCGTGATGGCGAGCTGCGTCGTCATCCCTGCAGCATAGGTGTCCGAGCAGCACAGCGGGCCTTTCCGCGCAAGACCGGTCCCGGCTCACCCCTGCCCGGCCAGCACCGCGAGGTAGTGGACGTTGGTCATCACGCCGAGCACGTTGCCGAACGGGTCGACCACCGACGCCGTCACGAACCCCTCGCCGCGCACCCGCGGTTCGTCGTGCACCTCCGCCCCCAGCTCGAACAGCCGGTCCAGCGTCGCCCGCAGGTCGTCCACCGCCCAGTAGAGGACCGCCCCGGACGGCCCGTCCGACGGCGTGACCTCAAAACCGCGGTGCACCAGCCCCAGCTCCGCCTGGTGGTCGCCGATGCGGAACTCGACGTAGGCCAGCAGCCCGTCCGGTGTGCGGCGCTCGAAGTAGGCCTCGACGCCCAGCAGTTCGGTGTACCAGGCGCGCGCCTCCGCCAGGTCGTCGGCGTAGTAGGACACGGTCGACATGCCTCGCAACATCTCGTTCTCCTTCGCAGGTCCGACTTGCTGATGTCCTCCAGCTTCGGCTGTGAAGTGCTCATCTTCTGAGCACTTTGACCGGGAAGCTGTCGACATGCGCGCAGACCGGCTCGTGGCCATGTTGTTGCTGATGCAGGCCCGCGGCCGGGTGACCGCCGCGGAGCTCGCCGAGGAGCTGGAGGTCTCCACGGCCACCGCCCGGCGCGACCTGGAGGCGTTGTCCGCGGCCGGGGTGCCCGTGTACCCGCAGCCGGGCCGGGGCGGCGGCTGGTCGCTGGTCGGTGGCGCGCGCACGGACCTCAGCGGGCTCACCGCGGCCGAGGCGCAGGCGTTGTTCCTGGTCGCCGGACCGGCGGCGGCCGTCGCGCCGCAGGTGAGGTCGGCGCTGCGCAAGCTCGTCCGGGCGTTGCCGGGCACGTTCCGGGCCGACGCGCAGGCGGCAGCGGAGGCGGTCGTCGTCGACACCGCGGCCTGGGGCGAGCACACCGGCGAACGGCCGGCGCTGGTCACGGCGCTGCAGGAGGCCGTGGTGCGGCAGCGGAAGGTGCGGCTGACCTACGCGAAGCGCGGTGCCGGGACGAGCGAGCGCGTGGTCGACCCGTGGGGGCTCGTCGACAAGGACGGCACCTGGTACCTCGTGGCCGGGACGCCGGACGGTCAGCGCACGTTCCGGCTGGACCGGGTGCGGGAAGCGGCGCTGACCGACGAGCAGGCGAGCCGTCCCGCCGGCTTCGAGCTCGCCGGTGCCTGGGACTCGGTCGTAACGGAGGTGGAGCGCAGGCGGGCGGAGACCACGGCCGTGCTGGTGGTGCCGACGCGGTTCCTCGACGTCTTCCGGCACCAGCACGGCCGTCACTGCACGGTCGTGGCGGAGCTCGGCGACCGGACGCGGGTCGAGCTGACCGCGCCCCGGCCGCTCGACCTCGCGCGCAACGTCGCCGGCTGGGGCGGCCTGGTCACCGTCGAGTCGCCAGAGTCCGTCCGCGACCACCTGGCCGCCATCGGGGCGGAGCTGGTCAGCCGATACCCGCGTGCCGCTCCAGCCGGGCCAGCCGACTCATGATCATTTCCAGGACCTTCGCCGCGTCCGGCGTGCTCTGCTGCTGCTTCTTGAGGTGGACGATGCCCGCGAGCGCCGTCTGCACCGCGCGCCGGGTGGACTTGAGGTCGGCACCGCGGTCCCGCAGCACCTGACCGCCCGCCCCCTCCGGTTCGGCGACCAGACCGAGCAGCAGGTGTTCGCAACCCACGTAGTTGTGGCCCAGTGCGATCGCCTCGACGACGGCCAGCTCCAGCGCGTTCCCCGCGTCGGCCGCCAGCCCGGCAGGAGCGGCGCCCTCGGAGGCGGAGGTGTGGCGCAGGGTCGCGGGATCGATGTCGATGGCCTGCAGGACGTCCAGCGCGAGGTTCCCCCCTTCGCGCAGCAGTCCCTCCACCAGGTGTTCGCTGGTCACGCTCGGTTGTCCGCCCGCAGCCTCGACGGCGAGCCGGAGGGCGTCCTTGGCGCGCTGGGTGAAGCTCTCGATCCGGTCCGACCCTCTCACCAGGTCTTCGGGTTTCACCGCCCGGATGGCGGCTATGCGTTTGACGGAACCTTCGAGTGCACGCTGGCAGATCGCGGAAAGCGGGATGTTGAGGTCCTTGACGGCCTCGGCCAGGTCGTCCGGCAGGTACACGTTGACTTTAGGCATAACCCCATCTGTACCCCCAGTAGGGGTTACAGTCAATCGACATCGCGTCGCCCGTCACACTTGTAGGTGATCGAGGGGACAGGGAGAGCACACGTCGTGGAGGAGAACAAACGGCTCATCGGGAGCCGATACCGGTTGAGGACGAAAGTCGGCCAGGGCGCCATGGGTGTCGTGTGGCAGGCCTACGACGAGAACCTGCACCGCGTCGTCGCAGCCAAGGAGCTGCTCGTGCTGGCGGGACTCGACGACTCCAAGATCGACCGCGCCAAGCACCGGGCCATGCGCGAAGCGCGCCTGGCCGCCCGGCTGGAGCACCCGAACGCGATTCGCGTGTACGACGCCGTCGAGGACGACGGCCAGCCGTGGCTGATCATGGAGTACCTCCCCTCGCGCAGCCTCGCGGCGGTGATCGCCGAGCAGGGCACCCTGCCGCCGCGCGAGGTCGCCCGCATCGGCTGCTACACCGCCGCCGCTCTGGCCGCCGCGCACCGCAACGGCATCCAGCACCGCGACGTGAAGCCGGGCAACGTGCTGATCGGCGACCAGGAGGTCAAGATCACCGACTTCGGCGTCTCGCGCGCCACCGGTGACGACGGCACCGCCACCGCGACCGGCACGGTCGGCACTCCCGCGTTCTTCTCCCCCGAGATCGCCCGCGGCGAGGAAGCCGGTTTCCCGTCCGACGTCTTCTCCCTCGGCGCCACGCTCTACAACGCCGTGGAGGGCACGCCGCCGTTCGGCGCGGCCGACAACCACATCGCGATGCTGCACCGCGTGGCGAGCGGCTCGATCATGCCGCCCGCGAACGCCGGCCCGCTGCTCTCGCCGGTGCTGTTCCGCCTGCTGGCCACCGACCCGGAGCGCCGCCCCACGATGGAGGAGGCCGTGCACCTGCTGGCCGCCGTCGTGAACGAAACGCCGCAGGCGTCCGAGGCCACGGTCGTCATCCCGGCGACGGTGGAGCTGCCGGTCGAGGCGCAGCCGGAGGAGAAGGCCAAGCAGCAGAAGAAGGCGGGCGCCGCGGCGGCCGGTGCGGCGGCGGCCGGGCTCGTGGCCGGTGCGGCGCAGGCGGAGGCAGCGGGTCTGACGGCGCCGGGCAAGGCCGATGCCGAGCAGGAGAAGGCCGACGCGGACCAGGCAGGCGCTGACGAGGCCGGCGCTGGCGAGGCTGGCGCTGACGAGGCTGGCGCTGACGAGGCCGGGAAGGCCGGTGCGGAGGCGAGCGAGCCGGAGGCAGCGGTCGCCGCCGCGGCAGCCGGGGAGCCGGAAGCAGCCGCCGCCGTGGAGCTGCCGCCCGCGGACACCGCCGACGCGCCCCCCGCGGAGCCTGCCGCGCCCCCCGCGGAACCCGTTGCGGCACCGGAGAAGACCGCGGTCGCAGCGACCACGCCGGAGGCCGCTCAGCCCGAACCCGTGCAGCCCGAACCCGCGCAGCCCGAACCCGCGCAGCCCGTTCCGGCACCGGCACGGCCTGAGCCCGCCACCCCGGCCGCGCCCGTCCCGTCCGCCCAGGAGGAGGAACGCCGCAGGAACCCGCTCGCCCTCCTCGGCATCATCGTCCTGGTGATCGCGGTGGGTGTCGGCGCGTTCCTGCTGTGGCCGAAGGGGGACCGGGAGCAGGCGGGGAACGACCCGACCGGCTCGGCGAACCCGCCGGCGGCGAGCCAGTCCCAGCAGCAGCCGCAGCAGTCCCAGTCACAGCAGCCGACCACCACGGCAGCGGAGACCACGACCCCGCAGGAGACGACGACCACGCCGGTCGTCCCGCCGAACACCGCGACCCCGCCGCCCGCGACGACGCCGGGCACGGCGCAGGAAGCGCTGACGGCGTACTACGCGCTGATCCCCGGCAACCTCGAAGCCGGGTACGCGACGCTGACGGACAGGTTCAAGGCGACCAGGACGCCGACGTTCCAGGAATACCAGCAGTGGTGGGGCCAGTTCAGCAGCGTCGACCTGTCCGACTTCGCGCCGCAAGGCGACAACGTGGTGGCAGCGACGCTCACGTACCGCAAGGGCGGGGCGGTCACGACGACCGAGCGCAACACGTACACATTGGTGCAGGTGAACGGCAAGTGGATGATCGACAGTCAGTCGCCGTGACCAGGCGCGCACTCGTGACCGGTGCCTCCCGGGGCATCGGAGCGGCAATCGCCCACGCGCTCGCCGCCGACGGGCACCGGGTCGCCGTGCACTTCCGCAGCGACCCGGAGCAGGCCGCGGAGGTGGCCGCGGGCCTGCCCGGCGACGGCCACGTGACCGTGCGGGGCGACATCGCCGCGGGTGAGGCCGAGCAGGTCGTCACCGAGGCGGTCGAGCGGCTCGGCGGGCTCGACGTGCTGGTGAACAACGCGGGCGTGTACTTCCTGCACCCGATCACCGCGACGAGCTTCGCCGAGTGGCAGGACGCGTGGCGGCGCACGGTCGAGCTCAACCTGTACGGGCCGGCCGACCTGGCGTGGCACGCCGTGCGGCACCTGCCAGAGGGCGGGCGGATCATCAACGTGGGGTCGCGCGGCGCGTTCCGGGGCGAACCCGACGCGCCCGCCTACGGTGCGGCGAAGGCGGGGCTGCACGCCTTGACCCAGTCGCTGGCGCAGTCACTGGCACCGCAGGGGATCGCGGTGGCGGCGGTGGCGCCGGGGTTCGTGCGCACCGACATGGTCACGGACCTGCTGGCCGGGCCCGCCGGTGACGCCATCCGCGGGCAGAGCCCGTTCGGGCGGGTCGCGGAACCCGAGGAGGTCGCGGCGGCCGTCGCGTGGCTCGCGACCCCGGCCGCGACGTGGGCCAGCGGCACGGTCATCGACGTCAACGGGGCCTCGTACCTGCGCTGATCCCCTGCTGCCACGACCGGAACCAGTTCCGGTCGGCTGCCGACCTTCCCGGCAACCGGTCTAGACCACTACCGTCGCTGTGGGCGCTCGACGTTAGTGGAAGGCAACCCTGCACATGCGTTCACTCCGCTCTCGCCTCGGTTCGGCCTGCCTCGCGCTGGCCGCCGCCGCGGCGACCATCACGGTCACGGCGCCTGCCGCGCAAGCCGCCTACCCGGCCGGGTTCAAGAGCGTCGGCTACCTGCCGTCGTGGTCCGGCAGCGTCAGCTCCATCCAGTACGGCAAGCTGACGCACATCAACTACTCGTTCGTGCTGCCGAACTCGAACGGCACGCTCCAGGGCGTTCCCGACCCCGGCAAGCTGCAGCAGCTGGTGAGCCTCGGCCACCAGAACGGCGTGAAGGTCTCGATCGCGGTCGGTGGCTGGAACGACGGCAACGACGACAACTTCGAGGTCCTCGCCGCGAGCGCGAACGGCCGCACGACGTTCGTCAACGCGCTGGTCGGCCTGGTGAACCAGTACAACCTCGACGGCGTCGACATCGACTGGGAGTACCCGGACCCCGGCGCCGAGGGTGACAACTACACCCTGCTGATGCGCCAGCTCGGCGACGCGCTGCACAGCCGGGGCAAGCTGCTGACCGCGGCCGTCGTCTCCGAGGGCGGCACGGCCAACGGCGTGCAGCCCGCGGTGTTCGGCATCGTCGACTGGCTGAACATCATGGCCTACGACGGCGGCAACCCGCACGCGAACTACGACTGGTCGATCAACAGCGTCAACTTCTGGAAGGGCCGCGGCCTGCCCGCGAGCAAGGCAGTGCTGGGCGTGCCGTTCTACAGCCGGCCGACCTACATCGCTTACAAGGACCTGGTCGCGCAGGACCCGGCCAATGCCAACCGCGACAGCTACAACGGCAACTACTACAACGGCATCCCCACGATCAAGCGCAAGACGACGTGGGCGCTGTCGAACGCCGGCGGCATCATGAACTGGGAGCTGTCCCAGGACACGACCGGCAGCACCAGCCTGCTCAACGCGATCTGGGAGGCCGCGAGCGGTGGCACCCAGAACCCGCCCACCGGCGGCACGATCACCGGTTACGGCGGCAAGTGCGTGGACGTGGCGGGCGCGAGCTCGGCCAACGGCACGGCGGTGCAGCTGTACACGTGCAACGGCACCAACGCCCAGCAGTGGACCCGCACCGGTCAGACGCTGCGCGCACTGGGCAAGTGCCTCGACGCGTCGGGCACCGCCAACGGCGCCGTGACGCAGCTCTGGGACTGCACGGGCGCCGGCAACCAGCAGTGGACCGCCGAGTCGAACGGCCAGCTGCGCAACGCGGCCTCAGGGCGTTGTCTCGACGCCACCGGCCCCAGCTCGGCGGACGGCACCAGGCTCCAGCTCTGGGACTGCGCCGCCACCGCCAACCAGCGGTGGACGCTCAACGCCTGAGCCCTTCAGGAACTTGAGCCCGATGACGCAGGCGATGATCCCGGTGAGGAAGACGACCTTCCAGGCGGAGACGGCTTCCGCACCGGTGATCATCGCCCACGTCACGGTCAGCGCGGCACCGACCCCGACCCACACCGCGTACGCGGTGCCGACCGGAATCCGTTTCATCGCAACGGAAAGCCCCACCATGCTGAGCGTCGTGGCCACCGCGAAGACCACATAGGACTGTTCGGACAACGCGGTCGCCCACACCGCTTCGAGCACGGCGCTCACCAGCAGCACGGCCCAGTGCACTCAGCTCACCACCTTCAGCCCGGCGACGCAGCCGATCAACGCGGCCAGCAGCACCGCCTTGGCGACCCCGAGCTTCTCCTCACCCCGCGCGACCGCGACGAGGACCGTGAGCACGGCCCCCACCCCGACCCACACCGCGTAGGCGGTGCCGACGGGAATGCCCTGCATCGCCCACGCCAGCCCGGCGACGCTCAACGTCATCGCCACGGCGAACACGACCACCGGCCACGGCCGGCGAAACCCGCGCGACGCGGCGAGCGCCGTGGCCCACACGGCCTCCAGCACTCCTGACGCGACCAGCACCACCCAGTACATTAGTACGACCGTACCAGAAAAACTTCCGCTGGTTCGCCCCCGTCCCGCTCGGATGAGTAGCCGTACTCATGACAGGCCCGGTGTGACCCAGGACGCTGGACGGCATGACCACCAAGCCCGCTGGCACCCCCACCTCCAGCGCCTTCTACGTGCAGGCGGTCCTGTCCTTCGGCCTGTCGCTCACCGCCGTCGGCATCGGGGTCGTGTTCCTGCCGGTCGACGGCTGGGTGCGGGCGTTCCTGGGCATCGCGATGCTCTACACGGTCACGTCGGCGTTCACGCTGGCCAAGGTGATCAGGGACCGGCAGGAGGACACCTACATCGCGAGCCGCGTGGACCGCGCGCGGCTGGACAAGCTGCTGGCGGAACACGACCCGTTCAAGCTGGACGCGGCCTGACCGCCGCTGAAACGACTGAACATCGGCAGGCGATAGGACCACATGGCCTATGACCTGAGCGGGAGACTGGTGGTCGGCATCGCGTCGAGCGCGCTGTTCGACCTCAAGAAGTCCGATGCGGTGTTCAAGCGCAAAGGCGTCGAGGCCTACCGCGAGCACCAGCGGAAACGGCGTCACAAACCGCTCAAGCCCGGTGTCGCGTTCCCGTTCATCCGCCGGCTGCTGTCCTTGAACGACCTCGCCGGTCCCGACGGTCCCCCGGTGGAGGTCATCGTCCTGTCCCGCAACTCGCCGGACACGGGCATCCGCGTCATGCGCTCCATCGCCCACCACGGGCTGCCGATCACACGCGCGATCTTCAAGCAGGGCAGAGCGCCCTACGACTACATGTCCGCGCTGAACATGTCCCTCTTCCTGTCTGCGGAGAAGAGCGACGTCACCGCGGCGGTGGCGGAGGGCCTGGCAGCGGGACACGTCCTCAAGTCGGAGTTCCAGGACGACGACCACGACGAGCTCCGTATCGCGTTCGACTTCGACGGGGTGCTCGCCGACGACGACTCCGAGAAGGTGTACGCCGAAGCCGGTCTTCCGAGCTTCCAGGAGTACGAGGTCACCAGGGCGGTCAGTCCGCACCACCCAGGACCCCTGCACAACTTCATGGTCAACATCAACCGGATCCGGCTGCTGGAGGAAGAACGACGCGCGAAGGAGCCCGAGTACCGGGTCAGACTTCGCGTCGCGATCGTGACGGCGAGGAACGCCCCGGCACACGAACGTGCGTTGAACAGCCTGAACGAATGGGGCATCACCGCCGTCAACGACGCCTTCTTCTTGGGCGGCATCGAGAAGCGCAAGGTGCTCGATGCCGCCCAAGCCCCACGTCTTCTTCGACGACCAACGTCAGCACCGTGGGGCAGCCGGTCTCCGTCAACCGCGGGTTACTCCGCCACCTCGCCGAGCGGCCCCGGATCGGCGATGCCGAGCTGCCCGCACGCGTCCGCGGCGAACGAGAGCAGCTCGCTCATCGGCACAGGCGACCGCGTGGCCCCGGCGACGTCGGTCGCGCCCTCCCCGGACCACAGCGGCGGGTACGCGGTGATGCCTTCGCGCAGCCCGAGCGCCGCCACGTCCGCCTCCCACCCCGGCCAGAACATGCCCTCGTAGTACCGCTCCACCCCACCGTCGAGCATCCACATCAGCCACGCGCCGTGTCCGCCGTCGAAGGTCTCCCACTCCAGCGTGTCCGGCGCGAAGTACACGACCTGCCCCGGCTCCCCCGGCCGGCCGAACCGCCCGCAGTCCGCGCCGTTCAACGCGAACACGCCACCCAGCACGTCGTGGGCGAGCACCAGCCCGCCAGCGGGCGCCCACGACGGGTCCACGGTCTCGGGAAACCCGTTGACCTCTCCGAGGCTCGGCAACGCACCGCCCGAGCCGCCGTACACGCGCAACCACCCGTGGTGCAGCACCATACCGCCGGTGTTCAGCACCACCGCGCCCAGCAACGACCGCACGGTCACCTGCAGCTGCAGCAACACAGCCCGGCAGGCACCCGGTTCCGGTGGCAGCACCGCACACGACGCGGGAACCGCCTCCGCCACCACCGGCCAGCCGGGGTCGTCCACCTCGGTCAGCTCCGCGATGTCCCGCACGACCGCCCCCCAGAACGCAGAAGAGCCCCGGCGAGATCGCCGGGGCTCCTCCATCCAAGCACTAGCGGGCCAGACCGGCCTCCACGGCCTTGATGATCGCCGGCCGCAGCTCGGCAGCCGAGATGATCGCGTCCACGGACCCGACCTCCACCGCCCGCTGCACGCTGTGCACCCGGTCGAACTCCGCCGCCGTCTCGTTCAGCTTCTCGGTTCGCACCGACTGCCGCGTCGACGCCAGCTCGGCGGCCAGGGCCGCGCGTTCAGCACCGGAGGCCTCCGCGACCGCCGTCTCCAGCTTCTTCACCCGCGGGTCGTTGGCCGTGCGGCCGTCGACGTCACGGGCGAACACGACCGCGGCCGCCGGTGCGCCACCGATGACCGAGGCGTACGAGCCCTCGACGGCGAGCACGGTCATGGACGGGTTCAGGGCCTTCGAGAAGACCACGAACGCGCCGCCGTGGTAGCGGGAGATCACGCAGAACACGATCGGGCCGCGGAAGTTCACGATCGCGCGGCCGATCTCGGCGCCGTACTCCAGCTGCAGCAGGCGCATCGACTCGGGTGAGCCGTCGAAGCCGGACAGGTTCGCCAGCACCACCAGCGGGCGGTTGCCCGAGGCCGCGTTGATCGCGCGGGCCGCCTTCTTCGACGACTTCGGGAACAGCGTGCCCGCGGTGTAGGTGTCCGGGCCGTCGGTGGGCGGGAAACCGGCGCGGGCCACGCCGCGGGACTCGATGCCCAGCAGCGTCACCGGGATGCCGCCCAGGTGCACGTCCTGCACCACGGCGGTGTCCGCGTCGGCCATGCCCGCCCAGCGCTCCAGGACGACGTGGTCCTGGTCCGACAACGCGCGCATCACCGTGCGGATGTCGAACGGCTTCTTGCGGTCCGGGTTCGCCTCGGCCGAGAAGATCTCCCCGACCGTCGTGAACGGGCTGTCGCCCGCCACGTGCGGGTACGACGAGACGTCGCGCGCCACCGGGTCCGAAGTGGACACCCGGCGCGGGCCCGGCTCGCCCGGCACCACGTAGGTGTGCTCGTAGTGCGCCAGCAGCACGGCGAACGCCGCCCGCAGGTTCGGGGCCCAGTACTGCGCCTGGCCGTTCGGGCCCATGACGCGGTCGTAGCCGCCGATGCCGTAGTTGTCCTCCGCCGACACGCCGCCGGAGAAGTCCAGCGCCTGCTTGCCGGTCAGCACCATCGCCGAGTCCGGCGTCATGACCAGGATGCCCTTGGTGTGCATGAGCATCGTGGCTTCGGCGTTCCAGTACGGCTGGGCGCCGACGTTGATGCCGTTGACGACGATGTTGATCTCGCCGCCGTCCTGGGTGAACTCGACGATGCGCTTGAGCGCCGCCGCGACCCAGTCCATGTTCTCGACACCGGACGACATCGAGATCTTCGCGCCCGACGAGAGCGAGAACCACTCCAGCGGCACTGACAGCGACGACGCCAGGTCCAGGGCGTGGATCACCCGCGAGCACTCGGGTTCGGCGAGCGCGCCCAGCGACTTGGTCGGGTCGCCCAGCAGCACCACGCGCTTCATGCCCTCGGGGTAGGCCGGGGTCGGGGTGGTCACCACGCCGACGACGATGCCCGCCCTGTTGCCGCCGCGCGGGCGGTCGACCGGCACCAGCGCGCCGTCGACGAGGTCGTGCTCCACGAACGAACCGCCCTCGCCCGCGAGCATGTCGCACAGCTCGTACGGGTAGATCGTGCCGCGCGACTGGGCGCGCAGGACGTTCTGGCGGTAGTCGTCGAGCGGCTGGATCGCGTCGGTCGGCGGCTGCACGAACGAGAACCGCACGCCCGAGCCCGCGTCGGTGGCGATGCGGACGCCGATGTCGGTGAGCTCACCGGTCTCGCTGTCCTTGCGCCGCGCCAGGAACAGGACCTCCTCCAGGTCCAGGCCCGTGGTCGTGGGCAGCACGCGGGACGCGATCGCGTCCAGGTCCGCCGAGTGCAGGTTGGTCGGCGGCCACGCGTAGAGCACCACGCGGTTGGTCGCGAGGCGGGTGCGGCCACCGGCCTGCGCACGGGCCCGGCGGATGCCGTCCAGGCACGTCGCCAGCACGTCCTCGGCCGCGGGCAGCGCCACGATCCGGCCCTCGTCGTCGCGCAGCGGCGTCAGGTCGCGGACCTGGCCCAGCGCGACGAGGCGCTCGTCGGACTTGTTCGTCTTCGCCACCGCGCGGAACAGGTAGACGTCCTCGTCCACCGACGGCAGGCGGGTGAGGTCGAACTCGCGCAGGCGTTCCAGCTGCATGCGTTCGGCGATGCGCGGGTGCAGCCCGCGCACCAGCCTCTCCTCCGCGAACCCGTTCGAGGACGGGCGGAACGTGAAGTGGTGGTGCATCGACTCACCGCGGCGGCCGGCCACGGTGGTGGTGATGCGGGTGATCGTCGGCGGCAGCTGGTGCGCGGCCACCGCGGCACCCAGACCGGCGGCCAGCTCGTCCTGTTCGGACGGACCGTCGGGCCAGTTGACGTAGAGGTCGGCCACGACCGGGTTGCCGTCGGCGTGCTTGACGATGTCGCCGATCGCGTCCACCAGCGACGAGAACTCGACGGCGGTGCTGACCAGGCGGGTCTGCTCCGGCTCGTTCTCGGCGAGGAAGAACGCGCCGTCCACGCGCGGGTTCTCCAGCGCCTTCTTGGTGTAGTAGCGGCGGGCCAGCACCTCCAGCAGCGGGGTGTTGTCCGCGCCGGGCTTGCCGATGCGCTGGCCGAGCAGGCGCACCAGCGGTTCGGCCGACGCGACCATCGCGGCGATCCGGTCCTCGCGGTCGGCGGCCTGCGGCTGCGCGTCGAGGTGGATCAGGTGCCTGCGGACCTCGGTGTGCACGCGGGCGCGGTTGCGGCGCACCAGCGGCTGCGCGAACCAGGTGAACACGACGCTGCGGGCGAGGTCGGCCACCTGCGGGTAGCGGACCTGGGTCGCGGCGACGATGTGCTCCAGAACCAGGCCGACCCGCACCCGCTCCGACTCGACCGGCGGCGCCTCCTCCACCCAGCGGCGCAGCAGGGTCGTCGCGACGGCGGCGTCGAACACACCCCGGCGCAGCGCGACGAAGATGCGGAACACCGCCTGCTCCAGCTCCGGCGTGCGGTCGAGCTCGGTGATGCCGTAGTGGCTCAGCACGTGCTGCAACCGCTCGCGGAACGTCGCCGGCAGCGCGGCGCGGTCGGCGTCGAGCGTCTTGAGGTAGGTGTGGAAGTGCTCGCGCGGCGAGTGGATGTGGTTCTCCGGCTTGGTCTCCTCGCCGGCCGGGCGGTTGCGCGACAGGTCGCACAGGTCGGCGAAGATGCTGAGCAGCTGCGCCTCCGCGACCAGTGGCCGCTCCGCCAGGTCCTCCCGCGCGCTCATGTAGCCCGCCAGCACCCGCTCGGTGTCCGCGGCGGTGGTGTCGAAGCCCAGCAGCAGGCTGCGCAGGTCGTCGAGGCCCCGTGCGGCGAGCTGCTCGGCCGGGACGCCGGTCTGCGGCGCGGGCATCTCCAGCTCGACCGCGGACTCCGGCTTCTGCACCTGCACGGCGCCCGCGTCGTCCTCGACCTCCTCCAGCTTGAGCAGCGCGCCACCGGCGGGCACCTGGGTGCCGACGACGACGTTCAGCTCCTTGAGCCGGGCGCGGAACGGCGCGCGCAGCACCGTCTCCATCTTCATCGCCTCGAGGACCAGCACCGGAGCGCCGGCCTCGACCTCGGCACCGACCTCCAGCGGCGTGGCGACGACCAGCGCGGGCATCGGCGAGCGCAGCACACCGCCCTCGTCGCGGGTGACGCGGTGGGTGACGCCGTCGACCTCGACCTGGTGCACCACACCGGACGTGCCGGTGACGACGCGGAACCGGGTGCCGTTGACGGTGATCTGGCCGACGTGGTGGTCGAAGCGCTCGACGTCGACGTCGGCGGACAGCACGACGTCGGAGTCGGCCGCGGACACGCCGACGCGGTACCTGGTGGCGCCGGCGCGGGCCACGGTCACGACGTAGGGCTGGCCGCGCAGCACGAACTCCAGCTTGCGCGCGCCCTCGTGGTTGGTACGCGGCTGGCCGCCGTGCGCGGAGGCGAGCAGCTCGGTGCGGTTGATCTGCTCCTCGTCCTCGTACACCTCGATGGCCGCGGCGGCCAGCGCGATGGCGGAGTGGCGGTGCGAGATCAGGCCGCCCTCGGAGCGGACCCGGTCGATCCACGACGTGTCGGCGGAGCCGTCGACCACGGCGGGCTCGTCGAGCAGGTCGAGCACGAAGCTCTTGTTGGTCGTGCCGCCCTCGATGATGACCGTGGTCTCGGCCATGGCGCGGCGCAGCTTGCCGAGCGCCTCGTCGCGGTCGCGGCCGTACGCGATGATCTTCGCGATCATCGAGTCGAAGTCGGCGGGGATCTGCGAGCCCTCGGCGACACCGGTGTCCACGCGGATGCCGGGACCGGCGGGCAGTTCGAGGCGGACGATCCGGCCGGGGCACGGCGCGAAGTCGCGGTCGGGGTCCTCGGCGTTGAGGCGGGCCTCGACGGCGTGGCCGAGCTCGGCGGGCTTGGCGCCTTCGAGCCTGCCGCCGCCCGCCACGTGCAGCTGGGCCTTGACCAGGTCGAAGCCCGTGGTGATCTCGGTGATCGGGTGCTCGACCTGCAGGCGGGTGTTGACCTCCAGGAACGCGAAGAGCTTCTCACCGGGGTGGTAGAGGAACTCGACGGTGCACGCGCCGCGGTAGCCGACGGCGTTCGCGAGCCGCTCGGCCGAGGCCTTGAGCTCGTCGACCTGCTCCGGCGCGAGCACGCAGGAGGCCGACTCCTCGATGATCTTCTGGTTGCGCCGCTGCACCGAGCAGTCGCGGACGCCCAGCGCCCACGCCGTGCCCTGGCCGTCGGCGATGACCTGCACCTCGACGTGCCGGGCGCCGGTGACCAGGCGCTCCAGGAACATCACGCCGGAGCCGAACGCACGTTCGGCCTCCATGCTGGTGCGGTCGAAGTTCTCCTCCAGCTCCTCCGGCGAGGTGATCTTGCGGATGCCGCGGCCACCACCACCCGCGGTCGCCTTCAGCATCAGCGGGTAGGTGACCTCCTCGGCCACCTTCAGGGCGTGTTCGAGGTTCTCGACGGCACCGCGCGACCACGGTGCGACCGGGACCCCGACCTCCTCGGCGATCAGCTTGGAGCCGATCTTGTCGCCCAGCTTGCGCATGGCATCGGCTGACGGACCGACGAAGGTGACCCCGACCTTCTCGCACAGCTCGGCGAACTCGGGGATCTCGGCGACGAAGCCCCAGCCGACCCACGCGGCATCGGCCCCGGTCTCGACGAGCGCCTTCTCCAGCACCCCGAGGTCGAGGTACGGACGATCGGCCGCCAGGCCGAGGTTGTGGGCGAGGTCGGCTTCCCTCACGAAGGGCGCCGACTTGTCGACATCGGTGTACAGGGCAACGGTCTCGATCCGTTCCCCTGACTCGGCGGCGAGCTCACGGACGGCGTGGATCAGCCGCATAGCGGCTTCCCCGCGGTTGACGATCGCTACACGACTGAACAACGACTTCTCTCCTCGCGGACAGACAACCTCAGCGGCAGTCGCCGCCCAATCGATGTACACACTCTCGTCTACTACCCGGTAACAAAACCGCTGGAGCGAAGCGAGTTGAGCAGCGTGCTTTGTATGAAACCAACAAGGCACCAGGTCCTCAGCACAGCTTCACTTGAGCCCCGTGTCTCAATTCACGACCGCGCCCGCCAGCGGCGGCGTGATGACGGTCACAGTCCGCGGTGGAGTGATCGCCCAGGAGCCACCCGGCGCTCCGCACCTGTGGGGACGGAGGTGCCGCACGAGTTCGTTCCGGCGGTGGCGGGGTAGTCAGGCACATGAAACCTGTGCAAACGGCAGCCAGGGTCGTCGGCGGGGCGTTCCTGCTCGTCGGCGTCCTCGGGTTCATCCCCGGCATCACCAGCCACTACGACCAGCTGACCTTCGCCGGCCACCACTCGGGCGCGCTCCTGTTCGGGCTGTTCGCCGTGTCCGTGCTGCACAACCTGGTGCACCTGGCGTTCGGGATCATCGGCCTGCTGATGGCGAGGACGGCGGGTGCCGCCCGGTTGTTCCTGGTGGTCGGCGGCGGGATCTACGTCCTGCTGTGGGTCTACGGCTCCGCGGTCGGCGAGCAGACCCGCGCGAACGTCCTGCCCGTCAACACCGCCGACAACTGGCTGCACCTCGGCCTCGGTGCCGCGATGGTCCTGCTGGCCATCGGTCTCACCATCGGGGAACGGGCCCGCGGCGACTACACCTCCGCGGGCCACACACCCACCAGCTAGTTCGCGACGGCGATGGCGATGTTCAGGGCCGCCGCGAAGCTGACCCACGCCAGGTAGGGCACCAGCAGCAGCGCGGCGGCCCTGCTGCGCGACCAGAACACGACGACGAGAGCGGCGATCGACAGCCACAGCAGCGCGATCTCCACCACCGCCACCGCGTACCAGCCGAGCGCGAAGAACAACGGCGTCCACAGTGCGTTCAGCACCAGCTGCACGCCGAACAGGGTCAGCTCGCCGCGACCGGCACCGGCGCGCCACGCCAGCCAGCCCGACAGCGCGATCAGCCCGTAGAGCACCGTCCACACCGGACCGAAGAGCCACGGCGGCGGCGCCCACGACGGCCGTTGCAGGGCCTGGTAGTCCGCTCCCGCCGACACGGAGAACAGCGAGCCGACGACGGCGGTCACCACGACCGCGGCGACGAACACGAGCAGCACGCGCACGGGGTGGTGGCGCACGGGCAGAGCGGTCATCAACAACTCCCCACAGGCAGGGCGCGGACGATGGCGAGCACGGTCGCGCGGCTCGGGGCCGCCCGTTCCGCGGCGCCGAGCAGCGACACCTCGTCGGCCAGCACCGCGCGCCGGATCTCGGCGCCCTTGCCGGGTACCTCCCGCAGCAGCGCCTCAACCAGGCGCGACCGCAGGGCCCGCCCGGCTTCGTCGTCGGAGGGCAACGCGCGCCAGTGGGCGCGCACGACCCGTTCGGCGACGGCCTCGTCACCCGCCGCCCACAGCAGACGGATCATGCGATCGGCGAGGCTCACGCCGACCAGACTAGATTCGATTCAAAATCGTTTCAACCGCGGCGGCCAGCGTGTCGACCCGCTGAACGCCCGGCGGAAGCGTCATCGAGGCCCACCCCGGCCCGCCGACCAGCACCGGCACCGCCGAGAGCTCGGCCAGGGGTACCTGCTCGGCATACACCCGATCGTGTGCCCACACGAAGACGACCCGCGGCTTCAGCACCTCCACCGCGCTCGTCAACGCGTCCCCCGGCACCCGCGCCCCCAGGTTGCGCGCCGCGTGCCCGTGCTCCGCGAGCGCCGCCGCCAGCACGTCCAGCGGCAGGCTGTGCTGCTCGTCCGGCGCGCACGCCAGCAGGGCCGACGGCGCACCGGCGACCGCGGACGCCCGCAGCACGTCACCGATGCTCGCGCTCGCGAAGTGCTCGACCTCGACCCCCGACGCCGAAGCCGTGACCCGCTCCCCCAGCTCCACCAGGAACGGCGCCAGCACCACGTCCCACGCGTGCACCACGCCGTGCCGGGCGATGAGGTCGACCGCGACGCGGCGCATCTCCACGGCGTCGAGCCTGGTCGCGGCACCCTCGAAGTCCAGGTCGTCCGACGTCGCCGGCACCACGGTCGCCGCGGCAGAGGCCGGCGCGACACCGGACGTGGTCAGCTCGACCATCCGCCGCAGCCGTGCCACGTCGTTCTCGCTGTACCGGCGGTGCTTGCCCTCCGCCCGCGTGCTCGGACCGAGCCCGTACCGGCGGTCCCAGGTGCGCAGGGTCGTCGGCGAGACGCCGAGCATCCGGGCCACCGCGCCCGCACTCCACTCCACCACTCACCCCACGTCCCGTCGCATCGGTTCTGAATCGTATCGCCCCGGACACGAAAACGGCCCCCGGCGCGACGCCGGGGGCCGTCGGGGTCCCGTCCACTCCGGACGGGCCCGCCTCACTTCTTCTTGCCGCCGAACAGCTCCTTGAGCTGGTTGCCGCGCCGCCGCAGCCCCCACTTGGTCACCCTGATGAGCGCTTCGCGGACGATGTTGCCGCTCATCTTCGACTCGCCGTACTCGCGCTCGCGGAACGTGATCGGCACCTCGCGCACGCGGAAGCCGAGCTCGATCGTGCGCCAGAGCAGGTCGATCTGGAAGCAGTAGCCGGCCGAGGCGACCGAGGCCAGGTTCAGCTTGCGCAGCGTGTCCGCGCGGAAGGCGCGGAACCCGCCGGTCATGTCGCGGATGTTCGCCCCCAGCGCGATGCGCGAGTAGAGCGAACCGCCGCGGGAGAGCACCTCGCGCTGCACGGGCCAGTTGACGACCTCGCCACCGGGCACCCAGCGCGAGCCGATCACCAGGTCGGCCTGCGGCAGCGCGTCCAGCAGCCGGTGCAGCTGTTCGGGGGCGTGCGAGCCGTCGGCGTCCATCTCGCACACGACGCCGTACTCGCGGTCGAGCGCCCACTGGAAACCCGCGACGTAGGCGGCGCCGAGGCCGGCCTTCTCCGTGCGGTGCATGACGTGGACGCGCTGGTCAGCGGCCGCCATCTCGTCGGCGAGCTGGCCGGTGCCATCGGGGCTGCCGTCGTCGACCACCAGGACGTGCACGTCGGGCAGTGCCGCGTGCAGCCTCTTGACGATCTTTCCGATGTTGTCCCGCTCGTTGTAGGTCGGGATCACCACCAGCACCTGCCCGAGTTCCTGGTCAGGCTGCTGCGCCATTCGAGTCCTTCCGTCGTCGTGTGAAGCCCAGCGCCAACGCGACAAGGCCCGCAGCGGTCAACACCCACGCGGGCCAGGCTCCAAGCCAGGTCGCCAGCGTAGTCTGTGACCGCAGGGGCAGTTCCGCCACCAGTGCGCCGGGCACGAAAAGGCCGGTCTTCTGCGTGACCGAGCCGTCAGGCCGCACGATCGCGCTGACCCCCGAGGTAGCGGCCACCACCACGGCCCGGCCGTGCTCCACGGCACGCACCCGTGACATGGAAAGCTGCTGGTAGGTCATCTCCGTGCGACCGAACGTGGCGTTGTTCGTCGGGATCGCGATGATCGTCGCGCCCGCCGTCACGGAGTCGCGGACAACTGAGTCGAACGCCACTTCGTAACATGTGTCAAGTGCGACCCGCGCGGGCCCCATCCGGAAGCCCTCGGGGTCGGTGCCCGGCTGGAAGACGCCCGCCCGGTCCACATCGGACGAGAACAGCCGGAAGAACGACCGCATCGGCATCGTCTCGCCGAACGGCTGCAGCTTGCGCTTGGTGTAGGTGTCCGTGGCGCCCTTCTCCGGGTCCCACAGCACCACCTGGTTGCGCGGCAGCCCGTCGCCCCGGTCGACCACGACGGCCCCGACCGCGATCGGCGCCTTGATCGCCTTCGCCGCGCTGTCGATCGCCGCCTTGGCGTCGGCGTTGCGGAACGGGTCGATGTCGGAGGAGTTCTCCGGCCAGATGACGACGTCGGGCTGCTTCACCCGGCCGGCGGCCACGTCGTCGGCCAGCTCGACCGTCTTCTTGACGTGGTTGTCGAGCACGGCCCGGCGCTGCGCGTTGAAGTCCAGCCCCGCACGCGGCACGTTGCCCTGGACCGCGGCGACCGTGACGGTGCCCGCGGAGGCGTCCACCCCGACCGGCACGCCGAACCCGGCCACCAGCGGCACCACGAGCAGCGGCAGGCCGAGTTTCCAGTTCCTGGTCAGCCAGAACAGCCCGAACCCGGTCAGCACGACCGCGAACGACACCAGCGGCGCGCCCCCGAGCGCGGCCAGCGGCAGGAACCAGCCCTCCGGCTGCCCGAACGCGATCTTGCCCCAGGTGAAGCCGCCGAACGGGAACACCTCGCGCAGCGCCTCGTCCGCCGCCCACAGGAACGCCGCCCACAGCGGCCAGGCGGGCAGCCGGGAGGTGAACGCCATCGCGGTCGTGCCGATCGAGATCATCAGCGCGCACGCGAACGCCAGCGGCAGCCACGCGACCAGCCCGACGAACTCCCCGGTCCACCGCAGCAACGGCACCATGAACCCGAGACCGAACAACAGGCCGTATCCGAACCCAGCGCGCGCACGACGGCCGTAGAGCACGTACGCGAGCACGGCGAACCCGACCGGCGCCAGGAACCACAGCGGCCGCGGCGGGAAGCTCAGGTAGACCAGCACGCCACCGGCGACGGCGAGGAGCACGCGCAGCAGCACGGACCCGCTGAACCGCTTGCGACGGGCGGGCTTTTCCGGCGATTCTGGCGAATCGGGCGCCATCGGGGGTGCTACCACCCGTTCAGCCTACGAGGAGCCGGAGTAGACAGGGTCCATGACCTACGTCGACCTCGTCCTCAACCGCCTCGCGACCGGGCAGGAACGGGAGGCGGTGATCGGCGGCGACACCCGCCTGACCCGCGGCCAGGCCCGTGACCTGGTGTTCCGGCTGGCCGACGGGCTGGCCCGGCGCGGGATCGGCCGGGGTGACGGCGTGGCGGTGTTCATCGGCAACACCCCGGAGGCGCTGCTGCTCACCGTGGCCGTGCACCTGCTGGGCGCCCGGCTCGTGTACGTGCCACCGGAGCCGGGTCAGCGCGAGCTGGCGGCGTTGATCGAGAAGGCGGAGGTCGCGGCGGTCGTCGTGGACCCCGGCTTCAGCACCCGCCTCACCGGCTGGGACCTCGCGGAGCTGCCCGGCGACCCGGTCGAGCGAACCCCGGCGCCGGACTTCACCACGGTCAGCTACACCGGCGGCACCACCGGTCTGCCCAAGCTCGCCGTCCACGGCCCGCGCTCGACGAGCCGCTGGGAGGCGCTGGGCCACACGCCGTCGCTCACCATGCTGTGCAGCACGCTCATCACGCACGGCAGCGGTGCCGGCGCCTCGGTCGGGGCGCTGGTCACCGGCTCGAAGCTCGTGCTCGGCCCCTCGGTGTTCGACGCGGACGCGTTCGTGCGGCTCGCCCGCGACGAGCAGGTCAACGCGACGTTCTTCGTGCCGCCCATGATGTACGAGGTGCTGGACCACCCGGACTGCCCAGGACCGCAGTTCCTCAGCATCGGCCTCGGCGGTTCCCCGCTCGCACCGGAACGCCTCCGGCAGGCGGTCGAGCGCTGGGGGCCGGTGGTGTACCAGGGCTACGGCATGACCGAGGCCATGGCGATCGCGTTCATGCCCGCGACGGCCGTCGACCTCGCGAAGCCGCACACGCTGCGCACCGTCGGCAAGCCCAACCCGGACATGGAGGTCGAGGTGCGCGACGGCGACGTGTGGGTGCGCGGCCCGCACGTCATGCGCGGCTACTGGGGCGAGCCGCCGCTGAGCGAGACCAGCGACGGCTGGCTGAACACCGGCGACGTGGGCCACTTCGACGAGGACGGCTACCTCTACCTCGACGACCGCAGCAAGGACGTGATCGTCACCGGCCGCACCTCCGACAACGTCTACTCGCGGCTGCTCGACGACTTCCTCGTGACGCTGCCCGGCGTCCGGCAGGCCGCGGCGGTGGCGGCACCGGACGAGAGGTGGGGCGAGGCGGTGCACCTGTTCGTCGTGGTGGAGGACGGCCACGAGCTCGACCTCCACGAGGTGGAGCAGGCCGTTGTCGCCGAACTGGGCGATCTCTATGCACCACGTGGCGTCACGGTCGTACCCCGTCTGCCGCTGACGCAGGTGGGAAAGGTCGACAAGCGCCGGCTGCGCGCGTTGCTTCGGTAAGGTCTCGAAGCAAGTCATGGAGGTGACGGATGCCCCGTCCAAGCGTGGAAGCCGAACGCAAGGCGCAGATCCTCGCGTCCACCTGCAAGGTGATCGCCGCCGAGGGCTTCCGCCACCTCCGGGTGTCCGACGTGGCCAGAGACGCCGGCGTGTCCGGCGGCACGGTCCACTACTACTTCGAGACCAAGCGCGAGCTCACCGACGCCGCGTTCGAGCACTGCTTCGAGCAGTCGCTCAAGCGCCGCCGCTGGATCCTCGAGTCCGACGAGCCGCCGTTGTCGCGGCTGCGCATGGTCGTCGAGTCCTACCTGCCGCAGGGCGCGGAGACGGTCGAGGCGTGGAAGATCTGGGCCGAGCTGTGGGTCGAGGCGATCCGCAGCCCCGAGCTGCAGGAGCTCAACGAGCGCTTCTACGGCGAGTGGCGCGAGATCGTCGCGAGCATCTTCCGCGACGGCCAGGACACCGGGGAGATCCGGACCGGCGACGACCCGGTGGAGCTGGCGAACATGCTGGTCAGCATGCTCGACGGGCTGGCGCTGCAGGTGCTCGCCGGGTCCAGGTCCATGACCGTCGACACCATGCGCGCCACGTGCCTGAGGTTCGTCGACCAGTTGTCAGGGGTATCCCAGGGCTGTCCCTGATGCAACGAACGGACCGGCGGGAGCATTGTGGAGCTATGACCACGACAGTTGCTTTGAGCAGGCCCAGGACCAACCGGATGATCGCAGGTGTGTGCGCGGGGCTCGCCCAGCGGTGGGGCATGAAGGCGAGCACGGTGCGCCTTCTGTTCGTGCTGTCGTGCCTCCTGCCCGGACCTCAGTTCGTCGTCTACCTCGTGCTCTGGGTGATCATGCCCAGCCGCGGCTATTGATCGACGCCCTCGTCAGACCCACGCGCAGCAGCCCGGCGCGTGGGTCGCGTCGTGCGTGAAAGAGCAGGTGGTGGAGGGCGTGTTCGAAATGCGGTAGAAGGATGCCCATGGAGATCACCGCCTTCCTGGACCGCAAGCTGGCCCGTCGGTTCCGCACCTACGACGCCGACGGCGACGGGTTCATCGGGTGCGATGACTTCACCACCGCGGGACTGCGCACCACGAGGGCGTTCGGCCTGGGTGATGACGAGCCGAGGGCGGTGCGATTCCGCGCGACGCTGACCGGGTTGTGGCAGCAGCTCTCGCTGGCCGCTGACACCGACCGCGACGGCCGGATCAGCGTGGACGAGTACAAGAAGGCGTTCGCGGACGGCCTGCTGGAGACACCGGAGTCGTTCGACGAGGGGTACGTGCCGTTCCTGGACGCGGTGATGGCGATCGCCGACGGGGACGGCGACGGCAAGCTGACCGTCGACGAGCACGTGAAGTGGACCGGCGCGTTGATGAACCTCTCCGAGGCCGATGCCCGGATGATCCACGACCTGCTCTCCGACGACGACGGCCTGCTGTGCACGCACGCGCTGCTGGCGGCCATCCGGGAGTTCTACTTCTCCGAGGACCCCGCGGCGGCCGGCAACTGGCTGCTGGGGTCGTTGGACTGACGTGCTGCTCAAGACGCTGCAGGAGTACGCGGCACGGGCTCAGCCGGCCGCGCACGTCGAAGAGGCCGGTGGCTGGTGGCTGCGCCATTCCCCCGACGACGCCTGGTGGGTGAGCGCGGTCCTGCCGCACGACCGCGAGGACCGGGTCGAGGTCGCCGAGGAGTTCTGCGCGGGCCGCGGTGCCCCGGTGCGGTTCCAGATCACGCCGGGCGTGTGCGCCGACGACCTGGACGCCCGGCTGGCCGGCCGCGGGTACGCGCGGGGTCACGACATGTCGTTGCAGATCGCGTCGACCGCCGACGTGCTCCGCCAGGCGCACGCGGACGCCGGTGCGGTGACGACCCGGCCGGACGACGGCTGGCTCGCGGCGTGGCACGAGGTGACGACACGCGACGTCGAAGCAGAACGCGAGCTGCTCAGCCGTGTGGAGGCACCGAGCGCGTACGCCTACGCGGAGGTCGACGACGAGGTGGTCGCCGTGGGGCGTGTGGTGGCCGACAACGGGTGGGCCGGCGTGTTCGGCATGGCGACGCTTCCGCACGCACGGGGCCAAGGCGCGGCACGGTCCGTGCTCGCCGCGCTGGCGTCATGGGCGGCCGCACGCGAGTCGAACCACATGTACCTGCAGATGGAAAAGGCCAACAAGTCGGCGTTCCGGCTCTACGAGCGGTCGGGGTTCCGCGAGCTGTGCACCTACCACTACCGCTGCCGCGAGTGATCAGTCAGGAATCGAGAAGCGCGGGACGGGGGTCTGCGAGTTAGCTTGTCGCCATGACCTCCAGGAGAGCGGCCGCCACCAACGCGCACGAGGCCGACACCCACGACATGATCCGCGTGCGGGGCGCGCGGGTGAACAACCTGAAGGACGTCGACGTCGAGATCCCCAAGCGGCGGCTGACGGTCTTCACCGGCGTGTCCGGTTCGGGCAAGAGCTCGCTCGTGTTCGGCACGATCGCCGCGGAGTCGCAGCGGCTGATCAACGAGACCTACAGCGCGTTCATCCAGGGGTTCATGCCGACCCTGCCGCGGCCGGAGGTGTACCTCCTGGAGGGGATCACCACCGCGATCCTGGTGGACCAGCAGCGGATGGGCGCCGACCCGCGTTCCACAGTGGGCACCGCGACCGACGTCAACGCCATGCTGCGCATCCTGTTCAGCCGCCTGGGCGCACCGCACGTCGGCGGCCCGCAGGCGTTCTCGTTCAACGTCGCGTCGATCAGCGGCGCGGGCGCGGTGACGATCGAGAAGGCAGGCCAGAAGGTCAAGGAGCGCCGCGAGTTCTCCATCACCGGCGGCATGTGCCCGCGCTGTGAGGGCCGCGGTCAGGTCTCCGACATCGACCTGACCGAGGTCTACGACTCGTCGAAGTCGATCCTCGAGGGCGCGATCAAGGTGCCCGGCTACAACGTCGACAACCAGTGGACGGTGCAGACGTTCACGCAGTCCGGGTTCATCGACCCGGCGAAGCCGATTGCCGAGTACAGCAAGAAGGAGCTGCACGACTTCCTCTACCGGGAACCGGTCAAGATCAAGGTCAACGGCATCAACCTGACCTACGAGGGCCTGGTCCCGAAGCTGCAGAAGTCCATGCTGTCGAAGGACCGCGAGGCGCTGCAGCCGCACATCCGGGCGTTCGTGGACCGTGCGGCGACGTTCGGCACCTGCCCCGACTGCGGCGGCACCCGGCTCACCGAGGCCGCGCGGTCGTCGAAGATCAGGGGTGTGTCCATCGCGGACCTGTGCGACATGCAGATCAGCGACCTGGCCGACTGGATGCGCGGGCTGGAGGACAGGTCCGTGGCGCCGCTGGTCGAGAAGCTGGTGCACACGCTCGACTCGTTCGTCGAGATCGGACTGGGCTACCTCTCGCTCAACCGCCCCGCCGGCACCCTGTCCGGCGGTGAGGCGCAGCGCGTGAAGATGATCCGGCACCTCGGGTCCGCGCTGACCGACGTGACCTACGTGTTCGACGAGCCGACGATCGGCCTGCACCCGCACGACATCCAGCGGATGAACAACCTGCTGCTGCGGTTGCGCGACAAGGGCAACACCGTGCTCGTGGTCGAGCACAAGCCGGAGACGATCGCGATCGCCGACCACGTCGTCGACATCGGTCCCGGCGCCGGCCGCGACGGCGGCACGATCTGCTTCGAGGGCACGCTGGAGGGGTTGCGCGCCAGCGGCACCGTGACCGGACGGCACCTCGACGACCGGGCGGAGCTCAAGCCGTCGGTGCGCAAGGCGTCCGGGACGCTGTCCATCCGCGGCGCGTCGAAGAACAACCTGCGCGACGTGTCGGTCGACATCCCGCTCGGCGTGCTGACCGTCGTGACCGGTGTGGCGGGGTCGGGCAAGTCGTCGCTCATCCACCAGTCGATGCCGAAGGACTCCGGCGCGATCGTGGTGGACCAGACCCCGATCAAGGGTTCGCGCCGGTCGAACCCGGCCACCTACACCGGGCTGCTGGAGCCGATCCGCAAGGCGTTCGCCAAGGCCAACGGCGTGAAGCCGGCGTTGTTCAGCGCGAACTCCGAGGGCGCGTGCCCGAACTGCAACGGCGCCGGTGTGGTGTTCACCGACCTGGGCATCATGGCCACGATCGAGTCGCCGTGCGACGTGTGCGAGGGCAAGCGGTTCGACCAGGCGGTGCTGGAGTTCAAGTTCGGCGGCAAGGACATCTCCGAGGTGCTGGCGATGCCGGTCGCGGAGGCGGTGGAGTTCTTCGGCTCCGGTGAGGCCCGCACGCCCGCCGCGCACGCGATCCTGGACCGGCTGAACGACGTGGGCCTGGGCTACCTGTCGCTGGGCCAGCCGCTGACCACGCTGTCCGGCGGTGAGCGCCAGCGCCTCAAGCTCGCCACGCACATGGCCGACAAGGGCGGCGTCTACGTGCTGGACGAGCCGACCACCGGCCTGCACCTGGCGGACGTCGAACAGCTGCTGGGCCTGCTGGACCGGCTCGTCGACTCCGGCAAGTCGGTCATCGTGATCGAGCACCACCAGGCCGTGATGGCGCACGCCGACTGGATCGTCGACCTGGGGCCCGGCGCCGGCCACGACGGCGGCAAGGTCGTGTTCGAGGGCACTCCCGCGGACCTGGTGGCCGGCCGCTCGACGCTGACCGGCGAGCACCTGGCCGACTACGTGGGGGCCCCGGCGCGCGTCAAGAAGCGCTGAGCGGGTAAACAGGCGCATGGAGATCACGCCGTTCCTGGACCGCAAGCTGACCCGCAGGTTCGAGACCTACGACAGCGACCAGGACGGTTGCGTCGAACGCGCGGACTTCGAGCTCGCCGGTGCGCGCACGACCGGCGAGTTCGGCCTGGCCGCCGACGACCTGCGGGCGAAGCGGTTCCGCGAGCAGCTCCTGGCCGCGTGGGACCACCTCTCCGCCGTGACCGACACCAACGACGACGACCTGGTCAGCCTCACCGAGTACAAGACGGCGTTCGTCGCCGGCCTGCTGGAACGCCCCGAGGTGTTCGACGACGCGTACGTGCCGTTCGTGGACGCGCTGATGGCCGTGGCGGACCACGACGGCGATGGCCACCTCGGCGTGGACGAGTACGTGCGCGCGAGTGGGGCGTTGCTGAACGTGCGCCCCGCCGACGCGCGCGCCGGGTTCACCCGGCTCGACGGCGACGGTGACGGCCTGGTCAGCGGCGAGGACCTGCTGGCCGCGCTCAGGGCGTTCTACTTCTCCGACGACCCGAACGGTCCCGGCGCGTGGCTGTTCGGCCCGCTGGGCTGAGCCGTCACTCCACGGCGGTCTTGACGGCGGCGGCCTCGGCCTTGACGTACCGGCTGGTCAGCGACCGGGTGAGCAGCCAGCCGACGCCGGCCATCAGCCCTGACATGGTCAGCGTGAGGGTGAGCCTGCTGCCGTCGGCCAGCGGTTCGACGACGTGCGCGGCGGTGACCGTGACGCCCGCTGACCGCGACTGCCAGGTGTACGAGGTGCCCTCGGTCAGCTCGGTGACCGTCCAGACGGCGGGCGACAGCCGCGGCTGCACCAGCCGGGTGCGCGACCCGACCGCCAGCGGGCCGGCGTCGAGCCGTTCGACGCTGTCGACCGTGGGAATCCGCTCCGGCCAGCGTTCGACGTCGGAGACCACCTCCCAGACCTTGGCGGGCGGGGCAGCGATCGTCACGGTGTGCTGCAGGCCGGGCATGCGCCGAGTGTACGGCTTCAGAACCGCTTTTCGATCTCCCGAACGGCAGCAGCGGCGAGCTGTGCGGCGGCGGCCCGCGGCCGGGGCGCGCCGACGACCTGCCGGACCAGCCGGCGCATGTTCTCGTCGATCTTCGCGAACGCCGACTCGGCCGTGGGCTCGATGTCGCCGAACAACGTCCACCACCACCACGAGTTGGTCGCCGAGTTCGCGACGACGTCCGGGATGACCAGCGCGCCGAGCAGGTCCTCGGCCTCCCTGGTGATCGGCATGTTCGCCGCCTCGACGACCAGCCGTGCCTTCACCTCGCACGCGTTGTGCTCGTCGATCGCATAGCTCGTCGCGGCGGGCACGAGCACGTCCGCCTCGACGTCGAGCCACCGGTCCCGGTCGAGCCGCACGTCGTCCGCGGCGAGCTCGGAGCGGTCGATGCCGCCGTGGGCGTCGCGGGTCAGCAGGAGCGCCTCCACGTCGAGCCCGGCCGGGTTGGCCACCACCCCGTGGACGTCCGCGAGCCCGACGACCTTCACCCCGGCCCTGGCGAGGTAGCGGGCCGTGGCGCCGCCCATGGAGCCGAACCCCTGGACGAACGCGGTGGGGTTGCTGAGCCGAAGCCGTTCGATCCCTTCCAGCGCGGCCGTCGCGACGCCGTAGCCGCCGACCAGCTCGTCGAGGCCGACGCCGTCGACCGTGACCGCGAAGGCGTCCTGAAGTCGTTGCCGCGCTTGGTGTTCGTCGTCCAGCAGCGGGTACACGGCCTGGATGGACGACTGCAACCCGATCTTCTCGATGGCGGCGTCGATCGTGGACTGCCGCAGCCCCAGGTCCTCCCCCGTGGTCCAGAACCGCTCGATGTACGGCGACATCGCGTAGAGGTAGGCCGTGAGCACGTCGAACGCCCGCGGGTCGTACGGGTCGAAGTCGATGCCGCCCTTGGCACCCCCGAGCGGCACGTACCGCGCGCCGGGGTCGTAGTTGAGGGCCTCCTTGGCCGTCATGCCCTCCGCGAGCCCGCGCACCTCGTCCAGCGTGCACCCGGCCCGCATGCGCAGTCCCCCGCTGCACACCCCGCGCACCAACCGGTCGACGACGAGGTAGCCGCGCGCGCCCGTGGCCGGATCGGTCCACGTGACCTGCAGGAAGCTCATTCCCCCATCTTGGCCGACGGCCGGTTCACCTCGACATCTGGCGCAGGAACTCGGCGTTGCCCTGGGTCTTGCGCAGTCCGTCGAGCAGCACGTCGACGTCTCGGTCGGCCATGGCCCTGCGCACGGCGTTGGTGATGGCGAGCTCCTGTCCGGACACCAGCAGCTCCACCTTGCGCGTGCCGGACTGGTGCAGGTCGATCGCGGGGAAGACCCGCCGCTGCGCGGCCTTGCGGTCGAGCTTGAGCTCGGCGTTGCCGGTGCTCTTGAGCTCCTCGAAGATCACCGTGTCGCCCACCGACCCGGTCTCCACGAGCGCCGTGGCGAAGATCGTGAGGCTGCCGCCCTCCTCGATGTTGCGGGCGGACCCGAGGAACTTCTTCGGTGGGTTGAGCGCCCCGACCTCGATGCCACCGCTCAGAATCCGCCCGCCGCTGGGCGCCGCGAGGTTGTACGCCCGCCCCAGCCTGGTCAGCGAGTCCAGCAGCACCACCACGTCCTGCCCGTCCTCGACGAGCCGCTTGGCCCGCTCGATGGCGAGCTCCGCCGTGGCGATGTGCTCCCGCGGGTGCTCGTCGAACGTCGAGGTGAACATCTCCCCCGGCACCGTGGTGCGGATGTCGGTGACCTCCTCCGGCCGTTCCCCGACGAGCACGACCATGAGGTGGCACTCGGGGTTGTTCTTGGCCACCGCCTGCGCGATGTGCTGCAGCACCATCGTCTTGCCGGCCTTGGGCGGCGCCACGACCAACGCCCGCTGCCCCTTGCCGACCGGCATGACCAGGTCGACCGCCCTGCTGGTGAGCTCCTCGGGGTCGTGCTCCAACCGCAGCCGCTCGTTGGGGTAGAGCGGCGTCAGCTCCTCGAACCTGGGCCGCCGGTGCGGCTTGCGCCCGTTGACCGTGTCGACCGACGTGAGCTTGCCGTCGTGCGCCTCCCCCGTGACCCGGTCGCCCCTGCGCAGGTCGTGTTGCCGCACGAGCTGCTGCGGCACGACCGGTCCGTCGAGGAGGAAAGCCTTGTTGTTGCGTACGTCGAGTACACCGATGTGCATCGGTCTGTCCTTTCGGGAGGGTTGCGTGCAGATGCGCTCGTCCGCCCCGCCTCGTGTGCGTGGGAAAGCGCTGCAGATGTGAGTCCGCCAGCGTTCAGAAGCTGGGGGCTGGTTCGCTGCGGACTTCGGATGGTCCAGCAGCTGGTAGGTGCTCACGTGCGCTCTGCGGCGCACTGCCTACCCGGACTGTAGCAGACAACGTCGCCGACGCGTCGCTTATTCCGCGCCACACCTCTGCTGTTCCCGCGCGTCCTCCCGGCATTTCCGGACAGGACAGGGCGATCAGGCCACCTGCTGGTCGCCTGACTCGGTCAGCGCGGCATCGGCGGGGGTGATCAGCGCGTCCACGGCCACCACGCCGTCCGGGCCGACGCGCACCGGGTTCAGCTCGATCTCCGCCAGGTCGGGACGGGTGGCGATGAGCCGGGAGAGTGACGCGATGACCTGGGTGAGAGCGACGAGGTCGACGGGTGGTGCGCCGCGCCAGCCGCGCAGCAGCGGTACGGACCGCAGGCGGTTGAGCATGGTGTGAGCGGTGGCCGGGGTGACGGGTGCCAGTTCGAGGGCGGTGTCGCGGTGCAGCTCCGCGTGGATGCCGCCGGCCCCGACGAGGACCACTGGGCCGAACGAGTGGTCACGCCGAGCGCCGATGATCAGCTCGACGGTGTTCGGGCGGGTGTCCATCTCTTCGAGGACGTACGTGCCGGGACCCAAGCGGGCTTCCATCTCCTCGAAGGCGGCGGCCGGGTCGGTGAGACCGGTCTGAACGCCGCCGTGCTCGGTCTTGTGCGCCAGCCAGTCGGCCTTGAGCGCGAACGGGGCGGTGAGCGGGGTGGCGCGGGCCTCTGCGGCTGTGGTCACGGCGTGGGCGCGAGGGAAGCGGACGAAGTCCAGCAGCTCACGAGCTGCCAGGTAGCCTGGCCGGTACGCGATCCCCGGTCTCTTGCGCGTGCTCACGCAGGGGTCCCCCGCAGGGGGTCCCCCAGCTTCAATTCTTCCAGCCGGCACCGACAGTTCCGGACCGCTGAACAGCCCGGCCCCGGCTGCGGCAGAGGTACCGAAGCGAGCAACGTTACCGAGAGCACCCACAACGCGCTCGATCGTGTGCTGAACGGACACGCCACCAGCTCGCAGAGCACGAACCGCGGCGGAGTCGGTGCACATGCAGTGGGCGACCACGGGAACGCCGGTCTCCCTTGCCAGCGAACAGATCCGAGCGGCGACGGCGACCTCGGTGGACTCCAGGCAAGGCGTGTCCGCACCGTAACTGCCGAAGTAGCCGGACAACACGACCGAGTCGACCTCACCACCGCGCACCAGCACCTCGACGGCACGGGCGTAGTTCTCCAGGTCCTGCTCCCCCGCCCCGGCCAGGTCGATGGGGTTGCGCGCCGACACACCGGCCGGCAGCCCGCCCACGGCGGCCAGAGCAGGCACCACGAGCCCCGCACCCACCGCGAGATCCGCCGCGATCGCCCCCTGACCGCCGGAGTCCGCGAGAATCCCGACCCGCGTTCCGCGCGGCACCCCTCGCGTCACCACAGCGGCAACGTCCACCAGGGCAGCCGGCGTCGCCACCCGCACGGCCCCGGACCGGCGGCACGCGGCGTCCACGACGTCCAAAGAGGACACCAGTGCGCCGGTGTGCGACAGTGCGGCGTCCCGTGCGGCAGCGGAAGCACCGACCGTCAGCAGCACAACGGGTTTCCCGGCCGACCGGAGCTCCGACAGGGCGGTCAGCATCCCGGGCCCGAAGCTCTCCAGGTACACCCCGACCACAGCGGTCAACTCATGCGCAACCAGGTCCAGCAACGCTTCCGCGGCCGTCACGTCGACCTGGTTGCCGACCGACACGAACCGCGACACCCCGAGCCCGGCGGCCGCGGCGAGTCCGGCGATCTCCAGGCCCACCTGCCCGCTCTGCGACACCACCCCCAGCGAACCGGGCTGGAACCGCCCCCACGCCAGGTGCAGCGACGTCGCCGCGTCGTACACGCCCAGGCAGTTCGGCCCGAGCAGCCGCGCCCCCGCCGCACGGATGCGCGCGACCACGCATTCGTCCATCGCCGACGGAATCCCGACGAAACCGCGCGTTCCCAACGCCAGAGCCTCGTCCACCACCGCGGCGACGTGCTGGGGAGGCACGGCGAGCACCACCAGCTCCGGCGCCTCTGGCAGTTCCGACAGCGTCCGCACGGTCGGCCGCGACAGCACCGCCCCGCCACCGCGGTTCACCAGGTGCACGGCCCGGCGGTCGCTGCCGGTCAACGCACCGCGCGCCAGCCAATGCCCCCACTTCGCCGGGTCGTCGCTCGCCCCCACCACCGCGACGGACGACGGATCGGAGAAGATCACCTGGCACCCAGCCCGCGCGAGATGATCAGGCGCTGGATGTCCGAGGTGCCTTCCTCGATCTCCTCCAGCTTGGCGTCGCGCATCCAGCGCTCGACGGGGTACTCGCGGGAGTAGCCGTAGCCGCCCAACGTCTGCACGGCCGCGTGCGTGCACCACATCGCGTTCTCGGAACCGACGAGTTTCGCCATCGCGGACTCCTGCGCGACCGCCTCCCCCGCGTCGTACAGCGCAGCGGCCCGCAGCGTCAGCAGGTGCGCGGTGTCGACGCGCGTGGCCATCTCGGCCAACCGGAACGCCACGGCCTGGTGCCGCAGGATCGGAACGCCGAACTGCACGCGTTCAGCGGCATAAGCGGAAGCGAAGTCCAGCGCCGCCCGTGCCAGACCCGTGCAGGCGGCGCCGATCAGGATTCGGGAGGCGTCGAACGTCCGCATCAGGCCCGAGAACGCCTGCCCCTCCTCGCCGAGCCGGTTCTCGGCGGGCACGCGCACGTCGTCGAGGAACACCTCCGCGTTCACGATCGCCCGCTGCCCCATCTTCCGGAACGGCGGCCCGACGGTCAGGCCGGGCGTGTCGCGCGGCACCACGAATGCCGTGACACCACGGGAACGCAAGGAGGGGTCAACGGTCGCGAAGATCACGAACATCGCGGCGTACGGGGCGTTGGAGATCCAGGTCTTCTGTCCATTGAGGACGTAGGAGTCACCCTCGCGCCGCGCCGAGGTCCGGATGCTCGCCGCGTCGGAGCCGGCGCCCGGCTCGGTGACCGCGACGGCGGTCAACGGCGGCAGGTCCGTCCCGAGTGGACCGAGGAAGCGCTTCTGCTGCTCAGGGGTGCCGAGGTGGCCGATCGGAGCACTGAAGAAGCCGTTGGACGTGAGCAGGTTGCCGATGCCGATGTCGCCGTGGCACAGCTCCTGCTGGACGAGCACCTGAGTGGTGAGGTCGGTGATCCCGCCGCCACCGAACTCCTCCGGGATCATGAACGTCGTCAGCCCCAGCCGCGACGCCTTCTCCCACAGGTCGAGCGGCGACTCGGTGTCCGCCTCGTCCACGGCGCGGGCCCGCGGGCGGATCTCCTCCGCCGCGAACCGCCTGGCGAGCTCGACGAACTGGTCCTGTTCAGCCGTGCGCCGCAGGCCGTCCCGGACGGTCCGCACCATCTCCCACCCCTAAGTTGACTGATGAGTCAGTTATCTGCGGTTCACGGGGCAGCCTAACCGCATAAGGGCAGGTAAGAGGGTCCGCAAACGGGTGAGTGGCGTGCACGTTCGTGGCGGTCGTGATCACCTGCTTGGAGCAGGCAGGCATACAGATACGACTACTCGGCCACGCGGCGCCCGCAGCATGATGAACTGGCCGTGACGGCGGTGTTCCACCTCTGGCCAGACCCGCGGTGTCGAGCACGACGGGCGCATCGCGGCTCAACTGGGTGAGCGCGATGTCGTCATTCCAAGCGGCCACCGCGTTGTCGACGCCGGCGTCCATGCCCGCCCTGACTCGGGCGGGCACGGCGGTTCGTCCGGGCCCGTAGCGACACCTCGCCGAACGCCCGGTGCACGATTCGGGCGTGGCTCGCGACTTGTCCACAGGGCTTCGGTTGTCCACAGGTTCGCGAGCCGCGGGCTTGACACGCGCGGACTCTCGCTATGGTGGGTGGAGGTGGGCGGTCTGCCCCCAGGGTGGGCGGGGCCCCGCGCTCGCGTCGTTCACGCGATGAGCGCACTGCCGCTGCCCACGACCCGCATCTAGGCTCCTGACGTCCTTTCAGACACTCAAGGTCCCGCCTGACGCGTGGCATCCGCACCCGAGGCCCGTGGCCCCTTACCTCGACACCGGTGGCCCGACCGGCACGTCCGGCCCCATCAGGCCCGGAACGCCGCCCGCACGATCTCCAGCGCCTCTTCTCTCGACAGTCCCAACTCGGCCGACATCGACGCATAGGCGTGCGCTGCCGAACGCACCCGCTCGCGGTTGCTGTCACCGTTCGCGCTGACCACGGTGCCCGCCCGGCCTCGTGTTTCCACGAGTCCCGCTTCCTCCAGCTCGCGGTAGGCGCGAGCGACTGTGTTCACCGCAAGGCCCAGGTCTTTCGCGAGCGCGCGCACTGTGGGCAGTTTGGCGCCGACCGGCAGTTCGCGGTTTGCGATGGCGTGTGCGTAGTGCACACGCACCTGCTCGTACGGGGGTGTCTCCCCGTGGTGGTCGATCTTCACTGCGCCGTTCCTCCCCGCTTGTAGCTACCTCTGTGTTGACCAACGGGCGAGGGCGGCAGAGGTTGCGGGTTTAATTCAGCTCGGACCGGAATTGGGCTGGACCGCTCTCATCCTCACGGAGAGCGACGGCCGGACAGACCCGGCAAGGCGACGCCGGGACAGGAGCCGCCTTGCCGGGTCGAGCTGGGGCGTGCGGGCGTTCGATGTCGGTCCACACCCGCGGTTCTTGTTGCTATTCCGCGGATTTCGGCGCGACCACGGTGCCGCGGGCGCGCGTTACGACGATCGGCTCAGCCAGCGCGTCCGCGGCGGAAGGGCCGCGTTCGGGCGCCGAACGGCACACCACGCGGGCCTCGAACTCGATCTCCCGCGACCGCTTCCCGATGCGCACCAGCGTCGCCACGGCCTCGATGACGTCACCGGCCTGGATGGGCGCAACGAACTCCACGGAGCTGTAACCCGCGAACAGGCCCTCGTCGGAGTCGGTGTGGATGAGCATCTCGGTGGCGACGTCACCGAACATGCCGAGCCCGTAGGCGCCGTCGACGAGGCTGCCGCCGTAATGCGCGTGCGAGTGCGGCACGTAACGCCGGTGTGCCACGGTGAAACCTTCGACCAAAGCCCCGCTCACGCGGCGACCCCCTTTTTCTCCTGCATCGCGTGCACCAGGTAGCTCGCGACCTCGCCCGGAGTGGTACCCCGGGAGAAAACCCGGTCAACCCCCAGCTCGGCCGCCATCAGCGGGTCGAACCGCGGGCCGCCCGCCACCAGCAGCGGCCGCCGGTCCCCCATCGCCTCGCGGAACGCCGCCGACATCTCCTGCGTGTTCAGGATGTGCGCGTCCCGCTGCGTCACCACCTGGGAGACCAGCACCGCGTCGGCCTTCTCGGCGCGGGCGGACCGCACCAGTTCCGGAACGCTCACCTGCGCGCCGAGGTTCACGACCTTCAGCTCGCGGTAGTACTCCAGGCCCTTCTCGCCGGCGAAGCCCTTGATGTTGAGGATCGCGTCGATGCCGACCGTGTGCGCGTCCGTGCCGATGCAGCCGCCGACGACGACCAGCTTGCGCCGCAACACCTTCTTCAGCGTCGTGTTCACCTCGGCCGGTGACAGCAGCGGGTACTCGCGCTCGACGACCTTGACCTCGTCGAGGTCCACGAGGTGCTTGACCGAGCCGTAGACGACGAAGAACGTGAAGTCGTCGCCGATGGGGTGCGAGTGGACCACCATCGCGGGGTCCATGCCCATCCTGTTCGCGAGCTGCTGCGCCGCGCCGTCCGCCTTGGGACCGAACGGGATCGGCAGCGTGAACGACGTCTGGACCATGCCGTCGCCGGTCGTGTCGCCGTAGGGCCGGACGTACCTCTTGGCGTCAGACATTCGAGGCCTCCAGCAGGTCCGAAGCCGGGTTGAAGTACTCGGGAGCCTTCTCGACCACGCCGTCCGCGCCCTTGCCCTTGTCGGCCGGGCGCTTCATCAGGCCGAACGTGCCGTCGGCGATCGCGTTGAGCAGCCCGTCGCCGACGATGCGCTCCAGCAGGTCCACCGCCTCGCCCAGCACCTGGTGCGCGCGCTTGACGATCAACCCGTCCGGTGCCGGCCGGAAGTCCTCCGCGAGACTGCCGGCCGCGTTGAGCACGTACCGGACGTTCTGCAGCGCGAGGTCGCGGTCGGACAGGAACGGCGTCACGACCGCCTCGGTCATCATGCCGACGAGCAGGATGGACTGTCCGGTGAGGACACCCGCGAGGTTGAAGAACCCGTCCAGCAGGTAGCCGTTGAACACGTCGCCGGTCATGTGCTTGGTCGGCGGCATCCATTTGAGCGGCGCGTCCGGGAACAGCTCGCGGGCCAGCAGCGCGTGCGCGAGCTCCAGCCGGAACGAGTCGGGCACCTTCGGGTTGATCTCGAACGCGTGCCCGAGGCCCAGCAGGTGGTCGGGCAGTCCCGCCTCGTGGGCGAAGTGCTCGTTGAGCAGCTGGGACACCGTCACGGTGTGGGCGGCCTCGACGGCGTCCGCGGTGGTGAGGTAGTTGTCCTCGCCGGTGTTGATGATGATGCCGGCGCGCGCGTGGACCTGGCGGGAGAACCGCTGGTCGACGAACGTGCGGATGGGGTTGATGTCGCGGAACAGGATGCCGTACATCGAGTCGTTCAGCATCATGTCGAGCCGCTGCAACCCGGCCAGGACGGCGATCTCGGGCATGCACAGGCCGGACGCGTAGTTGGTCAGCCGCACGTACCGGCCGACCTCCTTCGACACGTCGTCCAGCGCCGCGCGCATGATCCGGAAGTTCTCCTGCGTGGCGTAGGTGCCCGCGAACCCGTGGTGCGTGGCGCCTTCCGGGACGTAGTCCAGCAGCGACTGGCCGGTGGAGCGGATCACGGCGATGACGTCGGCGCCGGCGCGGGCGGCGTTCTGCGCCTGCACGACGTCCTCGTCGATGTCGCCGGTCGCGACGATCAGGTAGATCCACGGGCGTTGCGCGGGGTCGCCCCACTTCTGCACCAGCTTCTCGCGTTGGACGCGGTTGCGGTCGACCGTCTTGAGGCCCTTGGTGATGGCGGAGGTGGCGGCCTTCTTAACTGCGTTCAGGTCCCTGCCAGTGGGGATTGAGAACTGGACCTGCCCGGCGGCGGTGGCCTCGGCGAGCTCGGTCAGGCTCGCGAGGTTGTGCTGCCGCAGGGCGTGGAACGCGGGCAGCACCACCCCGTGCTCCAGCCCGCACTGCTCGCGGACCGTGTCGATCACGCGGTTGACCCACGGCACGTCACCGGCGCGGTGGGTGGAGTCCGCGCCGGTGATGCCGGCCAGCCGCAGCGTGGCGCGCTCGACCGCGACCGTGGTGTGCGCCTTCGCGATGGACACCACGGGTTCGGCCGCCCGCGCGGCGAGCTCGCGCGCGGTGGCGACGACCCTCGGGTCGAGGTCGAGCAACGCCATCGAGTCACTTCCTCTCGTAGATCGTCCGGCCGTTCAGCACGGTCCGCACGCACACCGGGGCGGGCCCGGTGAGGTCGGGCAGGCCGGGCACGCCCGACCGCGGGTCGGTGGACCAGCGCTGGACGCGGGCGTCGGACCCGGCCACCACGAGGTCACCGGTCTCCCACACGGCGTACGTCGCGGGCGCACCGGGCCGCAAGGTGCCGGTCACGCCGTCGTCCACGCCCGCCGCACGCCAGCCACCGCGCGTGTGGGCGGTGAACGCGGCACGTGGGGACACACCGAAGCCCTCGGTCCTGTGGTGCACCGCGGCCTTCACCGCTGCCCACGGGTCGATGGCGGTCACCGGCGTGTCGGAGCCGAACGCCAGCACGACGCCCGCGGCGGCCAAGCGCGAGAAGGGGTTGAGCCCCACTCCGCGCTCGGCACCGAGCCGCTGCACGTACATGCCGGTCGGGCCGCCCCATTCGGCGTCGAAAAGCGGCTGCACCGAGGCGATGACGCCCCACCCGGCCAGCTGCTGGGCCTGTTCGGCCGAGACCATCTCGACGTGTTCGAGGCGGTGCCGGGCCGACGCCAGCGCCGGGGTGCCGAGCGTTTTCTCGGCTATTGCGAAGCCCTCGACCACGGCGGCCATGCCGGCGTCGCCGATGACGTGGAAGCCGGCCTGGATGCCCAGCTCCGTGCACTTCACCAGGTGGTCGGCGACCTGCCGGCCGGTCAGGTACAGCGCACCGGACGTGTCCGCGTCGGCGTACGGCTCGGCAAGCGCGGCGGTGCGGGAGCCGATCGCGCCGTCAACGAAGTGATCGCCAGCCAGGCCCTGCACGGGGACACCGGGCAGGTCGTGGTCTCCCCAGTAGGCCACGACCTGCGGGCCCTCGCCCAGCGCCAGCAGCTCGCGCAGGTCGTCCTCGCCGGAGATGTCCGGGCCGGCGCACTCGTGCACGGACGCGATGCCCATCGACGCCGCGTGGTGCAGGAACGCCAGCTGTGCCTCGCGGCGCTGCTCCGGCGTGATGGCGTCGCGTGCGATGCGTCGGACGTGATGGTGTGCGGCGCGCGCGAGGGGGCCCTCGGCGGAGTAGCCGTCAGCCGCGCGCGTTTCGTCCGTGACGAGGTTCGACGACACAAGTGCCGAGTGCACGTCGATGCGTGACAGGTAGACCCTCTTGTCGCCAGCCGCCTCGTCGATCTCCGCACGCGTCGGAGGGCGGTTCTCCGGCCACCGCGTCTCATCCCAGCCATGACCCCACACGAGCGGGCCCTCGGCGTTGCGGACCTGGTCCAGCAACGCCTCCAGCGACGGCGTGCGGGTCAGGTCGACACCGGTCAGCAGCAGACCGGCCGAGGTGGCGTGGACGTGGGCGTCGACGAACGCGGGCGCGACGAAGGCACCGCCGAGCTCGACGACCTCGGCGTCCGGGTGCAGCGTGCGCCCGACCGAGTCCTGTCCGATCCAGACGACCACGCCGTCCGTGACGGCCATCGCCGTCGCATCCGGTGCGTAGATGCGGCCGCCGACCAAAAGTTGCGTACTCACGTCACGCAGTCTGCCTCTGCTCGAACAACGCCCGCACACCCGCCTGGGTGCGGACGAGGTCGAGCGCGAACGCGGCGTGACCTGGCACATAGCCGTTGCCGACCAGCATCTCGACGTCCGCGGCCAGACCCTCTGCTCCCAGAGCGGCGGCGCTGAACGAGGTCGCCATGGAGAAGAAGATCACGGTGCCGCCGTCGGCGGTCGCGAGGATGGCGCCGTGCTCGCACCCCGGCACGTCCACGCACACGACCGTCACGTCGACCTGCTTGCCCACGGCTTCGGCGACGGCGACGGGGTTGCGTGCGTCCGCGATCACGACCTCGTCCGCCAGGCCTGCCGCACGGACCTGTGCCGCTTCACGTTCCGTGGGCACCAAAGCAACCAGACGCGACGCACCGGCCTGACGCGCGGCCGCGAGGGAGAGCGACCCCGACTTGCCCCCACCACCGAGCACGAGCACGGAACCACCGGGGTGCCGGCGCACGACCCGGTCGGTCAACGCGGGCGCACCGCACACGTCGAGCACCGACAGCGCGAGCCCGGCGGGCAGGTCGTCGGGCAGCACGGCCGCGATCGAGCGCCCGAACAGCACCGCGGTCCCCCGGCACGGCACCTGCTCGTCCTCGCCGCTCCAGTCCTGCAGCCCGTCGGTGATCCGCAACGGCGTCAGCGTGAGGCTGACCAGCGTCGCGATCCGGTCACCGGCCTTGAGCCCGAGCGGCGAGGACGGTCCCACCTCCAGGACCGTCCCGAACAGCATGCCGCCCGAGCCCGTGACCGGGTTCTGCATCTTGCCGCGCTCGGCGACGATGTCGAGCACCGCCTGCCGCACCGCGTCCGGACTCCGGTGCGCCTCCCTGAGCTGCCGGAACGACGCCGCGTCCAGGTTGAGCCGCTCGACCGCGACGACGACCTCGTCGTCAGCGGGCACGGGTGCCGCGTCGAGCCGCCACGCCTGCTGCGGCAACACGCCCGCAGGTTCGAGGACACGGTGCAGTCCGTACGCGCTCACCTGAAAATCCTTCGGTCGACGACGCTGTCTCGAAGATATCTTCACGTGAGGCGTTAAGATCCCGCAAGTATCATTCAGGATTCACGCGGAACCAGCGGCAGTCGTAGGGCGCCAGGTCGACCTTGGCACCGGTCTTGGCCGGCTTCACCGTGCCGCCCGTCGCCAGGTCCGTGAGCACCCCGTCGACCGGGACGCGCACGGTGACCTCCCGGTCGGCGAAGTTGTGCAGGGCGATCACCGCGCCACCGTCGCAGTCCGCGCGGTGGGCGAACACGGTCGGATCGCCGACGTCGAGCACCTGCACGGTTCCCCACGCCAGCTCCGGGGCCTCGCGGTAGAGCTCGACCAGCTTGCGCATCCACGTCAGCAACGAGTCGGGGTCGTGGCGCTGCTTGCCCGCCTCCTCCCAGTCCATCGGCACGCGCACCGCGAGCCGGCCTTCGAGCGACAGGTCCTCCTCCAGGCCGATCTCCTCGCCGTAGAAGAGCACCGGCGTGCCCGGCAGCGTGAACAGCAGGCTGTAGACCATCCGGATGCGGCGCTGGTCCCCGTCGAGCATCCCGGGGAGGCGGCGGCGCAGCCCCCGGCCGTAGAGCTGCATCGAGGGATCCGGCCCGAACGCGTCGAAGACCTCCTGGCGCTCGTCAACCGGCAGCTTGTCCAGCGTCAGCTCGTCGTGGTTGCGGACGAACGTCGCCCAGTGCCCGTCACGCGGTGGCTGCGGGCGTTCCTGCAGCGCCTTGGCCAGCGGCCCGCTCGTCTGCCGCGCCAGCGCCAGGTACATCGCCTGCATGCCGACGAAGTCGAAGCACATGGTCAGCTCGTCGCCGACGCCCTGGCCGTAGAAGGCCATCGTGTCCTTGTACGGCAGGTTCACCTCGCCGAGCAGGACAGCTTCACCGTTGCGGCGGTTGAGGAACGCCCGCAGGTCGGTGAGGTAGTCGTGCGGGTCGGGCAGCTCGATCGCGTCGGACCGCTCCTGGTGCTCCAGCAGGAACGGGACGGCGTCGACCCGGAAGCCGCTCAGACCCAGCTCCGTCCAGAAGCCCATGATCCGCGCGATCTCGTCGCGCACGGCGGGGTTGGCCACGTTCAGGTCGGGCTGGTGCTTGTAGAAGCGGTGCAGGTAGTACTTGCCGACCTCCTCGGAGTACTCCCACAGCGAGCTCTCCTTGTCAGGGAACGTGATGCCCTTCGGCCCGTCCTCCGGCGGCTCGTCGGCCCAGACGTACCAGTCGCGCTTGTCGGGGTCGTGGAACCACGGGTGCTGGTCGGACGTGTGGTTGACGACGAGGTCGGCGATGACGCGCATGCCGCGGTCCCGTGCGGCGCGGACGAACTCCACGAAGTCGCCCAGCGAGCCGAGGCGCGGGTCGACGGCGTAGAAGTCGGTGATGTCGTAGCCGTCATCGCGCTCGGGCGTGGGGTAGAACGGCATCAGCCACAGGCAGGTGATGCCGAGCGCGTGCAGGTGGTCGAGTCGTTCGGTGGCGCCGCGGAACCCGTTGTCGGAGAAGGTCTCCACGTCCAGGCAGTAGAGGACGGCGTTCTTCCACCACACGTCCGAGGTGCGGATCATGCCGTCACCTCCGGCAGCACGTGCTCGCCGAACGCGTCGACGAACGGCACCAGGTCCTGGCCGACGTGGTGCAGGTAGATCTCCTCGAAGCCCAGCTCGGCGTAGTCGTGCAGGCGTTCGGCGTGCCACTTGAGGTCGTCGGAGATGTTGACGACGCCTTCGAGCTGCTCGGCCGTGACGTTCTCGGCGACCACGTCGAAGTGCTCCGGCAGCTCCAGGTCCCAGCACACCGGCGGGCGGAACACGTTCGTGCGCCACTGGTCGTGCGCGATCGCGCGAGCCGTGTCGAGGTCCTGCGCCCAGCTCAGGTGCACCTGCAGGTGCAGCTTGCCGCGCCCGCCCGCGTCCCGATAGGCGCCCGCGACCTCGCGCAGGCGTTCCGGTGCGGCGTTGACGGTGATCAGCCCGTCCGCCCACGACGCGCACCACCGCGCGGTCTCGGGGCTCACGGCGGCACCGATCAGCTGCGGCACCTCGCGGGGCAGGGTCCACAGCCGGGCGCGGTCGACGCGGACCAGGCCGTCGTGGCTGACCTCGTCGCCGTTGAGCAGCGCGCGGATCACCTCGACGCACTCCTCCAGCCGCCGGGTGCGGACGTCCTTGCGCGGCCAGCCGTCACCGGTGATGTGCTCGTTGCTCGCCTCACCCGTCCCGAGCGCGGCCCAGAACCGGCCGGGGTACATGGCGGCGAGCGTGCCGATCGCCTGCGCGGTGATCGCCGGGTGGTAGCGCTGCCCCGGTGCCGTGACCACGCCGAACGGCAGCTCGGTCGCCTGCAGCGCGGCACCGAGCCACGACCACGCGTACCCGGACTGGCCCTGCCGTTCGCTCCACGGCGCGAAGTGGTCGGAGCTCATCGCGGCGGTGAAGCCGGCCTCCTCGGCCCTGCGCACCGCGGTCAGCAGCTCGGCGGGGTGGATCTGCTCATGTGACGCATGGACGCCGTAAACGGTCATGCGACATCGGTACCCAGGACGAAGATCCAGGCAACCTCCGCTTCGGCGGCAACTCCCGGCGGGCGCGTTGAACCGATCCCGGCCGGCGCCCGTGTCCACGTCAGCACCTCGGAGCTGAGGAGGATCGGCGATGTACAACGAGACCCGAGTCGGGACGGCGACCGTTGTCCAGTTCATCCGGCCGGACGGCACGGTCGAACCCATGGACGTCGACCTCCACTACCGCACGGACGACCCCCACGCGGTGACGATGCGGTTCCACACCCGCGACCAGGAGTCCACCTGGCTCGTCGGCCGGGAGCTGCTCGCCGACGGGGTGCTGGCGCCGGCCGGGCTCGGTGACGTGCGGCTGCGCCCCGGTGACGGTGACGTGCTGGTCCTGGAGCTGGTGACCGAGGACTCGCACGCGGTGTTCCACCTGCCGGCCGAGGAGCTGCACCGGTTCCTGCAGTCGACCTACCAGGTGGTGCCGTCCGGGCGCGAGGTCATCGACTTCGACCTGCTGCTCAAGAACCTGCTGGCCTAGTCCCTGCCGGTCTGGTCCCCGCTGATCTGGTCCTCGCCGGTCTGGTCCCCGCCGGTCTGGTCACAGCCGCAGGCCGAGCACCAGCTTCTCCTCCACGGCGATCTGCCGGAACCCGAGGTGCTGCCAGAACCCGATCGCGTGTGTGTTGTGGCGGCGCACGTGCACGTGGACGCCCTTCTCCAGGCGTTCGAGCACGGCACGCACGAGCTTGCCGCCGTACCCCTTGCCCGTCGCACGCGGCAGCAGGTTGGCGTGCATGTGCGCGGGATAGTCGATGGCGAGCATCGGGTCGACGCGCGCCGGGTTGTGGATGTGGCGGACGACCCGGTTCGCACTCGGTGTCATCGGGTAGCGAACGCGCAGGTCGGGCCACCAGTCGCGGTCCAGTCGGTCCTCGAACGCGAGGCTGTCGGCCGTGCCGATCGCGTAGCCGCAGACGCCGTCGTCGTCCTCCGCCACGAACGCGAGGTCGGGCTCGAAGGCGACGTACGGGCCGACGTGGGCGTGACCGAGCAGGCGCGGGTCGTCGAACAGGTGGCGGGCGCCCCGGCCGCCGTTGCCGGTGTCGAGGCAGATGTCGTGGAGCGCGTCGAGGTCGGCGGGGTGGTACGCGCGGATCACGGCAGTTCGCGGCGTTCCGCGACGACCACGTGGTCCGCGTCGACCGTCACGACCTCACCCTCGACGACCTGACCGGGGCCGAAGCGGCGCTCGTGCTCGAACTTGAGCGCGGCGGCCTCCGCCTTGCGGGCGATGCGGCGGCTGACGAGCCGGCGCGTGGGCGGGAAGAGCAGGAACAGCGCGGCCACGTCGCTGACGAAGCCGGGCACCATGATCAACGCGCCGGCGGCGGCGATGAGCACCCCGTCGGCCATCTCCTGGTGCGGCTGCTGCCGCTTGAACACCGACTCGGAGAACGCGGCCATCGTCTGCGCGCCCTGCCTGCGGACCAGCACGAGACCGACGAGCGTGCCGACCAGCAGCAACCCGATCATGGCCAGCGGGCCGATGGCGTTGCCGACGGCGAGCATGACCGCGACCTCGGCGAAGATCCCGGCGAGCAGCAGCGCGAAAAGGGGCATACCTCCACAACGCACGGACGCCCGCGGTTGCTCCCACGCCTCTTCGACCAGGGCTTGAGCCGAAATATTTACGGCACGCTAGCGGTGTGACAGGATATCTTTACGCGACCTCGACGCTGAGGAGTACGGATGACCGCGCTGCACGACGCCCCCACGGCGCTGGAGCGGCTGGACCGCCAGCCGTACACGTACGTCCGCCGTGAGCTGGTCGAGCCCGACTGGCGCCGGTTCCCCGGCTGGGCGCACGTGACCGAGGCGCAGTGGCGTGACGCCCAGTGGCAGCGGGTCAACTGCGTGAAGAACGTGAAGCAGCTCCGCAAGGTCGCGGGCGACCTGCTCACCGACAGGTTCTACGACGACCTCGCCAAGGACATGGACGCCTTCGCGACGATGTCGATGCTGATCCCGCCGCAGATGTTCAACACGATGGCGGTCGGCGCGGACCTCTCCCCCGACGCCTTCACCGAGGCGTTCCTGGCCGACCCGGTCCGCCGCTACATGCTGCCGGTCTCCTCCGACCGCGACCCGCGCTGGCCGTCGCACCCGCACTCGCAGCGCGACTCGCTGCACGAGGCGGAGATGTGGGTCGTCGAGGGCCTGACCCACCGCTACCCCACCAAGGTGCTGGCCGAGATGGTCTCCACCTGCCCGCAGTACTGCGGGCACTGCACCCGCATGGACCTGGTCGGCAACTCCACCCCGCTGATCGACAAGCACAAGCTGTCGCTCAAGCCGGTCGACCGCCAGGACCAGATGATCGACTACCTGAAGAAGACCCCCGGCGTCCGCGACGTGGTCGTCTCCGGCGGCGACGTCGCGAACGTGCCGTGGCCGCAGCTCGAGTCGTTCCTCATGCGCCTGCTGGACATCGAGACCGTGCGCGACGTCCGCCTCGCCACCAAGGCGCTGGCCGGCCTCCCCCAGCACTGGCTCCAGCCCCGAGTGGTCGAGGGTCTGGAACGCGTCGCCCGCACCGCCTCCCGCCGCGGCGTGAACCTCGCCATCCACACGCACGTGAACCACGCACAGTCCGTGACCCCCCTCGTCGCCGAGGCCGCCCGCACCGCTCTGGAAGTCGGTGTGCGGGACGTGCGCAACCAGGGCGTGCTGATGCGCGGGGTCAACGCCACCCCGGCCGACCTGCTGGACCTTTGCTTCGCCCTGCAAGGGGAAGCGAACATCCTGCCGTACTACTTCTACATGTGCGACATGATCCCCAACGCCGAGCACTGGCGCGTTGCCGTGTGGGAGGCGCAGGAGCTCCAGCACGCGATCATGGGCTACCTGCCGGGGTATGCGACGCCACGGATCGTGTGCGACGTGCCGTACGTCGGCAAGCGGTGGGTCAACCAGCTCGCCGAGTACGACCGTGAGCTGGGCATTTCGTACTGGACGAAGAACTACCGCACCGGGATCGAGCTCGAAGATCCCGAGGCGCTCGACCGCCGCTACCCCTACTACGACCCGATCTCCACGCTCGGCGAGGCCGGCCAGAAGTGGTGGGCCGACCAGACATGATGAGCCATGATGGGGCCGTTTTCGGGACATCCCCGAAGACGGCCCCATCGCCACGTTTTGCCTGTTCAGGCCCATTGTGACTCGTTAAGCTTCGACACCAAGGAGCCCAGAGAGTCCAAAATAGACGATCTTCACAGTCCACAGCGGACACACTTGGTCCGTCAATTGCCTAGTACGCGGTGACACCTCTCCTACCGTCACGCAGATACAGTCCCCTGCGACAGCGATCCCTCCACGCGGAGCAGTCAAGTCGCCAAGCCCGACGACATCCGACTCGTGTTTGTGCTGCTGTCCGCACACCACTCGCGCTCCGGAACGCTTCGATTTGGCGGCTCACTTCGAGTCAGGCCGGAGAGCGCGGCACGCCGATCTGTTGAACCTTCCGTCGGAATTCCTGGACGCGTGCGACGGTCGCCCTCCGTTCACACCGCTGAGCCGCGGTGGCAGGCGCTGACGCTGGCGATAGGATGACTGAGCGAATGGCTGGCGTAGATCTACTTCGCCCGAACAGGGGTGGCGATCAGTTTTACTATCGCTGAGCTGCCCGCCAGTCACTTCGACTTCCGCGCCCGAACTCCAAGCTGACGGAGATCCACGTTGAGGGTGCCGCAACCAGAGACTGAGGTTCACCCCGAACGGTGGACAGGGGCGTAAGAAGTTCAGGCAGCTGCTCGGAGTGACTTCTCATAGTCGCTGGGACTGCGCATCCCGAGCTTGGAGTGCCGCCGCGTACTGTTGTAGAAAATGACCCAATTGTCAATCGCGGCAACGAGTTCCGTCTTGGTGGCGTAAGACGTGCCGGTAGTAGTGCTCGTGTTTGAACGTCGACCAGAACGACTCCGCGGGGCTGTTGTCCCAGCAGATCCCGGTCGCGCCCATCGATCGGCGCAGCCCGTGCCGGAAACACGCCCGCGCGGTCAGGTTCGCCGTGTATTCGCCGCCGCGGTCGGAATGCAGGACTGTGCCACGACAGTCACCTCCACGGGCGGCCACCACGGCCTCGATGGCGGTGGTGACCATCTCGGCGCCGATGTGGTCGGCGACGCTGTAGCCGAGAACTGTGCGGGAGTGCCCGTCGCGGATCGCGCACAGGAACATCTCGCCCTCACCACAGGACAGGTACGTGATGTCGGTCAGCCACACGGCGTTCAGCCGGCTCTGGTCGAACTCGCGCTCGACGAGATCCGGCGGGAACGACGCGGACGGGTCGGTCACGGTCGTTCTCACCGTGAACGTGCGAGGGCTGATGCCCTCGATTCCGACATGGCGCTCGCCGCCCACGGGCAACGTGTTCGTGGGCGGTGAGCGTTTTCCCAGGTCAGGCGGCGTGCTGGGCGATCCAGTCGAGCATGGGGTGCGGGTTGCGCTGGAACTCCAGGTAGCCGTCCCAGCGGCGGTTGCTGCCTTCGATCCAGTGCAGGTGCTTGTCCTTCGTGGGCATCGCGTCGTACATCGACCGCACGTCGTGCGGGGTGACGAGGCTGTCGTCGCGGACCTGGTAGATCAACGTCGGTACGCTGACCGCGCCGGCCCAGGGCACCGGGTCCTGCGCGTCGAACCCGAGGCCGGTCACCAGCTGAATGCGGCGGTCGAGGTCGTCCACACGCACCGCGGGGATGCCCATGAGACCGAGCTGGTGGGTCATGATGACCTTGGTGGTCACCGGCTGGGCGGCCACGAGGGAGTCGATGCCCTCGAACGCGGCCGGGTCCTGGTAGGCGGCCGCGAACGTCGCGTTCGCGCCGAGGCAGCGGCTGAACAGACTGATCCGCATCGAACCGGTGTCGGTGCGGGTGCGTGCGTAGGTGAGGGAACCGATCACGTCGCGGGCCTCGTAGATGCCGCTGGAGGTGATGCCGCCGTTGGCGGACCCGCTGAAGCCGTGGTTGCGCAGGTCGTAGGTGAGGACGTTGTAGCCCGCGTCGTGCAGGATCTTGTAGTCCGGCATGAAGGGGATCTCGATGTTGTTGCCGCTGGGCGCCCAGATCGAGCACCACGGATCGAGGTGGCTGGGCAGGCCGGTACGGGTGAAGCCCATCGGGTGGTTCGCGATGACGAGCTTGTCGCCGGTGTTCGGGATGAACCAGCCTTCCAGCGGCACCCCGTCGCTGGCGGGGAAGGTCACGTCCTCGTACGCCAGCCCGAGATCGCCGGGGGTACCGATGACCGGGGCGCGCTGGCTGCCGCGGAAGTTGGCGGCGATCGCGTCGAGCATCTTCGACATCTGTTCTTCGTCCACGCGTCCAGCCTTGTCAGCGTGACCAGGCCGAACCAGGGGAGGCTGACCCCCCTCTCAGGGCACGTGACGCGTTGAAGCGCCGGTGCTGGTCCCTCATACTGGCTGCGATGGATCTTCCGCAGCTCGGCGCGTTCCTGCGCTCACGTCGCGACCGGGTGCGCCCCGCTGACGTGGGGCTGCCGATGGGTTCCCGCAGGCGGGTGACAGGCCTGCGCCGGGATGAGGTGGCCCAGCTCGCGCACGTCTCCACCGACTACTACATCGAGATCGAGCGCGGAACGGCTCAACCTTCATCGGCTGTTCTCGACGCCTTCGCCGAGGTGCTCAAAATGAGCGAGGACGAGCGCGCTCACGCGTTCACCCTCGCCGGGCGGCACCAGCCGCGCCGCTCGTCCGGGGCGGTCCTGCACCCCGCCATGCGGGATCTTCTCAGCCGTTTCGGGGACGACGTTCCCGCCTATGTCAGCACGGATCTGCAAATCGTTCTCGCGCAGAACGACGCGGCAGCCGAACTGCACGGCCCGATTCCCGAGTCCTCGGAGCTGACCGACAGCTACGTGTACCGGTGGTTCACTGATCCGGCCGTGCGGGCACAGTTCGATGAAAGCTGTCACGAAGCGGAAGCCGAGGCGCTCATCGCGGACCTGCGGATCGGTGTCGCTCGCCGCGGACCGGATGATCCTGATGCCAGAGCTTTGATCGAGGTGCTCACCGCGCACAGCTCCTGGTTCGCACGGCTGTGGGCTCAGCAGGACGTCGCCATCCGCCGGAGTGAGACGAAGAGACTGCGCCATCCACAGCGCGGTCCGATCGACTACGACTGCTACGCGTTGCTCAGCGAAGACGGGCGGGAACGACTCATCTGGTACGTGCCCGCGAAGGTTTTCGTGGCGGGTGCGGCGGACGATGGACGCGTGGGGAAGTGCACCGACCGCCGGTCATCTCCGCCGACGGTCTGAGCACGAGTCGTCAGGCCGCCTGGCGGCGGCTGCGGGACTGGCACCAGACGGGGGTCTGGCAGCGGCTGCACGAGAACCTGCTCGCCGAGCTCAACGCCGCGCACGCGCTGGACTGGTCGCGGGCGGTGATCGACGGCTCGCACGTCCGCGCCCTCAAAGGCGGCCCAAAACCGGGGCGAGCCCGGTCAACCGCGCCGGAACGGGCTCGAAGCACCGCCTGATCACCGAAGGACACGGCATTCCGCTGGCCGTGTCACTCACCGGCGGCAACCGCAACGACGTCACCCAGCTGATGCCGCTGATCGACCAGATCCCGCCGGTGCGCGGCAAACGCGGCCGGCCACGGTTCCGACCCAACACGCTGTACGCAGACCGCGGCTACGACCACGACAAGTATCGCACCCTGTTCCGCGACAAGGGCATCACACCGGTAATCGCCCGCCGCGGCAGCGAACACGGCTCCGGACTGGGCGTGCACCGCTGGGTCGTCGAGCAGACTTCGCGCTGCTGCACTGGTTCCGCCGCCTGCGGACCCGCTGGGAGATCCGCGACGACATCCACGAAGTCTTCCTCAGCCTGGCCTGCGGCCTCATCTGCTGGCGCCGCCTCCGCAACCTCCCATCGAGCCAGGAGTTCTGAGTCCAGCAGCGCCGTTACCGGGACTACGCAGGTGCAGCACCAATGGGTGCTCGTTTTGCTTGCGGACGCTTGCTCATTTCCCCAGCGGACCCCGGACGCGAGCCAGCGCCACCGATGGTCCCGCGCTTCCGGGCCGCGGAAAGCGCGGGACCATGAGGCCGTGCTGGTCGGGCTGCCCGCGATGACCACCGACACCGCCGAGCTTCAGCCCACTCGCAGTCTCCGTGCCGATCCGCTCGCGGCGCGGTGGATGGAGCTGCGAGACCTGACCGAGATCAGGTGGTGCTGACGGCGGTGCTGCTGCATCCCCTGCCGGGCACGCATACCTGCAGCGTGCCGGACAAGCCCTCGGGCAGGTCCAGGTTCTTCTGCCCGCACGGAGAACCCGCGCCACTGTCGGAAACCGAGTAGGTCCGTCCCTGCACGGTCAGGGTGGCGTTGACGTCGAGACCGTCCTCCCGGGTGTCACAGGCCCGCAGGACCTCCCCGTAGCTGTCGAAGTCCGCTCGCCCCAGAGAGCCGTAGGTGACCTGGTAAAGCGTCTGCACCCCGACCGGGGAAGCGGTGGCCGTCGTGGCCGCTACGAGCCCGGCCACCACCGCCATCACGGTCGTGGCGGCAATTCTGCCCCAATGCGGCATGTTCGTGATCTCCACTCTGTGGTCGGCGGACGCTTTCGTGCCCGCCACTCCATCAAGCCGCTTCCACCCCATCGTGTGAACCCTTCAGCGCCAGAACAACCCGATCGAGTATTGTTTGACTCCAACCCGTTTGGTGGATGCTTCTCCGTGTTGCCGTCACCCCACCTGCCATTCCAGGCAGGTCCGAATATCGGAACACGGAGCGCCGAGTTGCTGGGCGAACGCGGTCAGCGCGGCGTCTGGAGACCTGTCCCGTGGCTGCTCGTTGACGTCATGGCGGCCGGGCAGGCTTCGGTCTGGGTGCCGACGAGCGCGCGGCGCGCGTTGTGACCAGCCGTTCTCGGCGGTCTGCTCGCTGGATATGCCGTCCGCCTCCGCCGAGGGCCTGCCGACCCGCCTGCACGTGACCCGCGTGGCAGAGCCGAACGACAAGTTCGCCGGGCGACCGCGCGGTGCGGACGAGATCGAGTTGACCGCTGATGCCACCGCGCTCGCCGACCTGCTCGCGGCGACCCGAACCACCGCGTCCAACTCCGCGCCGGCCTCTGCCCCGCCGCGCTCCCCGCACCCTGGTCCGCCGCGCCGGTCTGTCGATCAGCTGTCGGTGTGGGCGGCGCGGGCGGCCGGGTGGCGGCTCACGGGCGGACGCGCCCCGAGGAGACCAGCTCGTCGAGCACCTCGCCCAGCCGCGTCATCCAGGCCCGCGGGCCGAGGAACATCTTGTGCGAGATGACGAACCCGGTGGTGTCCGCCGCCCGTTCCGCCTCCGGGCAGCCGTCGTTGCGGTGGTCGATCGGGTTGTCGAGGAACAGCGGGCGCCGGTACACCGGGTCGAGGTGGCCCTCGTGCGCCGACACCCCCTCCGCCGACAGCGCCTCGACGAGCTTGTCGCGCGACACCTGCTCCGGGTCCACCCGGAAGGGCACCGCGAACAGGCTCCACCTGGTCGTCGCCGCGGGCGGGGTCACCTGCTCGACCCCGTCCACGACGGTCGCGCGCAGCGCCTCCGCGTTGGCCGCCCGGTGCTCGACCTGCTCGTCGAGGCGGGGCAACCGGGCGCTGAGCACCGCGGCCTGGAACGGCGTGAGCCTGCCGTTGGTGGAGACCTCGTGCTTGTCCTGCTTGGGGGCTCCGCGCATCCAGAAGCCGTTGTGGTGGGCGAAGACCCGTCCGGCGACGGCCGGGTCGCGGGTGGCGACCGCGCCGCCCTCGCCCGCGGTGAGCTGCTTCTCCTGGTGGAAGGAGAAGGTGCCCGCGTCGCCGAACGTGCCGACCTGGCGGCCGCGCCAGGTCGAGCCCAGCGCCTGCGCGCAGTCCTCGACCAGGAACAGCGAGTGCCGCGCGCACAGCTCGCCGATCGCGTCCAGGTCGACCGGGATGCCCGCGAGGTGCACGACGAGCACCCCCACCGTGCGGCTGGTGACCCGCTCGGCCACCGACGCGGGAGAGATCGTGAAGGTCGCCGGGTCGATGTCGGCGAACACCGGGACCGCGCCCAGGCGCACCACGGGTGAGACCGAGGCGAAGAACGTCGACGCGGGCACGATCACCTCGTCGCCGGGACCGACGCCGAGTGCGGCGAGCGCGAACTCGATGGCGACCGTGCCGTTCGCCGTGGCGGTGACCTGCTCGGCCCCCAGGTAGCCGCCGAGCGCGGCCTCGAACCGGCCGACCTCGCCGCCGGCCCAGTCGCTGTCGCGGCTGCGCGACCACACGCCGGAGTCGAGGACCCGGCGCAGGCCGTCGAGCTCGTCGGGGTGCGTGCCCGGCCACAGGGCCTTGGCCTCGTTCGCGTCGAAGGCGGGGGTTCCGCCGTCAAGCGCTGGGGTGCGCATGGGTCTCCTCCTGGGGGCGGTGCGGGATGCGGCCGGTGGGACGGGCTGACTCGCCGATGCGCGGTGGCCTGCCCCGGTGCCTGGCGCGGAACCCGGCCAGCGCGCCGGCGAGGGCGTCCAGGCGCAGCAGGCGCACCCGGTCGCCGTCGACCCGCCAGTCCGAGGGGCGCAGGCCCAGCGCCAGGCACACCCAGCGCCACTGCTCGTCGGCGGCGTCGCGGCGCTTGCGCACCTTGCGGGTGAAGGCGAGGTCGCCGGAGAGCACGTCCTCGAACAGCTCGGCGTTCTCACGGGTGAGCCTGGCCGAGGGGCGGGCCAGCTCCAGCAGGTCGTGCGGGTCAGGGGACTTGATGCGCGCGGTGACGTCGGCGGAGAAGAAGTTCGCGTAGCCGCCGGACCGGTTGTAGGGCTCCACGTCGGCGGCCACCCGCAGCAGCCACCGCCGGGGCGAGCCCTCCGCCCTGGTGCGCAGCGCGCCGACAGTGCCCACCTCGGGGCGGAACACCGGCCCGTCCCAGCGGCCGCGCACGCAGCTGAGCCGCTCACCGAGGTCGACGTCCTCGCCGAGGCGGCGGTCGGGGGTGTAGCCGCCCATCGCCGCGAACGCCTCCGCGGTGATCGCGGTGTTCCAGCCGCTGGTCACCACCCGGTTCCAGGTGAAGTCGTAGTCGGGGTTGCGGTGCGGGTGCAGCGACTCGCGCATGAAGTAGGCCTCGGTGAAGTTCCACGAGCGGCGCAGCAGCACGAGCAGGTCGTTCTCGCACATGATCCACGGGCAGCGGTCCTGCTGGCCGCGCACGCCGTCCAGCGCCGGGTCGGCGTCGAGCGCGGCGACCTGGATGGCCAGCTGCCGGGGATCGAGCCACACCGTGTCGGCGTCCTCCAGCGCGAAGTACAGCGGCGCGCGCTGCCGGCCCCGCAGCGCCCTGACCGCGGTGATGTCCGCGCACAGCCGCCTGCACAGCGTCAGCGGGTACGGCTCGTCCGCGTCGAGCACCACGTCGACGAGGTGGAAGGCCGCGCCGACCGCGCCCGCCTCGGCGCGGAACCGCTCGAACACCGCGGCGGAGTCGTCCGGGTCCTCGCCCGCGAGCCGGTTGGTCAGCACCAGCACGTCGAAGCTGCCCGGCGGCAGCGGCGAGCCGTCGATGTCGCGCTGGTCGGCGTAGACGTCGAGGAAGCGGCGCAGGTACTCGGCCTCGAACCGGGCGGGCACCTGCACGCTGATCCGGCAACGCGGGTCCAGCGGGGGCAGCCGGTCGGCCAGGGCCAGCACCCTGGCACGGTGCGCCTGCGGCAGACCGTCGAAGTAGCGCCGCAGCTGCTCGCGCTCGCGCTCGACGTCGCGCCGGGGCGGGGCCAGGTCCTGGCCCATCAGACCCGCCGGTGTGCGCACGTAGGGTGCGCTGCCCGCGAGGGGGCCGAGGTTGTCCAGGTGGTCGGTCAGCGAGAGACCCATCAGCACCAGCCTTGTCGGTCGCGGCGGTCGGGCGATCGGACGCTAACAAGCGGCCGTGGCCGGGGCAAAGGCGCGCGTGTGGTGCTGAACAGTCCTTATGGAGCAACGGATGCCGGGTGCGGCACGCGATCTCACTCAGCGCGTCTGGCCAGTGTGGACGCAGGTCACGTCCTCACCCGTGCGCGCCCGGCGCCGCGCCTCGCCGACCACCGCGCGTGGCCGGCAATCATGTTGAACACCAACGGTGTGCACGGTGGCGGTCTTGGCCGCGTGCACCCGGCCCGCCTACCTTGCGGCCTTGAACCGCCCACCCCGCAAGGAGGTACCCCGACCATGGTGTCGCCCACGAGGCCGCAGACCGGCCTTGACCTGGTGTACTTCGGGTTGTTCGACAACTGCAACGCGCGCTGCAACATGTGCGACTGCTGGCTGTTGCCGCGCAGCACCCTCGGCGTCGAGCACTACCGCGAGGTCCTGGACAAGGTCCTGGAGCTCGCCCCGAAGTCGTTGCGCTTCACCGGCGGCGAGCCGCTGCTGCTGCACGGCCTGTCCGAGCTGGTGCGCCGCGCCACCGACGCGGGCACCAGGGTGTCGGTGATCTCCAACGGCCGCGTCCTGGCGTCCAAGGTCGCCGAGCTCGCCGGGGCCGGGTGCCAGGAGGTGGTGCTCAGCATCGACGCCGTCGGTGCGCGCCACGACACGATCCGCGACACGCCACAGCTGTTCGACCGGTGCGTGTCCGCCATGCGCCGCATGCACGAGGTCGGCCTGCCCTTCGGCGTCAACTCCGTGTTGCAGCGCATCGGCATCGACGACCTGGAAGAACTGGGCGACGTGCTGCTGTCGCAGCCGAGGCTGCCCGACTGGTGGCACCTGATCCCCATCCGCGGCGCGGCGGAGCAGCTGCCGACGCCGGAGCAGGTGCGGCGGGCCACCACGGTGATCGGGCGGTTGCGCGGCCGGTGCGCCGACGCCGGCGTGCAGCTCATCGCCCGCGAGGAGGGCTTCGCCGAGGACGACTCGCCGCACCCGTGCAGCGTGCCCACCTTCACCGCCTACGTCCGCGCCGACACCGGTGACGTGTTCGGCTGCAACATGCTCGTCTACGCCGACGCGCCGATCGGCAACCTGCTCACCTGGCGCCCGCGCGACGCGTGGAACAGCCTCAACGCCCTGTCCCTGCGGGCGCGCTGCGCGTCGGGGACCAACAGCGCCTGCGGGCGCTGCGACGTCAGCTCCCGCGTGATGAACCACTTCCTGCGCGAGCGCGCCACTGCCGTGGAGGTCTCCTGATGAGCGCACCGGTCGGCCTCGGCATCGTCGGGGCGGGCATGATCAGCCGCTCCTACGCCAAACACCTCGCCCAGCAGCCCTCTGTCCGGCTGGCCGCTGTGGCCGACGCCGACCCGGCGCGGGCCAGCGCGCTGGCACGTGAGGTCCCCGGACTGCGCGCGGTGCCCGTCGAGGAACTGCACCACGACCCGGAGGTCGCGGTCGTCCTCGTGCTGACACCGCCCGCCCACCACGCCGATGTCGCCCTCGCCGCCATCGCCGCGGGAAAGCACGTCTACACCGAGAAACCCCTTGGCGTTGACCGGACTGAGGCCGCCGCTCTGCTCGACGCCGCCGCCGCGGGCGGGGTTCGCGTGGGCAGCGCGCCGGACACCTTCCTGTCCCCTGCCTTCCAGTTCGCCAAGCGACTCGTCGACGAGGGCCGCATCGGCACGCCGGTGGGGGTCACCGCGCTGACCCTGAGCCCGGGGCCGGAGTGGTGGCACCCGGACCCGGCCTTCTTCTACCGGTCCGGCAGCGGTCCCCTGTTCGACATGGGCCCCTACCAGCTCAGCGCCCTGGTCTGCCTGCTCGGCCCGATCGCCGCCGTCTCCGCCGCCGCCGCGACGACCTGGCCCACCCGCACCGTGACCAGCGACCCGCTGGCCGGGTCCGTGGTCGAGGTCGAGACGCTGACCCACCTCTCCGCCGTGCTGGAGTTCGCGGGCGGAGCCGTCGGCACCCTCACGACCTCTTTCGACACCGCCGCCGATGTGTCCAGTTTGGACGTCCACGGCACCGAGGCGACGTTGCGCTGCCCCGACCCCAGCTCGTACGACGGACCCGTGCTGCTGCAACGGCGCGGCTCGCAGGAGTGGACGGAGGTCGAGCTGCCCGAGCCCGCCGGACCGCCGGTGCGGCGGGGAGCGGGTGTGGTCGACCTGGTGCGGGCGCTGCGGGAGGGCGGGCAGCACCGGGCCAGCGGGGAGCTGGCGCTGCACGTGGTCGACGTGCTCGACGCCGTGCTGACGTCGGCTGGAGAGGGGCGGCGGGTGCGGCCGGAGGGGCTGCGGACGCCGGTGTGACGCGCCGGCAGGCCCATCACGACCTGGGCAGCCGAGTGGCGGTCCCGCCCGAGGACGGGACCGCCACCTGTCCAGCCCACACCACCGGTCACCGGGCCGCGGACTCAGACCCCGATTCCCCGCCGGTCGAGACCGCAGCGGCGCAGCTGCTCCGGGTCGAGCTGGTTGCGGGTGTCGACGACCACGGTCCCGGCCATCAGGCCGGCCACGCGGTTCCAGTCCAGCGCCCGGTACTGCGGCCAGTCGGTGAGGAGCGCCACCGCTGCCGCGCCCTTGACGGCGAGGTCGACGTCGTCGACCAGGGTGATGCCCGGCAGTGGCGCGGTTCCGGGGGCGATGGCCGGGTCGTGGGCGACGACGGTCAGGCCGTGGGCCGACAGACGGGCGGCGACGGCCAGTGCGGGGGACTCGCGCAGGTCGTTGGTGCCCGCTTTGAAGGCCAGCCCCAGCACCGCCACCCGGTCGCCACCCGCTTCCCCGGCCGCGGTGCGGACCTTGTCCGCGATGCGGTCCTGGGTGGCGGAGTTGAGGTCCGCCGCGGCCCGCACCAGGGTCAGGTCCACGCCGCGGCGGTCGGCCAGGTGGAGCAGGGCCCTGGTGTCCTTGGGCAGGCAGGAACCGCCCCACCCCGGGCCGGGGCGCAGGTGGCCGGGGCCGATGCGCGGGTCGTGGCCCATCCCCTCCGCCACCGACCCGATGTCGCCGCCCACCCGCTCGCACAGTTCGGCGATGCTGTTGACGTAGGACAGCTTCAGGGCCAGGAAGCAGTTCGCGGCGTACTTGACCAGTTCGGCGCTGACCGGGTCGGTCACCACGACCGGGGCGGGCACCCCGGCGTAGACGCCGGCCAGCGTGGTGGTCCCGGCCGGGTCGTCGCACCCGATGACGAGCCGGTCGGGGTGCAGGAAGTCGGTGACGGCGGAGCCCTCCCGCAGGAACTCCGGGTTGCTGGCGACCGCGACGCCCGCTGTGCGCAGGCGGTCGCGCACGGCGTGCGTCGTCCCCACCGGAACTGTCGACTTGAGCACGAGGACGTCGCCTGCGACCAGTGCTCCGGCCACCTCGTCCACAGCGGACTCCACCGCCGTCAGGTCGGCCCGGCCGTCGGCGTCCGAAGGCGTGGGAACGCAGAGGAACACCGCCCGCGCGCCGGGAGCGCAGCCGCGCACGGCAGCCCCGGCCCCCAGCTCGAAGCGCAGCGACCCGTCGGCCAGGCCGGCCGCCACCAGCTCCGGCAGACCCGGCTCCAGGATGTCCACCCGGCCGGCGCGCAACCGGTCGACCTTGGCGGCGTCGACGTCCGCGCAGGCCACGCGGTGGCCGAGCGAGGCCAGGCACGCCGCAGTGGTCAGCCCGACGTACCCGGCCCCGATGACGACGACCGCGGTCGCCCGCCCGCCCCGCTCAGCCACGCGCTTGCGCGTCGACCGCGCGGTGCCGGTGCTCGCGCCCGCCGGTCGCCAGCACGATCTCGGCCACCTGCGCGGCCCCGGACGTGCCCAGCCTGGCTGCCAGCGCGCCCCAGTCGGTCCCGCCCGCGGCCACCGCCCGCAGCGCGTCGGCCAGCGCGGTGCGCAGCGCGGGGCGCACGGCTGCGGGCCGGGCGCGGGAGATGCCGCCGTAGACGACCTCCAGCGCCGCCTCCTCACCGCCCGCGCTGGCCGCGACGGCCTCCTCGTCGGTGAACACCCCCGCGGGCCAGCGCACGCCGAAGCGGTCGCCGACCGCGGCCCGGTGGAACCGGGCGTTGAAGACCTGGCTCAGGTTCTGCGGCGGCAGCGCCACCACCGGAACGCCCCGGCTGCTGGCCTCCAGCAGCGTGGTCAGCCCCGGCGAGGTCACCAGCACGTCGCAGCCGCCGTCGAGGCGGGCCAGGAAGTCCGCGCGGGCCAACGGCCCCGCCGACACCCGCAGCCGCTCCGGGGCCGAGCGGACGAGTTCCGCGGCCAGTTCGGCCGGTACGTTGCCGGCCACGTGCGCCTCCTCGAACCCGGTGTCGCGCAGCGCGGTGAGCACCGCGGGCACCACCAGGCGCGGGTAGGCGGCCCAGTCGGCGGCGTGCGGCGACCGCAGGCCGCCCAGGTTCACCAGCGCCCGGCCGCCCGCGCCGTGCCACCGCCCGGCGGGGACACCCGGCCCGCCGGCCGCCGCGTGCTCGACGACGGGGTCGACCCAGTGCAGCCGCTGGACCTGCCCCAGCACCTCCTCGCTGCCGGCGGGCAGCTCGAGGCAGCGCTGCGCGCAGTAGGCGGCCACGGCCACCGGGAACCCCGGCAGGTCGCCCCTGGTCCACAGGAACGGCAGGCTGTCGACGTAGGTCGTGGGCACACCGGCCGCGGTGCAGGCGTTGGCGATGGCGGGGTCGAGCACGACCAGCGCCGCGTCCACCTCCTCCTCGGCCAGCACCTCGGCCACCGCACCCGGCGTGGACACCTCGTGCACGGCGTCGATCCCGTGCCCGGCCAGCAGCGGGCGGCCCAGGCCGGAGCCGAGCAGCACCACCCGCCTCGGCCGGGGGTCGTCGGCGCGCAGAGCTGCCAGCACCGCGCTGAGCTTGCCCGCGCTGCCCCAGCCGAACTCCGCGGCCGCCACCGCCAGGGTGGGCGCGAGGGCGGTCATCCGACCAGCTCCGGCGTCGCGGTCCGCACGTAGCCGAGCGAGGTGTCCAGCGCGGTGCCCCGCCACGCCACCGGCGGCGAGCACTCCCTGGCCAGCTCCACCGTCGCCGCGGTGATCGCGTCGTGGGCCGAGGGGTCGAGGCCGTCGCGCACCACGAGCTCGCGCACCGGGGTCGTGGTGGACAGGCCCTGCACCATCTGGCTGTGCTCGACGCCCTCGTCGAGCACCAGCAGCACCGGCTTGTGCATGGCCGAGGCCCAGCCCAGTTCGAGGCAGACCCCGCCGGAGGCGGGCGTGCCCAGGTAGGCGCAGACCACGTCGGCGGTCTGCATGGCCCGGAAGTCGTTGGGCACGCACACCTCCGGTGGCAGCCAGCCCTGGCCCCAGCCCTCGTTGTGGTGGGCGTTGAACACCGGCAGGCCCAGGTCGAGGAAGGCCGTGCGCAGGCCTTCCAGCCGCTTGCGGGCCACCGGGTCCACGGTGCCGTCCGGCGCGAGCCACTGCGCGAACGGGGCGGCGAGGAACACGCGGAAGTCGTCGGTCATGTCGTCCTCCTGGGGACGGACGGCGCGCGGGTCAGTCCGTGGCGAACCCGCGCAGCCAGTCGTGTTGGCTGGTGAGCGCGTGGTAGGTCTGCAGCGAGCGGCACTCGGCGATCTCGAAGGCGTCCGGCCGCTTGCGGTGGTTGCGCTGGATGTACTCGGCGGCGTCCGCGGCGTTGAACACCCGCACCGCCAGCGGCAGCGCCGCCCGTTCCCGGTCCGACAGCGGGCGGACCCGCTCGTAGTCGGCCAGCAGGGAGCGCATGGCCGCGGTGTCGAAGCGGTCCTCGTCGTCGGTGGCCCAGGTGGTGAGCAGGGCGGCGACGTCGAGCACCACCGGGCCGGGGTAGGCCTCGTCGAAGTCGATCAGCCCGAGCACCCGGCCGCCCGCGTCGACGAGCACGTTCTCGTGGTAGTAGTCGTGGTGCACCGCGCCGTGCGGCAGGCCCGCGCCGAGCAGGTCGTCCACTTCGGACAGCAATGTGCGCAGCTCGCCCGCCAGCTCGCTCGCCCCTGCCTTCGTCGCCAGCGGGCCGCCGGCGTCCAGCTCGGCCAGCAGGTTCTGGATGCGGCCCCGGTCCGAGCGCGACCGGCGCGCCCCGGCGGGCAGGTCGGCCGTCGCCAGGTGCAGGCTCGCGGCCAGCTCGGCCACCGTGCGGCGGCTGGCGGGGGCGTCCTCGTCAATCGGCGAGCCGGGCACCAGCTCGAACAGCACGGCGTGCGTGCCCTCGTGCTCGACCCGCCGCGCGCCGTCCGCGGTGCGCAGCACGCGCGGGGTCGGGAAGCCGCGCTCGACCAGGTGGTCGATGAGGTCGAGCTCGACGTCGACCTCATCGGCCGGGGTCACCCGGTAACAGCGGAGCACGAATTCCGAGTTCACCGATGCGGTGAAGTTGTCGGCTCCCTGGTTGAGCGGTTCCACGGGCTTTCCGGCGAGCCCGTAGTGGTCGAGGACGGCGTCGAGGAAATTGTTCGTGATCACGTTTCCCGACCCTACCGCGAACCCGCCGCGGTCAATTGCGGGCCCTTGTCGTCGTAGCGGCCACCTTGGGCGGCGAACGCGAAGGCGGCGTCCTCGTTGGCCTGCACCCACTCCCACACCTTGAGCACGGCGCGGGCGCTGACCACGCCGTCGTCCGGCGTCATCAGCGGCCCCGACTCCAGGTCGACCGCGCGGCCGAGGTCGAGGTCGGCGACGGGGAACTCGCCCGCCCCGCCGACCCGCCCGCGCAACCACTCGATCGTGTGCAACGCGGCGTGCGGGGGCTTGGCGGAGACGTTCTCCCACTCCACCGCGCGCACGAACCAGTCGCGCAGCGGCAGGTACCGCGGCGGCAGCAGCACCACCTTGCGGAAGTACGAGTGGAACGCGACGTCCGGCGGCCGCTGCACTTCGAGGCCGCTGCCCGCGAGCTCGTCGTCGTAGGCGTCGGACACCGCGCGCCTGGCGGCCACCTCGGCGTCGAGCGCCTCCACGCCCTGGATGCCCAGCACCGCGCTCATCTCGGGCAGGTTGTAGGAGAAGCCCATCACCTTGTGGGTGAACCAGCCGTTGTCCTTGCCCTTGTTGGCGACTCGCCGCACGCGCAGTGCGAGCTCGTCGTCGTCGGTGACGACCATGCCGCCCTCGCCGGTGTTGATGTGCTTGCGGGGCGCGGCGAAGGAGAAGCAGCCGAGGGAGCCGAAGGTGCCCATGAGCGTGTCGCCCCACCGGGCGCCGTGGCTCTGGCAGGCGTCTTCGACCACGACGAGCCCGTGCCGCTGCGCGAAGGCGGTCAGCGCGGGCGCGTCGCCGGGGTAGCCGTACATGTGCACCGGAAGCACGGCCCTGGTGCGCGCGGTGACCTGGGCCGCCGCGGCGTCGAGGTCGATGGCCAGCGACCCCGGCAGGCAGTCGACCAGCACCGGGACCGCGCCGAGCTGCAGCACCGCGGTAGCGGCGGTGAAGAAGCAGCTGGTGGGCACCAGCACCTCGTCGCCGGGGCCGATGCCCGCCGCGGTCACCGCCGTGTGCAGCGCCGAGGTCCCCGAGCTGACCGCGATCGCGTGCCGGACGCCGAAGTGCTCGGCGAAGCGCCGCTCGAACTCGGTGCACCACCGGCCGCCGTAGAAGTCGCTGAGCGCCCCGTCCGCGAGCAGCTCGGCGACCCGCTGCCTGGTCGCCCCGGTCGGCTCGAACCGCGCGGTGATCTTCGCCGGACGCTGCGGCTCACCACCGAGAATTGCCAATGCACCCATGCGCTGGAACCTCTTCCGAAGAATGAGAATCGCACCGGCGGAGAATTCCGGTGCACATTCATGTCGAGTGCTTGTCCGCTGGGATTGATTTGAGTTTGAAGTAGGCTCTCGCAGGCTGTCAAGGCACCGCAGGCGAAGGGTCCAGGTGACGCGAATATGAATTCGGAAATCCATCGGAAGAACTTGACACCGCCTTTCCCGGGCACTAGCGGGGCGCGCTGGCTGGCCGGGGTGCTGCGCGCGCGGCCCGGCCTGGTCGCCGCGGCCGCCGGCACCTCGGCGTTGTGGGCGACACCGGGGGCCCTGCTGCCGTTGGTGGTCGGCGGCGGCGTGGGCGCCATCGACGCGCACGACACCGCGCGGGTGTGGTGGTGGGCCGCCGTCGCGGTTGCCCTCGGTGTGGCGCAGTCGGTCCTCAGCGCGGCGTCGGATCACTTGAACACCGGGCTGCGCCTGCACGGGGCAGAGCTGACCCAGCGGCTGGTGACCGCGCACCTGTCCAGGGTCGGCCCCGCCGTCCACAGCGCGACGACGGTCGGCGACGTCACCGCCGTCACTTCGTCCGATGTGGACTACATCGGCGCGGCGTGCAAGTCGGTCGGGCGCGCGTTCGGCACCACGGTCGGGTTCGCGGTGACCGCGGCCGCGCTGCTGGCCACGTCCGCCCCGCTGGGGCTGGCCGCGCTGCTCGGCGTGCCGCTCGCCGTCGTGTCGATCAAGCCGCTGTTCCGCCCGCTGCAACGGCGCAAGGCCGCCCAGCGCGGGCTGTTCGCCGCGGTGGGAACGCTCGGCGCGGACATCGCCTCCGGGCTGCGCGTGCTGCACGGCACCGGCGGTGAACGCCGCTTCCGCGCGCGGTTCGCCGCGGCCAGCGGCCGGGCCCGTGACGCCGGCGGCCCGGTCGGGCGCAGCGAGGGCGTGCTGTCGGCGGCCAACGTCGCCATCCCCGGCCTGGTCACCGTCGTCATCGTCTGGCTGGGCGCCAGGCTGGCCGTCGCGGGCGAGATCTCCGCGGGCGAGCTGGTGGCGTTCTACGGGGCATCGGCGTACCTGGTCATCCCGGTGACGACCGCGACCGAGGCCGTCGACGCGCTCTCCAGCGGCGTCGTCTCGGCCAACCGGGTGCTGGCCCTGCTGGCGATCGAGCCCGCGCTGACCGACGCCGCCGCACCGGTGCCACTGCCACCCGGCCCACTGTCCCTCGTGGACACCGAGACCGAGCTGGTGCTCGCGGCCGGGGCGCTGACCGTCGTCGCGGGCCCCGCTCCCGGCCTGGCCGACCGGCTCGCCCGCCTCGCCGACCCGGCCCCCGGGCAGGACGTGCTCGTCGGCGGCGTGCCGGTGCGCGAGGTGGCGTTGGGGCAGCTGCGTCGCAGGGTCGTGCTGGCCCGCCACGACGACCCCTGGTTCGCGGGTGTGCTGCGCGAGGAGTTGACCCCCGCGCACCCCGGGACGGTCGGACCGGCCGCGGCCGTGCGCGCGGCGGACGCCGACGACGTCGTCGACGCGCTCGACGGCGGGCTCGGGCACGCGGTCGGCGAGCGCGGCCGCGAGCTCTCCGGTGGCCAGCGCCAGCGCCTCGCGCTCGCCCGCGCGCTGGCAACCGACGCCGACGTCCTCGTCCTCGACGAGCCCACCTCCGCGGTGGACGCGCACACCGAGTCCAGGGTCGCGGCCGGGGTGGCCGGGCTGCGGCGCGGCCGCACCACCGTCGTGCTCAGCGAGAGCCCCCTGTGGGCCGGGGTCGCCGACCGGGTCGTCACCGCCGGGGCGGTGGCCCTGTGACCGGGCTGCCCACCGCGCCGCCGCGCGCGGTCCGCGACTGGGCCGTGGCCACCGCCCGCCGCCACGGCGGGCGCTTCGCCGTCGTCCTGCTCTGCTTCGGCCTGGCCACCCTGATCGGCCTGGCCCGGCCCAGGCTGCTCGGGGCCGTGGTCGACGGCGTCGGCTCCGGCGCCGGCCGGGGGCACGTCGACCTGCTGGCCTGCCTGCTGCTGCTCGCGGTGGTAGGCCAGGCCGCCGCCCGCGGCCTGGCCAAGGCCAGGTGCCGGGTCTTCAGCGAGACCGTCCTGGCCGACACCCGCGAACGCCTGGTCGACGACGCGCTCGCACTGCCGCTGGACGTGGTCGAGACCGCGGGCGCGGGCGACCTGCTCAGCCGCGCCACCAAGGACGTGTCCCGCGTGAGCCAGGCGGTGCGCGTCGCCGTGCCCGAGGTGCTGATCGCGGTGACGACCGTGCTGCTGACCACGGCGGCGATGCTGCTGACCTCGCCACTGCTGAGCCTGTGCCTGCTGGTGGCGCTGCCGGTGCTGGTCGCGGGCAACCGCTGGTACCAGCGCAGGGTCCCGGACGCGATGATCACCGCGCTCGGCCGGTGGGGTCGGGTGCAATCGACCGTCCACGAGAGCGTCGACGGCTCCCGTGCCGTGGAGGCGCTGTCGCTGGGCGGGCGCCGCCGCGACCTGGCCGATGCCGCGCTGGCGGACGCGCTGGCCGCCGAGCGCGGCATCCGGCGGCTGCGGGTGCGGTGGCTGGCCACGCTCGACATCGGTTACCTGCTGCCGATCGCGGTCGCCCTGGTCCTCGGCGGCCTCGCGCACGAGCGCGGCTGGGCCAGCCTCGGCGAGGTCGCCGCCGTTCTGGCCTACCTGCTGGCGATGATCACCCCGCTCAACGAGGCCCTGTGGTGGCTGGAGGAGCTGCAGGTGGCCTCCGCGGCGCTGCGCCGGGTCCTGGGCGTGAGCCAGGCCCGCGGCGCGGCCACCGTCCGCGACGGCTCGCCACCCGAGGGCCGCGACCTGGTGCTCTGCGGCGTGCGCTTCGCCTACCCCGGCGGCAAGCAGGTGCTGCACGGCATCGACCTCGTCGTCCCGCCGGGGCAGCGGCTGGTCCTGGTCGGGCCCTCCGGCGCGGGCAAGTCGACGGTGGGCAGGCTCATCGCCGGCATCGCCGCGCCGACAGCGGGCCGGGTGCTGATCGGCGGGGCGGACGTCGCCGCCATGCCGGACGACGTCCGCCGCGGCGAGGTCCTGCTGCTGACCCAGGAGAACCACGTCTTCGCGGGCACGATCCGCGACAACCTGACCCTGCCCGCCCGCCGGGGCGGCGGCGAGTTCAGCACCGAGGAGATCACCGCGGCGCTGACCGCGGTCGGCGCGCTCGCCTGGGTCGAGTCCACACCGGACGGACTGGACACCGCGGTCGGCTCCGGCGGGGCTCCCGTCCCACCCGCCGTCGCCCAGCGGCTGGCCCTGGCCAGGGTGCTGCTGGCCGACCCGCACACCCTGGTCCTCGACGAGGCCACCTCGCTGCTGGACGCGGGCACGGCCAGGTCCCTCGAACGCTCGGTGGACCGGGTCCTGGCGGGCCGCACGGTGATCGCCATCGCGCACCGCCTGCACACCGCCGCGGCCGCCGACCGGGTCGCCGTGGTCGACCGCGGCCGCGTCGTGGAACTGGGCGCGCCGGCGGACCTCGCCGCCGCCGACGGCCCCTACGCCCGGCTGTTGCGGGCCGCGCAAGGCTGAGCGGGCGCCAGCGGCGCGGTTCTGGGCCGGGCTCGGCGGGCTGGCCGACTGGCTGGTGCTGAGCCCGGTCGCCCCGGCGCGGTGGTGCCGGGGCGACCGGGCTCAGCGGGGCCGGTGCTCGGCCTGTTCCGCGAGGCTCGACGCGGCGGATGGCTGGGCGCGGCGGACAACTGCGCGCGCCCGGTTCCTGCCGCCGGTGCGGGGCGTTGGGTCGTCCCCGGTGCGCCTGGTCACGGCGTGGCGTGCCCGCACTGGCCGCCGTCGCGCTCGTCCGGGTGCCGTCGTCCGGTGTTGGCGGCCACCGGTGCGGTGCCAGGTGGCCCCCGCGGGAGCCTGCGCCGTTGTCAGGCTGGGCGTTTGCCGGTGTGGCGGCTGCCGGTGTGGCGCTGTTCGATGCGGGTCGCCAGGTCCGCCCACCGGCGGGCGCACTGCTGGGCGGCCTCGACGACCGCGTCGGCGCAGTGTTCGGGGAGCGAGTCGAGGATCGCGCTCCACCAGTCCGCGTCGGCGGAGGTGGCGGCCATCAGGCGGAGCATGTTGCGGCCGTTCTCGGTGTGCCGGACCGACGGGTCGTTCTTGAGGACGTCCAGGCCGCCGACCGGCCTCGGTGGCGGGCGGCGGGGCAGGGCCGGGGCGCGGTCGGGGGTCCTGGCCGGAACGACGTCGCGGCCGAGGCGCATGCGCTCGCGGACGTCCTTGACCGTGGCCACGGCGATGCCCGCTGTCCTGGCGATCTCGCGCAGGGACGCGCCGGGGTTGGCCGAGATCAGCTCCGCCGCCGCGATCCGGCCGGGAGCGGGGTCGACCGGCCTGCGCCTGCCGTCCTTGCCGACCCGGCTGGCCAACCGGGGAACCTCCTCGGTTGAACGGCGCAGCGCGGCCACGGTCTTGTTGTCCAGGCCGGTGGTCGCCGCGACCGCGCGGTCGGACCAGCCGGGGTGCGACACCAGCAGCCGCTGTGCCGCGGCGGTCCGGTCCGCCTGCGTCAGCGGCAGGCCGTGCGCGGCGTTCACCCCGACCGAGAGCGCGAACGCGTCGTCGGCCGAGCCGTCGAACCACCGCACCGCGATGGTCGCCGACCCGCGCAGCACCGCCGCACGCAGGCGGTGCATGCCGTCGACCACCCGCTTCGTCGAACGGTGCACGATGATGGGCGGGAATGTCGTCGCGGAATCAGCCAAACGGCGCACGTGCGCCATGTCCTCGCCACCACTGCGCGGCGAGTCGCCGGGAATGAGAGAAGCGGGCGGAACCATTTCCACTGTGTCGCCGACTCCCGGCAGGGCCGATGTCGACAACCGCGCGCCCGTCTCCTTGCCCGAGTCCGCTCCGCTGACCACGAATCGCCCTTCCACTGCTATAGTCCTGCATCCGCGCCAACACCACTGCGCGTTCGCTGCGCCCGCATCACCGTTCTGACCTGCGGTGATATGCCCACCAGCGTCGACCTCCGCTCATCCCATGTCTGTGTCCCCGCCAGCGAAGCAGCAATTCTTTCAGTCACCCGCGACCGCGCGGAACCTCCGATCGGGTGGCCTGACACCTCTCTCCAAATAAGGAGAATCGCCGTCGCGCATGCTTATTCCTGTGCGTTGCGACTATCCCAGGGGCACCTTGGAAACGTGCTGATAAATGGTGTGCAACCGGTGTCAACCAATTCGCGTTGAACACGGCCCGAGTGCCTGGGCCGGTCGGGGTGTTCCCCGGTGCCGAGCCGGTGTTCAGTACGAGTGGGCCATGGCCTGGTAGTCCGCCGCCACCGAGCGGGAACCGCCCTGGGGGAAGGCGATCCGGTCGCGCACCCCGTCGGAGGTGTAGCGCACGCTCGCGCCGGCGGCGAGCTTGTCGAGCCACACCGACGAGCCGAAGGCCGCCTCCTGGCCGGTCGGGCCCTGGGACCGGATGCGCGGGATGCGCAGCCGGTCGAAGTCGGCGGAGTACGGCGACGGGGCCGGGTTCGCGCCGACGAGCAGTGCGCCCGTGTACTCGTAGCCGACACCGTCCGCGCGGCCCTTGACGGCCAGCTCCTCCTGGACCGGGTGGACGCCGAAGGGCAGGGAGATGGTCACCGGCGTCGGCCCGGCCGCACGGATGGCGGCGTCGCCGCGGGCGATGTCGCGCTGGGCCTCCTCCGCCGGCGCAGCACCCAGGTTCGAGTGGGTCAGGGTGTGGTTGCCGACCTCCATGTCGTGGTCGGCCAGCCACGTCAGCGTCCGCTTGCCGCCGGGGTCCCCGAACGGGTCGCCGTTGACGTAGAAGCTGGCGACCGGGCGGAAGCCGGGGTGGCGGCCGGCGACCTCCAGCATGATCGCCACCGCCGTCCCGGGAACGGGTGTCCCCTCCGGAGTCAGCGCGAACTGCGTGGGGTGGCCGTCGTCGAAGGTGAGGACGACCGGGTGGGTGCCCGCCGGGATGTCGATCTCGCCGGAGGCGTACTCGGCCGTGGTGATCGGGACGTACCCCTCCCCGGCGAGGCGCTCCAGCTCGGCGCGGAAGTCGGCGGGGGTGCGGTCGTACACCGTCGCCGGGGTGTCGACGATGCGGTGGTACATCAGCACCGGGACGTCACCGAGCTCGTTGGCCGAGTACGTCCCGGGGTCCGGGGGCGGGGTGGTGACACGCTCCGATGAGGACGGTGCCGCCGCCAGGGGCGGCTCGGGAGCCGTCCCGCACGCGACCAACAAGACAGCCATCGCGCTCAGTGCGCCAACACGCCTACCAGTCACGTTCCCACGGTTGACGGCGATCCAGGCGGTCGCAACACGCGGACACGAACGTGTGCGTTTTGGTTGAAACGGACCTTGCTGGATACGCCACAGCGGAACGACATCGGCCGGGAGGGTGCGCATGCGATCTCGCAACAGCAGTCGCCGCAGCGTGTTGGTGGGGGCGGTCGTGCTCGTCGCGCTCGCCGTCGTCACCCCGTTGACCGTTCGCGCCTTCTCGGCCAGCCCCGTCGTGATGGGGGTGGACGACGGCGCCGTGCTGACGGCGGCCGCGGCGAAGGAGCTGGCGGTCACCCTGCCGGAGGGCATGGATCACGGCGAGGTGCGGCTGCTGCTCGACGGCAACCCGGTGTCCACCACGGCCGAGGGCAACCGGCTCGTGGTCACCGGCACCGAGCCGGCCGACGGCGAGCACGTCCTCACGGCGCAGTCCCCCGGCGCTGTGCCCCTGCTCCCCGACGACGAGGTGAGCAGGCGGTTCACCGTCGACAGCGCGCCGCCGGTCCTGACGGTCGACTCCGAGGCCGTGACCGACCTCCGCAAGCCCGTCGAGGTCAAGGGCAGGGCCGAGGGCGCGTCCGCGCTGAGCGTGGACGGCAAGCCCGTGGAGCTCGGCGACGGCGGCAGCTTCGCCGTGACCCTGCCGACGGCCGCGACCGCCCGCTTCGAGGCCCGCGACGTCGCGGGCAACGTCGCCAAGCAGGAGTTCGCCGTCAAGACGCGCCACCCCGGCATGCGCGCGGTGCACATGTCCGCGGCCGGGTGGTCGGCCACGGTGCTGCGCGAGCCGGTGCTGCAGATGATCAAGGAACGCCGCATCGACACGGTGCAGCTCGACATCAAGGACGAGAGCGGCGAGATCGGCTACCGCTCCCAGGTCCCGCTGGCGGGCGAGATCGGCGCCACCCGGGACTACTACGACGCCAAGGCAACGGTGGACGAACTGCACCGGCTCGGCGTGCGCGTGGTCGGCAGGCTCGTGGCGTTCCGCGACCCGGTCCTCGCCAAGGCGTCCTGGGAGTCGGGCAAGCGGGACCGCGTCATCCAGTCCTCCGCCGGCACCCCGTGGGCCGGCTCGTACGGCCAGTACTCGTTCACCAACTTCGCCAACCCCGACGTCGTCGCCTACAACGTGGAGCTGGCCGAGGAGGCCGCACGGCTCGGGTTCGACGACATCCTCTACGACTACATCCGCAAGCCGGAGGGCGCTCTGGAGCAGATGCGGCTGCCCGGCCTGGAGGGCTCCCCCGAGGACGCCATCGTCGACTTCCTGGCCCAGAGCCGCAAGGCGGTGCGGGCGCACGGGACGTTCGTGGGCGTGTCGGTGTTCGGCATCGCCGCGACCCGACCGGGCGCGGTCGCCCAGGACATCCCGAGGATGGCCGAGTACGCCGACTACGTCGCGCCGATGGTCTACCCGTCGCACTGGGGTCCCGGCGAGTACGGGGTCAGCCGCCCGGACAGCGAGCCCTACGAGATCACCAACCGGTCCGTGGCCGACTTCCTGAAGAAGGTCGAGGGCACCGGCAGCGAGATCATCCCGTGGCTGCAGGCGTTCAGCATGGGCGTCTCCTACGGGCCCAAGGAGGTCCGCGCTCAGATCGACGCCTCGAAGGCCGCGGGCGCGCCGTCGTTCCTGCTGTGGGACCCGGCCTGCCGGTACGACCCGGCCGCGCTGGAGCCGAAGAGCTGACGACTGCGCTTTTCAGGTGAAGGTTCACGGGGCCGTGTGGCGAAGCCGCTTTACTCGTTCTGGCAGCACGACCTGGCCAGACGGCGGATTCCCTGGAGTGGACCATGAGACCAGCACGGCACAGACGGTTGCTCGCGGTTGCCGCGGCGTTGCTCGCGTCGGCGCTCGTACCCGGTACCGCCGGCGCGGCGACGCCGATCACCGAGTACGGCCCGGTTCCCTCGTCACTGCCGGTCGGCGGTGTGTGCGAGGTGGAGTTCGACCACAGCGGAAACCTGTGGGTCGAGCAGTACCTGAGCAGCCAGGTCGCCCGGTTCGACCCGGCCACCGGGCAGTTCACCAACTTCTCCACGCCGATGCCGCTGTCGGTGCCCGGCGGCATGGACCTGGACGCGGCGGGTGACCTGTGGATGCCCCAGGTGACGGGCAACAGCCTGCTCCGCGTCGACACCGCCGACGGCTCCATGACCGAGCTCCCGCTGCCGTGGGCGGGCGCGTTCACCCCGCAACCGCTGGGGCTGCCGCTGCACAGCGGCCTCGGGTTGGCCAACGACCTCGCCCGCGGGCCGGACGACGCCCTGTGGTTCACGCTCGGCGGGCTGGACTCCATCGGCCGCTACGACCCGGCGACCGGGCAGTGGAGCAAGTACCGCGTGCCCGGTGAGGTCCTCGGTCAGGTCGCCGCGCTGTTCGGCATCATCAAACCGGGCCCTGGACGCACCGTCGTGTTCGACCTGCCGCAGCTGAACAAGGTCGCCACCCTCGACGTCGACACCCACCTGTTCACCCAGTACACGATGCCGACGCCGGCCTCCTTCCCCGTCGGCGTGCGCACGGCCGCGGACGGCACGATCTGGGTCGGCGAGTCCCTCGGCATGAAGATCGCCCGCATCGACCCCGCCACCGGGCAGATCACCGAGTACCCGTTGCTGGGCGTGGGCGGCCTGCTCACCGGCATCCTCAACGGGCTGGGGATCGGCAGCATCGGCAACCCGCTGCCGATGCCGGGACCGATCGCCGAGGCGAGCGACGGCAACATCTACTTCTCGGTCAGCTTCCCCGCGCTGTTCGGGCTGGGCAACCAGGTCGCCCGGTTCAACCCGGTCACGCACGAGGTCCGGATGTGGAGCACGCCGTCGTCGGCCTCCTACCCGTGCGACATCAACGTCCACCAACCCGGCGCGGTGTGGTTCGGCCTGCTGACCACCAACAGGGTCGGCAAGCTGGACATCAGCGCCACCTGACCAGACCTCCCACCGCGCCGGCCGCCTCAGGTGACGCGGAAGACGGGCCAGCCGATCTCGGTGCGCCACGCGGCGGGATCACCGGAGTCACGCGGGCCGACGGTGTAGACCTCCCGCACCGGCCCGGCCACCGACATCGCGTTCTCCACCACCCAGGCCCCGAGCTCGCCGTACGTGACGTCGGCGTTGTCGTGCTCGCCGACGTGGGTGGTGACGGCCAGTTCCGCGGCCGGGAGAACCACGGGGTGCACGCGTCCGGTGCGGGGTGGTGCCGCGGTGGGCAGGTAGAGCAGCGCGTGACCGCGTTCCTGTTCGAACAGGGCGTTGTCGTAGCAACCGCCGGGAGGTCCGGTCGCGGCGGAGCCGACGGCCGCCTCCAGCTCGGCCATCGCGCCCGCGAACCAGGACGCGATGTCACGACCTGCGACCACGGCCTCCACCGCCGCGACCGTCCTGGCCGGCTCCGCACGCAACTCGACGGCGATCGGCGCGGGATCGGGCCGGAGCAGGCGCCGCAGCGACACGACCGCGGCCCTGGTCCGGTCGAGCACGTCTTCGAGGCGCTGCAGGTGGTCCGCGACCAGTGCCGCCCGGACACCGGGGTCGGGGGTCCGCAGAATCCGCTGCACGTCGCTCAGGGGGACGTCGAGCTCGCGGAGCCGGTGGATCACCTGGGCGGTCGGGATCTGGTCGACGGCGTAGTAGCGGTAGCCGGTGCTCTCGTCCACCACGGCGGGCTCCAGCAGGGTCGCCTCGTGGTAGCGGCGCAGGGTCCGCACGCTCAGGTGGGTCAGACGCGAAAACTCCCCGATGGTCAGCACCCGTTCAGTGTGGACTCTCCCCCTGGGAGAGGGTCCACGGCTTGACCCTCCCGCGCCGTGAGGCGACACGGTGGGCTCATGACACAGCACACCGACCTCCCGTCCGACCTGCTCCCGGCCACCGTGCGCGATTTCTTCGCCGCCCACGTCGCCCGCGACGCCGACACCGCCTCGTCGTTCCTCACCGAGGACGCGGTGATCGTCGACCAGGACGAGACCTTCCGCGGCCGGGAGGAGACCCACGCGTTCCTGCGGGACGCCGGGTCCGAGTTCGAGTACACGACCGAGCAGATCGGCGCTCACCGCGTCGACGGCAGCCACTGGGTGGTGACCGTCCGGATCGAGGGCACCTTCCCCGGTGGTGTCGCCGAGCTCGACTACCGGTTCGCGTTGCGGGACGACCTCGTCGCCGAACTCGTCATCGCCAACCACGCAGCCTGACCGCGCCCGCGTCACATCGATCTTCAGTGGAGAGACAAATGTCAAGTTCGGATCGCGACCGCCTCGACGGTCGCCGGGCGCTGGTCACCGGCGGTTCGAAGGGCTCGGGCAAGGCCGTCGCCGAGAGGTTGCGGGAGATGGGTGCGGACGTCTTCGTGACGGCGCGGACGATGCCCGACGGGTACAAGCACCCCGACCGGTTCATCGAAGCGGACACGACGACGGTCGAGGGCACCGACGCCGTGGCCGCTCGGATCAGCGAGACCGGCGGCGCACTCGACATCCTGGTGCACGTCGTCGGAGGTGCGTCGACACCGGCCGGCGGGTTCGCGGTCATCACCGATGACCAGTGGCTCACCGAGCTGAACCTCAACTTCCTGGGAGCGGTGCGGCTCGATCGAGCGCTCCTCCCGGCGATGATCGAGTCCGGGTCGGGCGTGGTGCTGCACTTCACCTCGATCCAGCGCGAGCTGCCGCAGTACGACGCGTCCTTGGCTTACGCGGCAGCGAAAGCCGCGCTGCGCACGTACAGCAAGGGACTGGCCAACGAGCTCGCGCCGCGCGGCGTGCGGGTCAACGCGATCAGCCCCGGCGGGATCGAGACCGAAGCCTACGAACGGTTCGTGGACCGGATCGCCGAGGGCAACGGGATCACGCGGGAAGCAGCCAAGCAGACCATCTACGACTCCCTAGGAGGAGTACCGCTGGGACGGTTCGCGAACACCGAGGAGATCGCGGACCTGGTCGGGTTCCTGGTCTCGGACCGCGCCTCGGCGATCGTGGGCGCCGAGTACGTGATCGACGGCGGGACCGTCCCGACCGTCTGAGCCGAAACCCCTTCCACCTCATCGACGACCTGCGACTGCGGCAGGCGGACGTCCCGCCGCCTGCCGGTAGGAGAACCCATGACCACGCGGACAACGGAGCGGTCTTCCGGGCGGCCGGTCGGACCGCCGCCGCCCTTCGACCCGGAGCTCGCTCCCGTCGTCGAGGTGCTGAGCAGCCTGCGCCCTCCCGACGCGTACCGTCCGGACAACATCGCCGAGATGCGCGAGCCCGTTCCCGGGGTGGAGACCCCGACCGACGAGGTCCTCTCGCGCGGTGGCGCCTACAGCGTGCGGGAGCGGGTGGTGCCGGGACCGGACGGGGAACCGGACATCTCGCTGCTGATCTGCCTCCCGGTGCACGCGGCGACCCCGACGCCGGCGATCTACCACGTCCACGGCGGCGGCATGATCGTCGGGGACAACCGGTTCGGCCTGGCCGAGATGCTGGACCTGGCCGAACCCATGGCCGTGGTCTCGGTCGAGTACCGGCTCGCACCCGAGACACCCCACCCCGGTCCCGTCGAGGACTGCTACGCGGGCCTGGTGTGGGTGTCGGAGCACGCCCACGAGCTCAACATCGACCCCGGGCGCGTCGTCATCGGCGGTGTGAGCGCCGGCGGCGGCCTCGCGGCGGGTGTCACGCTGATGGCACGCGACCGCAACGGCCCGGCGGTCCTGGCTCAGCTGCTCCTGTCGCCGATGCTCGACGACCGCAACGACTCGCCCTCCGCGCGGCAGATGCGCGGCCTCGGCATCTGGGACAGCTCCTCGAACGAGACCGGGTGGAACGCGCTCCTCGGCGACGGCGTCCGCGGAGGACCGGACGTGTCCTCGTACGCCGCGCCTGCCCGCGCCGCGGACCTCTCCGGCCTGCCGCCCGCGTTCGTCGACGTCGGGTCGGCCGAGACGTTCCGGGACGAGGACGTCGCCCACGCGACCCGCATGTGGCAGGCGGGCTGCCACGTCGAGCTGCACGTCTGGCCCGGCGGGTTCCACGGGTTCGACGTCGTGGTGCCCCACGCCGTGCTCTCGCAGGACGCCATCGCCGCCCGAGCGGCGTGGCTGCGCCGTCAGCTGGCCTCCCGGTGAGGCGCTGAGCGGGACCGCTCGGGCGCGTCAGCGGCCGAGCGGTCCCGGGAGGCGTTCGAGCAGCACGTCCTCGTACTGCCGGTAGAGCCGCTGGCCGAACCCGCCTGGTGGTCCGAATTGGACGGTGACCGCCCCGTCGTCGTGGTGACGCGGGGAACGCCGGCCGACGACGACCTCGCCGAGCTGGTCGTGCCGGCGCCGTCCGGCAGGTGCTCGCCACGCCGTCCTATCGCGACAACGTGGCAACGTTGTCCAAGGCCTACCGGGTGATCAACGCATACCGGAAAAACCTCCGCAAGCGGAAGATTGTCGACGCAACCACGTGAACACGCCGTGGGTGCGCGGAAAATGGTCGGCCCCAGCGTCCACACCGGAGTCGACATATTCGGAGTTATGTCCGTTTCGCGGGAAGGATTCACCGTTCCGGCGGTGTATCGGTTACCCATGTCATTTGCCATGCACCGGCCCCGAGGCCACCTGTGGATCTTGGCCGTGGCCCGGACGCGCCGGGCGGCACCGGGGCGCCGCCCGGCGTGCGGCACTTCGGTGTCCCGTACCCGCCGCGGCGGCGTGACTACGGTTGCGACACGGATTCGATCAACACGATGATGTCCCGCCCAGGCTGTGCTACGGCATGCTCCGGAATCGCGCACCCGAGGTTCGGCAGACCGCGATTCGGCCGTACCGGTTAGCCCGTTCGCCGCCAATTGAGACGCGATCGGCCACATTCGGATTCGTGATTCCAATGGTTGCCAGGCGTGCCGCGAACACGTTTGGCCGCTGTTCTCGGGCGATGTCACCAAAGGCGCTGGACAAGCCGGGAAGCCGTGCTATAAAGCGTCCACTTGGGGTGAGCTGCAGCGGAAAGACCATCGGTGGCCATGTTGGAGGGAACTGGACGGTTGGTGCCGACAGACCATGGTGGTGCGCTTGCCGAGCTGGTCGGCCTGCTCGCGGAGTGCTCTGCGGGAACAGGCAGGCTCGCGCTGGTCAGCGGCGGTGTGGCCAGCGGGAAGACCGAGCTGCTGCAACGGTTCCAGCGGCACGCCGCCGCTTCGGGCGCGTTGTTGCTGACCGCGACCGGCGCGCCGGCCGAGCGTCCCCTGCAGGCGGGCGTCATCGACCAGTTGTTCCACGGCGCAGGTCTGCCGCCGGAAATAGCGGACCGCGTTTCCCACCTCATCACGCCGATTGCCGCGACCGTGACCGACCCCGGCGCGGACGTGCGGAGAATTCCTCATTCTTATGTGCGGCCCGTGCATGAACTGTGTCAAATTCTGCTCGAATTGTCGCGGGAAAGACCGGTCGTGCTGTGCGTGGACGACGTGCAATTCGCTGACAGTTCCTCGTTGCAGTTCATCCTCTACCTGCGACGGCGGATGAGAGCAGGACGGGTGGTCGTCGTGCTCGCCGAGTGGCAGCAGCCGCAGCCGACGCTGCCGCTGTTCCACGCCGAGCTGACCCGGCGGCCGCACCACCGCATCCGGCTCGCTCCGCTGTCGGTGTGCGGGATCGCCGAGCTGCTGCGCGACCGGGTGCCCGATCCCGACGCGCTCGCGCCCGCCTGGCACGGCCTCAGCGGCGGCAACCCCATGCTGGTCCGGGCCATGGTCGAGGACTTCGAGGCAGGGCACGAGATCGGTCAGGACCAGGTCGGTCCCGCGTTCAAGCGCGCGGTGCTGGAGTGCCTGCACCGCTGGGAGGCGGGGCTCCTCGAGGTCGCGCGCGCCATCGCCGTGCTCGGCGAGGAGCGGACCCCGGTCCTGCTCGGCCGGCTGGCCGGCACCACGCCCGAGGCCGTCGAGCAGGCGGTCGACGTGCTCACCGCCGCCGGTCTGCTGCTCGACGGCCGTTTCCGCCACCCCGGCGCGGGGGCGGCGGTCCTCGACAGCACGCCGGGTCCCGAACGGGTGCGGCTGCGCGCCCGTGCCGCCGAGCTGCTCTACCAGCGCGGTGCGGCGGCGGCCGTGGTGGCCGACCACCTCGTGGCCGCCGACCGGGTCGCGCCGGGCTGGCCGGTCTCCGTGCTGCGCATCGCCGCCGAACAGGCGCTCATGGGCGACGACGTGGCAGCGGCCGTGCGCTACCTGGAACCCGCGCTGCCCGTGGTCGAGCCGGACGAGCGGCTGGGCATCACCAGCGTCCTGGTGCGGGCGCTGTGGCGGGTCAACCCGGCCGCCGCCGTCGTGCACATGGAACCCCTGCACGAGGCGATGTGGGCCGGCCGGCTGCGCGGGCGCGACGCCATGACCGTCGTGCACCACGCGCTGTGGATCGGGGACGAGGCAACGGCCGTGCGCGCGCTCGCCGTGCTGAACCAGAACCCCGGCATGCTGGACGCGCAGAGCGCGGCCGAGCTGCGGATCGTCTGCCAGTGGTTCCACGGCCTCGACCCGGCGAGCGCCGTGGCCAGCGACGTGGTGGCCGACGCGGACCCGTGGGTGGCCGCCGCGCAGGCCATCGGCACCTTCTGGACCGCCGAGTTCCACCCCGACGCCATCGCCAGCGCCGAGCACATCCTGCGCAGCTGCCGGCTCGGCGACATGTCGCTGGAGGTCGTGCTCACCGCCCTGCTGATCCTGGTGCACAGCGGCCACCCCGACCGGGCAGAGCGGTGGTGCGACCGGCTCACCGCCGAGGCCGTCCGCGGCGGCGCGGTGACCTGGCAGGCGGTCCTGGAGGTCGTCCGGGCCGACATCGCCCTGCGGCGCGGGGAGGTGGCGGTGGCCGCCGCACGCGCCGAGACCGCACTCGCCCTGCTGCCGCACCAGGGCTGGGGCCTGTCCATCGGCTACCCGCTGGCCGTGCTGCTGGAGGCCAACACCGCGCTGGGCCGGCATCACGTGATCGCCGAGGTGATGCGGCAGCGCGTGCCCGACGCCATGTTCGCCACCGCCGCCGGCCTGCGCTACCTGCACGCCCGCGGCAACGGCAACCTCGCCGTCGGGCGGGTGCTCGCCGCCATCAGCGACTTCCAGAACTGCGGCACCCGGATGCTCGCGTGGGGCCTCGACCTGCCGGTGCTCGCGCCGTGGCGCTGCGGCCTCGCCCAGGCCAACCTCACCCTCGGCCGGCCGGAGGCGGCTCGCAAGCTGATCAGCGAGCAGATGCTGCTGCCGGCCGGCGACCGCCGCACCCGCGGTGCGGCGCTGCGGGTCCTCGCGGCCGCGGGCGAGCCCGCCGAGCGACCCGCGCTCCTGCGCGAGGCCGTGCGGCACCTGCGGCGGGCAGGTGACCGGGTCGAGCTGGCCCGTGCCCTGTCCGACCTGGGTGACGCGCTCGACGCCCTGGGCCAGCACGCCGAGGCGCGCGAGCTGTCCCAGATCGCGGTGGCCGAGACCGGGGCGTCGTGCCCCGGTGCCCTGCCCCTCCCGGCCGACTGGGGGGACGGCGACACCGGTGACGGGCGATCGGTCCTGAGCGACTCCGAGCTGCGGGTGGCCGAGCTCGCCGCGAAGGGCCACACGAACCGCGAGATCAGCGGAATCCTCTACATCACCGTCAGCACCGTCGAGCAACACCTCACCAGGGTCTACCGCAAGCTGGGCATGCGCAGCCGGGCGGACCTGCCGCGCCGCCTGTCCCAGCGGACCGGCGCCGGACCACGGGCCTTCGAAGCACGGGGGTGACCCGTGCCCCTCCCGAGTAGAAAGAACCCGCCAATGCCCAACCAGTCCACCTGCCGCGTCTGCGCAGGGACGGTCACCGAGTTCCTCGACCTCGGTCAGCAGCCGCTGTCCGACGCGTTCCGGCTGCCCGAGGACACCTCCGTCGAGTTCACCTACCGCCTCGCCGTGGGCGCGTGCGCGGACTGCGCGATGGTGCAGCTGATGGAGGAGGTGCCCAGGGAGAAGATGTTCCACCAGGACTACCCCTACCTGTCGCAGGGGTCCGCGGTGATGCGCGAGCACTTCCGCGCGCTGGCCGAGCGGTTCCTGAGCACCGAGCTGGCGGGCGAGGACCCGCTCGTGGTCGAGCTGGGCTGCAACGACGGCACCATGCTGCGCACCGTCGCGGCGGCGGGCGTGCGGCACCTGGGCGTGGAACCGTCCGGCGCGGTCGCCGACCTGGCCGCCGAGGCGGGTGTGCGGGTCCGCAAGGACTTCTTCGAGGAGTCCACCGCGCTGTCCATCCGCGACCAGGACGGTCCGGCCGACCTCGTGTACGCGGCGAACACGTTCTGCCACATCCCTTACGCGGACTCGATCCTGCGCGGTGTCGTGGCGCTGCTCAAGCCCGGTGGGGCGTTCGTGTTCGAGGACCCCTACCTCGGCGACATCGTCGAGCAGACCTCGTTCGACCAGATCTACGACGAGCACTTCTTCCTGTTCAGCGCCACCTCCGTGGACGCCATGGCCCGCCGGCACGGCTTGGAGCTGGTCGACGTCGAACGCCTGCCGGTGCACGGCGGCGAGGTCCGCTACACCCTGGCCCTGCCCGGTGCGCGCACCCCGTCCGCGGCCGTCGCCGCCCTGCTCGCCGAGGAGCAGGCGCGCGGCCTGCACGACCGCGCCGTCCTCGACGGGTTCGGCGACCGGGTCCGGACGATCCGCACCGACCTCCTGGCGTTGCTGAACGAGCTGAAGGCGAAGGGCGAGCGGGTCGTCGGCTACGGCGCGACCGCCAAGAGCGCCACCGTCACGAACCTCTGCGGCATCGGACCGGACCTGGTCGAGTTCATCAGCGACACCACGCCCGCCAAGCAGCACCGGCTGGCACCCGGCTCGGGCATCCCGGTGCGCCCGCCGGCCGCCTTCGCCGACCCCTACCCCGGCTACGCGCTGCTGTTCGCCTGGAACCACGCCGAGGAGATCATGGCCAAGGAGGAGGCGTTCCGCGCGGCGGGCGGCAAGTGGATCCTGTACGTGCCCGACGTCCACGTGGTGTGAGCGTGCCGGGAGAACTGAGCGGCGCTCTCGTCGCGGTGCTCGGCGGGTCGGGGTTCGTGGGTTCCGCGGTGTCCGCACGGCTGGCGGCGCGGGGCGCGCGGGTGCGGGTGGTGGCACGTGGTCCCGGCGTGCCGCCGTTCCCGGCCGAGGTCGTCGCGGCCGACCTGACCGAGCCCGGCGCGGTGGCCGCCGCGGTCGCGGGCGCGGATGTGGTGCTGCCGCTGGTGCTGTTCACCGGCGGCGGCACCTGGCGGGTCGCCGCCGGTGGCGATGCCGACGCCGCCAGGGTCAACGTCGGCATCGTCGCCGAGACCGTGGACTCGGCTCGCGGAACGGTCGTGTTCGCCGGCTCCACCTCGCAGGTCGGGCCGGGCGCGCCGGAGCGGATCGACGGCACCGAGACCGACCACCCCGAGTCGGAGTACGACCGGCAGAAGTGCGCCGCCGAACGGCTCGTGCTCGACGCGGGCGGCTGCTCCCTGCGGCTGCCCACCGTGTTCGGCCCCTCCCCCGGCTCTCCTGACCGGGGTGTGGTGACCGCGATGGCGCGGCGTGCGCTCGCGGGCGAGCCGCTGACCGTGTGGGGAGCCGGGGACGTGCGGCGCGACCTGGTGTTCGTGGAGGACGTCGCCGAGGCGTTCGCGGCGGCCGTGGCGCACGCCGACCGGCTGGCCGGACGGGCGTGGCTCGTCGGCTCGGGCACGGGCGTCCCGGTGCGGGCGCTGTTCGAGCTCGTCGCCGCCACCGTCGCGGAACACACCGGTCGCCCGGCCGTGCCGGTGCTGTCGGTGCCACCACCGCCGTACGCCACCGCGTCGGACTTCCACAGCCTCGTGGCCGACCCGGCCGGTCTCACCCTCGCCACCGGGTGGCGGGCCCGGGTTCCCCTCGCCGACGCGGTGTCGAGGACCGTCGCCCACCTGATTCAGTCCTCAGTGGACGGTCTGCGGCCGGACACCCCTAACCGCGGATAGGGGTTCCCCTAAGCTGGTTGACCACGCGGTTCGGGCCGCTGCACGCTGATCACCGTCCTGAGACGGAGGTCGTCGATGAAAGCCCGCGCACTCTCTGTCGGCGGGGCCTGGGAGTTCGAGCCCGAGGTGTTCCCGGACGACCGCGGCCTGTTCGTCTCCCCGTTCCAGCACGACGTGTTCGCCGAGGCGGTCGGTGCGCCGCTGTTCGCCGTGGCCCAGGCCAGCGCCAGCGTGTCACGCCGCGGGGTCGCCCGCGGCGTGCACTACGCCCGCACGGCACCGGGGTGCGCGAAGTACGTGACCTGTTCCCGCGGGCGGGTGCTGGACATCGTGGTGGACCTGCGGGTCGGCTCGCCGACGTTCGGCGAGTGGGACTCCGTCGAGCTGGCGGGCGACGGCTTCCGCGCCGTCTACCTCCCGCCAGGGCTCGGCCACGCGTTCATCGCCCTCGACGACCACTCCACCGTGCACTACCTGCTGTCCCGCGGCTACGAACCCGCGGACGAGCTGGCGGTGTCCATCGTGGACCCGGACCTGGCACTGCCCGTTCCGGCCGACGTCGTGCTGTCCGAACGCGACCGCGCCGCACCGGGCCTGGCCCTCGCGCGGGACACCGGACTGCTGCCGGTCCACGCCACCTGAGCAGAGGAGAGCACCCCAGGTGACCGCACCCACCCGCCGTCCTGCCCGGACGCGCCTGGCCGAGTCGATGCTCGCCGCGCGTGACGCCGACGCCGTGCACGCCTGGCTCGCCCGCACCGCGGAGCACAGCTGGATGAACGTCGAGCGCGTACCGCTGGACGGCCTCGCCGGCTGGCTCACCGAACCGGGCACCGGCAACCTGCGCCACCACACCGGCCGGTTCTTCAGCGTCGAGTCGCTCGCCGTCGACCTGCCCGGCGCGCTCGTGCCGCACTGGTCGCAGCCGATCATCAACCAGCCGGAGATCGGCATCCTCGGCATCCTCGTGCGGGAGGTCGACGGCGTGCTGCACTGCCTGATGCAGGCCAAGCACGAACCGGGCAACGCCAACGGCCTGCAGCTGTCGCCGACCGTGCAGGCCACCCGCAGCAACTACACCCGCGTGCACCAGGGCAAGCCCATCCCCTACCTGGAGCACTTCCGCGACACCTCCGGCCACCACGTCCTGGTGGACATCCGGCAGTCAGAGCAGGGCGCGTGGTTCTACCGCAAGCGCAACCGCAACATGGTCGTCGAGGTCGACGGCGACGTCGAGGTGCGTGAGGGGTTCCGCTGGTTCACCCTCGGCGAGATCGCCGGCCTGATGACCGTGCCGGACCTGGTGAACATGGACGCCCGCACGGTGCTGGCCTGCCTGCCCGGCGGCGGCGCGGCACTGGCCGCGGCGGCCACCGACCCGTTCAGCGAAGCCCTGGTCCGGTCGGGAGACCCGGCCACGCCCGGCGTGCACACCACCGGAGAGGTGCTGAGCTGGATCACCGAGGTCCGCACCCGCACCGACCTGCGGGTCGCCCTCGGCCCGCTGGCCGGGTTGCCGGACTGGACTCGTGAGAACGGCGTCATCGCGCACCGCAGCGGCGGGTTCTTCACCGTCGTGGGCGTGGACGTGCGAGCCGGCGGGCGTGAGGTCGGAGCGTGGTCCCAGCCGATGATCGAACCGGTCGGCACGGGGGTGATCGCGTTCCTGGTCAAGGAGATCGGCGGTGTGCTGCACGTGCTCACCCACGCACGCACCGAACCCGGCTACGCCGACGTGACCGAGCTGGCGCCCACCGTGCAGTGCGTGCCAGAGGCGCACGACCACCTGCCGGCGCGGCCCCGGTTCCTCGACGAGGTGCTCGGCTCGACCAAGATCCGCTTCGACGCCGTGCTGTCCGAGGAGGGCGGCCGGTTCCTCGGCGCCCGCAACCGGTACCTGGTCGTGGAGACCGACGCCGAGGTCGCGCGGGACGACCCCGAGTACCGGTGGCTGACCCTGCACCAGTACGAGGAGCTGCTGCGGCACAGCTTCTACGTCAACATCCAGGCCCGCAGCCTGCTGCTGTGCCTGCGCAGCCTCCTCCCGCGCGGGTGAGGCGGGCGGTGCCGCCCGCCACCGGCCCGGTCAGAGCGTCGCCAGCACCTGCTTGAGCGCGTCCACCACGTGCTCCTGCGTGTCCTGGGGCAGCGACGGGTACATCGGCAGCGAGAAGATCTCGCCGGCCACCCGCTCGGTCACCGGCAGGCTGCCCTCGGCGTAGCCCAGGTGTGCGAACCCGGTCATGGTGTGCACCGGCCACGGGTAGCTGATGTTCAGGTGGACGTCGTGCGCCTTCAGGCGTTCCAGGATGTCGTCGCGCCGCGGGTGGCGCACCACGTGGACGTAGTACGAGTGCGTGTTGCCCGGCGCGGTCGACGGCAGCACCAGGTCGGTGTCCGCCAACGCTTCCGCGTACCGCGCGGCCACCGCCTGCCGCGCCGCCACGTAGTCGTCCAGGCGGACGAGCTTGCGGCGCAGGATCTCCGCCTGCACCTCGTCGAGCCGGCAGTTGTGGCCGGGCGTCTCCACGACGTAGTAGGTCTTCTCCATGCCGTAGTACCGGTGGCGGCGCAGGTTCGCGTCCACCTCCGGGTTGTTCGTGATCGTCGCGCCGCCGTCGCCGTAGGCGCCGAGCACCTTGGTGGGGTAGAAGGAGAACGCGGCGGCGTCGCCCATCGACCCGGCCACCCGGCCGTGGTGGCGCGCGCCGTGCGCCTGGGCGCAGTCCTCCAGCACCAGCAGGCCGTGCTGCCGTGCGAGCTCCTGCAACGGTTCCATGTCCACGCACTGGCCGTACAGGTGCACCGGCAGCAGGACCTTGGTGCGCGGCGTGATCACCGAAGCCACCTGGGCGACGTCCATCAGGTAGGTGTCCGGGTCCACGTCGACGAACACCGGTGTGGCGCCGACGGCGTCGATCGCCAGCACGGTCGGCGCGGCGGTGTTGGACACCGTGACGACCTCGTCGCCGCGGCCGACACCGAGCGCCTGGAGCGCCAGGCGGAGGGCGTTCGTGCCGTTGTCCACGCCGACGCAGTGGGCGACGCCGTGGTAGGCCGCGAACTCCGCCTCGAAGGACGACACGCTCGGCCCGAGGACGAGCCTGCCGGAGGAGAACACGGTCTCGACCGCGTCGAGTATGTCCTTGCGCTCCATTTCGTATTCGCGCGAGTAGTCCCAGACGAGCGTGGCCATCGGCAGCCCTTTCGCTGTGGTCGGCTTCCCGGCCAGCCTAGGTCTGGCCCCCGGCTAGGGGGTAACCCCTAATCTGCAGGTCAGGGTGGCTGGAACCGACCCCCTGGAGGCAACCGGCGACCCGCTCGTCCGTGGCAGGGGAACAGGAGTGATAGGGGTGTCCAGGCCGCTTCCGGTCGCTTTACGGTGACCACGCTCCCGGCAGGGTCGCCGGATTCCAGCACAACAATCGGGGCGAGGACGACAAATGTCGCGGCATTTCCTGTTCATGTGCCACCCGGACCACGGGCACGTCATCCCGAACCTCGCGGTCGTCACCGAACTGGCCGCGCGCGGGCACCGGGTCACCTACCTGACCGCACCGAGCATGGCGGAGATCGCCGCCGAGGCGGGCGCCACCGTCGTGACCTACCCGTCCCGGTACCGCGACGCCGACTTCGCCCTCGTGGCGAACGATCCCGGCTACCTGATGGGCGTGCTGCTCGACGAGAGCGAGGCCATGCTCGCCACCGCGACGGCCGAGCTCGACGGCGACCGGCCGGACTGCCTGGTCTACGACACCTCGGTGCTCCACGGGGCCCGTGTGCTGGCCCGGCACTGGGACGTCCCCGCCGCGCAGGTGATCCCGGTGTTCGCCTCCAACGAGCACTTCTCCTTCCTCAACGCCATGTACAACCCCGAGTCCGACGCCGCGGAGCAGCCGGCCCGGGAACGGCCGAGGGAGATGCCCGAGTGGGTCGCCACCACGATGGGGCGCATCGGCGCGCTGTGCGCCCGCTACGGGGTGGCCGCCGCGCCGCACGAGGTGTGGTTCGAGGTGCCGCCGCTGAGCCTGGTCACCGTGCCGCGGGAGTTCCAGTACGCGGGTGAGACCTTCGACGAGCGGTTCGCGTTCGTCGGGCCGTGCGTCGGCGACCGCGGCTTCCTCGGGACGTGGACGCCGCCCGCCGGCGACCTGCCCGTGGTGCTGGTGTCGCTCGGCGCGGTGTTCAACGAGGACGAGGGTTTCTTCCGCACGTGCGTCGAAGCGTTCCGCGGCCGGCCGTGGCACGCGGTGATGACCACCGGCGGCGGTGTGGACCGCGCCTCGCTCGGCGACCTGCCGCCCAACGTCGAGGTGCACGACTTCGTGCCGCACGTGGCGGTGCTGGAGCACGCGGCCCTGTGCGTCACCCACGCCGGCATGGGCACAGTGATGGAGGCACTGCGGTCCGGCACGCCGATGGTGTGCGTGCCCGGTTCCGCGCTCGACCGGCCCACCGGGTGGCGGGTCCGCGAACTGGGCCTCGGCACCGTGCTCGACCCCGCCGGCCTCACGCCCGAGGCGCTGGTCGACGCGGTCACGTCGGTGCTCGGTGACCAGGAGATCGCGGCCAGGTCGGACCTCATGCGCAAGGCCGTCGCGGAGGCGGGCGGTGCGGCGCGCGCCGCCGACGAGGTCGAGAAGCACCTGGCGCGGTCGCGTTGACCCCCGCCCCTGCCGAGTTCGGCGTGCTGGGCCCGATCCGGTTCCTGCGCGCCGGCGTCGAAGTGCGGGTGGGCGGTCCCCGCGAGCGCGCGGTGCTGGCACGGCTGCTGTTCGACGCCAACCGCGTGGTCAGCGTGGACCGGCTCATCGAGGCGGTGTGGCACGGCGACCCGCCGGCCAGCGCACGCGGGCAGATCGCGATCTGCGTGTCCCGGCTGCGGCGGGCGCTCGGCGAGTCGGGCAGGGCCGTCGACACCGCGAGCCCCGGCTACGTGGCGCGGCTGGACGAGGACTCCGTGGACTGGTTGCGGTTCAACGGACTCGTCGGCAGGGCCCGGCCGCGCGCGGCGAGCGGTGACGTGGCGGGCGCCGCGGCGCTGTACCGCGAGGCGCTGGGGTTGTGGCGCGGTGTGCCGTTCGAGGACCTGCCCGGTCTGCGCGCGGAGGCGGTGTCGCTGCAGTCGGCGCGACTGGACGCGGTGGAGGCGTGCGCCGAGCTGGAGCTGCGGCTCGGGCTGCACCACCGGGTCGGCAAGGACCTGGCCGCGGTGGTGGCGGAACACCCGCTGCGCGAACGGGCGCGGGCGCAGCTGATGCTGGCCCAGTACCGGTCGGGCCGGCGGGCCGACGCGCTGCGCACCTACCAGGACGCCCGGCGGGTGCTGATCGAGCAGATCGGCCTGGAACCCGGTCCGGAGCTGCGGGAGCTGCACGAGCAGGTGCTGCGCGACGCGCCGGCGCTGCTCGCGCCGGTCCGCGTCGAGGTGCCGGCGGTGGCACCGTCCCAGCTGCCGCGCCAGGTCCTGCCGTTCGCCGGCCGGTCGGCCGAGCTGGCCGGGCTGGACGCCGCCCTCGCGCCGGGCACCGACGTGCCGGGCGTGGTCGTGCTGTCGGGCCCCGGTGAGGTGGGCAAGACGGCGCTGGCGCTGCGCTGGGCGCACCACCGCCTCGACCGGTTCCCGGACGGGCAGCTGCACTCCGAGCTGGTGGACGACTTCGGCCGCCCGGTGCCGCCGGCCGTGGTGCTCGACCGGTTCCTGCGGGCGCTCGGCGTGCCCGCGGCGTCCATTCCGGACGATCCGGGTGAGAAGGTCGCGCTGTACCGCAGCACGGTGTCGCACAAGCGGGTGCTGGTGGTGCTGGACGGTGCGGTGGACCACGCCCAGGTGCGGCCGTTGCTGCCCAGCGGCGCGCACACCAGGGCCATCGTCACCAGCAGGCACCCGATGGACGAACTGGTCGCCCGTCAGGGCGCGCACCGGGCGTTCCTGGAGCCGCTGACGGCGGACGAGTCGTGGCAGCTGCTGACCATGCTGCTCGGGAACGACTGGGTGGCGGAGGAACGCGGTGAGGCGAGCAGGATCGTCGGCTCGGCGGACGGCTTCCCGCTGCCGCTGCGCCGCGCGGCGGCGGGCGTCCGGCCGGCACCGCACCGCCAGGACCGCCGCTGGCTGACCGGCGTGCCCGCGTGACCGGTGCGGCCCGTCGAATCGCGCGACGTGCCCGCTTGACTGGTGCCACCCGCCAACCTCGCGACGTGCCCGCCTGACCGGTACCGCCCGCCAACCTCGCGGCATGCTCGCTTGAACGGCGCGGCGCGCCAAACCGCGCGACGTGCCCGCCTGACCGGTGCTGCCCGCCACACCGCGCGGCGGGCAGCACCACTCCGGCCAGTGGGCCGGTCAACCACGTGCGAGAACGGCGTCCACCGCCACTGACAGCGCGTCCGTCGACGCGGTGTCCGTGCTGCGCCAGGCCACGTGCCCGTCCGGCCGCACCAGCACCGCACCTGCCGCACCCACGCCGTAGACCGTGGCCCAGTCCGGTGACACCACCGCGGTCGAGCCGTCGGCCGACACCTCGACCGCGCTGATCGCCACCCCGGTCCGGGAGCCGGCCTCCTTCGCCGCCTGCGCCCAGCCGCTGCCCGCCGGGGTGAGCAGGACGAACCCCGCGCCGAACAGGTCCAATGTGGACAACACCTCCGCACCCCTGGTCAGCGGCACGTGCGGCGCGCGGTGGCCCGGTCGCGCGGTCGGGACGTAGGTCCGGTAGGGGTCCTCGACCACCGGTGCGCCGGTGCCGTCCGGCACGACGGCGGCGGAGTCGTAGTGGAAGCCGAGGACCAGGCCCTCGCAGCTGCGCCGGCCCGCCTGCTGCGCGATGGCCTCCTTCATGGACAGCTTGCCCTCCATCATCTGGAACGTGATGAAGGCGTTCGCCAGGCTCTCGCCGACGGTGCGCTCGCCGATCGGGTGGCGCTCGGCGTCGTAGGTGTCGAGCAGGGCCTCGCCGGCCGTGCCCGCCACCACCGCCGCCAGCTTCCACACCAGGTTGTGCGCGTCCTGGATGCCGCAGTTCATCCCGAACCCGCCCTGCGGCGTCGACACGTGCGCCGAGTCGCCCGCCAGGAACACCCGGCCCGAGCGGAAGCGCGTCGCGGTCACCGCCTGTTGCAGCCACGGCATCACGCCGACCAGCTCGACGTCCAGGTCCGGCACGCCGACGGCCTCGCGCACCACCTGCACGCAGAACTCGGGCGTGAAGTCGGCCTCGCTGCCACCCTCCGCCGGGTCGTAACCGGTCTGGATGATCCAGCGCCGCTGGTTGTCCACCGCCTCCACCGCGCACGGGATCGCGCTGCGGATGAAGTACAGCGCGCACATCCTGCCGGTCAGCAACGACACCAGGTCGGCGTCGAACATGATGCTGATCATGTGTCCGAGCGGTGGCGGGCCCTCGACGCCGATGCCGAGCCGTTCGCGCACGGTGCTGCGCCCGCCGTCCGCGGCGATGGCGTAGCGGGCGCGCACGGTGGCGCGGCCGGAGGCGGACTCGACCACGGCGTCCACACCGGACTCGTCCTGCTCCAGTGACGTGAGGGTGGTGGCGAACCGGACGTCCGCACCGGGCGAGCGCTCGGCCAGGCCGCGCAGCACCACCTCGAACCTGTCCTGCGCGCAGATGTAGGTGTACGTGGGGCTGTGCGGCGCGTCCTCGGCGAGCGGGGCGACCTCGCGGTGGAAGTCGTCCGCGGTCAGCGAGGAGCCGACGCCGACGGCCAGGCTGTCCTCGCGCGGCAGTCCGGCGCGCTCGACCTCCTCCCCCACTCCCCACGCCCGCACCAGCTCCATCGTGCGGGTGGACACCAGGCGCGCCTTGGGGAAGATCGACGTCCCCTGGTGCCGCTCCACCAACAGTGACGTCAACCCGTTGCGGGAGCACTCGATCGACGCGGCGAGGCCGACCGGGCCACCACCCACGATCAGGACGTCGACCTCGAAGTCAGCCATGAGCAGGAGCCTGCGACACCGCCGCGGGGACGTCAAGGAGGCGGATATCGAAGTGATAGAGCACTGAAGTCGCAGGTCAGTAGCGTTGCGCCGAACGACGGCGTGCACAGCGGGCAAGCCTTGGACAACGTGAGGGGGCACCATGTTCGCCGAAGGATCGGTCGCCGTGGTCACCGGCGGCTCGCGCGGGATCGGGCGGGCCGTCGTGGTCGACCTGGCGGCCCACGGCGTGCACGTCGTGGTCAACTACTCCCGCTCGGAGGAGCAGGCCGAGGAACTGGTCGCGCAGGTCGAGCAGAACGGCGGCAGCGCGAGCGCGGTGCGGGCCGACGTGACCGACGAGGACGCGGTGCGCGAGCTGTTCCGCTCCGTGCGCTCCGAGCACGGCCGGCTCGACGTGCTGGTCACCAGCGCGGGCGTGACGCGGGACCGGCACCTGGTCGCGATGAGCAGCGCCACGTTCCGCGAGACGATGGACATCAACGTGCACGGCACGTTCCTGGCCTGCCGCGAGGCGATGCGCATCATGCAGCACCAGCGGCGCGGGGCGATCGTGACCCTCAGCTCCGCGAGCGGCCTGGACGGCGGCTTCCCCGGCCAGACGAACTACGTCGCGTCCAAGGGCGCGATCATCGCGTTCACCAAGGCGCTGTCCTACGAGGCCGCTCCGCACGGCGTGCGCGTCAACGTGGTGGCGCCGGGGTTCGTCGAGACCGACATGACCAAGGTCATCCCCGCGAAGCTGCGCGACGACTACTCCTCGCGCATCCGGCTCGGCCGCATGGGCCGCCCGGAGGAGATCGCGAACCTGGTCACGTTCCTGGCTTCCGACAAGGCGTCCTACATCACCAGCGAGACGTTCGTCGCCAACGGCGGCGGGCTCGGCTGATCCCCCGGGCCGGAACACCCCCGAGCCGGACAACCCAGCGGACGGAAGGACAAGCGTGACCCTCGACGAACTGCGCGCCACGGCGGCCGCCCGACACGACACGTGCGCCCAGATCAAGAAGATGATCGTCTCTCGGCTCGACCTGCCGATCGAGCCCGCGTGGATCACCGACGACCAGCCGCTGTTCGGCCGCGGACTGGAGCTCGACAGCCTCGACGTGCTGGAGCTGTACGTGGCGATCGAGGCCGAGTTCGGCGTCGCCCTCTACGACAGCGACATGTCGGTGTTCGGTTCGGTGTCGCGCCTGGCCGACCACGTGAACCCGGCACTGGCCGAGCAGGCCTCGACCGGTTCGGCATGACCACCACCCGGGAGCCCGTGCGTGCGGGGACGTCGCTGACCAACGACCAGCTCCGGGAGGTCCTGCCGCACCGGTGGCCCTTCCTGCTGATCGACCGGGTCGAGAAGGTCGAGCCCGGTGTCGGCGCGGTCGGGATCAAGAACGTCGCGGCCACGGAGATGTGGTTCCAGGGGCACTTCCCGAGCGCGGCCGTGCTTCCGGGCGTGATCGTCGTCGAGGCGATGGCCCAGCTCGCCGGCGTGGTGTTCGCCCTCGCCGGCGCGGGGCCGATCGGCTACCTCGCGGGCGTGCGGTCGATGCGGTTCCGCCGCCCCGTCGTGCCGGGTGACCAGCTCGTCATCACCGCCGACCGCACGGCGGGAGCCCGCGGCTTCAGCGAGTTCAAGGTGAGCGCCAGGGTCGACGGCCAGATCGCCGCCGAGGGCACCATCACCATCGCCGACCCGGCAGCCACCAGCCCTACCGGAAAGGTTTGACACGCCAATGGAACCCCTGACGTCGCCGGTGAAGGCCGCGCACCCCGAGGGCACCGCGCACGGCACCGTCCTGGACGCCGAGGTCGCGCTCCGGTTCAGCACGCTCGACGCCGAGTACGAGGCGATCCGGGAGCGGGCCGCCCTGCTGGACCTGTCCGGCGAGCGGATCATCGAGCTCTCCGGCGGCGCCGCCGTCGACTTCGCGCAGAAGGTGCTGGCGCGCGACGTGGAGTACCTGACCGCCGAGCGCTGCATGACGAGCCTGGTGCTCGCCGAGGACGGCACCGTCGTGGACCAGGTCGTGGTGTGGGGCCGGGAGGACGGCCTGCTGCTGGAGTCCTCCACCGGCGCGGGCACCCGGCTGCTGGAGCACCTGCGCGCGCACGCCGAGCCCGGTGTGGAGATCACCGACCGCACGGACGAGTACGCGCTCTTCGGCCTGGAGGGCCCGTACGCGTGGGGCGTGGTCGGCCGGCTGATCGACGGCGAGCTGGCCGCGCTGCCGTTCGAGTCCGTTGTGGACAGCCAGTGGGACGGCGTGGACATCCTCTTCGCCCGCACCGGTGTGACGGGCGAGTACGGGTACAAGGTGCTGGTGCCGCGCGAGTCGGCCGAGCGGCTGTGGACCAAGGCGCTGGAGCACGCCGTGCCCGCCGGTCAGGACGCCGTGGAGCTGGCGATGCTGGAGGTGCGGCAGCCGGTCGTGCGCCACGAGGCGGGCGACGGCGTCGACGTGCTGGAGATGGGCGCGGGCTGGCTGGTGGACATCACCAAGGACGAGTTCGTCGGGCGTGCCGCCGTCGTGGCCGCCTTCGAGGGCACGGCCGAGCGCCGCACCGTCGGCTTCTCCGGCGGCACCGAGGTGCCCGCGCCGGGCACGCCGGTCACCGTGGGCGGGGAGAAGATCGGCGAGGTCGTCCACGCCGTGCACAGCATCGGGCTGAAGTCCTCCCTCGGCCTGCTGCGGCTGCCGCCGGACCTGGCCGCAGCCGGGCTCACGGTCACCGTCGGCGACACCGAGGTCGTCACGCTGACCAGCCCGTACGTCACGCCCAAGAGCTGGAGCACCCCGATCATCTGATCTGGTCCCCCGAGCGGTCGCCCGGGGTTTGCGAGGAGGAGCGAGCATGGCGCTGCGGCCAGTGGTCATCACCGGAGTCGGGGTGATCTGCGCGGCGGGCAGGGACCCGGAGGAGTTCTGGGCCCGGCTCACCGCCGGCGCGGGCGGCATCACCGCCGTGGACGACGAACGGTTCGCCGCGTTCGAGGCCAGGTTCGCGGGCCAGGTGCCCGACGAGTGGATCGACGCGCAGCTGCCGGCCGAGGACACCGGGCTGGACCGCACGGCCCGGCTCGCCCTCGTCGCCGCCCGGCAGGCGGTCAGCAGGGCGGGGCTGGGCGCGGCCACGCCCGCGGAGCTGCCCGGCGAGCGGTTCGGGTTGGTCCTCGGCAAGTGCCAGGCCACCCCGACCGCGGCGGGCGGCTACCAGCCCATGCACGCCACCGGTGACGTCATCGCGGGCAAGCTGGGCATGACCGGCCCGCGCGTCCTGGTCTCGACCGCGTGCGCGGCGGGCGGCAACGCGGTCGGCCTGGCCAAGGACAAGATCCTCACCGGTGAGGCGGACGTGGTGCTCGCCGGTGGCGTCGACCCGCTGCTGTTCGGCACCTACGCGGGGTTCGCGGGCCTGCAGGCCCTCAGCGCCCGCCCGTGCGGCCCCTACAGCCGCTCGGACGGCCTGAACCTGGGTGAGGGCGCGGCTTTCCTGGTCGTGGAGGCGCTGGACCACGCGCTGGCCAGGGGTGCGGAGCCGCTGGCGGAGGTCGCGGGCTACGGCCTGTCCGCCGACGCCTACCACGCCACCGCACCGGACCCGACCGGCCGCGGCGGCATCACGGCCATGCGCAGGGCTCTCGCCGACGCCGGTCTCGACACCGACGCGGTGGACTACGTCAACGGGCACGGCACCGGCACGCCCGCCAACGACGCCATGGAGAAGAAGGTCATGCGCGCCGTGTTCGGCGAGCGGGCGCCTCAGGTGCCGACCAGCAGCATCAAGAGCTTCATCGGGCACACGCTGGGCGCGGCGGGTGCGGTCGAGGCGGTGGCCAGCGTGCTGGCCCTGCGCACCGCGACCGCGCCGCCCACCATCGGGTTCACCGACGAGGCGATTGCGGAGTCCACTTTGGACTTCGTGCCGAACACCGCGCGTCCGCTGCACATGGACGTCGTGGTGTCCAACAACTACGCGTTCGGCGGCAACAACGCCTCGCTCGTGCTGCGCCGCCCCGGCGGCCCGCGCGAGTACGACGAGCTGCCGGCCACCGAGGTCGTCCTCACCGGCCTCGGACCGGTCACCGGTCTGGGCACCGGCATCGCCGAGGTCGCCGAGGCGGTCGCCAACGGCCGCACCGCGGTCGGCGCGGAGCCGTCGCTGGAGGGCCGCACGTTCGCGCCGCGCTCGCTGTGGCGGCACATGAACCACCTGTCCCGCATGGCGATCGCCGCCTCCCGGCTGGCCTGGGAGGACGCCGGGCTGAAGCTGCCCCGCGCCGCCCTGGACAACGTGGGCGTCGTCTTCGCCACCGCGGCGGGCTCGGTGGAGAGCACCGGCGGGTTCGACGAGAGCGTGCTGGCCAACCCGAACAAGCCCGCCGTGCTCAGCTTCTCCAACGTGGTGCTCAACGCCACCGGCGGCGCGGTGTGCCAGACCCTGGGCCTGCGCGGCCCGACCACGACGATCTGCAACGGCGGCGCGTCGGCGTCCATCGCGCTGGACTGCGCGGTGGAGATCATCCGGTCCGGCAAGGCGGACGTGGTGGTCGTGGTCGCCGCCGACGAGTCACCGCAGCCCGGCGACGGCGCGCAGGTCGACCCCTACGACCGCAACTCGGGCGAGGCGTCCGCGTCGGCGTCGGTGGCCCTGGTCGTCGAGTCGGCCGCGCACGCCGCCGCCAGGGGCGCGACCCCGTACGCGCGGGTGCTGAGCAGCGCCCACGCGAGCGCCGGAGCGGACGACGAGCAGGCCCTGGTGGAACGCGCCATCGCCGCACTGCCCACCGACGGCGTGGACCTGGTGGTCGGTGCGGCCACCGGCAGCGCGACCGACGAGGCGGAGGCGGGCGCGGTGCTCGGCGCCGTCCCGTCCGCCCGGCTCACCGCCACCGCGGGACTGACCGGTGACGCGGGAGCGGCCACCGGCGCGCTGAACCTGGCGCTGGCCGCGCTCGCGCTGCGCGACGGCGTCGCACCGGCCATCGCGGGACTGACCAGCCCCCGTGCCGGCACGGTCGAGTCCTACGTCACCAAGCCCGAGCTGCCGGCCAGGCCGGCCAAGGCACTCGTGCTCAGCGCCGCGCCCGGTTCGGTGCGCGGAGGAACCCTGCTGGGTGCGGTGTGACCGGCCTGCCCTTCGACGTGCTGGAGACCGACCGGCTGCTCACCACCACCCGGTCGGTGCGCCGCCGGCTCGACCTCGACCGGCCGGTGCCGCGCGCGGTGATCGAGGAGGCGCTGGAGATCGCCGTCCAGGCCCCGACCGCGAACGACCAGCAGAACTGGCGCTGGGTGGTGATCACCGAGCAAGCGGTGAAGGACCAGCTGGCGGAGCTGTTCGACATCTCCTGGCAGTTCCACCAGAAAGAGGTGTGGACGCGGTCCGGGCGCCGCCGCAACAACCCGCAGATGAGGAAGAACAACGCCTCGGCGGCCGCACTGGCCGAGACCATCGCCAAGGTGCCGGCGCTGGTGATCCCGTGCGTGCTCGGCCGTCCGCCGGACATCGGCGCGATCGACGCCGAGTGGCTCGGCTCCACCGGTACCCGCAACCTCGGCACCTGGCAGGAGGGCGTGCGGATCGGGGCCATGCGGGCCAGCAACTTCTACGGCTCGATCTTCCCCGCGGTCTGGTCGTTCCAGCTGGCCCTGCGCAGCCGCGGGCTCGGCAGCACGATCACGTGCATGCACCTGCCGTTCGAGCGGCAGGTGGGCGAACTGCTCGGGATTCCCGCCGGTGTCACCCAGGTCTGCCTGGTACCGGTCGCCTACACGATCGGCACGGACTTCCGCCCCGCCAAGCGGGTTCCGGCCAAGGAACGCACGTCCTGGGAGAGGTGGCAGGCATGACCGTCGAGCACACCGGAGTCGACGTCGTCGTGGTGGGCGGCGGTATCGCGGGCGCGTCCGCCGCGGCCAACCTCGTGCAGAACGGCCTGTCCGTGGTGCTGCTGGAGAAGCAGGAGACCTACCGGGACATCGTGCGCGGTGAGTGGATCGCGCCGTGGGGCCTGCGTGAGGCGCAGACGCTGGGCGTCGAGGAGGCGTTCGGCCTCGGCGGCGCGTGGGAGATCCGCGAGTGGACGCAGTGGGACGAGACGGTCGACCCGGCCGAGGCGGAGACCGTGGACATGACGCGGTTCGTGCCCGGTGTCGGCGGCCCCATGTCGTTCCCGCACCACGAGGTCTGCGCGCTGATGGCCGAGCAGGCGGAGGACGGCGGCGCGGAGGTGGTCATGGGCGCGCAGCGGGTCCAGGTCACCGCCGGAACCAGCCCGGAGGTCCGCTGGACCCACGCGGGGCAGGAACACCTGGCCAAGCCGCGCATCGTCATCGGCGCCACCGGCCGCGGCTGCACGGTCGGCCGCCAGGTCGGCGTGTCCATGGCGACCTCGGTGCACCACTGGGGCGGCGGGCTGCGGGTCACCGGCCTGGACGACTGGCCGATGGACGTGCAGGCGATGGGCACCGAGGACGAGAAGATGTTCATGGTGTTCCCGCAGGGCGACGGCAACGCGCGGCTCTACATCAACTTCCCCACCGCCAACCGGAAGCTCTACCAGGGCCCGGAGGGTGAGAAGCGGTTCATCGCGGACTTCGAGCTGGCGTCGCTGCCCGACCGCGGCAAGGCCGTCTACACCGCCGCGACACCGATCGGGCCGCTCAAGCTGTGGCCGTCGGTCGCGATGTTCCCCGAGCAGCCGATCGTCATGGACGGCGTGGTGCTCGTCGGGGATGAGGCGGGCAACGCCGACACCGTGCTCGGCACCGGCCTGTCGTGCAGCCTGCGCGACACCCGTGCCGTGTGCGAGGTGCTGACCGGTGGCGACGACTGGTCCCCCGCGGCCTTCGAGGGGTACCTGGCCGAGCGGAAGTTCCGGATGGACCGGCTGCACTTCGGCGCGGACATCATCGCCAAGCTGCACTGCGAGTTCGGTCCCGTCGCGGCCGAGCGCCGGCGCCGGGCGCGCGAGCTGATGGCGGACAACTTCGCCGCGTCGGTGACCGGCCTGCTCAACATGGTCCCGCCAGAGGACGTGCCGGAGTTCGGGTTCAGCGAGTTCTTCGCCGAGAGGCTGTTCAGGGAGAGGGCATGAGCGTCAAGGACACCCTGCTGACCGGGTCGGCACACGTCAACGGCATCGACATCGCCTACGTGGACAAGGGAGAGGGCGACCCGGTCGTGCTGCTGCACGGCTTCCCCGACTCGCACTACCTGTGGCGGCACCAGATCGACCCGCTGGTCGAGGCGGGCTTCCGGGTCATCGCACCCGACCTGCGCGGCTTCGGCGAGTCGGGCAAGCCGCAGGAGGTCGAGGCGTACGACATGCGCACGATCGTCAACGACGTCGTGGCGCTGACGCAGCACCTCGGCATCCCCAAGGCGCACATCGTCGGACACGACTGGGGCGCCGCCATCGCGTGGATGTACGCGTTCCTGATGCCGCGCCGCGTCGACCACCTCGCCGTGCTGTCGGTCGGGCACCCCGGTGTGTTCAGCACGCCGTCGATCGAGCAGCGCAAGGCCAGCTGGTACATGCTCTTCTACCAGTTCCCCGGCGTGAGCGAGCAGTTGTTGCGGCGCAACGGGTGGCGGCTGTTCAAGGAGATCATGGGCGGCGAGGGCGACCACCAGCGCTACCCGCGCGAGCTGGCCAAGCCGGGTGCGCTCACCGCGGCGCTGAACTGGTACCGCGCCAACCGCTCCCCCGAGTCCGAACTGCGCGTGGAGGGCAACTTCCCGCCCGTGCTCGCGCCCACCCTCGGCATCTGGTCCACGGGGGACAAGGCGCTGCTCGAAGAGGGCATGACGGGCTCGGTGAAGTTCGTCAAGGGCTCGTGGCGCTATGAGCGCGTCGAGGACGCCAGCCACTGGATCCCGCTGGACCAGCCGGAGATCGTCACCAAGCTGCTGCTGGGTTTCCTGGGCACCGAGAAGGCCGCGGCGGTGCCGTCCCGGCGGCGCCGGCTCTGACCGGCACCCGGCTCGTCGGCAAGGGCAGCGCAGAGGACTGGAGGTGCGCAGGTGATCGGCTTCGTGTTCCCCGGCCAGGGAACGGTCCGGATCGGCATGGGCGGCTGGCTGCGCCGCGACCCGGTGGGCGCGGCGGTGGTCGCGCGCGCCGACGAGCTGCTGCCCGAACCGGTGTCGGAGCTGTGCGCCCGCGGGCCGCTGGACAGGCTCGTCGACACCCTGCACGCGCAGCCCGCCGTGACCGCGTGCAACCTCGCCGCGCTCGCGGTCCTGCGGGACCGCGGCGTGGAGCCGGACGTCGTCGCCGGGCACAGCGTCGGTGAGATCAGCGCGCTGTGCGCGGCGGGCGTGCTCGACGCCGACACGGCGCTGCGCCTGGTCGCCGTCCGCGCCCGGCTCATGGCCGACCTGCCGGACACCGGTGGCATGACGGCCGTGCTGGGGCTGACGCCGCACCGGGTGGAGGAGCTGGCCGCCGAGGCCGCAGGGCCGGACGAGCCGCTGGTCGTCGGTCTGGAGAACGCGCCGGACCACACCGTCGTCTCCGGCGCGACCGCCGCCGTCGAGCGGCTCGTCGCGCTGGCCACGGCGGCCGGCGCCCGCAAGGTGGTGGCGCTCAAGGTGAGCAACGCGTTCCACTCGCCGCTGATGGCGGGCGCGCTGGACGGCTGGGCCGAGGCGGTGCGCGCGACACCGATGCGCTCGCCGCGCGTCCCGGTGGTCCCGAACACGACCGCCGAACCCACCACGGACCTGCCGACCATTGTGGACGCCCTGATCGCTCAGTTCACGGAACGGGTGCGGTGGACGGAGACCATGCGCGTGCTCGCCGACGCTGAGACGCTGGTCGAGGTCGGCGACAGCAAGGTGCTCACCGGACTGCTCCGCGGCGTCGGCACCGGCTGCGTCAGCATGGCCGACCCGGCCGCCGTGCGCAGGCTGCGCCGCCCGGAGCCCGCGGCATGACCGGGTGGGGCAGCGCCGCGGTCGCCTTCGGCGAGCTGACCGCGCCGTGGCAGCTGGTCGAGCCGATGCCGCTGGAGGTCGTGTTCACCCGCCCGGAACGGCTGCGGTCCGGCGCCGGCCGCACCCTGCAGCACTGGGCGGGCCGGCTCGCGGCCAAGTACGCCGTGCTGCGCCTGCTGGACGAGCCCGTGACCGCGGAGAACCTGGGTGCGGTGGAGGTGCTGCCGCTGCCCGCTCCCCTCTGCAGCCGCACGGCGGCCTGCCTGCACGGTCACCCGCCGGGTGTGCGCCTGATCGGCCCGCTGGACGGCAGGGAGGCGCCGGGCACCCGCGTCCGGGTCTCCGTGAGCCACACCGCCGACCTCGCGTTCGCGGTGGCGCTGACCTCCGCCCGGCTGGCCGAGGACCACGACCTGGAAGCGGTGACCGCATGGACCTGATCGAGACCGCCGTGCGGTGGGCAGCGGCCTGGCGCGAGCGCGACGCCGCCGCCATCGCCGGCGCGGTGGCGGAGTTCGCCGACCCGGACACCCCGGAGCCGGTGGCGGGCGCGGACCTCGTCGCGCACGTCGAGGCCGTGCTGACCCGGTTCCCGGACCTGGTGCTCGACTTCGCACCGGCCGCCGACGCGGGCGGCACCGCCGTGCTCACCTGGACCCTGACCGGCACGCACCGCGCCCCCTACCTCGGGATACCGGGCACGGGCGGTGCGGCGCGGGTGGACGGCGTGGACGTGCTGACCGTCGTGGACGGCGCGGTGCGCGTGCGGCGCCACTTCGACCGGGTCGCCCTGGCCTCGTCGCTCGGCCACACGGCGCGCTTCCTGCTCAGCCACGACGAGGTGCAGGAGTACGGCATCAGCGCACGCACCACAGTGGACAGAACCGACTACCCGCGGGTGCTGACGTTCACCTACCTGGACGTCCGCGACGACGTCGAGGGCGCGGAGGTCGACCTGCTCAGCACCGAGGTGGTCAAGTCGATGCGCGCCTCCAAGGGCTTCCTCGGCATGAGCACGTTCGAGATCGGCGCCCGCAAGTACACGATCAGCGCCTTCGACCGCCCGGAGTCGGTCCGCGCCGTGCACGCCCGGCCGCACCAGCGGTCCCTGCGGAAGTTCTTCCGCGGCGGCCTGTGCACCGGCGCGTACACCAGCGTGTGGGTGCTGGAGCGGGAGAGCTTCCACCTGCGCTGCCCCGACTGCGAGGAGATGGTCGACGCGGGCGCGGGCAGGACCTGCGCGTGCGGCACCACCCCGACCCCCGACCCCCTGTTCTGACTTCTCCGTTCCGACGCTCTGTTCTGACGATGCCAGGAGCTGCCCGATGACGGTCTTCACCGCCGACCACCGGCCCGCGGCGGGCGGGCGACCGCTGGTGGCCTTCATGTCCGCCCTGTTCGCGGGTGGCTGGATCTGGGACCACCCGTTCACCGCCCTCGCCGACGCCGGGTGGCCGGTGCTGCGCACCGAAGAGCCCATCTGCGGCGTGGACGCGAAGATCGCGGGTTCCATCGAACGCCTCGGGGACGCCCTGATGGAGTCCGTGGACGCGGCCGGCGCGGAGGAGGTCGTGGTCTGCGCGAACTCCCTGGGAGGTCTGGTCGCCATCGACCTCGCCGGCCGTTTTCCTGACCGGGTGAAGGCCATCGCGGTCAGCGGTGCGCCCGGCCTGAGCGCCGACCCCGACGTGGGCCTGAACATGGACCGGCGCGGCGACGTGCGGTTGCAGGGCGAGCAGTTCCGCGACCGCATGCTGGCCGCCCTCTTCCACGGTGAGCCGCTGTTCACCGACGAGCAGGTGGAGTCGACCGCGCAGCTGCTGCGCCAGGGTTCCGCGATGGTCGCGATGGCCCGCAGCATCCGCGCCACCAGGACCTACCGGGTCGACCCGGCGATGGACAAGGTCACCTGCCCGTCGCTGTACGTCTGGGGCCGCCACGACCGCATGACGCCGATCGAGCCGTGGCTCGAACTGGTGCCACGGCACGCGAACACCGAGTTCGTCACCGTCGAGGACTGCGGGCACATCCCGATGATCGAGCGCGGCGAGGTCTACACCGCCGAGCTGCTGCGGTTCCTCGGCGAGGTCACCGGGTGACCGCGCCGCCGATGCTGTTCGGGGTGGACGTGGTCGACGTCGCCAGGGTCACCCGCGCCATGTCCTACAGCGGGCCCGCCTACACCCGGCACGTCGCCTCCCCCGGTGAGCGGGACCTGCACGCCGACCCCGGCCTCGCCACCGCGGCCGCGGTGGCGGTGAAGGAGTGCCTCGTGAAGGCGGTCGGCGGCCGGCCGCGCGGGTTCTCCTGGCACGACTTCGAGGCGTGCGGCGAGGCGCCGCCGCCCGGTGCGGAGTGGGCGGACGCGCTGCTGGCCGCCGCCGTGCCCGAGGTCGAGGCGGCCACCAGGGTCTCGATGACCGAGCGGTGCGCCTACACCGTGTTCGGCGCCAGCGGTTCGGCCGCACTGGCGCGGCTCACCGAGCGGTCCGCGGAGCCCGGCGACGGCGCGGCCGTCGCGGGCATGGCCCGGTGGGGTTTCCGCGGTGACCTGATCGTCGCCCTTGCCATACTGATCGCCACGCCGAGAGGAGCGCTGCGATGTCCGTGACCGAGGTCACGACCGAAGTCCGCATTCACCCCGGGGACTCCGTCCAGGAAGCGCTCGACGGCTGCGCACCGGGCGCGGTGCTGCGCCTGGCGGAGGGGACCTACGAGGGCAGCCTGGTGATCGGCCGCCCGGACGTGGCGCTCATCGGCGCGGGCGCCGGCCGCACGGTGATCGTGCCCGGTGCCGTCGCGCCCAGTGCCGTGCCGGCACTGCACGACGCGCCCGCCGACGTGGTCAGCGGCATCACCGTGCACGACGTGTCCGGTGTGACCGTCGAGGGCCTGACCGTGCGGGGCTTCTCCGGGGCGGGCGTCTACGCGCACACCGCCACCGGCTTGCGGCTCGTCGACGTCGAGTCGGCCGGCAACGCGGTGTGGGGCCTGTACGTGCGCGAGTCGGCCGCGGTGGAGGTGTTGCGCTGCCGTGCGGAGGGCAGCCAGTACGGCGGTATCGCGCTGGCGTTCTGCCCGGCCGCCGACGCGGTGATCGCCGACAGCGAGAGCACCGCCAACGCGTTCGGCGTGTTCGTCGACAACTCCAGTCGCGCGCGGGTGCTGCGCAACCGCTGCCACGGCAACGCGGCGGGCGTCCTGCTGCTGCACCAGACCTACGAGGGTGAGCTGCCCGGCGGCGTCGCCGACGTGCTCGTCGCGGACAACGACATCACCGGCAACACCCTGGCCTCCGGTGGCGACGAGCCCGGCGTGCTCGGTTTCGCCGGACCGCCGATCTCCGGCGTCGGCATCGCCGCCATCGGCGTCCAGCGCGTCGCGGTCGTCGGCAACCGGTTGCACGGCAACGAACCCACCGGTCCGTCGGTCATGGGCGCCGCGCTGGTGCTGGCCTCGTCCGCGGACTGGGGCGGCTCCGACTCGACCGACAACTCCTTCGAGTGGAACACCATCACCGGCAACAGCCCGTTCGACCTGCAGATCGGCACCGACCCCGGCAACCAGCGCTTCCGCAACAACGTGGTGGGCGCCTCCCAGCCGGAGCGGATCGACGGGTGCGGATCTTGATCGAGAGGACGACATGACGCCTGCGCTGGTGTGCGAGCGCCTGGTCAAGCGCTACGGCGACAAGACGGTGGTCGACCGGGTCGGCTTCCACATCGACGAGGGGGAGGCGTACGGGTTGCTCGGTCCCAACGGGGCCGGCAAGACCACGACCATCTCCATGCTCGTCGGGTTGCTGCGCCCGGACGAGGGTTCGGTGCGGGTCGGCGGCATCGACGTCGACGAGGACCCGATAGCCGCCAAGCGGCTCATCGGGTACGTGCCGCAGGAGATCGCGCTGTACCCGGAGCTGACCGCCAAGGAGAACCTGCGCTACTTCGGCAGGCTCCACGGCCTGCCGCGGCGTGAGCTGACCTCGCGCATCGGCGAGGTGCTCGACCTGGTCGGCCTGACCGGTCGTGGTGACGACAAGGTGGACACCTACTCCGGCGGCATGAAGCGGCGCACCAACATCGCCGTCGCCCTGCTGCACCGGCCGCGCCTGCTCATCCTCGACGAGCCGACGGTCGGCGTGGACCCGCAGAGCCGCGTCGCGATCCTGGACCGCGTCGAGGCGCTGGTCGGCGAGGGCATGAGCCTGCTCTACACCTCCCACTACATGGAGGAGGTGGAGCGGGTGTGCACGCGGGTCGGGATCATCGACCAGGGCCGCGTGGTCGCCGACGGGACCAAGCGCGAGCTCGTCGCCGAACTGGGCGGCACGGACCGGGTGGAGCTGACGCTGGACGGTGACGTCACCGCGGCGTCCGAGAAGCTGCGTGCCGTGGAAGGCGTGTCCGAGGCGGTGGTCACCGGGTCGTCGTCGATCCGGTTGCTCGTCGCCGACGGGCGGCACCTGCTGCCCGCGCTGCTGGCCGCCGTCGGTGACGCGGGAGCGGTGACCGGTGTCGAGGTCGTCGAACCCGACCTCGAAGCGGCGTTCTTGCACCTCACCGGCAGCACCCTGCGGGACTGACGCGGACCGGGCTAGGGATGGGCGAAAACCTTGGGTAAGAGCACTTTGCGTGCCCTGCTGGTCGTGGGCGGCCATGAGCTGCGGTCGCGGCTGCGGGACGGCACGGCGCCGTTGATCGCGCTCGTCGCGCCGATCCTGCTCGCGACGATGTTCGGGTTGGCGCTGGGCGGTGACGACGACCCGCCGCTCAAGGCGACCATCGGCGTGGTCGACCTCGACGGCGGTGAGTTCCCGGCGAGCGTGCAGCGCGAGGCGCTGAACACCGACGAGCTCAAGGGCGTGCTGACCTTCCGCCAGTACCCGGACGAGGCCGCGGCGCGCCGTGCGGTCGACGGCGGCGAGTCGGGTGCGGCCCTCGTGTTCCCCGCCGGGTTCAGCGAGGGCGTCGGCGCGGGCCGCGGCGGGCAGGTGGCCGTGCTGGAGTCACCCGAGTCGCCGCTGGCGGGTGTGGTGGCGCGCAGCATGGTCGACCGGATCTCGGCCCTGGTCGAGGCCAGGACGCTGGCCGTGCGCGCCTCGCTGGAGGCGGGCGTGCCCGCTGACCGGGTGCAGCTGTTCGTCGAGGAGAACGGCAAGGCCGGGCCGGCGCTGTCATTGGTCGGCGACCCGGTCGCGGGCGGGCGGGTCGACCTGGCTGTGCACTACGGCGCGGGCATGGCGGTGATGTTCGCGTTCTTCGTCGTCGGCACCACCGCCCGCAGCCTGCTCAGCGAGCGGCAGAACGGCACGCTCGACCGGATGCGCGCCGCCCCGGTGCCACTGTGGACGGCGCTGGTGGGCAAGAGCGCGGTCGGGTTCGGGCTGGCGCTGGTCAGCATGTGCGCGACCTGGCTGTCGTCCGTGCTGATCTTCGGCGCGAGCTGGGGCAACCCACTCGGGGTGTTCGGGTTGCTGCTGGCGCACGTGTTCGCGGCGACAGCGATCGTGATGCTGGTGGCCAGCCGCGCGAAGACCGATGCGCAGGCCGACGGCTACACGCTCGGCGTGGCGTTCGTGTTCGCGTTCCTGGGCGGCAGCATCGTGCCCGTCTACAACCTGCCGGAGTGGCTGCGCGGCATCTCGCTGATCACGCCCAACGGGTGGGTGTCGGCGGGCCTGTCGGAACTGGCGGGCACCGGCGCGGGCCCGTCCGCCGTGCTCGTGCCGATCGCCGTGGTCACCGGCATCGGCGTCGTCGCGGGCACGGTGGCGTTGCTCGGCTTCCGCAAGGGCAGGTTCGCATGAGTCCCCGTCCCGTCACCGCGCTGGTGCTGGCCAACCTGAAGCGCCAGCTGCGCGACAAGGTCGGCATGTTCTTCATCGTCGTCATGCCGTTCGTGACGATCGTGTTCGTCGGTCTGGCCCTGGGTGGCGACGCGGCGGACGCGAAGCTGCCGGTGGCCGTGGTCGCCGACACCTCCGACCCGGTGTCGGCGGCCGTGGTCGCCGAGCTGGAGTCCGACCAGGCGCTGGAGGTGCGGCGAGCGGAGTCCGCGCAGGAGGTCCGCGACGACGTCCGCCGCGGCGAGCTGGCCGCGGGGCTGGTCGTGACACCGGGCGACACCGAGCTCGAACTGGTCATGACCCAGACCAGCGGCAGCGGCATGGCCGCGCGCAGCGAGATCGACGTGGCGGTCGGCAAGGTGGCGGCGGTGCTGGAGGCGACCCGCGCGGCACGGGCGGCGGGCGCGTCATCGGAGCAGGCCGAGCAGTACGTGCGCAAGGCGAAGGAGGAGTCGGTGGCCGTCACCGTCGCCTCGACAGGAGGCGACGAGCCCGCCAAACCGACCGGCTTCGCCTACACCGCACCCGCGAACCTGCTGCTGTTCACGTTCGTCAACTCGATGGCCGTCGCCGCCGCACTGGTCGAGAGCCGCCGCATCGGCATGGTCCGCCGCTCCCTGGCCGCACCGGTGCGGCGGAGCCAGGTGCTGCTGGGCGAGGCGCTGAGCCGGTTCGCGGTGGCGCTCGCGCAGTCCCTGCTGATCATCGTGGTGAGCCGGTTCCTGTTCGACGTGCGGTGGGGCGACCCGCTGGGCGTGGGCGTGGTCGTCGCACTGTTCTGCCTCATCGCCACGGGCGCCGCGATGCTGGTCGGCGCCTTGGTGCGCTCACCGCAGCAGGCACCGGCCATCGGTCCCCCGGTCGGCATCGTGCTGGGCATGCTGGGCGGCTGCCTGTGGCCGCGCGAGGTGGCCGGCGAGGTGCTGGGCACGATCGGCTACCTGTTCCCGCACTCGTGGGCGATGGACGCGCTGCTCACCCTGTCCCGTCCGTCGGCGGGGCTGGGGTCGGTCCTGGTCGAGGCCGGGGTCCTGGCGGGCATGGCGGTGGTGGTGCTCGGTGTCGCGCTGGTGGTGTTCCAGCGACGGGCGCTGGCGTCGGTGTAGGCGGGTGGGGTGTCGCCCCGGGCACCGGGACGCTCCCGGCGAACGGGTGGCCCGGATCTTGGCCGGCCTGCGCCGGTTCGGCCCTGTCGACCAGGTGCCGCGGGCACGGCGTGAGGCCGGCCCCCGCGAGGGGTGCCGGCCTCACGCCGTCAGTTCGCCGCCAGGTCCCAGCCGGTCCAGCCGTGCCCGATCTGCGTGCCGACGCCGAACCCGCCGGTCCCGGTGCCGATCCACTGCCAGAGCGTGTTGTCCGACGTGCGGATGGCCACGAGGTCGGCTTTGCCGTCGCCGTTGACGTCCATCGACGTCATCTGCCGGAACGCGTTCCAGCCCTGCCCGACCTGCACCGCGGTGGCGAAGTCGGCGCCGCTGCGCTTCCAGAAGAACAGCTCACCGGCGGTGTCGGTCGCCCAGATGTCGCCGTCACCGTCCCCGTCGGCGTCCGCGGCGGTGTGCCGGAACAGCGAAGCCCAGCCCGCACCCACGAGGTCGCGCTCGGCGAACCTGCCGTTGCCGCGGCCGACGTAGAGGTACATCTTGCCGCCGTCGCGGGCCAGGATGTCGGTTCGGTTGTCGCCGTTCACGTCGCCGAACGCGACGTTCTCCATGGACGCCCAGCCGGTGCCGACGGTCGCCGCCGCGGCGAAGGTGCCGTCGCCGCGGTTGTTCCAGTAGTAGAGCGCGCCGTTGCTGATGGCCCACAGGTCCGCCCAGCCGTCGGCGTTCGAGTCGCCGATGCCGATCCGGGTGAACTTCCCCCAGCCCACGCCGAGTTGCACGCCGGCCGCGAACCCGCCGCCGGCACGGCCCTTGTAGATCCACGCGTTGCCGTTCGGGTCCACCCCCAGCGCGTCGTCGTACTTGTCGCCGTTCACGCTCTTGGACGCAAGCACTGGCGCCGGTGGAGAGCCGATGGCCGCGCGGGCGTCGTCCACGAACTCCTTGTAGCGGCCGGACTTGTAGGTCGACCACGGCGTCCAGTCCGTGCCCTGGTCGGAGATCCGGTACGCCTCCCGCGCGTTGCACGCGGCGTTGTAGGCGCAGGAGTCGCTGACCTCGGGGTGCCAGTAGTCGTTGATCTGCCAGAGGCCGCGGTCGACCGAGCTGTGGCTGTCGCTGTTCACGTACCGGGCGAGCGGGTCACACCGGGACTCCGCCATGCCGACCGCCACCGCGACGACCAGCTTCTCACCGGTGAACCCGGCGGTGCGGCCGTTGGACACGCACAGGTCGATGTCACCGGCGGCCTGAGCGGGCAGGGCGAAACAGGTCAGAGCGGCGGCCGTGGCCAGGAGTCCGGGCAGGATGCGCACGTCAGTTCACCGCCAGGTCGAAGCCGGACCAGCCGTGGCCGATCTGCGTCGCCCTGCCGAACCTGCCCGCGCCGCCGCCCAGCCACTGCCAGAGCGTGTTGTCCGACGTGCGGATGGCCACGAGGTCGGCCTTCGCGTCGCCGTTGACGTCCATCGACACGACCTGGCGGAAGCCGTTCCAGCCGCTGCCGACCTGCTCGCCCGTCGCGTAGCCGCCGGAGTCCTTGCGCCAGAAGAAGAGCTCGCCCGAGCCGTTGGTCGCCCAGATGTCGCCGTCGCCGTCCGCGTCGGCGTCACCGCCCGTGTGCCGGGCGTAGCCCGACCAGCCCTCGCCGAGCAGCGACCGCGCGGAGAACGCGCCACTGCCCTGTCCGGTGTAGACGTACATCTTGCCGCCGTCGCGGGCGAGGACGTCGGTCTTGTTGTCCCCGTTGATGTCCACGAAGGACACGTACTCGTAGGCGTTCCAGCCGGGGCCGATCACGCGGGCCACGGCGAACGTGCCGTCGCCCCGGTTGTTCCAGTAGTGCAGCGAGCCGTCGCGGATGGCGAACAGGTCGGCCCAGCCGTCGGCGTTGGAGTCGTTCACGGCGATGCGCGAGAAGTCGTTCCAGCCGGTACCGATCTGGACAGCGGCGTCGAAGCCCCCGCCCGCCCTGCCCTTGTAGAGCCACGCGTTGCCGGAGGGGTCGATGCCGACCGCGTCGTCGTACCTGTCGCCGTTGACGCTCTTGGCCGCGCGGTTGACCGTGCCGCAGTTCTGGCTGACGTACGTCTCGGTGCCGCCGGCGTAGTCGAACGGGTCGCCGTGGAACGAGGCCGGCCGGATGTAGTCGGGATAGCTCTGGCCGCTTCCCCGGTTGCGGAACTCGAAGTGCAGGTGGGCGGACAGGCCCGAGGTGTTGCCGTCGGTGTTGCCGACCGTGCCGATCACCTGGCCCTGCCGCACGGTGTCGCCGTCGTGCACCGACTTCTTGTCGAGGTGCGCGTACAGCGTCGAATAGCCGCCGCCGTGGTCGATCTCCAGGTAGTTGCCGTAGGCGGAGGTCTCGCCACCCTCCGCGCTCACGGTGCCCGCCGCCGCGGCGAGCACGGGCTCACCGAGGTCCTCGTTGCCCGAGGTGCCGGACATGTTCCAGTCGATCTCGTTGTTGCGGTGCGCGCTGCTGGCACCGGAGTTGCCCACCCACGAGGTGCCGCAGATGAACGGCAGCTCGAGTGCGGGAGCGGCGGCCTGGGCGGTGGTGGGCACGAGCACCAGCGCGGCGACGGTGGCGATGACGCCGGCGACCGCGCTGCTGATTCTGAGTAACATCGCGCAATTTCCGTTTCTTCCGGGAGATGAATCCCTGGATTACACGGAAATGACCTACACGGACCCTACACGCGGCAGATGGCGGACTTCAGCCGGTCCACGGGCGACCACGCGTGTCGATCACGGTGACGTCCCGCAGAACGCCGAAGGCGACGAGCAAGGCCTTCGACCTCGAGACCTGCAAACAGCGTCAGGCTCTGACCTACCTCGACGCAGGCCCTAGTCCCCCTGGTCGCCCCGCCGCTGACCACGGCGGTGGGCCGCGCGGGCGATCGCGTGGCTGGACACGGGCGAGGTCAGCGCGATGAACACGATCGCGAGCACGGCGAAGGTGATCGTCGCGGCGTCCTCGGTCGCGACCGAGGACGCGAGGATCGCGATCACACCGGGACCGGTGGCCAACCCCTGGGCGTGCAGCTGGCCGTAGGTGCCGGGCAGCCGCAGGACGCCGACGAGGCTGATCGTGAGCAGCACCAGACCGAGCAGCAACAGCACACCGCCGACCACGTCGAGCACGACCGAGATCATCCGAACGGCCCTCCCCTGTCGAGGTACCGAGCCGTGGCCACGGTGGCGACGAAGGACATCAGGGCGAGCGCCACCGCGGCGTCGAGGTAGTACGGCTGGTCCCTCACGAAGCTCAGCAGGGCCAGCAACGCGATGACGACCACCGCCAGGAGGTCGAGTGCGACGATCCGCTGGAGCACGTCACGGGCGCGGGCCAGCACCAGGCCGCCGGCGACCAGCAGCAGTGTCACCCAGATGAGGGCGGGGACGATGACGAAGGCAGGCATGGGCGGTCAGGGGAACACGCGGCGCTGGCGCCGCTCGTAGGAGTCGGTCTGCGCGGCGATCACGGCATCGGGATCACGCGCGTCGAGCACGTGCAACAACATCGTCCCCTTCCGCTCGTCGATCTCGACGACGACGGTGTCCGGCACGAACCCGACCCTGATCCCCCAGGCCGCCGCGGCGGCCGGCCCGCTGGGCGGTATCGGCACCTCGACGAGGCCACCGTGCGGCAGACCTCGCCCGACGAGGCACCGCACGGTGTCCCACGTGCCCTTCGCCAGGTCCACGACCGTCCCTCCGATCAGCGCCGGCACACCGGCCAGCCTGCGCGGCAACGACGAGCTCGGCGCCGGCTGCGACGAGCTCACCCTGGCGGCTGCCACCACCACCAGGGTCGAGAGCACCAGGCCGGTGGCGACGTCCCCCGGATGCAGGCTCGTCAGCACCAGCAGGTAGATCGTGGTGAGCACGACGACACGGACCAGCAGTGCGAGCATCCCTACCTCCCTCGTCATCCCGGGGCACCGGCCAGCAGGGCGTCGACCGCCTGACCGCTGAGCGCGAGCAGCGGTTCCGGCCACAGGCCGGTGGCCAGCACGAGCAGGGCCAGCACGGCGGTGATCAGCCGCTGCGGCAACGGGCTGCGCGCACCGGCCGGCGGCGGGCCTTCGCGCCAGAAGCGGCGTTGGTAGACCTGGAACAGGTACACCAGCGAGAGCACGCTGCCGGCCACGAGGAGCACGACGAGCGCGACGCTGCCGGCCACGACCCCGGTGCGGAACAGTTCGAGCTTGCCGACGAACCCCGCTGTGGGCGGCACCCCCGCCACGCTGAGGGCCCCGATCGCGAACGCGGCGGCGACCAGCGGCCCGCGCGTCCCGGAGGCCAGGAACAGCAACGCCTTGTTCAGCGAGTTGACCACGCTGTAGAGCACCGCGGCGGTCAGCCCGACCGGTCCGCCCACCCCCAGGGCGACGAGCACGTACCCCACCTGTCCGATCGCGGAGTAGGCCAGCATCTCGGCGGTGTCGCCGCGACCGATGGCCAGCACCCCGCCGTAGACGATCGACGCGGCACCCAGGACGGCGAGCGCCACTCCCGTCAGCCGCAGCTGTTCCGGGAAGATCCCGGCGCCGAAGCGCAGGAGGCCGTAGGCGCCGATGTTCGCCACCGCACCGCTGAGGATGGCCGCGACGGCCGGCCGGGAGCCGGCGTAGACGGTCGGCAGCCAGAAGTGGAACGGGAACAGGCCCAGCTTCACGCTGAACGCGATGAAGAACCCGGCCGCGATGAGGATCGCGGCGTTGGGGTTCACAGTCAGCATGCGCTGGGCGACCTGGTCCATCGCGAGGGTTCCGGTCACCCGGTACGCACCGGCCACGGACAGCAGGAAGATGAAGGAGCCCAGGAGGTTCACCGCGGTGAACACCAGTGCGGCCCGCAGCTGGCGCCGTTTGCCCCCGTAGGCGCTGAGCGCGTACGACGCGGTCATGGCCAGTTCGAAGAAGACGTAGAAGGTGAACACGTCGGCCGTGACGAACAGACCGGTCAGCCCGGCGGCGAGCAGCACGACCAGACCGGGGAAGGTCCGTGACCGCACCCGGCCGATCGCCTCGTGCGCGGCGCCGGCCAGCAGCACGAGCACCGAGAGCCACGCGAAGGCGACGCCCAGTGCGTCCGCGCGCAGCACGATGCCGACGCCGGGCGCCCAGCCACCGGTGACGACCTCGCTGCCGCCCCCGGTGAACACCTCGACGGCGAGGACGCCCAGCACGGCGAGCGTCACCAGGAGCGACACGACGGCAAGCCAGGTCACCACGCGCCGGCGCCCGTCGAACGCGACGAGCAGGACACCCGAGACCCACGGCACGAGGAGCGCGACCGACATCAGCATCAGCGGACCAGCCCGTCCTCGGTGTGCGGCTCCCACTCCTCGTCGGGTCCGTTCTCGACCTCCTCGCGTTCGGCCCGCCGTTCCGCTTCCAGCCCGGCGTCGTGCTCGGACTCGGTCGCGGCCAGTTCGTCCTGCTCGGTGGTCCGGAAGACCACGATGGCCCGGTGCACCAGGGCGAGCAGCATCGCCACCGTTGCCAGGCCGATGACCAGGGCGGTCAGCGCGAGCGCCTGGGGCAGCGGATCGCTCACCAGGTCACCGGGCCGCACCGCGATCGCCGCCTGACCTCGGCTCAGGCTCGACGCGAGCAGCGTGACGACGGCGCACTGCGAGATCAACATGATGCCCGCCACCATGCGGATGAGGTCCCGTTTGAGCAGCAGGTAGGCGCCGGAACCGAACAGGACGGCGGCGGTGAGGGCGAAGGCGAGGATCACCGCGTGCGCTCCCCTCTCGGCCGGGCCAGGTGGTGCACCAGGATCGTCAGCACGCCGACGACCAGCAGGAACACCCCGATGTCGAACAGCAGCGGGGTGAACAGCTCCAGTGCGCCGATCTTGACGACGTGTTCTCCTGGGCCGGGGCGGTGCGACACCGGCGGCCGGCCGAGCGCGAGGGGGAAGAACCCGCTGGCGAGAGCGAGGAGCAGACCACCCACGGCGAGCTTCGGCGCGTGGCGCAGCAACGGCAGCGCGGACTCCGCCGCCTCGGCCCCGAGGGCCACGTAGACCAGCGAGATCGCGAGCGCCACGATCACCCCGGCGGCGAAGCCGTCACCCACCTCGGCGTAGCCCTTGACGATCAGCGCGGCCGCGACCACGACGCTGGGGCCGGGCAGCCGCCGGGCGACCACCCGGACCACGGAGTCCGGGGTGTCGTCGCCGTCACCGGGGCTCACCACAGCCGCCCGCGCCGGATCAGGGTGGCCACGCCGACCACCGCCGCGAGCAGGACGGTGATCTCCACCAGGGTGTCCAAGCCGCGGAAGTCGGCCACGATCACCGTGACGACGTCGCCGCCGTGCGCGTCCGGTGTGAGCCGGATGTGCTCCGCGGACACGCTGTCCGGCGCCGGCTGGGACAGGAAGCCCCACACCGACACGAAGACGGCGAGCCCTGCGACGGCACCCGCGAGTGCGTCGCGCCGGCGTCGCCTGCGCAGCGGGACGGCCGGGTCCCTCACCGGCTGGGCGTCGGGCATCCTGGCCAGTGCCGCGACGAAGACCAGGGTCAGCATGGTCTCGACCACGACGGCGACCAGTGCGACGTCCGGGGCGCCGAGCAACGCGTACTGCGCCGCCAGTGCGAAGCCGACCACGGACAGGGCCAGCGCCACGGCGATCCGGGAACGGGACCTGGCGATGACCGCGGTCGTGACGACGACCAGCCCGAGCAGCGGCAAGATCACCCAGTCGACCCCCGCGACCGGGCCGACGACGTACGCGCCCGCGGTGGGGGTGGCCGCGAACGCCAGACCGATCAGCACACCGGCCGGAACGAGCACCGCGGCGATGCTGGTGCGCAGGTCCCGCACCTCGCGGTCGTGCAGCACGGACGACAGCCGGTCCAGCCCGTGCAGCGCCGCCTCGTAGGCCCGTCTCGGTCCCCACCGCTCCCCCGCCGCGGCCACGGCCAGCGACACCCGGCCCGTGACCCGCGGCAGGGCCAGCAGCAGCCCGCCCAACCCCCACGCGGCGAGCGCCATCAGGTTCTCCGGGCGCGCGTCGAGGTGGTAGGCCGGGGACAGGGCGACCTGTTCTCCGGCCGAGACCCCTGCCGCGTCCTCCGCCAGCCGCGCGAACGGTTCCACCACCACACCACCGATCACCGCGACCACGGCCAAGATCGCGACGGGGGTGACGAGCAGCCCGGCGGAGGTGACCACCTCGCCGCGCCGGGGCCCGAGGAACAGCGCCGTCCAGAACCGGCCGATGTAGGCGAACGTCAGCACCGCGGCGAGAACGGCCAGCGCGGCGGTCATCGGTCCGTGCTCCAACGCCGCGGTGAAGAACAGCTCGTCCTTGAAGAACCCGACTGTCAGCGGCAGCGCGGCCAGCGTTGCCGACGCGGCTCCGGCCGCGACGGCGAGCACGGGCATGCGGCGGCCGAGGCCGCCCAGCCTGGACAGCCGGTCCTCGCCGGTGGCCGTGGTGACCGCGCCCGCGGTCATGAACAGAGCGCTCTTGGCCACGCCGTGCGCCAGCACGTAGAACGCCGCGGCGCCGTTGCCCGCGGCTCCCCCGATGCCGTACATCATGACCACGTAGCCGTACTGCGAGATCGTGGAGTACGCGAGCACCTGCTTGAGCCGGTCACGCCGCAGTGCCAGCACCCCTCCCACGACCACCGACGTCGCCCCGACGACCAGCAGGCCGGTCAGCACGGCCTCGGTGCGGGCCAGCAGCGGGTGCACCCGGCCGATCACCAGCACACCGGCCGCGACCATCGCCGCCGAGTGCAGGTAGGCCGACACCGGGGTGGGCGCCGCCATCGCCCTGGGCAGCCAGAAGTGCAGCGGGACCTGGGCGCTCTTGGCCAGCGCTGCCACCGCCAGCAACGCGCCCGCGACGGCGGTGGTCGTCGAGGAGTCGTTGTGCGCCAGCAACTCCGGGATGGAGAACGTGCCGTGCCGCGCGTAGAGCAGCACCGCGGCCACGAGCATCGCCACGGCCGCGATCACGGTGACGAGCAACGCCATCAACGCCGAGGTCCGCGCTTCGCGATCAGCCCGGTCGAACCCGATGAGGAAGTACGAGCACACCGCCGTCAGGTCGAAGAACACGAACACCAGCACGAGGTCCTGAGCGGTCGCCAGGCCCACCATGGACACGGCGAACAGCAGCATCCACGGCCAGAACCGCCACCGCTCCACCACCGATCGGCGCTGGTGCTCCAGGTGCAGGGTCAGGTAGCGCGTGCCGTAAGCGAAGACGAGGGCGCCGACACCGGTGGCCAGCAACCCGTACAGGGCGCTGAGACCGTCGAAGGTGAAGCTCAGCCGCAGATTCAGGCTCGGGGCCCAGGGGGCGGAGAACCCGCCGCCTCCGGCCAGCCAGCCGAGCAGGCACAGCACGAACCCCGCGGCCGCGGCGGCGCAGGCCGTCCACCCCTGCCAGTCGGCAGCCGGCTCGGCACGGGTCTCGCCGTCGTCAGGTGGTGCCGCGCCTCCGCTTCGCACGGTCACGGCAACTCCTTCCGCAGGCGGCGGACGCTCCCGACCGTACTGGGTCCCAGACGGGTGCGCATCCGCTGTGAGCGCGTGTTGCCCGGTACCAGAGCCTGTGCCAATGTCGAGTCATGGACGTCCCGGTGCGCAGGCGTGACTTGCCAGGGCTGGGCAAGCTGTTCGAGATCGGCTGCACGAGCGGTGGCCGAGTCGCTGTCGTCGTGCAGAACAACGGCACGCGTCACCTCTACACGTTCGAAGAGGACGCGGAGGCGGCCAGCAGTGCCGTGCAGCTCGACGAGCTCCAGGCGCGGACGCTCGGTGCCGTGCTCGCCGGTGTCTACTTCGAACCGGCCGGTGGCAACCACGACGCACCCGCCGTGTTCGGCGCGGTGGCGATCGACTGGCTGACCGTGGAGCCGGAGGCCCGGTCCCTGTCGGTCAGCGAGCTGGGGCTGGACGGCCACGCCTCGGCGACGCTGGTCGCCATCGTGCGGGGCGAGCAGACCGTCATGAAACCGGAGGGCCACGAGCTGACGCGCTCCGGCGACCAGCTCCTCATCGTCGGGCACCGCGCCGACATCGCGGAGGTCCGCGCCAGGCTGCTCGGCGCCGCACAGGGCTGAGTCCGCGGCCCTACCAGTTCGCCGGTGGGTCGCTGGCCGGGAACGAGTCGCGGCCCCACACCTCGACGAGGTCGACCACCGGCGGGTCGGCGCCGATCACCGCGACCGGGCAGCGAGCGCCGTCGACGACCTGCTGGCTGACCGAACCGAGCAGCATCCCGCGCCACGCGCCGCGACCACGGGTACCGATGACGACCAGCCGCGCCGCCGCAGAAGCGGTCACCAGCACGCGCTCGGCGGGACCGTCTTCGACGGCGGTGACGACGTCGAGGTGCGGATGTGCCCGGCCGACCGCTTCGCGCCCCTCCTCCGCGATGTTCCGCGCGGCGAGGAGCCGCCGGTCGGAACCGTCGCCCGCGGACACGTCCCCGCCCGTGGCGGTGACGATCAGCAGCCCGCTCGACGTCGCGGCGGCGTGGTCCGCGGCGAAGCGCAGTGCCGCGGCGGCTTCCGGCGAACCGTCGAACCCGGCCACCACCTCGGGTGTGGCACCGGCGGGCCGGGGGCGGCCGTCGGACCTGACCACGACGACGGGGCAGCGGGCGCGGGCCGCGACCGAGAAGGCCACCGACCCGAGGAGCACCGACAGGGCCCGGCCGAACCCGCGGCTGCCGACGACCAGCAGCCCGGCGCTCGCGGCGGCGTCGGCCAACGCGTCGGCCGGCGCGGTCGCCAGGGTCACGCCCGACACGTGCAGGCGGGGCTGGAGGGCCCGCGCCTCGGCCACACCCGCGGCGGTCACCTCCTCGTCGGCTTCCAGCCCGCGGGGTGACGGGTCGAGAAGACCGGGAGCAGGCCCGAGCGTCATCCCCGGGTAGTTCGCGGCGTTCATCACCACCAGCGGCACCCGCCGCCGGGCGGCTTCCTCGGCCGCCCACGCCAGCGCCACGCGGGCGTGCCGCTTGCCGTTGTAGCCGACCACGACCGGCCGCTGCCGGAGGTGACCGAGGTGCTGTCCCAAGTGGTCGGAGCTCATCGCTCACTCCCTTCTGGTGCAACAGGAGCCGGTTCGGCGGAGGTCATCCGGTCACCTGGTTCCGCTGGACGTCAGGCAGACCGATGAGTTCGGCCGGGTGGTGCCACGAGCCCAGGAGGAACGTGCTCGGTGCCGCCTGACCGGCCGACCACGACGGGACTGCTCGCCCGTGTCGTCGTGCCGGCAGGCCGGGCAGAGCCGCAGCTGCGGAATCGCCTCCAGCAGACGGAACGGGATGTCCGCGTGGCAGGTCTGGCAGCGGCCGTAGGAACCGATGTCGATGCGCAGGAGGGCGATCTCGATGTCGGTGAGCGCGATCCTGGCAGCGGCGGTGATCTGTTCGGTCACCTCGCGCAGGGCGTGGTCGCCGGGCAGGGGGGCCGGTGCGTCGAGCTCCGCGAGCTGCTCGCGCCGGAACGCCCTTTCCCGCTCCAGCCGGTCCTTCAACGCGGGCAGGTGGCCGGTGAGCCGGTTGTGTTGCGCGGTCTGCACGATCGACACGCTGTGCATGGCACGACGCACGTCAACCTCCTTCGTCGAGGACTTCGGCCGGTTGACATCAACTCTGCCCCGCGCACCCCGGGTTCGGCAGCGCGTCCGGCCGGTCAACTCGTCCGTGATCAGGTTGCCGACCGTCGGCAACCTGATCAGGCCCCGTCGGTGGTCTCGTCTCCCGGCCAGCCGAGCAGCCTCGCGCCCAGCACGCTGGTGTGCAGGGTGAACCGGTGGCCGGGGTCGGTGGGGTCGTAGCCGGTCAGCGCCTTGATCCGGCCGAGCCGGTAGGTGACCGCGCGCACGGACAGGTGCAGCCGCCGAGCGGTCTCGGTCGCCACGTCCCCGGTGGCGAAGTAGGTCTCCAGGGTGGCCAGCAAGGGCTCCGCACCGCCACGGGCCTTCCGGAGCGGACCCAGGACGGCGTTCACCAGGTCGACGATCGCCGGCTGGTAACGCACCAGCACGCGGTAGACGAGCAGCTGCTCGGCCCGGATCACCGGGGTGTCCAGGTGCAGCCGCGCCGCCATTGTCAGCGCTTCGCGCGCCTCCTCGTAGGAACGCGCGATGCCGTAGGACCCCGGATACGCCCGGCCCACGGCCACCCGCCACGGCCTGCCCCGCGGCAACCGGTCGAGCTCGGCGAGCATCAGCGAACCCAGGTCCAGCGCTTCGGACTCCCCCGGTGCGAGCACGACCACCAGTCCGTCCTTCGCCGCGACGAGGACGTCGCGGTCGCCGAGGAGGTCCAGCACGAGGCGTTCCAGCGAGCTCGTCGCGGCGTCGACGTCCGGCAGCCGCCGCCGCGGTGCGGCCAGCGCGACCTGGTGCGGCCGGGTCAGGTCCAGGCCGAAGGGTTCCGCGCGCTCCACGACGCCACCGACGTCGGCATCACCGCGCAGCAGATCGTCGACCAGCTCCCGCCGCAACGCCTCCTCGCGCCTGACCATCCGGCGCCGCGCCGAGTTGTACCCGTCCGCGAGGATCGCCACCGCGTCGGCGACCGCGTGCATCACCGCCTCGGCGGCGGCACGCACGACCTCGCTGTCGGTGGAACGGGCCACCACCGGGAGTTCCCGCCACAGCCGCCAGGACGCCGACAGGTACAGCTGCACCGCGGTACCGGCCGACACCCCCAGCTCCGCGGCACGGCGCCCGAGCGCCTCGACCGCCTCCAGCTCCGAACGCCGCGGCCGACGCCCGTTCGCGGCGGCGTCGGCGAGCAACGGCAGGAAGTCGCCCAGCAGCTCGACCGGCACGTCACCCGCCGCGGCACTCACGTCCCTGGCGACCGCGGCCAGCCAGGCGTCACCGAGCTCGTCCGGGTCCGCCTTCCGGCTCCTGCGCCGGCCCTTGGGGGTCATCGAGGCACCTCGCCACACTCCCGGCGGATGCTGATCGCTTGCCGCGTCATCGGAACCCCCGACCCGTCTCGAACCCGGCCCCGCCCGTCACGCGGCCCGCGCGACGAGGTCCTGACCTCGCGCCGTGCCGACCGGCTCGACAACGCTGTTGTGGCGCAGCTGAAGCCGATCGGCGAGCTCGCGCACATCGGGACCCCCGATGTTCGCCGGCCTCCGGCGCGACCATATGGGCGTTGCCGGGCGTCGGCAAACTGATCTCGCCCCACTCGACCGACGGGCGCTCCTGCCTTTCCCCGTCCTTGCACGCATGGTGGAAGCAGATGAGCACGCACATCTCGATCACACCATCGGAGGAAGAACTCACCACAATGGACACGAAGACGTCGTCGCCCGACTGCAGGGCACCGCTCGATCACGGCAACCCGTGGAACTCGGAACGGATCATCGCGCTCAGCCTGACGCCCGGAGCACCGATCAAGCACCTGGCCGTGTTCCTGGCGTCGGGCCTCGCGTTCCTCGTCGTCGGACTGCTCTCGGGCACGGTGTACTGGGTCCTCGGTGTCGTCATGTTCGCCATCGGGATCATCGCGCACCACATGTCACCTGTGCCGGCAGGACGCTCGCGCAAGGGTGCAGCTCCGGTACCTAGAAGGCCATCAGCGGGCAGAGCACCGGTGTCCCGACCGGCTTCCCCGCGCCGCACGGCGTCTCCGCCGTCGTGCTCGCCGGGATCAGGGCACCAGGCTCGCCGCGGCGTCGGCGAAGGTGTCGACGAGGGGTGACCGGCGGGTCGCGAGCCAGGCCAGGCACACCTGGTTCGGCGCGATGTCCTCGACCGGGATGCCGATGACGTCCTGGCGGGTGTAGAACAACGCCGCCGACCGGGGGATGACGCAGATCCCCGCTCCGGCGGCGACCAGTTCCAGCTTCTCCTCGACGCTGTCCACGCGCGGCACCTCCGGGCGGTCCCGCTTGCGCAGTTCCAGGGCGATGTCCCGCCACTCCGGGACGGCGGCGGGGTCCTGCAGCAGGTGCTCGTCGGCGAGTTCGGTGACCGACACGGACTCCTTCCCTGCCAGCCGGTGACCGGCGGGCACCACCACGACGCGGGGTTCGGTGAACAGCGGCCGCACGGTGAGCCCGCGCTGGTCGACCGGCAACCGGACGATGCTGACGTCCACGCGGCCGTCGTGGACGACCTCCACCTGGTCGTGCCAGCTCGTGCGCAGCAGCCGGACGCTGACCTCCGGCCGGTGGCGGGCCAGCGCCCGCACCGCAGGGGTGACCACGATGCCCGGCATGAAACCGACGGTGAGCACCGGCTTCGCCCCGGCCGCTGCCGTGACGCGCCGGTGCGCGGCTTCGGCCGCTGCCAGCAGGTCGCGGGCGTCGGTGAGGAGCTGTTCGCCCGCCGCGGTGAGGACCGTGCTCCGGCGGTCGCGGACGAACAGCGCCGTCCTCAGCTCGTCCTCGAGGGCGCGGATCTGGCGCGACAGCGCGGGCTGGGCGATGTGCAGCCGCGCGGCGGCCCGCCCGAAGTGCAGCTCTTCTGCCACGGCGACGAAATACCGCAACCTGCGCAGGTCGAAGTCCACGTCGCTCACCACCTCCGGTCCGATCGCCCCATCATCGCAGGCCGGTGATGCCGACGCGGCATCACAGCGCGCGGAACGGGTCTTGGACGCATCCCGGGTGCCGGGGCCACCGTGGAGGAGCAGCAGAACGCGGAGGAAGGAACAGTCATGAGGGTCTTCGTCACCGGTGGGTCGGGTTACATCGGCCGCGCGACGATCGGCGAGCTGGTGCGCGCCGGGCACGTCGTCGAGGCGCTCGCCCGCAGCGACCGCGCCGAGGCGACCGTGGCCGCGGCCGGTGCGAGCGCGGTCCGAGGAGCCCTGACCGACCTCGGCGTGCTCACCCGCGCCGCGGCGCGGGCGGAAGCCGTGGTCCACCTCGCCCAGGCCACCAGCGGAGAGGAGGACCTGGCGGCCGCCACCGCGATGCAGGACGGCGTCGGCGGCGGCACCTACGTGCACACCGGCGGCAGCTGGGTCCACGGCGACACCCACGGCGTGCAGGACGAGAGCGCGCCGTGGAACCCCCCGTCGATCGTGGCCTGGCGCAAGGCCGTCGAAGACGCGGTGCTGGCCAGGGCCGCTGACGGCGGACGGCCGGTCGTCGTGCGCCCCGGCCTGCTCCACGGCGGCGACAACCGCCTGATCGACATCTTCTTCGTCCAGCCGGGCAAGGAGAACGGCGCGATCCCGTACATCGGCGACGGCGGCAACCACTGGGCCCTCGTCCACGTCGAGGACCTCGCCCGGCTCTACGTGGCGGCGCTGTCGGCTCCGGCGGGCTCGGCGTACCTCGGCGTGAGCGGAACCAACCCGACCGCCAAGGAGGTCGCCGAGGCCTGCGCCCGCGGCGCCGGACTCGAGGGGAAGACCGCCTCCCTCGGCATCGAGCAGGCCCGCGAGCAGATGGGCCCGATCGCCGACGCGTTCGCGCTCGACCAGGAGCTCACCCCGGCCAAGGCGCGGCGCGAGCTGGGGTGGACGCCGGTGCACACCGACCCGCTGACCGAGCTCGCCGCCGGATGAACCCGGCGGCGGTCACACGAGGTCGGCGTAGGCGATGACGTTGTCCCCGTAGTCGCCGGTGGCCGAGTCGAAGGCGCCACCGCAGGTGATCAGGCGCAGCTGCGGTGTGGTGGTCTCGCCGTAGACGGTGTCGGTGGGGAAGCGGTCCTTGGGGACGCGGTCGACCCGGCTGATGGCGAAGGTCGCGGTGCTGGTGTCGTGGCGGACGACCTCGACGCGATCACCGGACTTCAGCTTGGCGAGGTCGTGGAAGATGCCGGGCTGACCGCGGCCGTCGACGTGGCCGAGCAGAACGGCGGGGCCGGTGTCGCCGGGTGCGGGGCCGTGTTTGTACCAACCTGCCTGGAGGGGTTGGTCCAGCGGTGGGACCTCGGCGGTGCCGTCGGGGTTGAGCCCCAGCGGGATCAGGGTGGAGCGGGCGCCGAGGGCGGGGATGCGCACCTCGACCGGTGCCGCGGCGGACGTCGTCGGTGGTTGCGCCGCAGCCGGTTGCGCGGCTGGTTGCGCGGCCGGACCGTCGTCGCCGGAGGGCAGGAGCAGACCGGCGGCGAGCAGGCCGGCGATCAGGAGTGCGGCCGCGGTGGCGGCGATGAGCGCGCGCTTGCGGGCGGTCACGGTGCCGCCGTGCCGTCGCCCGTGTCCACGCCCCCGCGCGGGATGACGCTGACCTGCCGGTTGCCGGGCAGTGCCGCCGTCGGCGGCGGGCTGCCGGGACTGGTCGGGGTGGCGCTGGTGGTCGGGACCGCCGTGGTGGTGCCGGGCGCGGGTTCGCGGATGATCACGTTGGTGCAGTCGGTGACCTTCCCCCGTCCCGCGTGGTCGGTGCCGTGGGCGGTGACGCACAACGGGTGGTTGCCCACGTCCAGCGGCGGGGTCTCGACGGTGTAGCGGACCTGGCGCGGACCGGGTTGGGGCAGCGCCGGGGTGATGTCGGTGATCGGCAGCTCCGGCCCGCCGTCCACGGTCAGCGTCAGGCGCTGCAGCTCGGAGGGGAACAACGTCCCCAGCACGGCCGGCAGGTCCCCCACCTCGGAAGCTTTGACGCACGTGCCACCGGTGGCGTCCGCCATCCGTTTGAGGCTGCGCGGGCCGTTGCCGCACTCGGCGTCCGGACCGAACGCCACGGTGTGGATGTCCACCCGCTCCGGCACCTGGGACAGCGCGCCCTCGAAGTTCTCCAGGGCGTGGTTGTCGCGGCCGTCGGACAGGAAGATCATGAGAGATCGGGGCTCCGTCGTCGCGTTCGCGGCCTCGGTGCCCGCCCTCAGACCGGCGGTGAAGTTGGTGCTGCCGTCCTGCCACTGCAGGGCCGCCAGCGCGTTCTGGAACTGCGGACCGGCGGCCTGCCCGGTCCAGAAGACCCGGCCGGTGGTGGAGAACGCGGCGAGGCCGACGGTGCCGACGCCCAGGTACGGCTGCTGCGCCACCTCCCGGTGGAACTGCGCGACGGCCTGCTTCTCCGCGTCCCACCCGGCCTGGCTGAGGCTGCCGGAGCTGTCCAGCACGTAGACCAGTGACGTCCTCGGCGTCGCGGTCCTGGTGCCGATCGACGCCGTGCCGACCACCGTGGTGGTGCCCTTGGGGATCACCGTGTCGGGCAGCGGCGTCTCGATGTCCACCGCGATGCCGATCCCACCGGGCAGCGTGCCGTCCACCGCACTCGCCGGCACACCGCCGGCCACCACCAGCACAGCGGCGGCCACCCCGGCTCCAAGCCTTCTCATCCGTCATGTCCTCACGTCGCGGAATTCGCCCTCCTTCAACGAGCCCGCGTCACATGCGGATATCCGCCGAACGGGTGTATTTCACGCAAAAACAAAAGGGCACCATCGCTCACGCCTGAGCGAAGAGAGCCAGCGGTTTTTCGCCCATTTGGCGCGCTGTTGCGGGATTACAGTGTGATCGGGCCAGGTCCCGGACGTGAGGAGGACTCCGATGGAAACAGCAGGTCTGTTGTCAATGGTGCGGCGGTCCCTGACGGGCGCCGTGGTCGCGGTCGTGATGGCAGCCGGACTCGTCGCCACAGCGTCCACGGCCCAGGCAGCGACCGAGCTGCTGTCCTGCACGGGCAGCGGCGCCAACACGTACCAGCCGGGGGTCACCGCGCAACCCGGGGTCGTCGCCATCAACTCCAGCGCCGACTACGGTTCCTGCGTCTCCACCGGGTCCCCCACCATCACCTCCGGCGGGTACGCGATCGTGGCCAACGGCCTGGTGTCCTGCTTCGGCGGCGGTGTTTCCATCACCGTGACCATCACCTGGAACACCGGCGAGACCACCACCGTGGCCGCAGTCGGGCTCGTGGTGCTGCGTCCCGCGAACGAGGTCGTCGTGGTCTACCAGGGCACGGTGACCGCGGGCAGGTTCACCGGGGCCACCGTCGTGATGACCGCGGCGCTGCTCAACACCACACCGGCCCAGTGCTTCACCCCCGAAGGCGTCACCGGCACCAGCGGCCCCGCGAACATCACCATCACCCAGCTCGCCTGACCTGTCCGCGGACAGCGTTCCAGCACAAGCCGTTCAGCCGATTGAGAGCGGATGAGCGAATCGCAAAACTGGATTCGCTCATCACCATTTTCGGAGAACGGGAATCCTCATGCGTCTGCGTTCATCGATCGTCGCCGTGGTCGGCGGGCTGCTCGGCGCCGCAGGGCTGTTCCACGTACCCGCTTCGGCGTCCGCGGTGGACGTCAACTGCGCACTGGGCACCCAGGTCGGCACCTACTCCCCCGGCATGACGCTGCTGCCCAGGCACATCGACTTCACCGCCACCGGCACGCTGGGCGGCTGCGTGTCCCCCAGCCATCCCGAGATCACCGGAGCGACCTTCACCTCACTGGTCAGCGGCACGTTCAGCTGCCTGGCCGGCTCCACCACCCACACCTCGGCCTACCACTGGAACACCGGGCAGAGCAGCACCGTCCGAGGTGGCTTCGAGGTCAACCTCAAGCCCGGCGGCACCACGGTGCTCGTCCTGACCGGCACCGTGGTCGACGGACTGTTCGCAGGCGCGACCGTCGTCCAGACCAAGGTCCTGCCCGCCACCGACCTCACCGCCTGCCTCACCCCTGAGGGCTTGACCAGCGTCAGCGGCACGGTCACCTTCACCGCAGTCCTCTGAGCCGCCGAACGCCTGGTACCTCCTCTGCCACACGCATGGCCCGTACTCCGGCGAAGTGGCGCTCGCCGGAGCACGGGCCAGGTGGTGCAACGGATCACGCTTGGCGCATCACCGCGTGCAGAGCCCGTTGCAGACGTACAGCCAGAACGCGCAGCAGTCCGTGATGAATGCGCAGTTGTGCAGCTGGTACTCGCAGTGGTCACTACCGGGGCACTCGTCGTGGCACTGGTCCGAGCAGGAGCAGGTGACGTCCAGGTCGTCGTCCTCCTCCACCGGGGAGGAGACCGGGTCTTGCACGGGACCGAGCGTGATGAGCATGGCGTTCGCCTCGTCGCGGCCGAACTGCCGGATGGCCTTCTGCCGCAGTTCCCGCAGGGTTCGGTCGAACTTCGAGCCCGGTTCGGGAACGGAGGTGAAGGTGCACTCGTCGCGCACGATGGCCGTCGCCCGGTCCAGCACCGCGGTTCCGGCCGGGGTCAGTCCCGCGGCGTTCGCACGGTACTGGCTGAGGTGGTCCAGCCAGAGCTGCCGCTTCGTCTCGGGCGGGAGGTGCGGGTAGATCTGCCTGCGGTAGGTCATCGGGTAGGTGGAGAAGTCCGCGTACTGGCGCGGCAGCCGGTGCATGTTCGCCTCGACCCACGCCCGCGACTTGGACCGGCCGCTGCGGGCGAACGCGGGTACCTGCCCGGTGACGGCCAGGCCGGCCACCACGGCGGCACCGACGCCGAGTTGCAGGAACTGCTTGCGCCCCATCACGTCGCCGGCGCCTTCGGCCGGAGGTGCTGCGGAGACGCGGAGCTGTCCGAAGGCCCGGACCACCCGGACCATCGAACGCAACCCCAGCCGTCGCACCAACGGCACGGCCATGGCCCGGCCCACCCATGCGCGGACCTCGTCCCCTTCGACCCGGAGGAGCGTCGGGGCCCACGGTGCCTCCGCACCCAGGGCCTGTTCCCGCCAGCGCCGGACGTCCGGGTTGCCCAGGGGGCGGACTTCGAGCTTTCCCTCGCAGGCCCGCTCGACCAACCGGGAGATCTGCCGGCACTGCCCGCAGGACCCGTCGAAGGCCAAGATCAAACGTGTTCGTGGTTCGTTCATCGTGCTAACCCCATCGTCGGCATGTCGCCTCGGCGCGGGGAACGTTCAGCGCCCCCTTTCACGGACAGGGGTGGACACAACCGCTGGTTCCCCGGAGCAGCAACCGTTTGCCGGACTGACGTCGGTAGGTCGATGATCACCGCAACGGACCGACGTTCCACCGAGACCGGGTTCATGGTTACTTCGCCGATCTTGGTTTGTCCACGAACAGTCTTTGTTCACGACGCGGCGGCGTTCTTCACGTTCGACGACGGGATTTGAACAAGCCTCAGTTCAGCACGAACGTCCTGATGCTGCGGGCCGGCAACTGGGCGTTGAAAGCCCCGTTGGACACGGTGAAGTCGTTGTAGTGCGCGAGGGTCGCGGTCGCGCTCGTCAGCCAGGTCGAGACCGTCGCCGAACCGGTGTCGCGCAGGGTGAACACGTGGTCCACCGGTGACGTGTTCTTGTTGATGGCGACGATCACGATCCGTGCCCCGCTCTTGAACGCCGAGATGTAGACGTTCGACTGGGGATTCGCGGTCGCGGTGATCCGCGAGTAGCCGGGGCGCACCCACTTCGAGAAGTGCGCCATGTTGGCGCCGCGCTTGCTGATCTGGCCGTCCTCGCGCATCGGGCCGTACGAGCGGCGGATGTACCACCACACATAGGTTTGGAAGCGGCCGTCCACCAGCGCGCGGTGGATGTTCTCCCCCACGTCGAGCGCCTGCGGCCACAGGTCGGCGGAGTCGGTGCTGTTCGGGTGGTAGACCTCGGTCATCCACAGCTCCTTGCCGCCGCCCTTCTGCTGGAACAGCGGGTAGGGGAGGTCCGCGGGGCGGGTGCCGTAGAGGTGCGCGCCGATGATGTCCACGTTCGCCAGCGCGGCGGGGTCGTTGAGGATGGGGTCGGTGAGGTTCTTGCGGTATTGGAACGACTCGGGGGCGATGACCCTGGCGTTGATCGAGCCCGCGTTCTCGCGGAGGAACCTGACGATCTCGGCAGGGGTCCACGCCGTCCATTCCTGGGCGTAGTCCGGTTCGTTCTGGACCGAGATGCCGTAGAGGTTCACCCCGTTGTTCGCCATGAATGCGACGAAGTCGTTCAGGTGCTGCGCATAGGCGCCGTAGGAGGAATACCGCAGACGTTTACCGCCGGAGAAGGTCTCGGTCATCGACGCAGGCGGGTTCCACGGCGACGCGATGACCTTGGCGCCGAGCTCGACCGCGCGCCGGGCCGTGGCGACCTCGCGGCTCCAGTTGGCGCGGTCCTCGTGGACGGGGATGCGCAGCACGGTGAACCCGAGCTGGCCCGCGCCGTTGCCGAACGCCGTCTCACGCTGGGCGGCAGTCAGATCACTGGTCCAGACGGTGTGGTTCATCCCGCCGAAGCCCAGGATCGTCTGCTGCACGTTCGACGGTTCGACGACCACCGAGGTGGCCGCCGCGGCCGGCGTCGCCCCCGCCGCCAGCACCGGCAGCGCGGCGCCCGCCACCAGCAGGGTCCGTCGCCGCACGGGCTGCGAACCCGCGGTGTCCGAGTGGTTTCGACGCTCTGCCATGACATCTCCAGGAAGTCGGCCTCAGGTGATTGGGAGCGCTCCCAGAATCAGTCCTAACAGTGGCGTAACACACAGTCAAGTCGAATGTCGTTCGATTGTGTCGAATTGCGGAGAAATTCAGCGCGGTGATTAGTCGATTTACGATTCGGCGATGGCGAGTCCTGACCGAGGTCGCGGGCGGCCGGCACGACCGGTCCCGATCGTGCCGGCCGCGCGGAGGACCTAGGAGCAGCCGACCCGTGACGCCGCCATCACGACGTCGTCGAACCACAGCGTGTCGTCACCGCTGCCGTAGCTCTCCCAGCCGAGCCGCAGATCGGTCAGTGCGGGCTTCCACCCGCTGCGGCGCAACCACTGCGCGTCGACGTCCGGAGTGGACACACCGTCCACGCGCAGACCCGGCACCTCGGTGCCGTTGACCCAGGTCCGCAGCTCCGAACCGGTGATCCCGAACTCCACGCAGGTCCACCGGTCCACCGCCAGCGGGGTGCTCTGGGCGACCCCGTTGGGGCTCTGCTCCGGCAACGTGGCGTCGTCGGACTCGCGGTTCCACTGCAGGGCGCGGTTCTGGCCGCCCATGCGCAGGTCCTTGCCGCCGTCGGCGGTGTCCTTCATCGCCGCGAACGTCACGTGCGCCTCCGGCAGCGCGGTGGTGTGCCGCACGTAGAACCGGGTGTACAGGCTGGATCCGGTCGTCTTCCTGGGCGTCGCGAGGAACACGTGGTTGCAGTAGCCGGCGCGGCCGTTGACGCGGATCGACTTGCTGCCGCTGCGCGCGGTCGAGCTGTCGACGGTCGCGGTGCCGGTTCCCTGGCAGTTCGGGAACGTCAGCGACCAGTCACCGGCCGGCGTCGTCCCCGTCTGGTTCTCGAAGCCGTCGCAGAACGCGCCGCTCGGGCAACCAGGGGGCGGTTCCTGCGAGGTGGTCGTCGTTGTCGTGGTCGTAGTTGTCGTTGTCGTCGTCGGTGGGTTGGTGTCGTTGCACCGCACGCCGTTCAGGGTGAAGTCCACCGGTGTTTCGTTGACGCCCTGGAAGGTCCCCTGGAATCCGAACTGGACGGACGCCCCGGTCGCGATGCCGCGGTTGAACGCCTGGTTCCGCGCGGTCACGACCTTGCCGGACTGCGTGACGTCGGCGCTCCACCCGGAGGTGACGCGCTGGTCGCCGGCGAAGGTCCAGGTCAGCGTCCAACCGTCGATCGGGGCGCTGTTGTTGGTCACCTTGACCTGGGCGACGAAGCCGTTGCTCCACTGGTCGACCTGGTACCCGACCGCGCACGCCGGCGCGTCGACCGCCTGGACGGACACGGGGTTCGTGATGATCACGGCCGTCATGGCGGCTGCCACCGCCGCCGCCATGATCGCGAGACCGCTCTTTCTCCGGCGCATGTGCTGCTCTCCTGTCGTGGTCGACCGATGGCGGCGGTGAAGGCGTGCATCGCGGCAGCTCTCGCTGTTGTGGTGCTGCTGGCGGAGAAAGCGAGCGCGGACCACAGGGTTCGCTCTTCTTGAGCGATAAAGCAAGGCCCATCCGGGTTACCGGGACACCGGAGTCGGCCGTATCGCCCTGCCGCACCGGCCAGTTGCCGCACCCCGTGCCCGCTGACTGGCCTGGCCGCTGCCCTGGCGAGCCCTTGCTACTGTCGGCCGCGGTCACCACCGGCCTTCAGAACAGGCGGCCGTCCTGCTCCGGTGGAGGTTCTTCGAGGTCGAGCAGGTAGCGCTTGCGGCTCAGCCCGCCCGCGTAGCCGGTGAGGCTGCCGCGGGCGCCGACCACGCGGTGACAGGGCACGATGATGCTGATCGGGTTCCACCCGTTGGCGTTGCCCACCGCCTGAGCGGCGCCCGGATCGCCGAGCTCGGCGGCCAACTGGCCGTAGGTCCGGGTCTGGCCGTACGGGATCGACGTCAGCAGCGCCCACACGCTCCGTTCGAACGCCGAGCCCCGGGGCGCCAGTTCGAGGTCGAAGCTCCGCCGCTGCCCGGCGAAGTACTGGTCGAGCTGCCGGCGGGGCTCGTCGAACGCTGAGGGATCGGCGTCACCGAGGTCGCCGAGGCGCGGAGGTCGCAGGTGGCCGTCGAAGTAGAGGCCGATCAGGGCCGAGCCCTCGCCGACCAGGGTCAGCGGCCCGACCGGTGAGTCGACGACGGTGTGGTGAACGTGCACGGTGAATCTTGGCCTGGTGCACCATGTCCTGCCAAACACGCTGCTCGCCGGACTGCGCCTCCACGAACTCGTCAGGTCACTTCTTCGGCGGAATCAGTCCCGCGCGGAACATCGCGATCACGGCGACGACGACGACCACGACCATCGGCAGGTAACGCAGCCAGAACTGGCCGGTCGCCTCTTCCAGAAAAGAGCCCGCCACACCTGCCAGCGCCCCGGCCAGCAGCAAGCCGAGCACGGCGAACACGCGGTTCCGTCGACTGGACACCTTCATGTCGGGATGATCTCCATTCGTCATCGAGTCCGTTTGCTGATCAGGTTGTAGCGCCCCATCGGCGCGGGTGGCCTCACGCCGGTCGGGTTTCCAGTCTGGTCGTAGCCGAACCCGGTCGGCTGACCGTTCGCGTTGGAAACTGTGTCCAGCAGCGCCTTCTGACCGGTGCGGGTACCGGCGATCGTCGGGCGGGTCCGTCCGCGCTCAGCGGCCGTTCTCCAGCACCGACTCGACCAGCTCCAGCACGTGGTCGACGTCGTCGGCGAGGTACATCAGGTCCACCAGCACGTGCCGGACCTCGGTCTCCGCCTCCACCCGCCTGATCAACGCGGCCACGTCGGCCACCGCGGTGGCGGAGCGGACCGACGGGTAGATCCGCAGGATCACGTCCAGCTCGGCCGGGTCGCGGCCCGCCTCGGCCGCCATGCCGCGGATCGTCGCCAGCGGGCGGTTCACCGCCGCCTCGACGTCGGTGGTGCGGGGAGGCACCAGCGCGGGCAGCCACCCGTCACCGCGCAGGGCCACCCGGCGCATCGAGGCGGGCGCGAACGCCGCCAGGTAGATCGGCGGGCGGCGCACCGGTTTCAGCGCGGCACGGGTCGCGGGCAGCGTCCAGTGCCTCCCCCGGTACTCGGCCGGGTCGGCGGTCCACAGCTGCTCCAGCACGTCGAGGGTCTCGTCGAGGCGGGTGCCGCGTTCGGACATCGGGACGTTCACCGCCTCGAACTCCTCCGGCGACCAGCCGATCCCCAGGCCGGGCACGAGCCGGCCGCCGCTGAGCACGTCGAGCGAGGTCAGCACGCGGCCGAGCAGCGCGGGCGGGTACCACGGGGCGTTGAGGACGTTGCTGCCGATGAGCACGCGTTCCGTGGCCGTGGCGGCAACGCTCAGCAGCACGAACGGGTCCAGGACGGCACGGAACTCGTCCGGGAAGCTCTCGGCCCCGTTGTGACCGGTCGTGGGGTTGACCGGCGACAGCAACCGGTCGATCACCCAGAGGCTGTCCGCTCCCAGCCCCTCGGCCGTGCGGGCGAACTCGGCCACCCGCGGCGCCTGCCAGGCCACCCCGCCCGCCTGCGGCAACGTGAAACCGATCTTCACAACGCCCCCGAACACAACGCCCCCGAACCCCGCACTGACGCGGCCATCAGCGGTTCACCGAGTCGCGCACGTAGTCGCGCAGCGTGCGCGGGGCACGGCCGAGCAGCTTGGTCATGATCTCGACCTCGGCGGGGTCGGTCCCGATCGGCGCCGCGCTGAGCAGCTCGAAGCTGCGGATCCAGTCCACGAGCTTCTGGCCGGAGAGCCTGCGCTCGAACGCCTTGCGCCACTCGGGGTTGGCACCGGTGTAGACGACCTCGCGGCCGAGTGCCTCCGCCCAGATCCGCGCGCTCTGCTCGCCGTTCAGCGACTCCGGCCCCAGCAACTGGTAGGCGCCTGCCTCGAACCCGGGGTCGGTGAGCGCGTTCGTGATCACCTCGGCGGCGTCGCGCAGGTCGATCCGGTTGACCCCGCCGGGGTGCAGCGGCGTCGGGAACACGCCCGCCTCGATGTCCGCGCGGAAGACCTCGTCGTTCTGGTCGAAGTTGGTGAGGCTGAACATGGCGGGCCGGGTGTCGGTGCTCGCCAGGAACGCCGCGAGCGCCAGCTTCGGCCCGTAGGCCGGGATGGCACAGCTCGCCGCCGCACGCGCCTCCTCGTCCTCGACGTGGAAGCCGCCGAACGCCAGGCGGGCACCCGCGCGCTGGGCCTCCTCACCGAAGACCGTGGCGATCTCGACCTCGTTGGTCTCGTGCGGCGACACGTAGAACGCCGAGTCGACGCCCTTCAGCGCCGCCGCGACGGACTCCCGGTCGGCCAGGTCGCCCTGCACGACCTCCACGGTGCCGGGCAGGTTCGCCCGTTCCTTGTTGCGCACCAACGCACGCACGTCCACGTTGCGGCGCACGGCCTCTTCCAGGACAAGGCCGCCCACGGTGCCGGTCGCTCCGATGATCAAGGTCTTCGTCATGGCACACTCCGTTGATTGAAAGTCAGTGACTTGTAATCAATGAATACCGTCTCGCTGACTTCGAGTCAACGAGCTGTTAGCGTGGAGCCCATGACCCGCGCCGCCTCCGCCGCCGCCACCAGGGAGAAGGTCCTGGCCGCCGCACGTGAGCTGTTCATGACCTCGGGCTACGACGACGTCAAGGCCGCCGACATCGCACGGGCGGCCGGCGTCGCGCACGGGTTGGTGTTCCACCACTTCGGCAGCAAGCAGGGCCTCTACGGCGAGGTGCTGTGCGCCATCGGGGCCGAGGTGCTCAACCTGCACGTCAGCGACCCGGCCGTGCCGCTGGGCAGGCGGATCCGCCAGTCCCACAAGGCGCACCTGACGTACCTGGCCGCCCACCGCGACCTGGCGCTGAACCTCTTGCTGCAGCCGTGGGGCGTCGAGGAGTCGTTCGACCGCGTGCGCGACGACGGCAACCGGAAGCTGTGCGAGAACCTGGGACTGGACTTCGCACGACCGGCGGTCAGGGCCGTGATGCGGATGTACACGACGGCGGCCGACCAGCTCGCACGCGACCACCTGTTGAGCGAGCACGCGTTCGACGTCGACCAGGTCACGGAGATGCTCATGACCGTGCTCGCGGGCGCGCTGCGGGCGGCGCGGATCGCCGACCCGTCGCTGGAGGTCGAGAAGGCGCTGGAGGAACTGGCGCAGCCCTAGCCCGACCGCCGCGGGCAGTGGCCCAGCACAGCTCGACCGGTAGTGGACCTGCCGCCCCGCACGACCTCACCCGAGGCTGGAACGCACTTCCACGACCCGGTGAGGACGAGCGATGAGCGATGACGAACGGCCGGCGCACGACGAGGACAAGACCGTCAGCCGCCGCCGGTTCCTGTACCTGACGGGTGCGGGCGGTCTGGTGCTGGCGGTCGCGAGGGCCGGCGGGACAGGACCCGGCGAGACGACGGCGGACGTCGCACTCACCGCCACCGCCACCCGCACGCTGCACCTGAGGCGCCGCGAGGACGCCCTCAACCTCAGGATCGACCTGTTCAACGCCGACCTGGCGGCGAACGGGACGGAGCTGCGCAAGGTCGCCGCGGGCAGTGCGTTCATGGTGGTGCACTTCCCGCCGCAGGCCGTGCTGGAGAAGCAGCTCGCCGCTCCGCTGACCAGTGGCGACCTGCCGCTCGCCACCAGGGTCGCCGGACCGAGCCGGCTGGCCTTCGACGTCACCTCCGCCCTGCCGATGGCCACGACGGTGGACGCCCTGCTGGCGTGGGCCGCGTTCACGCCGCGGCTGACCGCGACCGCCACCGCCACGCAGACCGCGTCCGCGCTCGTGGCGCCGATCGACACCGAGACGGCGCTGGAGATGCCGTGGCGGGTGCTGCTGTCCCCCGACGAGAACCAGGGGTGGCGGCACTCCGCGGGACCGGTGACGCGCAACGGGTGGACCGAGCTGTGGCACACCCGGCTCGCGGCCAAGACCGGTCAGGAGAACGCCGAGGCCCGTGCGCTGCGGGCGATCTGGCTCGCGGACCCGCAGATGGCGTCGTGGGTGCGCACTCCGTCGTCAGTGCCCGAAGCCGACGACGTCCTGCACGTGCTCGGGCCGAGGCAGCGGTTCGCGCTCGTCCGCCTGAGCGCCGATCCGACGCTGCGCACCGGGCTCGACCCGTCCCTGCCCAAACCCGTCGAGGCCACCGGGGTGGCGTTGAGCAGCCTCGGCGCGACCTTCGAAGCCGAGGGGACCTGGAGGTACCCGTCCACGAGCTCGTTGCAGCTCAAGGGATGGCAGCACAGGGCCAGTCTCGGGCGCGACCACCTGGTGCGCACCGAGAACGCGGGATTCCTGTTCCCGTACGGACATCGCGCCTCGCTGGTCGACGTCGCGGAACGCCGGTTCGGGCGCAGGCCCAACCCCGACGGCACGCCCGGACCGTGGTACGCCTACCTGCACCGGACCCAGCACATCGTCGTGCAGCAGACGAGACGCACCTACTGGGCCGACACCACGCTCGCACGGCGCGGGCGCGAGGTGCCGTTCGCCGCGATCGAGGTCCTCACGCGCATCACCCCGCCGCTGGCCACACCGCAGGACTTCGCCGGCGGTCGGATCGCCGCCTCGTTCATCCCGAAGGCCGCGTCGGCACCGACGGCGCCGCTCCCCTTCCACCTGCGCGGCGTTGACCACGACGGGCAGGAGGTCGACTTCACCGTTCCGGTGGTGTTCGTGCCGGACTCCACGACCACTTCGCAGAACGCGGACGACCTGCTCGACGCGATCCACACCGCCTACAACACCCGCACCACCACCGAGGTCCTCGCCCTGCGGGCCGCGGAGACGGGCGGGCACAAGGTCGCGCTGGCGCACCGCGGCACCTACCCGGCCGGCAGCACCGCGAGCAACGTGGACCGGATCGTGTTCGGCTCCGCGAAGACGACAGGCCAGGTTCCGTTCCACCCCGTGCTGGAACGGGCCGTGGTGCGGTTGCCGGAGGTCGCCGCGCTGACCGGCGGGGCGGTGGGGGCGACACCGTTCGAGTACGCCGAGGCCTACCTCGTCAACGGGATCGACCACTCCACGAACAACCCCGGCGGGGTCTACCTCGCGCTGCACCCGGCAGCGCCGCAGACACCGCTCGCGTTCTCGGCCGCCGCCACCGGTGGCATGGCGACGCCGAGCGGTGACATCAAAGCCATGTCCGCCAAGAACGGTCCGGTCACCGTCGTGCCGGTCGACGCGGCCAAGGAGGTGTACGACCCGGCGAAGATGTTCGGTGACGTCACCAAGGCCAAGGTGCTCGGCGGCGTTCCCGTCAAGGACCTGCTGCCCGCGCTCACCTCACCGCCGGCGTCCATTCCGGACAACGCCCCCAGGATGAGCCACCGGCTGCGCGACGACATCGGCGCCCACGAGTGGACCATGCTCTGGACGCCGAAGATCGAGGCGGGACCCAAGGCGCTGCCGGTGTTCGAGCCGCTGGGGACGACCGACCCGCTCACCGTCCTCGCCGTCTACACGCACCCGGTCGACGCGGGCGTCGAGTCCGGCTACCGCGTCAACGCCGAGCTGCGCGACTTCGCCCTGCACCTGTTCGGCACCACCGGGCCGCGGCGGATCATCTCGCTGGAGTTCGACTTCCTGCGGTACTCCTCTGGCAGCGGCAGCAAGACGGCCGTGGACTGCGGGCTGCGCGAGGTCAGCTTCCACAACGCCTTCAAGTACGTCGAGGAACTGGCCGAGCTGTGCTCGTTCCTGGGCAGCAAGCTGGAGATCACCGCGGGCACCGGTGGCGTCGAGGCGGGACTGCGGTTCGCGGTGCCGACGATCCCGCTGGGAGTGCTGCAGATCAGCGAGCTGACGGTGCACGCCGCCGTGGCCATCCCGTTCGACGGCAGCGCGGTGCGGGTGAACTTCGACCTGAACACCCGCGAACGGCCGTTCTCGTTGCGCATCTTCGGGTTCACCGGCGGCGGCTACGCCGGGGTGGCGCTCGGGGCCGACGGCCTGGAACGGCTGGAGGTCGGCTTCGTCTTCGGCGCGGCGCTGGCGCTCGACCTGGGCGTCGCCAGCGGCGGCATCGAGGCCCTCGGCGGCATCTCGTACCTGCTGGAGAAGGTCGAGGTCGTCGAGAACGGCACCGAGGTCGTGCGCCAGCAGGCCGGTCTCGCCGCCTACCTGCGGATGCGCGGCAGCCTGCGGTTCCTCGGCCTGGTGTCCGTGTCGGTCGAGTTCTACCTCGGCCTCACCTACCAGGAGAAGGCCGACGGCAGCTCGGTGCTCGTCGGCGAGGCGAGCATCACCGTGTCCATCGAGCTGTGGCTGTTCAGCGAGACGTTCACCGTCCGCACCCGCCGCGAGTTCGCCAAGACGCCCGCACCGTCGGCCCGGCGCGCGGCCCTCGCCGCCGCACCCGAGCTGCCGGCCCACCCGTTCGGCGCCGCCTTCACCCAGCAGGACTGGGCCGGGTACTGCGCCGCGTTCGCCCCCGTCGGAGCCTGATCATGAGCAAGCAGACCATCACCTGGACCGTCCTGCCCGGCGGGGTCACCGCCGGCCTGGACCTCGTCCGGTTCTCCGTGCACGTCGCGCCGCGGCTGCTGCCCACGGCCGGCTCCGCGCAGCTGAGCGCCTTCCCCGACTGGACCGACTGGCCCGCCAGGGTGGCCGCGGCAGCGTTCCAGCTGGAGTTCCCCGGTGTCCTCGACCAGAGCGGCAGACCCGTGCGCGCCACGGCCAAACGCGTGTCCACACCGGTGAGCCGGCACTGGACCGCGTTGTTCACGCCCACCTCGCACGTCCAAGGGCACGCGCTGACCCGGTTCGCCCGCCGGCGCATCCGCTCCTACCCCACCCAGCACGTGCGCGACTTCGTGCACCAGCGCTACGGGCGGTTCGGCGCGCGGTTCCCCGAGGAGTTCCCGACGCTCGACGAGCTCACCGCGAGCGACGCGTTCGGTGCCGTCGGGTTCGAGTTCGACGGCGACCACTCCGGACCCGGCCTGGACCGCAAGCAACGGCTGCGCGACCGGCTGGAGGCCCTGTTCAGCCTCGACCCGCAGGACCCCGCGCGGTGGGCGGTGCCGTTCCGGCCGGGCGACGCCTCGACCGCCGACGGTGTCGCGCTGACGTTCCTGCAGGCCGAGCGGTTCCACCGCAGGCGCGCGCCGGTGACCGGCGACCTGCCGCCGCTGGCCGCGCCGAAGCTGGACTTCCACCAGGCCGTCGCGATGACCCGCGAGCACCACCACCTCCAGCGGCTGCTGGGACTGGTCCTCGACTTCGAGTCGGCCGACCCGGCCGTGCTGAACCTGGTGCGCGGCAACGAGCGGGTCACCGGTGTCCGGGTGGTCACCGACCTGAAACCGTTGCTGGGCAGCGAGTCCGAGGTGCACGTGCGGCCGCTGATGCGCTGCCGGATCGGCAAGGGCGCACGGCACGTGTTCGCCGCGAGCCCGCTCGACACCGACAGCGACCTGCGCGACGGGCTGCTGCGGGTCGGCGAGACCGACCGGTTCGCCGTGGTGCAGGTCGACCCCGACGCCGCGGCGCTGGCCGTGCGGCAGTTCGCCGACACGGTCACCCGGCTGCGGGTCGAGCGCGGCGGGCAGGTGGTCAAGCGCAGTGCGACCACACCGGACGAGCACGCGCTGCCGGCGTTGCGCACGGCCGGCTTCTCGGTGAGCCGGCTGTCGCGGGCGGTCCGGCTGGCGCAGAAGGTCGAACGCGGCCGGCAGGTCAACGACGCGGCGTTCACCTCCGGCGGTGACAAGATCACCGACGACGTCGAGCTCACCGCCGACGACGTCGTGCGCGGCTACCGGTGGGACGTGCGCGACGAGACCGCCGGCCAGTGGTTCTCCCTGATGTGGCGCGATGGCGCGTACGTGTTCGTGCGCAGCGGTGACGAGAACGTGAAGGTGCTGGAGGAGACGGCCGCGCAGACCGCGCCCACGACCTCCGGTGCCGGCGGCGACGAGGACCTGTACCTGCAGGAGTCGCTGGTGCACTGGGCGGGCTGGAGCCTCGCCGTCGGCCGGCCCGGCAAGTCGCTGGCCGGCGACAACGGGCTCGCCGGCGGCAGCGGGTCGCCCGACCCGGACTTCCCGTTCCGCACCACGTTCGGTGCCCGTGCGCTGCCGCGGCTGCGGTTCGGGCGCCGCTACCGGCTGCGGGCGCGGGCGGTGGACATCGCCGGCAACTCGCTGACCACCGAGCAGGCCGACGCGCTCACCGACTCGGCGCTGAGCACCGCGGCGGAGACGTTCCGCCGGTTCGAACCGGTCTCCGCTCCCGAGGTGCTGCTGCGGTCGGTGCCGGGTGCGGCCGAGTCGCTGGAGGTGATGGTGCTGCGCGGCAACACCGGCAGCGACACGAACGTCGGCACCGCCGACCGGCACGTGCTGCCGCCGCGCACCACCGTCCAGGTCGCCGAGCAGCACGGCATGCTCGACCGGACCACCACCGGCCGGCCGGTGGACGCCGTCGCCTACGCCGACCTGGCCGCACGGGACGCCGCCGCGCTGGAGCAGCACGCCTCGGCGCGCACCCTGCCGGCACCCGCTGACCGGCACTGGTACTACGACACCGACCAGCTGCCCGTTCCCCACCTGCCGGAACCGCTGGCCCGGCGCATCCTCGTGCGCGGACTGCCCGGCGCCACCACGTCCACGACGATCACCGCGGCCGACCCGGCGACGTGGCCGAACGCCAAGGGCTTCCGCATCCGCCTCCAGCAGGGCACGGCGGGCTGGTCGTGGAACGGGACCGACCGCGTGCTGACCGTGCGGCTCATGCCGGGCGACAGCTACCGGCTCCAGCTCTCCGCCCAGTTCGACGCGGCCGACCTGGACCTGATGGCGCTGTGGCCGCTGGTCGAGCAGGGCGCTGCCGAGTGGAACGCCGCCCATCCCGGCAACCAGGTCAACGTGACCGCGCTGCGGCAGTCGGTCGTCGGCGGACGGCACTGGATGTTCACCCCGGCCAGGTCGCTGACCCTGACGCACGCCGTGCGCACCCCGCTCGCCGTACCGGGCATCGGCTCCGTCACCGCTCGGCGGCCGGTCGAGGGGCAGGCCGGCTCGACGCACGTGGTGCTCGGCCCGTCCGTGCAGGTCAGCCGCAAGAGCACCAGCAGCGTGGAGTTCGCCGGAAGCTGGCGGATGCCGGTGGACGACGGCGTCACGGAACCGGTGCTCGACCGCACGTTCCGGGCCGCGCCGATCACCGTGCCGGTCAGCCAGGTGCACGGGCCGGCGCCGGTGACGGAGACCCTGGAGTTCCAGGCACGGCACGAGTTCGGCGACACCAAGCACCGGCGCGTGCGGTACGAGGCGCGGGCGGTGACCTGCTTCAGCGAGTTCTTCCGCGAACGCAGGGAGGTCGCCTTCAGCGGCACGCAGCACACCCTCGGCGTGCCGGTCGACCCCGCCCACCTGGTCGTGGCCGACAGGGACACGCACCGGCAGTACCGGCAGGCCCCGCCGGGGAGCAGCCCGGAGCACGCGTCCGGCGACTACGTGGTCACCGACGCGGCCACCGGCACGTTCCGGCGCACCAACGGCGGCAACCTCACCACGGGCCGCACGCTGGAGGTGTCGTTCGTCCGCCCGGACACGCGCAGCGCGCCTGCGGTGCTGGAGCAGAACATCCCCAGCACCGCCCGTCCGGCCGCGCCCAGGATCCGCCAGGTCCTGCCGGTCTTCCGCTGGGAGAACCCGGCGCCGGGCCAGAGCGTGCGGCGCGGCGGCGGGCTGCGGGTGTACCTGGAGCGGCCGTGGTTCTCCAGCGGTGACGGGGAGAAGCTCGCCGTGCTCATGTGGCCGGACACGGTCAACGACGCACCGGAGCACCTGCGCAACGTCGTCACGGCCTGGGGCGCCGACGCGGCGATGCACTCGACCGTGATGCCCGACGACGTGACCGCGAGCTCGTTCCCGCAGGCCGCGATCTACGGCACGGGCATGGCGGTGCCGGAGTTCCCGGACACCCAGCTGAAGTTCGCCGCGTACGACGTGGCCTACGACTCGGCGCGCGGGCTGTGGTTCTGCGACATCCGCATCACCCGCACCGGTGACGACCCGCTGAAGAGCTACTTCCCGTTCGTGCGCCTGGCGTTGGCCCGCTACCAGCCCAGCTCGATCCCCGGCCACCACCTGTCCGCGGTGGCGACCGCGGACTTCACCCAGCTCGCACCGGACCGGGCGGTCGTGGTCACCGGCAGCGGCTCCACCCGGACCGTGCAGGTGACCGGTCCCGGTCCCTCGCTCACCCACTCGGGCCGTCCCAACGAGGTCAGGGTGACCGTGGAGCGGCAGCTCGACGGCGTGACCGACCCGGTGCTGCGCTGGCAGCCCGCCGGCGGTGGCTTCGCCACCACGATCTCCACCCCGGTCAACGACAGCGGCGTCCACACCTGGACCGGCACGGTCACGCTGCCCACCGGGGCCGGGGCGCTGCGGCTGGCCGTCGAGGAGTTCGAGGTCCACCGCGACGGCAACGGCGGCACCGCCGCCACCCGCCTGGTCCACACCGACACCGTCGCACTGTCCTGAAAGGAGTGTGCCGTGCCACTGGGCATGACGGAGATCCTGCTCGTGCTGCTCGTCGTGGTGCTGCTGTTCGGCGCGAGCCGACTGCCGAAGCTGGCCAGGTCCATCTCGGACGCCCGCAGGGAGCTGCGCCGCGGCGGCGATGACGACAGCAAGTCCTGACACGGCACGGCGCCGTCCCCCTCCGCAGAGGGGAACGGCGCCGTGCCTGCTCGTCTCAGGCGCTGCCACCGCCCTCGCCGCCACCGCCCTCGCGCTCGGCGTCCTGCTGCGCCACCGGGTCGGCACCGGTCACCGCTGCCGCCGGTCCCGCGGTGACCGCGAATGCCGCGGCCAAGGCCAGTGCGGCCGCCAGAACTGCTTTGCGGACGTTCATGAGAACCCCTCCCCTTCGTTCTTCCTGCGTTCGCCGCGCGGACTGCGCGGGAGTCGTCGAGCGGCCCGCACTACAGGCCGCACGCCCGGTCGGTGACGGCGTGGTCGGCGCGCAGCACGGTGGTGAGCGCGTCCAGTGCCGTGCGCAGCGCCCGGTCGGACAGGTGCCCGTGCCCGAACACCAGTGCGTTGCCCGCCGGGCGGCCGGGCAGGTGGTAGGCCGCCAGCACCGGCACCACCACGCCGCGCAGGCGCAGCTCGGCCTGCACCTGCGCGGCGCGGACGTGGTCGGGCAGGTGCACCACGACCACGCCCGGCACACCCGGTGCCGCGAGCCGCAGGGGCGCGAGAGCCGCGCGCACCAGGACGTCCTTGCGGGCGAACGACCGCTCCAGCCGCCGCAGCCTGCGCATCACGTGCCCCTCGGCCAGCAGGTGCGCCATGGCGGACTGCGCCACGGCGGAGGGCTGGTCGTGGCCGCGGCGCACGCTGCGCGTCACCTCGTCGGCGCGGCTGCGGTGCACCAGCACGTAACCGACGTGCAGCGACGGGTCGAAGACCGTGCGGAAGTCGCCCACCACCACGACCCGCGGGCCGGCCAGGTGCAGCAGCCTCGGCAGCGGTGCCGCGGACGGCGCGATGTGGTCCACCGCCACCGCCACCACGTACCCGTCCTCGCGCCGGGCCCAGTCGGCCAGCTGGCCGCGGCGCAACGCGGGCAGCACCGCGCCCGCGGGCACCTGCCCGTCAGGTGAGACCACGACGGCCGTGCAGGACGGCGGCACCACACCGGTCCACTGGCCGTCCCGGTCCGCGGGCAGCGCCACGGCCGTGGCCCCCGCGTACTCGACCGCCTGCCCCAGCGCGGGCGGTGCCGGGTCCTGCACCGCGACGCGTCCGCGACCGGCCAAGGCGGCCAGCACGTGCTGCACGCCCTGCGGCACACCGGTGGTGATCAGCACCTCGTGGTCGTCCGCCACCAGGCCGCGCGTGCGGCGCAGGTGCTCGACCACCGCCTGGCGCAGCTCCGGCAGCCCACCGGCGGGCAGGTCGCACGTCAGCGGCGGCTGGAAGCTCGCGTGCCGCCACGCCGCACGCCACGCGGCCAGCGGGAAGTCGTCGCGGGTGGCCTGACCGGGCGTGCAGTCGACCAGCTCGGCACCGGCCTTCGGCGCGGGCAGCGCGCGCACGGCGGCCGTGCGGCCCGCGACGTAGGTGCCCGAGCCGCGGCGGCTCTCCAGGTAGCCGCGCGAGTAGAGGATCTCGTAGGCCGCCAGCGCCACGCCGCGCGAGACGTCCAGCCGCTCGGAGAGCGTCCGGGTGGACGGCAGCCGGTGGCCGCTGGCCAGCTGACCCCGGTCGACCGCCGCGGCGAGCTGGTCGGCCAGCTGTTCCTGCAACGGCCTGCCGGTACCGCGGTCCAGCCCGATCGGGACCGTCAGGCTCTCCTGGTCGCGCATCGTTCCCCCTGTCCTGCGAACGCCTCCCCGGCCGCGTCCAGACCGACCCGCGTCGCCTCGACGATCCGCTCGAAGGGCACCCCGGCCCTGCGGAAGGTCAGCTCCAGGTGGTCCGGCGTGCCGCCGCCGAAGAGGCCGAAATAGGTGTCGTCGCCCGGTATCGCCAGGCAGCAGACGAATGCCGTGGTTCCCCTACCAGCGGCCACCACGGAGCACATCGCCGCGGCGACCTCCTCCGCGGCCGCGCCGGGCAGGTAGCACTCCACCAGGAACAGCTGACCCGCCGGCTCCGTCGTCATGCGGTCAAGCCTGCGGCGGGGACACCCCTGCGGGAATCGGGGAACGACCCCACAGTCAGTCCCGCGGCTCCCGCAGGAACCCCAACCGGCTCAGCTCGCGCCGGGTGCGCACACCGGTCTTGCGGTAGATCCGGCTCAGGTGCGCCTCGACGGTCTTGGTCGTCACGTACGCCGCCGCGGCCGCCTCGCGGTTGCTCAGCCCGCCGGCCACGAGCCGGGCGATGTGCAGCTCGGTCGCGGTCAGGCCGTGCTCGTCGTCGCGGCGCAACCCCAGCCGGCTCAGCTCCGTGTCGACCTCGGCCGCCCACTGGCGTGCGCCCAGCCGTTCGAACTCGTGCCTGGCGGCCAGCAGCAGCTCCCGCGCCAGGAGCTTCTCCTTGCGGCGCCGCAGGATCCGGCCGCGCACGAGGTCGGTGCGGGCGCGCTCGAAGGGCATCGGCAGCTCCGGCGCCGCCTCCGCCGCCTCCTGCGCGCCCGCCAGGTCACCGCGCGCCATCCGCACCACGGCGGCGGATCGGGCGGCCACCGCGGTGACCCACGGGCGGGGCGCGCGGTCGCGGCGCAGCTCCAGGTCCGCGAGCAGCGCCTCGGCCTCCGCGACCAGCCCCAGCTCCGCGCTCACCTCCACCAGGTCGCCGTACAATGAGCTGAGCGGGAAGTCGCCCAGCCCGACCGCCGCGCACAGCTCCAGCGCGGCGAGCAGGTGCTCCCTGGCCGCCGCCGGTTCGTGCCGGGACAGCTCGGTGAAGCCCAGCACGGCCCGCAGGTGCACGGTGACCCACGAGTCGTCGAGGTCGGTGGCGATGCGCAGCCCCTCCGTCGCCGCTTCCCACGCCTCGTCGTGGTCGCCGCGGTGGGCGTCGACGAGGGCGCGGGTGTAGAGGGCGTAGGCGACCCACGGTCGTTGTCCGGTCTGCTCGGCGGCGTCGACGGCTTCCGCTGCCTCCGCGGCGGCCAGTGACCAGTCACCCAGCCAGACGTCCAGCTCGGCCAGGTGCACCAGCTCGTGCACGGCGATCGCCTCGTCGCCCCGGTCCAGCGAGGCGCGGTGCGACAAGGCGAACTCCTGCCGCCCGCGCACCGGATCGGTGTACTTGGCGACCACGCGCAGCAGGCTGCGGGCCGCCCGCGCGTCCCGGTTCTGGGCCGTCGGCGAGACCAGCTCCGCTGCCCGCCGCAGGTAGTCGTGGTGCAGGCCCAGTCCGGCGAGCAGCTTGTAGTAGGCGCTGCTGACGAGGATGCACGCCACCAGGTCGTCGGGCGCCTCCTCCTCGTGGCCGGTGATCTCGTCGAGCGCCTGGTGGGTGTTGCGGTAGCGCTCGGCGGTGTCGTTCTGGCAGAACAACGACCGGCGCAGGTACGTCGTCGCGCGCAGCACCGGGTTGTCCCCCGCGCAGGCCAGCGCCTCGTCGCTGAGCGCGGTCGCCTCCACCGGGCCGCCGCCGAAGAACACCGCGACCGCGAGCTCCAGCAACGCCACCGCGCGGTGCGGGCCGGCGGGCAGATCGGCCACGGCGGCCTCGAACAGCTCGCGGGCCCGTTGCGCGTCCCCGGCGGAGAACAGGCACTGCGCGGCGGCGACCCGCAGCCCGGCCCTGCGTTCCGGTTCGGTGACGTGACCGGCCGCCAGCTCCCACAGCCGGGCCGCGTTCTCGAGCGCACCGCGCTGCTGGGCCAGGTGCGCGGCCTCGCCCAGGGCGTCGGCCACCTCGGGAGCGGGGCCGCTCGCCCCGAACGCCAGGTGCAGGGCGCGGGTCTCCGGGTCGTCCAGCACCTCCGCGAGCCGCCGGTGCACCCGGCGGCGGCGCCCGTTCGGCGCGGCCGAGTAGACGGCGGACCGCAGCAGCGGGTGCGTGAACCGGACGGCGCCCGCCAGCACCTCCACCACACCGTGGTCCTCCGCGTCGGCCAGCGCCTCGTCCGCCGACTCGGCGTCGCCCATGGCGCGGGCGACCAGGTCGACGGTGGGCTGCGCCAGCGCCGAGGCGTAGAGCAGGGCCTCCCTGCTGTGGGCGGGCAGCGCGACCATCCGGTCGGTGAGCAGCTCACCCAACGCGCGCGGGGTCGGCAGCGGAAGTCCTGGCGCACCACCGTCGTCCAGCACACCGGCGAGCTCCAGCGCGTAGAACGGGTTGCCGCCGCTGGCCCGCTGGAGGCGGACGAGCGTGGGCCGGGGCAGCGGCGCACCGACCGCACCGCGCACCAACCGGTGCAGCGCGCCGATGCTCAACCCGCTCAGCCGCAGGTGCACCAGGTGGTCCTGCCCGGCCAGCCCGAGCGGCGCGGCACCGCCGTCCCCGTCGCGCACGGACACCACGACCGCCACGCGTTCCCCGGCCAACCGGCGCACCACGTACGCGAGCACCCGGCCGCTGGACTCGTCCAGCCACTGCACGTCGTCCACGGCCAGCACGAGCGGTGCGGCGGCGGCCAGCGAGCGGACGACGTTGAGCGCGGCCAGGCACACCGCACGCTGGTCACCCGCGCCCTCGCCGGCCTGGCGGCGCAGCAGCGCCACCTCCAGCGCGGTGCGCTGTGGTTGCGGCAGAAGCGTGAAAGCGCTGTCCGGCAAGCGGTCGAACAGGTCGACCAGACCGCCGAACGCCAGCTGGGCCTCCGACTCGACCGGACGGCACGACAGGACCGTGCAGCCGCGCTCCGCCGCGTCGGCCAGCACCCGCTCCCACAGCGCGCTCTTGCCGATCCCCGCCTCGCCGGACAGCAGCAACCGCGCGGTGCGCTCCTGCGCCCGTGCGAGGACCTCCGCCGCCGCAGCGAGTTCGCGCTCCCGTCCCACCAGCTGCGAACCGGCCACGCTCCCCCTTCCGCCCGCCACAACGGTAATGGCGCCGGTGATCTCCCGCGCGGATTTTTCGGCGACCTCCCGCAGTGGTCCACCCCTTCCGCGGGGGCAGTGGGCCTGTCCGGTCCGGCGTCGCGCGGCGATCGTTGTGCTTCCAAGCCTTTTTCGACACCCGAGGAGTGGTGAGCGATGTCTGCAGCGAAGGCGCGTGCCCGGTGGGTGACCGCACTGGTCGTGCTCACCGCGAGCGGCCTGGTCACCGGCGCCCCGCCGGGAGCGCACGCCGCGCGAGGACCCGAGGCCTGCGCGCTGAGACCGAACCCGCACGTCTCCGACCGGCACCAGTGGCGCAGCTGCGTCTCCGTCTCGGCCGGGCTCGCCGCCCTGCCCGCCGTGGGCGAGTCCGCGGTGCTGACCGTGGAGGTCGCCGCCCAGTTCGCCCGCCCCGACGTGCGCGTCGAGGTGGACCTGCCGGCGGGCCTTGAATGGGAACAGGTGCCCGCGGGCCTCGGCAGCCGCCAGGTCACCCCGGCCACGCCCGCCGACCGCGGCGGGGTGCGCCGCGCCGAGGGTGGCACGGCGTTGGCCGCGGGCGGCACCCAGCGGTTCACCGGCCGGGTCAGGGCCACCGCGGCCGGTCCCGCCGACATCGCGGTGCGCGCGGTGTCCGCCGGTGACGAGCACTCCCCGATCCCCGCCGACCACGTGTACCTCACCGTCGCCGACCGCGGCGGCAAGTCCTCCCCCGGCATGGCGGGCTCCGCGCACACCACGACCGCACCGGCCGTGGTCACCGCCGGTCGCGTCGCCCCGCAGCTGACCCACCGCCCCGCCGCCACCACCCCCGCCAGGCCCACCGCTCAGGTCGAGGGGACCACCGCACTGGCCGGAACGGCCTGCGTCACCGGCGGCTGGGCCTACACCGACAACCTCGCCGTCGTCCGCAGCTCCCCCAACTACGGGGTGCAGGTGTGGGACCGCGACGTCAACGACGCCCACGACCTGCTCGGCGTGGTCGCCACCGACGGCGCGGGCAACTACTCCGTCTGCTTCGACAACACCGACACCGACGGCGGTCTCGCCAACGGCGGCCAGGACATCTACGTCCGGTTCGTCGCCGAGAACAACATGTGGCGGGTGCAGGAGACCGGCACCGGCACCGTCTACTCCTACGACAGCCCGGTCGCGGCCAACCTCGCCACGGGCACCACGCACAACTTCGGCCAGCTCCAGCCCGGTGACCCGCTGCACCAGCGCGGTGTGCAGGCCTACGACGCCATCAACGACTTCTGGAACTGGAAGCCGGGCGCCTGCTGGGACGCCAACGACGCCGGCGGCGCGACCTGCCCGCGGGTGGTCGTGAACTGGCGCTGGGACTCGGTCACCGGCACCTACTACGACCCGCCCACCCGGCAGATCCACCTGATGGCCAACGACCCGAACTCCCGCGACGTCACCGTGCACGAGGCCACGCACTCGGTGATGGACGACGTCTACGAGTTCAGCCCGGTGCCCGGCGCCGGTGGCCCGCACGGCGTCCACACCCACGGCACCGCGGGCCTGGCCTGGGTCGAGGGCTTCGCCGAGTGGACCCCCGTGCAGGTCTACAACGACCCGGTGTGGAACTGGGCGGACGGCAACTGGATCGACCTGGAGAGCGCCACCTGGGGCTCGACCTGGAACCCGTGGTGGGGCAGCTTCCCGTGGGAGAACGGCGACACCGTGGAGGGCCGCGTCGCCGGCGCGCTGATCGACCTGTCCGACAGCACCGACGAGGCACCGTGGGACCGGCTGGCCGAGAGCGGCCGCAACCCCGGCAACATCTGGACGACGTTCCTGAACCACAAGTCCAACACGTTCGCCGAGTTCTGGGCCCACCGCACCGCCGACGGCTTCAACACCGCGGCCGGCGGCGGCCTCGCGTCCCTCTACCAGAACACCATCGACTACACCTTCCGCGACCCGCTGGCCAACAACACCGCGGTGTCCCGGCCGACCCCGGTGCCGCACAACTTCTCCTTCAACACCACCACCAATGCGTGGTCCGTGGTGGCCTTGCGTTCACCGGCGGGCGCCGACTACGACCTGCGCGTGTACGACGACAAGGCCCAGACCGTGCAGAAGGGCGCGAGCCTGGCCGCCGGTGTCGTGGACTTCGTGGCGATCAACTCCAACTCGGGGACGACGCCGCTCGGCGACTTCTACCCGCGCGTCAACGCCTCCTCCGGCACCGGCGGCTACAGCCTGGAGCTGGCCCAGGGCTCGACCACGTTGCCCGCGGCGTCCGCGCAGTCCATCGCCATGTCCAGCACCAAGGTCGTGGCGGTGCGCGACACCAGCCTCACCGCGGGCGTGCCGGTGACCATCAAGGTCACGCCGGGCAGCGCCTCCCAGGACGCGGAGCTGTTCCTCGTCGGTTCGGTGGCCGGCCAGTCCGCCACCTACGTCCGCAGCCGCACCAGTGTCGCCGCCGGTGCCGCGATCGGCGGTCCCGGCGCGGTGGAGACCATCACGTTCACCCCGCCGGCCACCGGCTGGTACGGCGTGGTGCTGGTGAACAAGGCGGGTAGCGGGACCTACACCCTGCAACGCCTCTGACCGCACGGTCGTGACGCGGGCCAGAACCTCCTGGCCCGCGTCGCCGCCGGAGCCGGCGTCGTGGAGCGCACCGGCAGCACCCGCCGGCGCTACGCGCCCGGGATCGTGAACTCGCCCTGGTTCAGCGTGCGCGGGTGGAAGTAGGCGGTCTGGACCTCCGCCGCCGTGTTGTTGCCGCGCAGGTGCTCCGACCAGATCATGAAGTAGCTCCACCGGGTCTGGGCGTCCAGGAACGCCGCGCTCGGCGCCTTCCCGGTCTCGGCGAGGGCGATCGGCTTGCCGGCGGCGATGTTCTGGACCTGCTGGTAGTCACCGGAACTGGGCAGGCCCTTGTACCAGACGTCGAGGGACACGACGTCCACGTACTGCGCGCCGGGGTAGTACGCGGCCCAGTTGCCGGCGGGGTTGTCCTGGACGTTCCACACCCAGATGAGGTTGTCGAGCCCCTTGCCCACCAGGTGGTCGCGGGTGATCTTGTAGAGCTTCGCGCTGCCCTCCGGTCCCGGCCGGTTGCCCCACCAGTTCCAGGCCTCGTTCATCTCGTGCAGCGGCCGGAACAGGACCGGCACACCCGCGTTCTTGAGCTGCTGCAGGTAGGGCACGACCTCGTCCAGGCGGCGCTTCCAGGCGTTGTTGAGCGCGGTGCCGCTGGTGACCACCTCGGTGAACTGGCTCTGGCCGATCTGCGTCTTCACCCCGCCGTCGAACTGGCAGGTGCTCGGACCGGTGGGCGTGCACACGTGCCAGGTCAGGGCGACCAGGGACCCGTTGGCCCACTCGACCTTCGCCTGGTCGACCACCCGCTGCCGGTTCGCCACGTCCTCAGGCCGGAACATCAGGTCACCACCCCACAGTCCGGGGTACTGGCCGGTGATGTCCTTGACCTGCTGGGTGTACTGGCCGGGGTTGCTCGCCGGCTCCTTGTTGTGCTGACCGGACACGACGTACCGGCCGGTGACCGAACCCAGGTAGTCGATCACCTGCTGCCGTGACGACCTGGGGAACGCCTGCGCCGGCGGTGACACCGTGGCCAGGGCGGTCAGGACAACAACCAATGCCGCGCCGAAACGCTGCGGCGCTGTCTTCGTGTGTCGCACTCGCTCTCCTCCTCGTCGACCCCGCACCTCGTTCGGGCGGGACTGCGCGGTGGCTGCGGCGGCGAGCCGATTGACTAAAGCGCTTTATTTGTTTGTCTGCTCGAAGATAGACGCGTTCATCAGCTATGTCCATCGAACGCTTTAGCTACCTGCTAGGTTGAGATCACCAGCCAACGAGGAGGTCCGGGGTTGAAGCGGCCGACGATCTCCGACGTCGCACGCCGCGCGGGCGTGTCGATCAGCGCGGCGTCGTTCGCCCTCAACGGCCGCCCTGGGGTCTCCGACCGCACCCGTCAGCGCGTCCAGCGCGCTGCCGACGAGATCGGCTGGCACCGCAACAGCGCAGCCCGCGTCCTGTCCGGCGGCACCACGAACGTGATCGGTCTGGCACTCCCCCGCCCCGCCACGACCCTGGGCGTGGAACCGTTCTTCATGGAGCTCGTCAGCGGCATCGAGTCGGTGCTGGCCGCCCCCGGCTACGCGCTGATGATGCAGGTGGTGGCGAACGCCGACGCCGAGCTGGACGTCTACCGGTCCTGGTGGGGCGGCCACCGCGTGGACGGCGTGATCGTGGTCGACCTGCGCGCCGACGACCCCCGCATCCCCCTGCTGGAAGAACTGGCCCTGCCCACCGTCGTGGTCGGCGGCCCCACGGGCACCGGCACCCTCCCCCACGTCTGGGCCGACGACGCCGCAGCCGCCACCGACACCGTCGGCTACCTGGCCGCCCTGGGCCACCACCGAATCGCCCGCATAGCCGGCCTCCCCGACCTGCTCCACACCCGCCGCCGCGACGAGGCGTTCCGCACGGCAGCCGCGTCGTGCACCCTCGACTCGGCCGACGTCGTGCACACCGACTACACCGGCCTGGAAGGCGCGCAGGCCACCCGCCGGCTGCTCAGCTCCCCCACTCGCCCAACGGCGATCCTGTACGACAACAGCATCATGGCCGTGGCGGGCATGTCGGTGGCCGACGAGATGCGGCTCTCCGTTCCCGCGGACCTCTCGGTGGTGGCGTGGGACGACTCGCAGCTGTGCCAGGTGATGCGGCCGGCGATCACGGCACTGACCCGGGACGTGGCCGGGTACGGGGCGCGGGTGGCGCGGTTGATGCTCGACGTGATCGCCGGCGGGGACGTGGAGGGTGTGGTAGAGGTGCCGGCTCCTCGGCTCGTGCCGCGGTCGACGACGGCGTTCGCGCAGCGCGGCCTGAGTCCCCGCTGAGTGCCTGTTTCCCCTATGCCCAGCGGGGAAACGCTCCGGTGTCGAGGTCGAATAGATCCAGTACACGACCCACGGTGTGGTCCACGACGTCGTCGAGCGTCCGCGGGCGGGTGTAGAAGGCCGGCACCGTCGGCGCGATGATCGCACCGTTCTCAGTGGCCGTGGCCATGTTCCGCAGATGCGTCAAGGTGAGAGGCGTCTCCCGCACCATCAGGACCAGACGTCGACGCTCCTTGAGCGTGACCTCGGCTGCCCTGGTCAACAAGGTGTCGCACACACCGGTGGCGATCTGTGCCAGCGACTTCACGGAGCACGGAGCGACGATCATGCCCCTGGTGCGGAACGAACCACTGGAAATCGCGGCTGCCATGTCGGAGGGGCTGTGGTGGACATCCGCAAGCGCGGCGATCTCACGCACCGACAGGTCGCACTCGTAGGGCAGCGCCTTCCGGGCACCGACGGAGATGACCAGGTGGGACGGTATCTCCAACGTTCGCAGGACCTGGAGCAGACGGATTCCGTAGATCATCCCGCTGCCGCCGCTGATCCCGACCACCACGGGCAGGTCGCGGCCGCGATGAAGCTCGTCCAGGTGGCGACGGTGCTGCCCGTTGACACTCGGCTCCCCCATGGTCATGCGAGCGAACCTCCGTTGCCTGCCCGGCGGTCGCCGTACAGGTCGACGAGGACCTTGTGACGCAGCTCCACCGGGTAGTTGTCGGCGAACGCGGTGCTCCGCGACGCAAGTAGGTCAGCAGGGGTCAAACAGTCCAGCACTTCGACCGGGCCGCGTGCGGCCTTGCGTTCCGCGTCGTCGTAGGACACGACCCCCGCCGGGATCCGCTGGTCGGTGACGACCTGACGTCCGGTGGCAGGGTGGCACCGGGTTGCCCAGGCCCACATCAGATCGCGGTGGTCGGACAGCTCGATGTCCTGGTCCAGCACCATCAGCCTGTTGATCCACCAGCCCGCGTGAACGGCGCCAGGTGCCTTGCACACCTCCAGCACGCGCCGCGCCAACTCGGACGAGGTTGCCTTGGTGCGTTGCCGCCAGTCCGGTGCAACCGACACCGCGAGCATGGTGCATCCGCTTTCTGGAACGACCCAGGCGGACGTGATCGGCAGTCCGGCCGACCGCAGCTCGTTCAGGAGGACGGCAGCGATGGCGGGTCCGCAGATGGTGTGGTCCTCGTCCACGGGTTTGCCGCCGCAGACGACCGGCAGGATCGGGTCGTTTCGATGGGTGATCGCGGTGATGTGGTAAACCGGGCGCAACTTAGTACCTGAGCCGAGATAGCCGTGGTACTCACCGCTCGGTCCCTCCGGCCAGGTCTCGTCCATGTCCAGGTAGCCCTCGATGACGAGCTCCGAGGAAGCGGGAACGTCGACGTCCACCGTCTTGCACCGCACGGTCTTCATCGGCTCGCCGAAGTAACCACCGAGGAAGTCCGCCTCGTTCACGCCGTCGGGCAGGGGCATCCCGCCCACGAACAACGCCGCGGGCGGTGCTCCCTGCACGAGTGCGAACGGCATCGGCTCGCCTCGCTCCTGCCACATCCGGCGGATGACGTTGTTGTGCTGGTCCCCGCTGACCACACCCGTCATGCGCCGACCGTCGATCAGCATGGCGCGGGCGACCGACCAGTTCGTCCACTTCCGGTCAGGGCTGTTCAGCACGAAGATGCCCAGCGTGTTTATGTATCGGCCACCGTCTCCGACGTGCAGCAGCGGAACCGGCAGATCGGTCAAGTCCGCGTCGTCGCCGAGCAGGACGTTTTCCTGACAGGGCGCCTCTTGCACCACGACCGGGGCAATCGGATCGTTGCGCAGTGCGGCGGAGAGCTCTTCGACGATGCGCGGACCGGGTGTCGCAGGGTCCAATCCCAGCGCGACCGCGACTCTGGCCATCCTGGCACCGGGATCAGAGCTGTAGGCCAGAGGAGCGCCGGCCACGCGGTACCCGTCGTGGCCCAGGATGTTGGTGAACAACGGCGCCGGAGCACACGTCTCACTGCTGTGCCGGATGATCGCGCCGATCTCCAGGTCCGTGTCGACCTTCCAGTCGATCTCGCGCAGATCACCGAGCTCGTCCAACACTTCCAGGTAGTCGCGAAAGCTCCTGGAGCCGTTCCTCGGCTCGGGACGGATGGCCACGGCTGGTTCCCCCATCGTCTACAGCTCCAATTTGCGGCTGACCTCTGGACGCCCTGGCAGAGCATGAAGCAATTCCCGAGCTCACAAGAACGGGGTCCACCCGAGCCTGGAAGCTCCGGTGCGGATCGTCTCGATGCGGTTGACGACCTCGGCCAAGGTTGCGGGGCTCTGATGGGCGTTCTGCGCAAGCCATGCGATCAGCTCGATCTCAAGCGCATCCGCCAGCACCTCGTATCCCTCCCAGTCCTTCACGTCGAATCCGTATCCGCCGACGAAACCCCGATATTCGGCTGCGGTGTGCCACCCGAGTCGGTGGTGGTACAAGGCCACGGGCATGAGATCCAACTCCCGTGGTCCTACAGCCAAGGTGTCGAGATCTCCCAGAACAGGTGCTCCACGGTGGTCCAGGAAGACGTTCCACACGTTCGCGTCGCCGTGCACGACGCCTTGAGGGAGGGCGAACGAGAGGTTCTCGTACCTGGCCGCCAGGTCGTTCAGGAGGCCGTTGACGAACAACAGGTCCTCTTCGCTCAGTGCTTTCGCGCGATCGAGGCAGGTGCGTGCACGACGAAACGGGTCGGCGACTGGAAGATCAAGTTCCGGAGGTGCTTCCAGGGCGTGGAGATCGCGCAGCAAGCCGGCCAGGTCAGCAGGGCTGCCACGGCCGACCTCCGTGCTCACTGATTCCCAGAATGTGACGACGTGCCCGTCCAAGAAAAGGGGTTGGTCGACATCGAGCGCGCGAACAGCAGGAACGGACATCCGCGCGAGCCACCGGGCCGATCGCACTTCCCGGTCCGCCTGGGCCGCGCGGGCACTGCCGCGGCCGATCCGCGCTACGACAGAACGTGATCGCAGCCAGAACACGGCGTTCTCGCCGAGACGTATGAGCTCCGCATCGCCGGAGTCCAGGTCAATCGTCGAACAGGCCGCCTTCAGCACGCCCTGAGCCTGCTGAGCGTCGAACGGGTCATCCATCACAGGCAGCCACCTCGGCACCGATCACTCCGGATTGGACTCCCGCCGCCACGGTCGCGCGGTGTGATGGCGATCGATCGGGGCACAGCCCGAGAGCAGTTGCGAGCTGACGGAGGTCGGTCAAGCCCCCGGCGCCGTCATTGGACCTGTTCAGCCACACGCCGTGCAGGCCTGCGGAGTCCGCGGCCTGGGCATCGCTGAGCTTCTTGTCGCCGACGTAGGCGACGACGGCAGGGAGATGCCCCATCTCCGCGCATGCGCTCTGGAAGATCAGAGGATGAGGTTTCGACACGCCGGCGGTGTCCACTCCGACGATGCAATCAAACCGCGCAAGCAGCCCGGTGCGGCGAAGTTTGACTCTGGTGTACACGGAGTCGCTGTTGGTCACGATGCCCAACGGAATGTCCCCCAGTGCCGCCAACCCGTCGAGCACATCGGGAAACAGGGTCAGCGACGCTTCGTAGTGCCGGCGATAGCCCAAGAACCAGTCGTACGGATCGTCCAGCGGGGACAGTTCCAGCCAATCGATCATCGCGGCCGCAAGGGCGGTCGCCTGCCCGACGTAGTCGATCAGGCCAGCGAGATAGCGATCGAAGTAGTAGCCCTGCAACTCACCGAACCTTGCCACCGCGGCGGCGGGATCGCAGGCCACGGCCAATGACCGCAGGTAAGCGGTGATTCCGTCGCGTTCAGCTTTCCCGTAGTCGATCAGGGTGTCGTCTACGTCGAACAACACGGCTTTGATCATGCGACTTACCGCCGCACGAATATCTTGGAGGGCTCCACCCGCACCACTACCCGTTCCTCGCCGCGCTGCGATGCCCAGGGCTTGCCGCAGTAGGCGAGCGACAGTTCGTCGATCAGTTCCATCGCGCCGTCGGGCGTGATCGTGACCGTGCCCTGCACGTGAACGTAGCTACGTGGGCTTTCGGGATCAAACGCCATTACGCTCACCCTCGGGTTCGCTCGCAGGTGGCGGATCTTCACCCGGTTGCTGGCCGCGGAGAACAGCAACCGACCGTTGTCGTACTTGATCCAGACAGGGCTGGACTGCGGGTACCCGGCTGGACTGACGGTGCTGATCGTTGCAATGATCGGCGCCCGGAAGAGGCGTTCCATCTCGTCAGGTTCCGAAGAGGCGGAATCGAGCTTTCCGACCCCATACGACAGTCTGGACATGGAACCTCCTGAACCAAGATGTGTCGTCTGCTGCAACGAACTGTTCGTCCGATGCAGGCAGCCACGATGTGTTCGACTTCCGAGCCGGCCGGCGTGCGAGCTCACCGGTCCGACGAGCGCAATTCGCCTCCTGGAATCACAGCGGTTACAGGATTCTCTGTTGGGTGTGGACAGTGAACCAAGCGACCCAAGACGTGTCCAGAACTCATTCCAACTCTCGGAACACCTTTCTAAACGAGTTGAGTCCTCGCCACACGCTGTCGGCACTCGCAGGTCCGTCGTGTCGCTCATGCGTGTCGGGCACGACTAGAAGTTCCTCACAGATTGGTCAACTGCGGTGACTCAACGTTCATGGTCATCGACATTCACGAGGCGTCCCTCGGTCTGGCCACCTGCGCGATCCGCCACGACCGGCCAGGCACGCCGGGTCGAGTGAGTCACTTAGAGGTCCTAACAGAATGATCAACGTGGTGGCGTGCAGCATGTCGGATGTGGATCATGTTTGACCGTGAGGAGGGGTCAGTCGCCGCCGTGGATC